>CAZQDZ010000019.1:0-80333 GCA_964591455.1 uncultured Saprospiraceae bacterium
TAGGGTGATTAGCTCAGTTGGTTCAGAGCACCTCGTTTACACCGAGGGGGTCGGGAGTTCGAGTCTCTCATCGCCCACACTTTTCTACCTCGTTCAAATGATAATTGTACGAGGTTTTTTTATGCCCTTTGATTAGCTTCATACTAGATTACCTTTAACTTATCTTTCCCACAGAAGGAAAATCTTTTCAAGCACGCTATTATATCACACCTGACTAGAAAAATCCAAAAACTATGCAAAGAATGACCAAGAATATCTTTTGGCTAGTTATATTCCTGATTAGTTGTCAGTCCCCAGAAAAGCATACAAATAATCTCGAAGATAAAACGCATTCTTTCGTTCATCATGCGGACAGATACCAGGTTGGAATATTGCTGCTTCCTGGTACATATAATACTGAATTAACAGCACCGATGGATATATTCCAGCATACCCAATACAGAGAGGGGATTAAAGCCATGGATGTATTTACTATATCAAATACCGGAGATCTTGTAACCACCTTTGAGGGACTAAGAATAAAGCCTGACTATAATTATTTAGATACTATCCCACAAATAGACATACTGGTTGTACCTGCTGCTGAGCATAGCATGGATACCGATTTGGAAGACAAAAAACTAATTGAATTTGTAACTATTGTAAGTAAAAGTGCTGAATGGGTAACATCTCACTGTGATGGTGCCTTCGTATTAGCAAAAACAGGGCTTTTAGATAAGGTATGGTCTACTACATTTCCTAGCGATGTAGCACCATACAGAAAACAATTCCCACACCTAAAAGTCAAAGAAAATGTACTATTTGTAAGAGATGGAAAATACATAACGTCAGCGGGTGGTGCTAAGTCATTACATGCGAGTCTTTATCTAACAGAGTTAATGTATGGTAAAGATATTGCAAAGAAATTGGCTCGTGGATTAGTTATAGATTGGGATAAGAATGATTTTGATTTTTATGATGCTGAAATCAATTAAATTAAAGCCAATAAACTGACAGAAATCCAATTTAATTATCTAGTGAATAACATTGATAGAATAGATAATTCACTAGATTCATTCTCAGTTAATTTATTTGAATTAAACCAGAATAATCTACCTGAAATAAGCACATCTAATTAAATTCTAATAAATAATTCTCACTGTTGGATTAAATAACATAAAAACAGATATAGAAAAATTATATATATAAATGGTATATTCCATTAAGTTTATTTAATTTTGAGCAAAATTTTTAATAATACAAAAGAAATGGCAAAAGAAATTGATAGCGAATTAATAGCGCTGGCGAAAAAAGTTAAAAAGCAAAAAACAGCTAGCACTACCGCAAAAGAATTAGCAAATGCAGTTTTAGGAATTAAAACGCCTATCAGAAAAAAACCTGGTCCTAAGAAGAAAAGAGGAACCACAGCTAAGAAAAAAACTACTGCTAAGAAAAAAACTACAGCTAGAAAAACTGCTGCTAAGAAAAAGACTACAGCAAGAAAAACTACTGCTAAAAGAAAAACAGCAGCTAAAAGAACACCTGCTAAGAAAAAAACTACAGCTAGGAAGAAAACAACAGCAAGGAAAACTACTGCCAAGAAAAAAACAGCAGCTAAAAGAACACCTGCTAAGAAAAAAACTACAGCTAGGAAAACTACTGCTAAAAGAAAAACAGCAGCTAAAAGAACGCCTGCTAAGAAAAAAACTACAGCTAGGAAAACTACTGCTAAGAGAAAAACAGCAGCTAAAAGAACACCTGCTAAGAAAAAAACGACAGCAAGAAAAACTACTGCTAAGAGAAAAACAGCAGGTAGACCACGTAAAAAGTAGTTTTAAGATTATAAGAAATAAAAAGGCGCTAACTGGGTTAGCGCCTTTTTTTTGCATTTATTGATTCTTACGTATTAAGTTGTATTTGGAACAATAGAGAATCTGTGTGTCGATTTATATTTTGAGTGTCGTCAACTTTCATTGGACACAATTGTATTTTTACACAAAACAAAATCGATATGTCATTCAAATATGGAGAAGACCATTTGACAGCAGGAATTGCACTAGACATACTGTCTGGGAAGGCGAAAACAACTATCTCTACTAAGGCAAAAAAGAAAATCAACGATTCTCATAAAGTAGTGTTGGCCATAGCTAGCGGGACTAAGGCTGTATATGGTATCAACACAGGCTTTGGACCACTTTGCAATACCGTTATCTCTTCAGATAATACGACCAAACTCCAAGAAAATATATTAATCAGTCACGCTGTAGGTGTAGGAGAACCTATCCCTGATAAAATAGCTAAACTGATGCTTATCCTTAAAATGCATGCCCTGTGCCAAGGCTTCTCAGGAATAAGCATGGCAATCATTAACAGAATCTCATGGCATATTAAAAATGATATTATCCCTGTGGTTCCTTGTCAAGGATCATTAGGTGCCTCAGGTGACCTAGCGCCCTTATCGCATCTGTTCTTGCCACTCATGGGAGAAGGGGAAGTCATATACAGAGGTAAGAAATATAATACCTCGACTTTACTTAAAAAACTTAAGAAAAAACCTATCAAGCTTGCGCCCAAATCAGGTTTGGCTTTAATTAATGGGACCCAATTTATTGCAGCTCATGCCATCTATGTGCTAGATACAATGTACAACTGTCTAACTCACGCGGACATTATAAGTGCTATCATGATAGAGGGCTTGGAGGGATCTGCAGCTCCATTCAATAAAAAATTTCACCAGCTGAGGCCATACAAAGGCAATCGTCATGTTGCTGAAAGAATATCATCATTTCTAGAAGACTCTGCCATATTAGAATCTCATAAGAACTGCGATAAGGTACAAGATCCCTACTCTCTCAGATGCATACCACAAGTACATGGTGCTTCACGAACTGCATGGGCACACTTAAAAGATTGTATAGAAATAGAAATAAATGCTGTCACGGATAATCCGATAATATTCTCCAGAAATAATACAATAAGTGGTGGGCACTTTCATGGACAACCTATCGCTATTCCTATAGATTATGCTTGTATAGCGGCATCAGAACTAGGCAATATTTCTGACAGAAGAACCTATCTGTCTCTGGAAGGGAATCACGGAGTAACCCCGAAATTATTGGTTGCTGAAGCAGGACTGAATTCTGGATTCATGATCCTTCAGTACACTACTGCAGCACTTGTTAGCGAAAATAAAGGATTATGCTTCCCTGCCAGTGCAGATAGTATCCCGTCCTCATTGGGGCAAGAAGACCATGTAAGCATGGGTTCTATAGGGAGTAGAAAAGCGCTGAAAGTCTGTCAAAATTTAGAGAAAATACTCGCCATAGAATTAATTTGTGCTGCACAGGCCATGGACTTCAGAAGACCTCACAAATCAAGTAAAATACTAGAAGCGATACATAAGGAGATAAGAAAGAAAATAAAGCATGTAGTAGATGACCGCTTGTTTAAGAATGATATAGATACCGCAATAGCCCTTTTGGGAAGCAGGAAATTAATCTCACTTTCTAAAAAGTATCAAAAGCGAACCTATACCTTTGAATCAGAGTTTGAAGTATACTAATATTCGCATTTCTTATATCTTTTAGTCAGGTAACAAGGAAATTCAAGTACTACATATGTCATTTGCAGATCAGATTTTACAAGGTATCCCAGCCACACTTCCAGCCCCTAAGCCCTTCCCTACTGGTGTAGATAGAGCACCTAGCCGAAAAGACATTCTCCGGCCAGACGAAAAGATCCTTGCTGTACAGAATGCATTGAGATATTTTCCATCTGAGTGGCACGAGACCTTAGCGCCAGAATTTATGGAAGAACTCCAATCTCTTGGCCGCATCTATATGCACAGATTTAGGCCTGGATATGACATGTACGCAAGGCCATTGAATGAATATCCTTCGCAGAGTCAGCAAGCGGCATCCATTATGCTTATGATTCAGAACAATCTGGATCATGCTGTAGCGCAGCACCCATGTGAGCTTATAACCTATGGCGGTAATGGCGCAGTTTTCCAGAACTGGGCACAGTATCTACTGACCATGTCTTACTTGGCTCGGATGACTGATAATCAGACGCTACATATGTATTCTGGACATCCTCTGGGTCTCTTTCCTTCCCACAGTGAAGCACCTAGAGTGGTTGTCACTAATGGTATGATGATACCTAACTATAGCCAACCAGATGACTGGGAAAGGTATAATGCGCTGGGTGTTACTTCATATGGGCAAATGACGGCAGGGTCATATATGTACATAGGTCCTCAAGGGATAGTCCATGGGACTACAATTACAGTCATGAATGCCTTCAGAAAGATATTAGGAAAGGACCAATCTCCTAAAGGAAGGATTTTTCTCACCGCAGGTCTCGGAGGCATGAGTGGTGCACAGCCAAAAGCTGGAAACATTGCAGGTTGTATTACGGTTTGTGCAGAAGTCAATCCTCACGCTGCTAAGAAGCGGCATACACAAGGATGGGTAGATGAACTATATGATAACCTACCTGATCTGACAAAACGTGTAAAGCAAGCTAAACAAAACGAACAAGTAGTATCACTGGCCTTTATCGGTAATATCGTAGATGTATGGGAAGCATTTCTAGAGCAGGACATAAAGGTAGATGTGGGCTCAGACCAAACATCACTTCATAATCCATGGGCAGGAGGTTATTATCCTGTGGGGTTATCCTATGAGGATGCAAATACATTAATAAGTGAGAATCCGGAGAAATTTGCTTCTGAGGTCAAAGCCTCCCTCATAAGACAGGCAACGGCTATCAATGCACATACTGCAAAAGGTACCTACTTTTTTGATTATGGTAATGCATTTTTATTAGAGTCATCTCGGGCTGGTGCAGACGTTTTGGCTGATAATGGAATCGACTTTCGTTATCCGTCCTATGTGCAAGATATTCTTGGTCCAATGTGCTTCGATTATGGTTTCGGACCTTTCCGATGGGTCTGCACCTCTGGAAAATCATCTGATTTAGATAAAAGTGACAAAATAGCTGCCGAGATATTAGAATCCATTAAAGCAACTGCACCAGATAACATCCAACAGCAGCTTACCGATAACATCAAATGGATAAAAGAAGCAAAGAATCATAAGCTTGTAGTAGGATCGCAGGCAAGAATCCTGTATGCCGATGCTGAGGGACGTATCAAAATTGCCCAAGCCTTTAATAAAGCCATTGCAGCAGGTGAGATTACAAGTTCGATTGTGCTAGGAAGAGATCATCACGATGTGAGTGGTACAGACTCGCCATACAGAGAGACAAGCAACATTTATGACGGAAGTAAATTTACGGCTGATATGGCCATTCACAATGTCATCGGCGATAGCTTCAGAGGCGCTACTTGGGTATCCATACATAATGGAGGAGGTGTCGGTTGGGGAGAGGTTATCAATGGCGGTTTTGGAATGTTATTGGACGGCAGTGATGATGCCGAAAGACGATTAGAGAACATGTTGTTCTATGATGTAAATAATGGAATTGCTCGTCGAGCATGGGCTAGAAACCAACCTGCCTTATATGCAATCAAAAGAGAAATGCAACGCAGTCCAAGATTAAAAGTCACACTACCCAATCTTGTAGACAATCATATCTTAGATATGATAAAAGAAAATAAAACCTAGTCCCTGACTGACTTTATTAGAGCAACCCTGTGATAATGTTCTCTTCGGTGATTCCTTCTGCTTCAGCTTTATAGTTTCTGACAATCCTGTGTCTCAAGACATAATTGGCTATAGCCTGAACATCTTCTTTATCTGGAGAGTACTTTCCTTGTATAGCTGCATGCGTTTTTGCTCCTAATACCAGATACTGAGATGCTCTTGGCCCAGCACCCCAGGCGATATAGTTGTTTACAGTATCTGTAGCCATTTCGGTAGACGGCCTTGTCTTACTAGCTAATGACACTGCATATTCTAAGACATTATCCGCTATTGGAATCTTTCTGATTAATTGCTGGTAACCGAGAATCTCCTCTGCAGTAACGATACTATTAAGTTGTACTTGGTTATCTGTTGTGGTAGATTTTACAACGGTGATTTCTTCTTGGTATGATGGATAATCTAGAGGGATATTAAACATAAATCTATCCAGCTGAGCTTCAGGCAATGGGTAAGTACCTTCTTGTTCTATAGGGTTTTGGGTAGCTAATACAAAGAAGGGTTTTGGTAAGAGATGTCTCACCCCACTAATTGTCACACTTCTTTCCTGCATAGCCTCAAGGAGGGCCGCTTGCGTTTTCGGCGGTGTCCTGTTAATCTCATCCGCTAATACGATGTTAGCAAATAGAGGTCCTTTATTAAATTTGAAAGAACGACTTTCGTCCAAAATCTCTGCACCTGTAATATCTGAAGGCATTAAATCTGGCGTGAACTGAATTCTTTTAAAAGAAAGATCCAATACTTCTGATATCGTACTTACTAATAATGTTTTTGCCAACCCAGGCACACCTACAAGTAAACTATGACCGTTAGCAAATAAGGAAATCAAGACGGTTTTGACCACTTCATCCTGTCCTACAATCATTTTTCCAATCTCGGACTTGAGGTTAGTATATGTTTTCTTCAGACCATCTACTGCTTCCTGGTCATTATTAAAATTTAAGCTCATTCTAAATTATCTCATTATATAAAAACACTGCCCAAAGAACATGTATTGACTTTGGGCAGTGCAAAATTAGGCTAATGCCACATTAATCGCTCGTTAATTAGCAATCAATTATTTACTTATGGTGATTTTCTGAGATTTTAAGATTCCATTACCATTAGAAAGTACAACGAAATAAACGCCAGATTCTATACCATCCAGATTATGTCTTGATTCACCAAACACTTCTGAAATAGAGACTGCAGATATTCCAGACATACTATATATATCTAATCGTGCTGATGATGTACTCGCTTCTGTTAGGTCTACATGAAGAAAATTCTCAGCGTAAAATATTTCAATGTTTTCATCTTGTTGGTCATTGGTAGAACTTGACATTCTAAATCCATCAAAGAAATTTATTGTCGCTAATGAAGCAGGCAATACGCATCCTCCATGATTTAAAGGAAAGCCTAAGTCCAACTGAATTGCGGTAACTTGATCAGATCCATTTGCTGTCATTACTTCAGCTGCAAGTGTCGCATTTCTAAAAGTGACTTGATCATCTCCCATACAATAGTATAAGTTAGTCGGTGCTAGTGGTGCCCAATCAAAAACATCATTATCTGCAAGCGCTTGAGATAGAGGATGGTCTGGGTCATTGAATAATGCATCCGCAATTTCAGGTCGTAAGGTATTAACAGGGGTAACTGATCCAACAGAATCCAAAAGCAATTGAGACATTTGAGCATTTAAGTCATTCAGTAGAATATTCTCATCTCTAAATGCTTCCACACTTGGTATAAATTGTGGTAAGAATACATCCTCAAGTTCAATTCCTGCCAATAGGTTAGGATAGGCTACCTGATAACCCAAGGTCAACCATCCAATGTAGGACACCGTTTCGTATGGGTCACCGCTTAGCGTAAAATCTACCATAGCATCTGATACACTGTAAGGTCCAGACATTGGTGCAGAGGCCGTCACTTCGAAGCCACCAGCATTATCCAGTTCTATAGCTCGATGTAAAGCCATAGCCGCATGACCTCCTTGTGAGTATCCAGAAATAAACAATTGGTCATTAAGAGCGATGTTTTCAAAAGTAGGATCATTCATCATCTCTTGTGTAGCTAATAGCAAATCCACAGCTGCTGATGCCTCCGTGTCTGCATGGATGTAAGGATGAACGCCTGGAGATATACCTAATCCTACAAAATCAGGTGTTGCCACCACATATCCTCTTGAAGCGAAGGCGATAGTCAAGGTATGACCTCCAGCTTGCATAGAAGGGACATCATTACGTCCCTGTACTGTTCCATGCTGATAACAAGCCAAAGGATAAGAAGTCGTCTGATCTACAACAGGGACACAGACCAGGCCAGACGCTTCATGTTCATTTCCTAAAACATCTGGGGTCATATATACCACACTATAAAGGTCTACGTCATTAATCGCATTGAGGACTGAAATTTGTCCGTTAAGTATGGCGCTTGACGTCGTGCTCAGATATTCGAAAGATACCAATCTCTGGCTCCACAAATTAGAAGATAAAATAAATAGAAAAACAAATGTGTATATATATTTCATAACTAGATAATTTTGATATTCAATTATAAAGATGAGCATTGTTAACCAATAACAAAATCGCTCACAAGACAGGTAGGGAAGATAAAGACAAGATAAAGCTTAAAAATACAACTTATTAGGATCACACCTGATTGGATTATAGGCGTATATATAGTAAAATATGTAATCGAAAGAGATATTTTTGACTCACTGGTTTTAATAAAGTTAACTTAATTCTTTATGCGCTCCTATATTTTCATCTTGTTTACTATTCTTAGCCTGTGTACAGTGTTTGTCCGATGTGTGCCTGAATCAGGTAAGGTCCTTACAGAGGTTACGCTTACCCATGGAACTCTTACCTTTCAAGAAGTGATAAACCATCAAGCTGCTAGTGATATAGATAGTTTAGTGAGATTATTGGATTCTAATGATCCTACAATCAGATACCTCGCTGCCAGATCATTTGCCTCCATTCCTGCGCCTTCTGCATTAGCTAAACTGCATTCCATGCTCGATGATCCTGTAATCAAGGTAAGGTCTATGGTGGCTTATGCCTTAGGGCAACAAGGAAATTCAGAATCAGAACAAGCGCTGATAGCAGGATTCAGACAGCGGGACACCATGTCTGTGGATAATGCAGCCAATGGTGCGGTACTAACGGCGTTAGGTAAAATTTCAAATCAGAACATAGCGTCTTTTATTGCCTCAGCAGAAGGATATAGAGAACAGGATACCTTACTTATAGAAGGTCAAATGAAAAGCCTATATCAGTTTGGTCTAAGAGGGATATCAGATCCTGACATTATCCAAAGGGCCGTAGATGCCGTTAGAAATCCAACATATACTGACTTAGCAAGGTTATATGCTGCTCACTTCCTCGCTAGAACCCAAAACCTTAATATAGATAAAGTCAAGTTCCAGATTGCGGAAGCTTTTGTAGATGAAAGTGATTCTTATATAAAAATGGCATTAGCTACAGCGCTTAAGAATACGTCTGATTCGGAAATACTTACAACCTTATTGTCGCAAATGTCATTGGAACAAGACTATAGAGTCAAGTGCAATATCCTAGCAAGTCTGAGCAGTTATGAGCATGAATTAGTTCTACCTACTATCCTGGAAGCTCTAAGGTCTGATAATATCCATATTGCTAGAAAAGCAGCAGACTATGTAGCTACTAACGGCACACCTGCTGATGCTTATAAATACAGAGATGTAGCCAAAGACAGTATCCCTACCCCAATAAAAACAGCTATATATGAGAGTGTATTCAAACTATTACCTCATTACTATGAGAAAACCAAAAATGCCACCCGCTGGCAAGTTCAGCAAGCGTTGGCTAGCGAGACCAACCTTTATGGCAAAATCGGATATCTAAAAGCATTAGGGTATGACCCCTCTAATAGCAAATATCTACTATCCTACGCAGACACGACCACAAATGTTATCGTAAAGACTGCGGCCTTAGAAGCCTTGGGAACCATCCTATCTCATAAAGATTTTAATGCCATTCATCAGACGCTAGCAAGATCCACAAGACGAAAGATATTAGCATTCATACAAGAACAAATGGCGCTCAATGATGAGGGTCTGACTGGTGTTGGAGCTGATATAATAGCAAATCCAGAAAGTCAATTAAAGCCACTTATAGATTCTACAAACTTTCTTAAGGATGCATTGGCAGGTCTCAAAGCACCACAACAACTGGAAAGTATCCATGCAGTAGAAAAAGCCTTGGCTCATGTGAGGGGTGTCAATAAACCAATCTTAACTCAAGCCACCACATTTAAACCCATAAATTGGAATAAAATGCAGGAGGTAACAGATAAAACCAAAGCCATAGTCAAAACCACAAGGGGATTATTCACTATTAGTTTTTATCCTAGTGAATCCCCGGAATCTGTTCAGAATTTCATCTCTTTAGCGGAGAATGATTATTTTGATAATATGTTATTTCACAGGGTCGTACCCAATTTTGTGATTCAGACTGGAAGCCCTCGTGGAGACAATTATGGTGGGGCGGATTATGTAATTCATTCAGAATTAGGCCCAAGGTGTTATGACGAGGAAGGCTATGTGGGCATGGCTTCAGCAGGGCCCAATACTGAGTCTACTCAGTGGTTTGTAACCCACTCACCCACTCCTCACCTCAATGGCCGATATTCAATTTTTGGAAAGGTAACAGAAGGGATGGACGTTGTGCATAATATCCAAGTAGGAGATAAGATTACAGACATCATCATCTCTCATTTAAAATAATTTAATCTTTATTGGAAATATAGAAATGAAAGAAACACCATTAACCGCACTGCACGTAACATTAGGTGCCAGAATGATGCCCTTTGCTGGTTACAATATGCCAGTGAGTTATACCACTATCAATGAAGAACATAAGGCAGTGAGGACAGCAGCTGGTCTATTTGACGTATCCCATATGGGCCAATTCTTTCTACAAGGTGAGAAGGCATTGGAATTGATACAAAAGATCAGCTCTAATGATGCCTCCACCCTAGCTGTAGGTCAGGCGCAGTATAGTTGCCTCCCTAATGACACAGGAGGAATCATAGATGATCTGATTATCTATAGGACTAACGATAACGAATATATGCTGGTAGTCAATGCAAGCAATATAGACAAAGATCTAAGTTGGATACAAAACGCCAATGACCTCGGGGTTACTATAACCAACAAGTCTGATAATATGGCCCTTCTTGCACTTCAAGGCCCTAAATCTTCAGACATATTACAAAAATTGACTTCTGTGAAAGTAAGCCAAATCCCCTTCTATTATTTTGCAAATGGAGAGGTAGCCGATGTCAAAGATGTTATTATATCAGCAACTGGATATACTGGATCTGGTGGTTATGAATTATATCTAAATAACCAAGATGCCGTCCATATTTGGAAAGCGCTGATGGAAGCAGGCGCTGAAGAAGGCATTCGTCCAGTTGGACTAGGTGCCCGTGATACGCTTCGCTTAGAAATGGGATACTGTCTCTATGGCAATGATATCAACAGCGAAACCTCTCCATTAGAAGCCGGACTTGGGTGGATCACCAAAACAACTAAGGAAACAGACTTTTTCTCAAAGTCCATTTTTGTATCTCAGAGGGAGGAAGGCCTCTCCAAGAAGCTGATAGGATTCGTCGTAGATAATAAGAGAGTACCAAGAAATGGGTATGATATAGTAGATGAAAATGGCTCAACCATAGGAACAGTCACCTCAGGCACTATGTCCCCTAGTCTAGGTATCCCTATCGGTCTGGGTTATGTAAAAAAGGCCTATTCAAAAAAAGGCAAATCGATAGGGATTAAAATCAGAAATAAAGTGATGCAAGCTAAAGTGGTGAAATTGCCATTCTATATGAACAAATAAGTAGTAGACCATCAAATCTATCAGTTGAAAGACAACCATTTCAATAAAAATTTGTTTTAACACAAGGACTTTCAACAATTAAGCAATGTATCTATTGACATTGTGTTGATAATCTATTCAGGTGGATTCATGGAAATACAAAACGCAAAAGAACAGTTTATAAACACTTGGGGAGAACTTGGGTGTAACTGGGGAATTTGTAGAACCATGGGCCATATCCATGCTTTATTACTCATCAGTCCTGATTTAATGTCTGCTGAGGAGATTATGAGTGAGCTCAAAATCTCTAGAGGCAATGCCAATATGAATTTAAGAGCTCTAATCGATTGGGGCTTGGTGTATCGTAAATCTAAGCCAGGAGAGCGGAAGGATTTCTATGAAGCTGAAAAGGATTTTTGGAATGTGTTTAGAAAAACGCTAAAAAAGCGGAAGGAAAAAGAGCTTGGTCCAATGTTGTCTATGCTCAGTAAATTCAGCGAAGTAGAAGCGACTTGCGCACATTCATCAGAATTCAAAAATGTTGTCAATAATTTAGATTCTATTTCAAGAGCGGCGGATAATGCTTTGGAAAAATTACTTAATTCAGAATCTAATCTACTGCTCAATACCTTTGTCAAGGTCATGAGATAAGCAATTAGCTAACGTTCTTAGCTACTTTAAATGTACTTCTACCGCTCCTCCATCATGAATGTCAAAGTAAATCTTGACTGAGGGCCGTCCTTTTAATTCATGTATTACTTCTGATTTCAATACGCCTCTGCCTTTGCCATGGATTATGGTCAATATTCTGGCGCCTTTACTCTCTGCTTCATCTAAAAACTGAGCCAAAGTCTGCTTTTGATAAGATAAAATCCGAATCGGTAATTCATTAGCTAAGTGAGGTGCTAAGGTTACGATGTGTAGGTCAATACTAGATTTAAATTCATGAAAAGTGGGTGATTCAGATGGCGCTTCTTCAAAATAAATAGGGTTCACGGATTCTGGCTCAGTATATAGTTCCAAATTAGAAGAAGAGACTAAGAATATCATATCTGCTACCTGTATTCTTGCACGTTTGCCTTTAAGGCCTTTAAATAAACCAACTCTACCACTACTAATTATTCGACATTTATCACCAACCCACAATGATTTTATATCTACCATCAAATAAAAAAGACTCTACCATTACAGTAGAATCTTACTTTTAGTTTATGAAACCCAATACGTATTGGGAATAGCATAAAGATAATCAAAATCAGTTTTAAGAAGCGAAAGCACTAAATAATATTTACTGTCTTGGAATAAATATTTGTTAGTTATGTTGAAAACGTTCTCAAATACTTGGATGCTGTTAAGGGTTTACCCTATAATTCAGTGTGATTGTCACTATAAGGGTCAGATTTGAGCAACATTTTAAGATTGAATAGAAGTAATAGAATCGCAATTCCGAGCCATACATACATCCATACCTGAGCAGGAAGTACCACCATGACCTCTTCATAAGCTTTCAAGTCCGAGGTAGGGCCAACATTGAAATCCTGTATGATATAGAGGACACTTGCCAAGCCTAAGAACATCAGTAATTCTGAACCAAAGTTGGTTTTCATCATGATGAAGGCAAAAACCAATGAAAACCCAATCAATACACAGGTTGTATAGACCGAATTAAACCAAACAAATCCAGTCACTATCATAGAAAGAATAACAATGCCCAACATCGGTTTGACCATTTTCTTGCCTTTTGCCCCTATGTAGAATAGTACGTTGCCAAAGAGGGCACTCCCTAAATAGCCACCCATTATGGTTATCGCACGATTACCGCCCATAGACTTAGTGAAGCCACTGCCATCAGCATTAATCTGGACATCCAAGACTGATCCACCTGTAATTACTGCACCTATCGCATGTCCAAATTCGTGTAGAAAAGTGACGAATAGTCGCACTGGATAGAGGATTTTCCATCCTAATTCACCACCATAAAAGCTAAGACCACCGTACATGCCTAGCATAATAATCATCCGTAATAGAATACTTCCTCGCATATTTATGACTGATTGTGATTCCAATTTATCAAATTCTCTTCACTCATCCTGTTAAAGCTTAAAAGGCCTAAATGCGTAGCTTTGAAGATATTACTAAAGGCATCAAACACTTGCAAGTAAAGTTCACAAAAAATATATTGCTTTTACTAGGTATCAACCTGCTCATTAAACCAATATATGTGCTCGGTATAGATGCTAAGATACAAGATGTACTTGGGGATGAATCCTATGGTATATTCTTCGCTCTCTATAATTTCAGTTTCCTTTTCCAGATCCTCCTGGATATGGGAATTCATAATTATAACTCTAAGCATGTTTCCCAAAACAACGAGACTGTGGCCAGTCATTTTGCCAATGTGCTCGGTCTTAAGATTGTATTGACACTAGTCTATTTTATCATTTTGATGTCTGTTGGTCGTTTGCTCGGATATCCTATGGAATATCTCAGATTGTTATGGCCTATAGGACTTATCATGGCCTTACTGACCTTCTATCAGTATATCAGAAGTCATTTTTCCGCCTTGGCATCTTACGCCACAGAGAGTTGGCTTTCAGCGCTGGACAAGTTGCTCATGATATTTTTTATAGGATACTATCTATATGCTTTGAAGTCCATCACAATAGAAAAGTTTATTTGGAGTCAGGTGATTGCAATTTCGATTGCCATTGTGATTGCCCTGGTTTTACTTAGCCAGAAATTCAAACTTAGTATCCGATTTAATCATATTGAATTTCGAAATATTCTCAAAAAGAGTATACCCTTCGCCCTCGTCATTTTTCTCATGTCTATGTATACGCGTATGGATGGGGTGATGCTAGAACGTATGCTTAAGGATGGTGGCACAGCTGCAGGCAAATATGCCCGTGGATTCAGATTAATGGATGCAGCTAATATCATAGGTTATCTATTTGCTGTCCTACTGATACCCATGTATGCTCGTCAGCTTAAAGATAAGATGGCGGTCAGTCCATTAGTACGCAAAGCTGCCGGTATCTTACTATCCATTGCTACGCCAATAACAGCACTCTGCTGGTGGTATGCTTCAGATATTATGCACCTGATATATAGTGACATAGATTACGGGCATATAGAAATATTCAGACTGCTTATGATTTGTTTTTGGGCTATGAGCTTATCATATGTTTTTGGTTCTTTGATTTCAGCTTCTGGACAATTTAAAGAACTGAATAAGCTTCTGATAGCAGGAATCATCGTCAATTGGAGTTTGAACCTTTACTTGATTCCCAAGATGCAGGCACAGGGGGCAGTCATAGCCACCTTGGCTACACAGTATCTCGTATTCATAGGCCAGGTTATCATAACGTTCAAGAAGTTTGATTTATCTATTCATAGGCGTTTTGGTGCCAAAATGCTCTGTTTTATACTCTTGACTGCACTTATTACCTATAGTGTATACAATTTTCTATCATTGCATTGGATGCTAGAGGCGGTTATAGCCGTAAGTTTGTCGCTTGTTGTATCATTTTTGCTAAGGTTTATGCGTTTAGACTTAGCAAACGAAAACTAAGGTCTTACTAAAACATCCCTACTGAATGAGTCAAAACGAAAATCTGCTGGATGTAGTCACTTTGTTATATAAGTGGAAAACGTACATTCTCGGCGCAGGTTTTATAGCTGCAGTCCTTACTGCAGGCGCCTCCTTGACATTAGATAATTACTACGAAGCCAGCACCTTATTCTATGCGGCCAGTCCAGACTTATCTGATCCTGTGCCTGTTGGTCCTACTAATCACCGGAAATACATCTATGGATCCGGAGAGGATATGGATCGATTATTCTCCATATCCAAATCTAACTCGCTTAAAAATTATCTCACTGAGAAATTCAATCTCTATGACCACTATGAAATAGACAGGAATGCAGAGCTTGCTCGCCACAAATTAAATCTCAAACTCAATAAGCTATACACAGCGGACAAGACCAAATATGATGCGATTAGACTTTCTGTAGAAGACAAGGATCCTGATTTTGCAGCAGCGGTAGCTAATGTAGCAAGAGATAAAATAAATGAATTAGCTCAGGATGTCATTAAGGCCAGCTTCCAAAAAAGGCTCTCTGCATTCCAAAATGTTCAGGCTAAAAAACAAGATGAGTATAATCTTCTAATTGATAGCTTGATGAAGGTGAAACAAAAGTATGGCATCTTTAGTAGTGATACTCAAGGAGAAGCTTATGGCTCTAGTTTGGTCAAGGCAGAAGGTGAAGTACTCAAGGCAGAGGGCGCCCTTTCTATATTACGCAACACACCGGGAATAGAAGAAGATTCCATAGCTAAGATTCAAGCCAAAAAATTAGGGTATGAAAAACTCCTAGTCAAACTGAAAAAAGATGTCGCCAATTTCAATTTGGGTCATCCTATCGTCAAGTACCTAGAAAGATCTACCAGAGATTTGGGGGCACAATTAACTTTAAGCCAATTACAAATTTCTTCTCTCAAAGAAGCTTATGAAGCAGACTTTGCCGCCATACATATAATAGAACATGCAGAATCTCCTCCCTACAAATCCAGACCTAAGCGGTCTATTCTTGTGATAATGGTAGCTGGGATAACCTCTTTGTTGATGTGCTTGTGGGTATTAATAAGAGATCAGTTCAAAAAAATGAAGTCCTAATCAGGCAGTTTTATGTCCTTGTCAAGGTCTGATATAAAAGCTGCTTTTCCTCTGGAGCATAAGCTGTTCCTTGCCTTTGCAAGTCTTATTATTCTGAGTGGTATTATAAGCACATTGATATACAACCCAATGCCCATGGTCATTCCCATCGGTATACTGTATGCCTATTTTTGTATACAACATCCTAAAGGCCTCTTCTACCTTTTCTTTATAATTTTGCCATTCTCAGTGGAGGTTTCTTTGGGCAGTTTAGGCACAGATCTTCCTACAGAACCAATGATGGCCACTATGGTAGGATTAGTCCTATTGTATCTAATTACAAGAGGCCATACCCTAGACAAAAGAATCGTCACACATCCCATATCGTTGCTTCTCATTTTGCATATGGCTTGGATAGCTTTAACCGGACTGGCTTCTACTTATCCACTTATCTCATTTAAGTATTTGTTGGCCAAAGTTTGGTATGTGATCCCTTTCTACTTTTTTCCGCTTATGATTATGAAGAGTAGAAGTGAATTTGAGCTGATATTTAGAAGGATGGCGCCATTTGTACTGCTCGCCATCTTGTATGTGACAATGCGGCATGCAGGCAAAGGTTTTTCTTTTGCAAGTTCTGATTTTGTAGTCCGACCTATATTCAGAAATCCGGTTAACTATGGCATTATGCTACTGGTATTTATACCATATTATGTCTATCTGATAAAGCATCAATTTAAGACTTGGCCGCTACTACGATATATGATGTTAGGTGCTTTGCTTATAGGCATCTATTTCAGCTATACACGAGCTGCTCAGATGGCCTTGGTACTGGCCGTTATTTTCTATTTTATCATATCATGGAAACTCCTAAAAATTGCCATTCTTACTGCTTTGATTGCGGTGCTTGGGCTTGCAGCATTTCTTACCGTTGATAGCAATTATTTAAATTACTCTCCAGATTTCGAAAAGACCATCACACACCAGAAATTCGACAACTTGCTAGAGGCAACATCTAAGCTAGAAGACATCTCCACAGTAGAAAGATTCTATAGGTGGATAGCTGGAGCACATATGGTGAAGGAAAAACCAATAACCGGTTTTGGACCTGCGACATTCTACTCTAACTATCGACCATACACAGTGAGTAGTTTCGAAACATATGTCAGTGATAATCCTGAGAAATCTGGTATTCATAATAACTATCTGATGGTTACTGTAGAACAAGGTGTGCCAGGGCTAATTATTATGCTATGCCTTACATTCATACCACTGTTAATAGGAGAAAGGGTCTTTCATCTTTTGACTGATCCAGCAGATAAAGGACTATTAATAGCCGCCATGACTTGCCACTTCCTCATCAGTCTTACCCTCTTTATGAATGAACTTCTGGAAGCAGATAAGATAGGTCCTTTCTATTTTTTGAGTGCTGCCATTATTTGCTTTTTTGCTATCCAAAATGGAAACTCCTATAAGAGCAAGCCAGCCTCCTAAGGGTATTCCAATAGCATCGCTTCATGGTTATCCCCCATTCTCATCGCCTACCCATTATTTCTTTCTATTCAATAAACTAATTATTGATTTCATTCGTATTTATGTTGTGGAGATGAAGAAGTTGTTTTGTGTTAACCATTAAAAACTAATTCTATGTTTAAATCAGTTTTTATTATCGCAACGCTTATTAGCGGATTTAGTCTTACCGCCCAAAGCCAAACAGTCATTCTTATTAATGGAGCACCGACCGAAGTCATATTAGATGGCACTGAAATAGATACTGTTCTAGGGACAGATAATCAGGCTTACATGAAAGGTTTTGATTCTGAAGTACCGAATAAGATGAGAAAATCAACCTTGAAAAAAATGCCTACGCAGCGAGCCTCGATCGGTCATAACGTCGTCAAGCAATATTATATAACAGGTATCTATTTTAACAGAACAGATGATTCCGAGATGAGTGCCCCTTCTGAATTAAGGTCCAGAATAGAAGAATAAAAAAATAACAACAAAGTGAGTCAAAGGAGGCCATTGGTTGCAATGGTCTCCTTTTCTTTTATTGGTATACCTGCTTACCCACCCTTTGAGTCATAATTATCATCTACCTTTGTATAGAGTTGTTTTCAGCTCTGTAGAATAAAAATAATCGAGATATTATTTACATGAAGCGCTTGGCATACTACATATTCTTAGGGTATACACTGCTATTACAAATAGGATGTAGCTCAGAAGTCAATAAGCAGCTGGAACCAAAAGGCTCTGCTTTGGGTAAGATGAATGAGATTATCGTCATTGCCGATAAAGAGGTATGGGAGAGTGCTATAGGAGATACATTCCAATACTACTTTGAATCAGCATATCCTATCCTCCCACAACCTGAACCTATTTTCGACCTACGCCATTTCACGATAGAAGAACTGAATGGACAACCTCTGAGAAAAGAGCTAAGAACCTATGTCATCCTGTCTGATCTGTCAGATGCGGAGTCTCCGACTACGAGAATGGTCAAGCGAGACTTGGGTTCTGAAAAGTACGGTGCAGCGATGAAAGGTGGTGATAGATTTTCATCAGTAGGACGGGACAAATGGGCCAGAGGTCAATTGTTGGTTTACTTATATGCGCCTAACAGAAACAAACTACAGCAAGCCATTACCTCGAGTTTTCCAGCTATAGCTACAAGAGTACACAAGCATGATGAAAAACAATTGCGCTCATCAGTATATGTAGACAGGGTCAATTTGGGTTTATCTGACAAGGTCAGAGATGACTATGGAATTGACTTTGAAGTGCCTGGGGATTTCAGTGTGGCTATAGAAAATAAGGATGATAACGTATTGTGGTTGCGGAAAATAGGCGATAAAGCCGATCAGAATATCGTCCTTCAAAAAATTAAATACACCAATCAATCCCAGCTCTCCAAAGAAGGGATTATATCTATACGAAATAAATTTGGCAGCATCTATGTCACGTCAGACGAAGAAAATGATGTGATGGTCGTAGACGAAGATAACCTTCCAGTGTATGAATACAATCTCAACATGGATGGGCATTATGGCAAGGAACTCAGAGGCATCTGGGAGATGACAAATACCTTTTCCGGCGGGCCATTTACCACCTATGTTATCCTGAATGAGGCGACCAATGAAATCCTATATATAGATGTCTTTGTGCTGGCGCCTGGCACCACAAAAAGAGATCTGATGATGCAGCTGAACCACATCGTCAAGTCTGCTAATATAGTCGGGGCACCAAAAGGTACACAGAACGGGGAATAGGTGTTATCAGGCTATTTCTAGAAAAATTGAGATTTCGGCTGAGATTTGGAAAGTATAGACTTAAATTGGTCTAGAATCTTGATAATGAGTAGGTTCGGCATACTCTTCTTCTAGATTATTTAGTTAATTACCTTACAAAACAGCAATAAAGATGGCTATAGCAAAACCATTTAATCTACAAAAGTGGATAGATGAGCACCGACAAGAACTCAAGCCACCAGTAGGTAACCGCAATCTATATAAGGACGCTGGTGACTATGTGGTTATGATTGTCGCTGGACCAAATGCCAGAAAAGATTACCACTATAATGAGACTGAAGAGTTATTCTATCAGCTGGAAGGAAATATCGTGGTCAAGATACAAGAGGATGGAAAGACGATAGATATACCTATCAATGAAGGTGAAATGTTTCTACTCCCAGCCAGGGTGCCACACTCTCCTGTCAGATCAGAAGGCAGCATTGGGTTGGTAGTAGAGCTAAAGCGAACAGGAACTGAGACGGATGGATTGCAATGGTATTGTGATAACTGTAATAATAAGCTGCATGAGTCTTACTTCAAACTGACCAATATCGAGAAAGATTTCCTTCCTCGATTCAAAGATTATTACGCTTCTTCAAGTTTAAGGACTTGCTCTAACTGCGGTACGATAATGCCTACAGATGA
Organism: uncultured Saprospiraceae bacterium; assembly: GCA_964591455.1. Lineage (GTDB taxonomy): Bacteria > Bacteroidota > Bacteroidia > Chitinophagales > Saprospiraceae > RFSX01. Next base: position 20,079 of record CAZQDZ010000019.1, read on the forward strand.
GCGGTTTGTAAAATAATGGCCCAAGATCAACCGTCACATTCCAAAAGCATTTTCTTTGCCTCTGATTTCCATCTAGGATTGGATGGCCCAGACTCATCATTAGAGAGAGAGCAAAGAATCGTAGCCTGGCTGCGAAGCATTATAGATCGTGCAGAAGCCTTATACCTGCTCGGTGATTTATTTGACTTTTGGTTTGAATATAAGCAAGTCGTCCCTAGAGGGCATGTCAGATTTCTAGGTCAGCTGGCAGCATTTACAGACAGAGGCATTCCTGTACACATCTTCACAGGCAATCACGACATGTGGCTATTTGACTATTTAGAAAAAGAGCTTAATGCTAACATCTACCGTGACCTCCTTACTACAGAATTACAAGGATTAAAACTAATGCTCGGTCACGGTGATGGATTAGGTCCTGGTGATCATGGATACAAATTTATTAAGTCTGTTTTTCGTAATCGTATTAACCAATGGTTATTCGCGAGGCTACATCCCAACTTTGCCATAAAGCTAATGCAGCTTTCTAGTAAGACTTCTAGAGAATCTCAGTCTGCCAAACCCTTTCTTGGTAAAGACAAAGAATGGTTGGTACAGCACTGTGAGGGAATTATCGAGCAAGAAAGTATAGATCTATTTATCTTCGGGCATAGGCACTTGCCCATAGACTACACACTGAGCAATGGACATTCTAGATACATCAATAGCGGTGACTGGATTACACATAACAGCTACGTGGAGTTAAACCAAGGTCAAGCTTACCTAAAAACTTTCGAACCATGATTATCAGGCTTCTGACTATCGTTTCATTGCTTACCATAACTGTCACTATATCTTCTTGCCAATCCAAGAAAGTACTAACCAGCGATGTATCAACAATACAGACTAAGTCAACGGATTACACTATAAAAGGAGATTTCAAGATATTAGAAGTAGACAAACTGGGTCTTGTATATCTTGTAAATAACAGCAACGAAATCATCAAGTTACAAGATGACGAAATCCTATTTCGTTACTCCTCCAAGCGCCTAGGGAATATCACCAGATTAGATGTGTCCAATCCGCAAAAGGTATTGGTCTATTATGGCGACTACTATCAAATCGTGTTCCTTGACAACACCTTATCAGAAATAGACCAATTGGATTTGGATGCACTTGGTTACTGGGATGTAGAGAGTGTGGCGCTCTCCAGAGATAACTTTATCTGGATCTATGACCCTGTCAATGTCAAACTGATTAAAATCTCTCAAAACGGCAGTGTTCAGCTCAGCACCAACGAATTATTTGACATTGGATTCAGCGCTGATTATAGTCCACATATAATGGTAGATGATGAGATGGTCTATCTCTATGACGAATCCGAACTGAAGGCCTTCAATGAATACGGTTCTTGGGTCAAGACAATTCCTCTTGAAAATGAAGGTCTCCAAATCATTAACCAAGGGATCATAATTATGAGAAATAATACCTTATACCTCTACCCTACTGATGTACAGTTTAAAGATAACTTACAAGAGATTGTCAAGGTGGATAACCTGAGTTCATTTAGGTTAGCAGAAAATGTATTGCATGTGATAGACGGGGGTGGGTATCGTAGAAGTAGTATAGAAAAAAACTAATCGACAAAATAATGATAAGCGAAAATTGGAAATTTACAGCAACCTCAAGCAATAGAATACTATAGTCTTGAAAAACAGCTTCATAGTAATTCATGCCATTGTCAACTCTATTGTGGGGATAATTACATACTTGCTCTTCAAATCTTTTAAAGAAGGCCTACTATGGGTCAATGAATCTCAGGATACAGCTGGGAAAAGTCTAGGAGCACTTGCCGAAGGATATTGGGGACTTATATTAACTGGCGGTTCTTTAATTCTATTTATCCCAATCCTTTACAGGTACCTCAAAATATTTAGGTCAAATGATACTAGTAAAAGTCTAAAATCAATCAAATGTGGTTTCTTTTTTTTAGGATTAGCCATAGCACCAATACTTGCACAATTGCTCAAGAATCAATGTGCGAAAATGGAAGTAAGGAGACTTGTCAATAAAAATTTAACAGCAAATAGGTACGTTCAAAACGAATTTTATAACTATTCTGATATTTACACAACAGTAAATGATACATTAAACAATTGGATTCAAGATAGTCTTGGAATAGTAACTGCAGAAATACTAAGTAATGGAAACTATGAATTAGATAGTCTCATCACATTTAATGATAGAAAAACGCAATTTTTTGCAACAGTTCATTCTTCATTTCCAGCAGGGAATAATAAATATTATACGAGTTCCCAATCTATCATTGGTTTTTTCTTAGACAAAAAATGGCTTATTTATCCTCATTGGAGGCAAAACAAAAGTTATAGCATCGATACATTTCCCATAAACAAGTTAAAAATTAGCCACAGATCTTATTATCTAAATTGGCAAAAGGAAATCAAAAAAATTGGAGACCTTGCAAGCAGTGGTTCTTCTGAATCTAGACAAACTTTATTTGATAGCTTACCTATTACTGATCAAATAAAAACAATAGATAGCTTGAAGCAATTTATTATTAATAAAGTTGAGTATGATAGAAACTTTGGCAGATATCAAGAAACCAGCAGGTCAACCAATTTTATACATAAAAGATCAGCTAAAAAAAGTAAAAAGCTTCATAAGTTGCTTTTAGAAGAGATGCATATAAATTAATGACTTTAGCTCGCAAGCGACGATGACGTCATACTCTAAATGTACGCCGTATTATCTCAATCAGTCAAACTGTGAAAATGGTGAACTTGTGCACAGATAAATATGGAAAAAGAAAAATTAATTTGTCTATCATTTCCGTTCCACCAACGCTGTCCATACACTTAATTTCCATCCATCCAACTGTGTCCAAATAGGTCTCACAGAGCCATTCACGACCGCTATATCATTATAATCTCCAAAGAAGATTTGAGGACTCGGCTTAAAGCTTTGTGTATTAATCTGAGTATTTGTCCAGGTCCTTCCGCCATCTGCTGAGCTTGCCAAATATACATCCGTCGTCGTATCATCTTGATGTCGTCTGTCATAGAATACCGTATAGAGATGTCCGTTACTTTGGTCTATGTCCATCCACGTTAGAAACTGCTGATTCCCAGCTTGGTCATCATTGACTCTAATAGGGTCTGACCAGGTCATGCCTTTATCTTCTGAATAGGCCACCCATATATCGGTATCCTCTTCTCCATGTCGCTGGTCACTCCAGTTGACATAGATGGTGCCTCTGTGAGGACCATTGGATCTGTCTACACACGTTATCGGCATACCGTTGGCCCTAGAAATACCAGAGATAGGTATATCCCACCCACCAGGTTGTGAGGCGATGACTACATCTTCATCCATCCACGTCTCCCCTCTATCCTCAGAGCGATCAAAATATATTTTTTCATTCCAACTCCAAGACACATATATCTCTCCGTCAGGTCCCACACAAGGCACGGCACCTTCAGTGGTATTATCACTATCTATGCAATCGCCTTCATACTGATTAATCATAAGTGGCGTACTCCAACTCTCCCCATCATCTTCTGACTTGGAGAAGACGATTCTGGACTTATCTTCTGCTTTCTTACTGGCGTACAAATCAAACTCCGTCCAAGTCATATAGATGGTATTATCCTTTGGGTCTATCGCCATCCATTGTTTGTCCTGATCCTTAGGTGAACGGGGCTGCGTGTATGAACCATCATTCCAGGTCTTACCACCATCACGCGAACGCTGAACCACAATCCTATCCAAGAATGATTCACTGGCATATGCCTTACCGTCTGGATTAGAAAGGTGGGCATAGAAAAAATCGCCTTTGTAGTTCGCTCCTAACACTGGATCGCCGTACACGCCAAAAGATGAACTTAGACGATCTTCTGTCCAGGTGAGTCCACCATCCTCAGAACAATAAATATTATCTAACACAGATCCGGCAACAATGCGTTTTGGGTTATTGGGGTCAATGGCGATAGAAGGCTCGCAAGGTCCTACCATGGTTTTCGCTTCTGAAATCATGATCGTGATACTATCCAGCATGGCGAACGGCTGAGCTTGTTCGGGGACAGCTGGGGGGAATGCTTTCTGAGTACAAGCTAATATGAATGAGGTTGTAAGTATTAATAATAGGGCACGAATCATGGTCAGATGAATTTAAAGTAATGATAATGCAAATTGTAAAACCTAAGTTATTAATACGATAAATCACTATATTTAGAAAGAAATATTATTATGAAATTCATTATAAAGACCTTCCTAACCTTTTCTATAGTTGCATTTATTTCATCTAATTTAATGTCTGCCCATATAATAGGAGGACAGATGTCTTATGGATTTATAAGCTATAATTCTGATTCTACAGAAGCTTCCTATCGTATTGAATTTACTTTGTATAGAGATGCAATAGGAGGGGGTGCCAATTTTGACCCAGCAGACCTTGCTTTTTTTGGCATATACGAGGAGATAGCTCATGAAAACTGGGTCTTAGTAACCGAATTTAATGGAATTGCTCCTACCCCTGTAATCACATTAGATACTGGTGCTGATGACTGTGCCAGTGCTCTGGCAGGAGTTGTGATAGAAAAGGCTTCATATATTTTTGAAATTACACTTCCCATTTCTGATAATACTTACATGGTGGCCTATCAGAGATGTTGTAGATCAGAAAGTGTCATTAATCTACTTAATCCAGGAGAGACTGGTGCAGCCTACATAGTTACCATCTCGCCTTCAGCTCAGCGCTTAGGAAATAGCAGTCCTATGACTATACAAGATCCAATATTTTTTGCTTGCGCCAATGAGCCTTTCACTGCTCCAAATTCTACTGTAGATGCTGAGGGAGATAGCTTAGTATTTAATTTTTGTACGCCGCTTTCTTCAGGAGGGTTAATGGATGCAAATATTCCTACAGGATATTTTGGATGTTGTGATTGTGTAAGACCTCAGCCATCGGAATGTGGACCTCCATTTGATGAAGTTGTTTTTGCGGATACTTATTCGGTCACCACCCCTTTTGGCGAAGGGTCAGATGTAAAGCTTGATTCAATAACCGGAATTATCAGTGGTGTAGCCAATATTAGTGGTATATACTCTTATACAATCTGCGTAGAAGAATATCGTGATGGTGTTATCCTAAGTAAGTCTAATAGAGAAGTATCCTCTATGTCTCTGATACAGACAACTTCTACTCTAAATATAGAAGATGCTCCTATCAGCATATTTCCTAATCCAGTCCATGATGAGTTACGTATCAACATAGAAACTGATTATAGCTCATTGGAACTGTTATCTATGAGCGGTGAGGTGCTGGATAAGTATGTCCAATTAGATGGAAATAAACTTATTGTTTCCTTTCTTGCAGATGGCATTTATTTTGTCAGAATGCAAGATTTAAATGGTCAATACTTTACACATAAGTTTGTAAAGATTTAAAACAAGAAAAAGCGAATACCCCATTCGATCTATTCGCTTTTTTCTCTTACTAGATCTTAGTTCTAAACCTTCATGATATCTTGCTCCTTAGCTTCTATCAGTTTATCGATTTGTGCTACAAAGCCTTTGGTAATTCCTTCTACTTCTGACTCTCTTTTTTTTCCTGCATCTTCAGGGAAACCCTCTTTGACTTCTGATTTAATGACTTGCATTATTTTTTGTCTGTCATTACGCAGACTCACTTTGGCATCTTCGCCCAGTGCTTTGGCTCGTTTCACCATTTCCTTTCTTCTCTCCTCAGTCATTGGCGGCATTGATATTCTAATGAATTCACCATCATTCATCGGTGTGATCCCAAGATTAGCCGCAAAGATGCCTTGTTCTATGACGGATAGCATAGACTTCTCCCAAGGCTGTATAGAGATAGTCTTAGAGTCTGGTGTCGATAGATTAGCCACTTGTGCTAATGGGGTCGGGGTACCATAATAATCTACCATGATATCCTTAACCAATGACGCAGAGGCCTTGCCTGTACGAACTTTAGTCAGTTCTGATTTTAGGTGGTCTACGGATGATTGCATTGCATTTCTGCCATCACCGAATGCCATGTCTATCATTTCACTCATGATTATATATTTTTAATTATTGTATAATACTCAAATGAAATTCATTGTGGGACATTTCTCCTTATTCTTTTGTTCAATCTCTGCGTTGAAAATACTCGCCAACTGTCCTTTGAGTATGAATTCCAAGGTATATACCCTAAACAACGGGTCCAGAGTTCCGTCGATTCATCATATTCCATCCGAAATATAAGAAAATAACCAGAGCACTCATCGCATTAGCTACATAGGTCATAGCTGCCCATTTGAGTCCTTCACAGGCGCCGTCGTACTCAGGACCGTCTTGCATGACATCTGTATCATCTAACCAATCCAGTGCACGCTTAGAGGCATCGAACTCTACGGGTAAGGTAACCAATGCAAATAAAGCCGTTGATCCAAAGGTTGCAGTTAAGATACCTAAGCCCCAAAATGTATTTAAAATATTAGCACCCACACCAAATATGATTGCCATAAAAAGCAATTGCTGAATTCGTGCTGACAACTGTATAAAAGGCACCATCAAAGACCTGACGTGCATGGCCTTGTAGCCTGTTGCATGCTGTATGGCGTGGCCACATTCGTGCGCAGCAACAGCGCCAGCAGATATACTCCGACTACCATATACAGGTTCACTGAGCGCTATCGTCTTTGTGAGTGGATTGTAGTGGTCTGTCAGCATCCCTCTTCTTGGCACTATTTTGACATCATGGATATTGTAATATTTCAGCATGGTAGCGGCGACCTGAGCGCCAGTCATCCCATTACTCATGGCGACATTGCCATGCTTTCTGAAAACATTCTTAAGCCGACCACTGATAAACATGCCGACCAATGTAGATATCCCCACTATTGCTATATAGCCAATCATTTTTTCGTTCGTTTTGCTTTCTTGGTTAGATATAAAAAAAATGGACCCTTGCGGGCCCATCATATTTCTTTCGGAGTAATTCTAGTCCTGACCCATGAATCTCATTAAGAAAAAGAGAAACATTGCGAGAGCCATAAGCGCTTGACTGACATAAGTCATCGCTGCCCACCAAAGTGCTGTCTTAGCACCATCATATTCGGCTCCTTGGGTAATGCCCGTCTCATCTAACCACGCCAATGCTCTATTAGATGCATCAAATTCCACTGGTAAGGTGATCAAACTAAAAGCAGCCGTAACACCAAATGTTAGTGTCAATATAAGTAGCATTAAATTACTGCTAAACATTCCAGCTCCTATTCCCATCATCATACCCATCATCACGAATTGCTGAGCCTTAGATGAAAAGTTAACGACAGGTACAAGTGCAGAACGCATCTTAAGTGCTGCGTAAGCAGTCGCATGCTGGACTGCGTGCCCACACTCGTGTGCTGCAACGGCTGCCGCTGATATACTTTTACTATTATAGACTGGCTCACTAAGTGCTATCGTCTTTGTTTGAGGATTGTAATGATCTGTCAATGACCCTTTACCAGGTACAACTTTGACATCATGGATGCCATAGTGACTAAGCATCGCTTCTGCCACCTCTTTACCAGTCATGTTGCTGCTGGTCTGGTACTGACTGTATTTATTAAAAACTGATTTCAGTCTGCCACTGAGAATCATCCCCGCTACGGTGAAGACTCCCATGATTATCATATAACCAAACATAATTTTCTTCTTTTATAAGTATTTAAAAATTCAAAATTTCCTTTAATCAATTATATCAAAACCTGTATAAGGTCTTAATGCTTCTGGAATTTTTATGCCTTCAGGGGTCTGATTATTCTCTAGTAGGGCAGCTATTATCCTTGCCAATGCCAGCGCACTTCCATTAAGTGTATGAGCTAAACGCTTTTTTCCATCAGAATCTTTATATCTCAATTTGAGTCGATTACTTTGGAATGTCTCGAAATTAGAGACAGAACTTACCTCTAACCAGCGTTTTTGTCCAGCAGAATATACTTCCAGATCGTAAGTCAAGGCGGAAGCAAAGGAAAGATCACCACCACATAAACGCAAAATACGGTATGGCAGTTCCAATTTTTTCAATAAGCTTTCTACATGAGCTACCATCCGATCCAATGTCTCATAAGATTTATCTGGGTGCTGAAGCTGTACAATCTCTACTTTATCAAATTGGTGGACTCTATTTAGACCCTTAACATCAGCACCATAAGAACCTGCCTCACGTCTAAAACACTGCGTATATCCCGTCAATTTAATGGGAAATGCAGATTCCTTCAGCATATCTCCTCTATACAAATTGGTAACTGGCACCTCTGCTGTAGGTATCAGATATAGGTTATCTCTCTCCACATAATACATCTGGCCGTCTTTATCTGGCAGCTGACCTGTTGCTTTGGCTGAATCTTCATTGACCAATAGAGGAGGCACTATCTCTTCATAACCAGCCTTAGAGGCCTCATCTAGAAAGAAAGATATCAGAGCCCGCTGTAGCTTAGCGCCTTTACCTCTGAAGACAGGAAACCCCGCCCCAGTGACTTTTACACCCAATTTCATATCGAGTATATTATACTTTGTGGCTAAATCCCAATGAGGCAAGGCTTTGTCACCCATATCTGGGAGTGCCTCTGGCCAAGGCTTGGCTACTTCATTGTCATCTTCTGATTGTCCTGCTGGAACAGAGCCATGAGGAATATTTGGAATCTGAAGTAAGAGTGATTCTAGATTACCGATGGCATCAGACATTTTGGATTCTGCCTCAGCAATCTGTGTCTTCAGTCCTTCTACTTTGGATTTAATGGCGTTGGCCTCATCTGCTTTTCCAGCTTTAAACAATTGGCCTATTTCAGCTGATAGCTTATTCCGTTCTGCTAGGAAAGCGTCATTAGTAGTCTGTAGCTTTTTTCTTTCATCGTCTGCGGAGATAACCTGATCTAAAATAGACAGTTTATCATCATCCCAACCACGCTTCTTCAGCGCCTCTGCCATCTGTTCTTTTTCTGTTCTTATCCTATTGACTTCTAACATCTCTGATATCCGATTTTGTTTTGTACTTCAAATATACATGGTTTGTGGGTTGCGGTACAACGGAAGACAGTGCCTAATATAGGTTGACCGTTTTGGTTATAAAAACATCCCATCTCATATAAGTCTTTGAGGAGATAATATTTGATTCCGAGCTCATGATCCGTGAACTGGCGTACCATAGCAATCCACCACTTGCGCTAAGGATAGCATCTCATTAATAAAAATAAAAGCTATGAAGAGATCTCGTCAATCCACCTCACTGAATGCAGGTACCATGGCTGATGTTGCCTTCCTTCTGCTCATATTTTTTATGGTAGTAACCACTTTTCAAAGAGAAAAATCCCTTTCCATGCGCTTACCTCCTAAGGTAGATAGCCCACCACAAAAGGTATTGGATAAAAAGGTACTGAGCATTCTAATTAATGGCGATAACGACATCATGATAGAGCATGAAATAGCCACCTCTAACCTAGATGACTTGGTACATCAGCATCTTATTAATATGATTGATCAAAAGATATCCCCTATCATCAATCTAAGCATGCATCCGCAAGCCGACTACCAAAGTTATCTTTCTACCCTATCTGAAATCAAATCAGGCATACGCCTGGCCAAGGATGCCTTAGCACAAGAAATATTTAGTTCTCCACTAGAGAAGCTTAGTCGGTCTGAATATGCTACGCTAAACAATCAATGCAAAATTAGAATCACGGAATCCGTTGTCACCTTATAGTATATAACCTATGTATAGCCAACAAAGTAACAAGAGGTCATTACCAGAGATAAATACCTCATCCCTGCCAGACATTATATTCATGTTGCTCTTTTTCTTCATGATTGTAACCGTCATCAAAAAGGAAGAAAGTGAAAGCAACGTCCAGATTCCTTCTGTGGACTATGCTGAATATATCAGTGAAAAGGATTTAGAATCCATCATAATCACTCACGAAGGCAGCTCTGTCAATTATCACGTGGGTGGTCAGGACTTTGTCCAACTCAATGACTTGAAAAAGGCAATGACAAAGCAACTGGCTAGTCTCAGGCAATCACGTATTAAGTTAGTCTCTCAGCGAACGATACCTATGTCTGACATCAATGAGGTCAAGTCTATGCTACAAGATATGGAGCTGTATGAGGTCGATTATCTTGTTGTGGAACGATAGTTAGCCGGTTTTCCACGATTATTTGCTCCAAATCCTTAAAATGTGCATAATCAGATAGGCCCTTATAAGGCATTTGTTTCATCTTTCCTCTGAAAACTCTATATTTGCTGCAGAAATGCACCGAATAGTCTTACTTATCTAGCATTTCTTTCTCCAATTTCCCTCTGTTTCAAGTTCAAATAAGCGAATTCGACCTTCAAATAAGGATTAATTTATAACTATTACCTATTCCCTTCATAATGTACGATATACTCCAGTTGAATGAAATGCTCGTTCCAGAGTTAAAAGAAGTCGCTGAAAAGCTTGAACTCAAAAGTTACAAAAGACTCAGTAAGCAGGACCTCATCTACAAAATTCTTGATCACCAGGCCATCGTCGGCGGAGAAAAAAAAGAAACTGTAGAAGCAAAACCAGAAAAAGCTAAGCGAGAACCCAAACCTCGTCAGCCTCGAAAACCAAAGACTGCATCTCAGCCAGCCAGCGAACCTGCTGAAGCTGAAGCAAAAGAGGAAAAAAAAGAGGCTAAACCTGTAGCAAAAGAGGCTCAGGAGAGAAAACCACGTCCTCAAAGAAAAGACAACAAGCAAGATAGGCCAGAACGTAAACCAAGAGAGCAGAAGCCTGATGTAAAGAAGTTTAATGTAGACATGGACGGTGTCATAGAAGGCACTGGGATATTAGAGATGATGTCTGATGGATACGGATTCTTAAGGTCTGCTGACTACAATTATCTGACAAGTCCGGATGATGTATATGTATCCCCATCGCAAATAAAGTTATTTGGCCTAAAGACTGGAGATACTGTTCAAGGTGCTATCAGACCACCTAAAGAAGGAGAAAAGTATTTTGCTTTATTAAAAGTGTCTAAGATCAATGGATTGGACCCTGAAAAGACAAGAGAACGTGTCCCGTTTGAATATCTGACGCCGCTCTTCCCAGATGAGAAAATCAAATTAGTGTCTCATCCGCAAGGGAAAGATTTGGGTAATAGAATGATAGACCTCTTCACGCCAATAGGAAAAGGCCAGCGGGGACTTATCGTGGCTCAGCCAAAAACTGGTAAGACATTCTTACTTAAAGATATCGCCAATGCCATCGCAACTAATCATCCAGAATGTTACCTGATTGTATTATTGGTGGATGAGCGACCTGAAGAGGTAACTGATATGAAAAGATCTGTAAAGGGGGAAGTCATCGCTTCTACTTTTGACTTACATGCAGACAATCACGTAAGAGTGGCCAATATTGTCATAGAGAAAGCGAAGAGAATGACAGAAAGTGGTCATGATGTGGTGATACTCTTAGATTCTATTACCAGACTAGCCAGAGCTTATAATACCGTAGCACCAGCTTCAGGAAAAGTACTATCAGGTGGTGTGGAAGCCAATGCATTAACAAAGCCAAAAAAATTCTTTGGAGCAGCTAGAAATATAGAAGGAGGCGGTTCTTTAACTATTCTAGCAACAGCGCTTACTGACACTGGGTCTAAGATGGACGAGGTAATCTTCGAAGAATTCAAGGGGACTGGTAATATGGAGTTACAGCTAGATAGATCATTAGCTAATAAGCGTATGTATCCTGCTATAGACTTGACCAAATCCAGCACAAGACGAGAAGATTTGCTTCTAGAGGATGGCATTATCACGCGTATGAGAATGTTAAGAAAGCACTTGGCTGATATGAAGCCAGATGAAGCAATGACTTTCCTTAGAAAGCATATGATGGGGACGACAACCAATGAAGAGTTCCTTGTAACCATGAATGGATAATAGACAATGCTATTGCAGGTCTATAATTTGTGTGGACTTGCTTGATTATTGTGCTGAAATTCACATATATTCGCAATCCTTTTGAAAATTAACCCATAAAAGGGCAAAGGGATAAGAAACTACAATATTTTAAACACGACTGACGATGAAAAGAACATTTCAACCATCAAAAAGAAAGAGAGCCAACAAGCATGGTTTTAGAGCTAGAATGGCGTCTAAGAACGGTCGTAAGGTATTAGCTAGCAGAAGAGCTAAAGGCAGAGCTAAGCTTACAGTTTCTGATGAGGCATATTCTAAGTAATAGGCTATTCTAACCTAGTCCTCACCTTCTCATTTTTATAATCTGTATTTTTAAGGGTATTACTCAATTAAGTAGCCCCCCGTTTCTGTGAAGTTAAGTCTGAATAAATCTGAGCGACTTAAAAGCAAAAAGCGCATAGATGGCTTGTTCGCTTCAGGTCACTCCAGCTTTGTCCATCCACTAAAAGTATATTTTTCTTGGATACCTCTAACCGAAGAGGCCAATCCTATACTCTTTTCGGTATCTGTGCCTAAGAAAAAGATAAAGTTGGCTGCGCATAGGAATAAGGTTAAAAGACGTATCAGGGAAGCATACCGCCAAAATAAAATTTCATTGGACAACAAATTGGCTGAAGATGGTCGTTATCAGTTAGTCCTTATGTTTATACATCTATCAGATAAGCAGACGACATACCAGAAGCTAGAAAAAGTTGTGGTCAAATTACTAAGACGACTAGAAGATGAAATTCCTGATTAATTGTTTATTGCTGACATTCTTATGCGCCGCTCTTTCAGGGCAATCTATCTATCTTCAACTAGAAGAGATTAACACCTTCAATTCATTCCAATATTATCCCGGAGATAAAATTGAATTCTCTACGAAGGACTATCCTAATACATGGCGGAAAGAACGCATCCAGAAAATCATGCCTGAAGATGGGCTCATCATTATTTCAGAAGGCTACATGACTGTAGATGACTTCCATAGCATTCGACGATCTAATAAAACAGTGCTCGTAGTGGGGACAGCACTTGGTACTTTTGGTACTACCTGGTTAGGGTTTGGTCTATTGGGCACACTTGGAGATTCAGACTTTACATTGGGTGGCCGTGAAATAACTATCGGCGTAGTCGCTGTTGTTCTAGGTTGGGCCATGCGAAAATTCTTTGGAAAGAAAAGAAATGATATTGGTTCTCTATATCAGCTGCGGATAATAGATGTCCGTATGTTTTGACAAAAAGGACTGACTTCCTGGTCTAGTCTAAAAAATAAGATACCGCTTCACGATACCCTGCCACCCCTTTGCCGATGATTTTGTTCACAGCATTAGCGCTGATATAGGATTGCTTTCTGAAGTCTTCTCGATTTTCGATATCTGAAATATGTACTTCTACCACAGGTGTTATTATCGCCTTGATTGCATCAGCTATAGCTATAGAGGTATGCGTGTATCCCCCAGCATTGAGGATAATACCATCATAGGTAAAGCCTACTTCTTGTAATTTATCTATGAGTGCACCTTCGTGATTGGATTGGAAATAATGAATACGATGTGATGGAAAAGCATCGCGGATTTCACCCACGACCTCATCCATAGATTTATGTCCATATATCTCAGGTTCCCTCCTCCCTATCAGGTTGAGGTTAGGACCATTGAGAATTAAAATATCCACGACTAGTTTGCCATTTCTGACATGAACTTAATCCGTACCATTAATATCTCTTCTAGAGTTATATCATCTTCTTCCAATTCTTTGAGTGCATCATCTGCAGAATCTGAATCTGCTTCAGAAAAATAATCAAAGATATCCTCTATGACGCCTTCGTCTAAATTGTCATTGAGAAAGTAAGATATGTCAAGCTTGGTACCTGAGTTCACTATTATATTCATCTCATGCAGCAAGCTATCCAGGTTCATTCCTAGTGTCTGTGCAATATCTGGAAGCGGTAATTTTCTATCTATACCCTGTATAACTGTAATCTTGGCTTTTGACTTATTGGCTACTTGCTTGACAACAATTTCCATTGGTCTTTCGATTTCATTGGAATCGACATAGTCTTTTATCATTTCCAAAAATGGCTTCCCAAATTTGGAGGCTTTACCTTGACTTACACCACTTATTTTCAGGATATCATCCTTGCTGATTGGATAGTAAGTCGCCATATCTTGGAGTGAGACTTCAGAAAATATAATCCATGGCTGGAGTTCTAATCTCTTACCTTCTGCCTTCCTCAAGTCCTTCAGCATGTTAAATAACGTCGTATCTAAAGCAGACCCTCCAGATGCACCTGTCATTATGCTATTATCTACTGAAGCACTGAAGTCCCTGTTAATAGGAATAGATATCTCTTCTGGGTTATCTATAAAACTTCTGCCTTTGTCTGTCATCTTGAGCAGACCATATTGCTCTATTTCTTTGTAGACAAAATTATGGAGTATCGCCTGCCTTAATATAGAATGCCAGAACAGCTCGCCCTTTTCCTTGCCGCTTCCGAAGGTTGGTTTCTGCTGGAAATTGACTGTTTTTATTTCTTTGGAATCTCTACCTATTAGGTAATCTGCAATAAATTTCACACCATAGTTCTCTTTGAGCTCTGTGATAATCTTTAGCGCCTGATGCATTTCATCAGTAACCACTTTTCTCTCCTTAGGATGCTTGCAGTTGTCACAATTTTTATTGCACTCAGCTGCATCGTATTGCTCTCCGAAGTAATGCAGCAGAAATTTTCGTCGGCAAGAACTTGTTTCCGCATAGGCGATAATCTCTTCCATTAACTGCCCAGCCAATTCCTTCTCTGCGACACCTTTATCTCTTAGAAATTTCTCAAGTTTCAGAATGTCTTTGTAAGAGTAAAAAGCCAGGCAATGTCCTGACAGACCATCTCTACCACCACGTCCTGTCTCTTGGTAGTAATTCTCTATACTCTTTGGGATATCATAGTGAATTACAAAACGGACATCGGGCTTATCTATCCCCATCCCGAAAGCGATAGTAGCTACTATCACATCCAAATCTTCCATCAGGAAATCATCTTGCACCTTGTTTCTTGTCTTACTGTCAAGACCTGCATGATAAGGCATTGCATTGACGCCATTTATCTGAAGAACTTGAGCTATTTCTTCGGTAGATTTTCTGGATTGTACATACACTATACCAGAGGCGCCATTTTGTGCTTTTATAAATTGCACTATTTCCTTTTGTGTCTGCGCCTTATTAATTTTTGGTCGGACGTCATAGTAGAGGTTATCTCTATTGAATGAACTCACAAATGAGGCGACATCACGCATCTCTAAGTTCTTGACGATATCAGTTCTTACTTTAGGTGTAGCAGTGGCAGTAAGTGCTATGATGGGAATAGAATCAGAAATGCCTTTGACCATCATTCTGATTTTCCTGTACTCCGGTCTGAAGTCATGTCCCCATTCAGATATACAGTGTGCTTCATCCACAGCGATAAAGGAAACATTAGATTCTCTAAAAAATTTGATGTTCTCTTCTTTCGTCAATGTCTCCGGAGCGATAAATACCAACTTGGTCTTACCAGCTTGTATATCTGCCTTGACCTGCTTCATCTGTGTTTTATTCAGAGAAGAGTTAAGAAAATGAGCTACTGTGTCATCATTTCTAAAGCCTCTGATAGAATCTACTTGATTTTTCATGAGAGCAATAAGAGGAGAAATGATAAGTGCAGTCCCCGGCAACATGAGTGCAGGCAACTGATAGCAGAGGGATTTTCCTCCTCCTGTAGGCATTATCACAAAAGTGTCCTGTCCTGAGAGGACACTTTTTATTATATGTTCCTGATTTAATTTAAAATCAGCAAAGCCAAAGTTTTCCTTGAGCGCTCCTTTGAGGTCATATGCTTCTGCCGTTATTTCTTTTACTTCCATTAATTTTTATGCTTGAAAAAGTGATTATCGTAACTGATAGGGTGTTAAAAAGTGATTAGACTCTTCTATTCCAATTAAGAAGGACAAGAGTCTATTAAGGTATTGATGATAGACAATAATGAAACGTATTTCATCCACCAAAACTGATGTAAAAGTTACAATAATTATCTCTAGAAAAGAAATTGAGTCTCAAAAAATGACAATTCTAATGCAAAAATAAATCGCACAAAATTTCATTCAATTTTCATATATTATTGGCTAAAGATTATAAGCAATAGGATGAAAAAATTGCTATTGCCGACTAAGACCAAAAGAATGACTTAATTCTAATAATAATCGGAATTTTCATAGGTTGCACTGATTATTAAAGCGACAAAAAAAATGACAATATGAATGCTGGAAATGCTAATCTGCTCAATGCCGTTGTTCTCATTGGTATGAGTATTTGGGGATATAAAACTGGAGGTTCAAATACGGCTCTTATCCCACTATTATTCGGTGCGATACTTTTATATTTTACCAATAGTATACGAAATCATAATAAAACAGTGGCACATGTCGCCGTGGTGATAACCTTAATTGCTTTGGTGGCACTTATAGCCAAGCCACTCCCTTCTGCAATCAAGAAAATGGATTACGACATCTTACCGCTCGTCAGGGTGGGATCTATGGTTCTAACCGGTATCATAGCCTTAGTGTCGTTTATAATGAGTTTCATAGCAGCAAGAAAAAACAAGACAACTAGAATTTAACTAAGTCTCATTGGTGCTTGGCTCGCAAAAAAAAAGCTTTGGTCCGTGTCTGGACCAAAGCTTTTTTTATGATGTGTAATTAATTCTTAGATTTTCACATGTCCCCAATTTTCTCCAGAAGCAATTCTGTTGATTTGGGTTATGGAAACACCATACTTTTCTGCAATGGAAGTCTTTGTTTTTCTTCCTGCTTTGAGTGATTTCTTAATGGCTTTCACTTTAGGCTCAGTCAACTTAGAGTTATATCCTCCTCTTCTATCTAGATTCTGATAAGTTCCCAGTTTGTCATGTAACTTAGACCATTCCTTTCTATTGGCCCACATCAGATTCTTCACCTTATTATCCGCTTTCTTTCCATTCTTATGGCAGACATAATCCTGATCTTTCTTTGGCTTATTCAAGAATAATTCTGCTACCAATCTGTGAACATAGAATGTCTTTCTTTTATCATCAGAAATTTTTATATTGAATTGGTGATATCCACCCTTGGTGAATGTTCCTTTGATAAGACATTCATCCTTAGATTTCTTGTCTACACTTTTAATACGACCTTTGCTAGAAATCATGTAGTACATTCTTTTTGTACTTCCATTCTTTTTAATCTTTTTCCAAGTCTCATTCTTCAAATCTTTCACCTCCTTTCTAGCTGCTTTTTTAGCAGTAGTTCTTTTTGCAGATGTAGATTTCTTCTTCGCTGCAGGCCTTGCTTTTTTCTTTTTAGACGTAACTTTCTTTCTGGTTGCCATATCTCCTGATTGTTAGTAATTGAAATATTACTTCAAATATACATTAGTGTTAACCGTTATGTCAAATAACCAAAGACATAAACGAAGGGATAATTTGAAATATTCCAAATTATCCCTTGTTTAAATTACTTAATAACTACAACTTCTATACGTCTGTTCTGCGCTCTTCCCTCTGGCGTCTCATTGTCGCCTATAGGATTATCAGCCCCAAATCCTTGTGTCGTAATCCTGCCATCAGCTATTCCTAAAGAAATCAACCTACTTCTTACTGCTTCAGCTCTGTCCTTAGATAACTGGATGTTATTATCTGCATTCCCTTGACTGTCTGTATATCCTTCTATTCTCACTTTGACATCTTCATAGGTTTTGAGAATAGCTGCCATATTATCCACCTCTAATCCAGAGGTGCCGTCAATATTAGCAGAGCCGGTCGCAAACGTCAGGTTATTAAATCTGAATCGTCCATCTCCCTGACCTCCTTTTGATATAAAGCTCATCATCTGCTCACCGGCAGATCCTGCAGCAAATTCTACTTTGTCTAACATAGACTTGGCTGCTTCATTTATACCACCCAAGACATTGCCAATACCGCTCATAGCATCATTTATGCCCTCTCCTGTCTTTCCTAATGCATCACCGACCTTCTCTATTGGAGCAGTTACAGTAGAGGCAATTTTGTCAGCGCCACAACCAATAATTTTAGTCGCCAGTAACCATATCCCCACTAATAAGAGCAATAAAAGAATTAGCCATTTCCACCAAGGCGTACCTGCTGAGGCAGTATTGGCAGGGACAACAGCCTCCTTAGTAGGCACAACTTTCTCTTCAATTTTTTCTTTGACCTTCTTAGGCTTAGGCTCCTTCTTTGGCTTAGGCTTTGGCTCTTCCACGACAACTTCTTTCTTTTTCCATCCGAAAGCACTCAGTTCCGCTGCATCCATAAATCCTTTAGGTACACTAGATTCGACACTGTTTTTCTGCGCATTGAGGTAACTCTTTAGTCCATTGACATCTAGGTTGTTCTCCTGTACATGCTGACCTATTTGGTTAAGTAATAGTGGGGCGCTAATTTTCATCATTTTTGACGAAGTCAGTTTTTTGACGCCACTTTCTGTCGCGACGCTATTTGTTGCCTCTCTCAATCTACCTGGGTAAATCGTGGGTAAAAAGTGCTGACCTCTGTTTACAAGGCCATTCACCGTCTGTGGACTTCTAGTGAATATATCCTCAATGTCATATTCTCTGTATTTCTCAGTGCTAAGGATTTTATGTAGATCTTTTGCGCCTTTGTCGTATGATACTCTTTGGATCATACCAGCTAAAATAGCCGCAAACGTACCATCTACTGCAGTGCTTGTATTAGACTGCTCTTCATCGAAAAAATGAGCTGAATGTTCAGCGAGACTATACCCAATCTTAGATTTTACGCTGTCTAGTATGTTTGACATAAGTTAGTTTTATTTTGTTATAGAATGCTCAGGCATAAGCCTTTGGAGGAAATCCTCTATTGTGACGGAATATTTTTGGAAAGTATTGCTTCGAGATAGGAATACGCAAAGATAATTGTTTTGAAAGATGCGAATTAGACTACTTTGGTAAAAATATCTGATTCTCAATGCTTAAATAGCCACATTTTACTGTTAAAATAAGGTCAGCATGGCGGCAATTTATTAAGATGAAGAATAGTTACATTTATAAATAGAAAATTACACCTAAATGAAATTTACATGTAGTGTAGATATTGGTTTACCTAGAGAGCGAGTGATAGAGTTATTTGACAATCCAGACAATATGATTCACTGGCAGGATGGATTTGTTTCTTTCAAGCATGTATCAGGTGAGGCAGGGCAACCCGGGGCACAATCTCATGTTACCTATAAGATGGGTTCGAGAGAAATGGTATTATTGGAAACGGTGGTGCTGAGGGATTTACCTCATGCATTCCATGGCACCTACGAAGGTACGTTTGGCAAGAATAGCATGAATAACTACTTTGAAGAACTTGGTGATAATAAGACTAGATGGAAAGCTGATGTCCACTATATGCAAGCCAATGGGTTCATCATGAAAGTGATGACCAAGTTGTTTCCTGGAAAAATGAAAAAGTCTACTCAGAAATGGATGGATCAATTTAAATCTTGGTCAGAATCAGTCTCATAGTTGTGTGTATGAAGTCACATATTAGTATCCGTTTACTATTCTGTACTATTTCATTTGTACTGATTATCAGTGAGATTAGTGCTCAGCAACAGTTATGTGATGGGAATCTTGGTGGGAATATTTTCGAAGATGGCGACTTTAGATCAGGTCGCAGCAATGTTTTACTCGACGATCCAGATATAGCACCAGGATATACCTATAATGGCATAGATTCCGCACCTAATGATGGGTCATATGTAATAACGAATAACACCTTTAATTGGATTAACTATTTTCCTACCTGGATAAGATTATCTGACAATAGCCAAGATCCTTTAGGTTATTTTATGCTAGTTAACGCTGATATAAGTCCAGGTCTTTTCTATGAAGAAATCGTTGATGGACTATGTGAAAATACATTATATGAGTTTTCTGCAGATGTTATAAATGTCGTGAGAAGAAATGTTGCTGACCATATCTTCCCAAATATCAGTTTTCTATTAGATGATGAGTTACAGGTCAATTCTGGAGATGTGCCTCAGGATGAAAATTGGCATACATACGGATTTACTTTCATGACGCAGCCTGGCCAAACAAGCTTAAAACTCTCACTGCGAAATAATGCGCCTGGTGGATCTGGAAATGACTTAGCGCTAGACAATATTAGTTTTCGTGCCTGCGGTCCTTCCGCTTTTGTCAATACAGAACAACGGTTATTCTTATGCGAGTCAGAAAACAATCCTACGGAAATTATTGCAGAGATTACTGCACAGAATCAAGTTTTGCAATGGCAATTTAGTTTGGACAGTTTAGTATGGGAAGACATCCCGGGAGAAAATGATTTATCTATATTACATGACATATTTGACGTTGGTGTCTACTATTACAGATATATCACTGCTGGCACGGAAGTAGAATTAATGAATGACAAGTGTTGGGTGGCTTCAGATGTATTGGCTATAGAGGTAATACCAATTGACCATACAGACGAGCAAACGATTTGCATGGGAGAGATATTCCAATTTGGAAGCCAGGAGCTTACTGTAGAAGGTGACTATTTTGAGGCATTTATATCCAGTAGAGGTTGTGATTCTTTTGTCAATCTTAGTCTGGCGGTATTACCGATAGAAAATTTATCTTTTGACATTCAAGAGACTGATCCATCTTGCTTTGACTTTTTGGATGGCGCCATCGCCTTTGATCTCATTGGTGGCAATAGAGGCCCTTATGTAAGTACTATAGACGACATGCCTTTAGAAAACAATGCGCTTAATGGTCTGGCGGCAGGGGAATATTCCATATTGGTCACTGACTCTCAAGGCTGTGTGACCTCAGCTGAGAGTTTGCTTATAAATCCTCCACCGTTAACGGTATCATTACCTGCTGATACTGTTGTCTCTTTAGGAGATATAATAGAACTCACCGCTATACCCAGCGAAATTGTAGACTCTATCATCTGGTTTCCTAATGACATTACTGACTGTATTAATTGTGAAGCCATAGAATTTGTGCCAACTTTTTCGGGCGCATACTCTGTGCAGGTTCAGAATGCCAACGGATGTATCGCTACCGCAGAATTAAATATTAATATATCTATAGACGATCTTCAGATTTACATCCCTTCAGTGTTTATGCCTGATGCTATTGGAGAAGATAACATGTTCACCATTGGCGTTAAGCCTAATCTCATAACCAATGTGGCTTCTGTAAAAATATATGACAGGTGGGGTGGATTAATCCATAATCTCAATAACACTATGACATTGGACTTATGGGATGGCCGCATAAATAATAAATCTGCGGCGCCTGGCGTATATCCTTATAGAATCGAACTCACCCTTATAGATGGAAATCTATTTACCATCTTGGGGCATGTAACAATTCTTAGGTAAGTAGTATCTCATCACCAATAGAAATTATTCCTGGTTCTACACAAATCGCATTGGCCCCAAACCAAGTTTTCTTTCTGTACATTCTATAGTCAGCCATTGTTTTTAAAGGCTCTTTTGTGACCTGACCAGTCTCCTGATTTATATTCACTACTGAGCACCGAGCACAGGCTTTTATGACTTTGAACTTGGCAGTGCCAATAGAGAAATTAAATTTCCAGTCATCTTCTTCATGTGCCTGCTGTGTGCTCAAGAGGATATTAGCTCTGAATCTATTGCTATTCACTTTATCCTCCAGCTTTTGGTTTAAAGTTGTCATGCTGGCTTCACCTAGAATAAGGTAGGGATATCCGTCAGCGAAACTCAAATTGGTTTTGTATGGAGGCACAAATAACCGCTTACCTCTCACTGAGGCATCAGTCATTTTCACCAATGTGGCAGAGACGCCTAGTGCTGATGAAAACCATTTAGATATCTGAGCAGAGACTTCGTAGGCTTTTAGTTTACTTGACCATACTTTGACACGTGTGGGTTCTGTTACGTGCAGATTAAAAGGCACTTCTATATTATCACTTTTATAACTTACAAGGATACTATCATTTGTAAGGCTGCATTTGAAGTTTGCCATTTCTGCTAGGGTACGTTGGGTGAGAAATTCACCTATATCGTCTACCAACATCCATCTTCTGTCATTCTGGAATCCCTTAATCCTTGCATCTGCAGTATTGACAGAGATGCCGCCTAAGCTTTTGATAGGATATATATTTAGCGCAGTAACTTTCATTGGCATAGAGATTATCTCAGTCGGCGAGCTTTGATTTCGAGGTATTTATTTATCACATTAATGGATAATTCAGATGGCTTTGTGAGAATGGTCTGTATACCATTTCTAATGAGTTCATCCTTGATGAGTTCTTTATCCATAATCATCTTCTCTGCAAACGTTTTCGTATATATGTCACTGTTAGTTTCTACTTTCATATTGTTTACTACTTCCAGTTCAGTATTTATAAAAATAATAACTACAAACAGATGGCGCTTACTCATCAGTTTCATGTAAGGCAGCTGTCGTCTTAAGTCATGTGGTGTTTCGAAATTGGTATAAAACAACCAAATACTTCTATTCTTTATCGTTCTGCGGGTCAGTTGGTGGAGTAATTCAAAATTTGACTCATTAAATCCTGTGCTCTGCTTATATAAGTGATCAGCTATTCTCTCGAGTTGGCCCTGTTTGGCACTTGCCTTCAAGACAGAATCTATCGTATCTGAAAATGTAATCAGACCAGCATAATCAAATTTCTTTAAAATGATATTAGAAATAGATAGAACGGAATTAATAGAATAATCTAGTAAGGTCATACCATCAAAAGGCATTTTCATCGAACGGCCTTTGTCTAGAATACAGTATACGGATTGGTGTCTGGAATTCTGATATTGGTTTACCATCAATTGGTTTTGCCTTGAAGTCGCTTTCCAGTTAATAGACTTGATATTATCACCTTGTGCATAGGGTCTGATATGTTCGAACTCATCGTTCTCACCTACTTGTCGAATTTTTCTGATGCCTGAAAGAGATGCAGTCTGAGAAAAAACCTGAAGTTCATGTTTGCGCATTTGCTTTACGCTAGGTATTACCTTGCATTCTGTCTCCAAATTAAAGGTCAGTCTACGCTGTATAAAATGGAATGGCGCTAATGAATAAATAAGGTAACAATTCCCAAAATAATACTCACCTCTCTCATAAGGTCTTATGTAATAGGATATCTCTTTGATTTCTTTTGTGCCTAGCGTTGTTTTCCTTATCATATCTCTATGTTGGAATTGCTCAGGTAATTCATCATAGAATTCTATGTGGACGTTAGTTTTAGATTCATTCTCTAATTTGTAATAAATATTGTCACCATCGCTAAGAGATAGCTTGAGCGGCACTTCTCTACTCACCGACAAGTCGTTCCTTACACTGTATATCCTCCATAAATCAAAAAGGCAAATAAGCAGAAATAGAAGCAAACAAAAGTGAGCAACAGGTAATAGTGGTGGCCATATGTATGACAACACATATACTAATACGACTACAGCCAGTGTAACAAAGAAATTACTATAAAGATAGATGGACTTTAACATTACCTAGGTACTTCCTTGCCTCTAATGATTTCAGTAATAATCGTATTTGGATTAGATCCCTCCATTTCTGCATCGGGAGTAAGAATTATTCTATGATTGAGGATATAAGGCGCTATGTACTGAATATCCTCTGGAATCACAAAGTTCCGTCCTGACATAATAGCTACAACTTTACTTGTTCTCATTATGGCTAATGAAGCCCTGGGAGATGCTCCTAGATATATCTTACTATTTTCTCTGGTCTCTGATACAAGTTCTACGATGTATTTAATGATATCTTCCTTGATATATACTTTAGTTATTTCTTCTTTAATTTGAGCTATCTCACCTTTAGAGATAATAGGTGCTATCACAGACATATCAGGGACGCCGGTTTCTTCCCTAAATCTTTCTAAGATTGCAATCTCATTTTTTACAGACGGATAACTTAGATTTACTTTCATCAGGAATCTATCTAACTGGGCCTCTGGTAATCTATATGTTCCCTCTTGTTCTATTGGGTTCTGGGTCGCTATGACCATAAACGGGGTACTCATTTCATACACCTCTCCATCATAAGTAATTTGCTTTTCTTCCATTACTTCGAATAAGGCTGATTGGGTTTTGGCAGGTGCTCGGTTTATCTCATCTATAAGAATCAAGTTGGAATAGATAGGGCCCTTTTTAAATACAAAGATCGATTCTTTCATGTTGAATACAGATGTACCTATAATATCTGTAGGCATTAAATCAGGTGTAAACTGTATTCTTGAAAATTCTGCATCAACTGTTTTTGCTAGTGTCTTAGCTGATAACGTCTTTGCTATACCTGGCACGCCTTCTAAGAGTACGTGACCATCTGACAGCATGCAGATAACCATAAGCTCCAACACCTCTTTCTGGCCTATGATAAGCTTACCGCACTCTTTTAGCAGAATATCAATCTTCTGCTGTATACCTGCAATATAGCTATCCTCTTCATGCGTATCTATTGGTGTAGAATAACTTGGTTCTATATCACCTTTGGGGATTTTTTCAATACTATCCTGAGAAAGCAATTTATCGTGGTCAGGTATATTGTCTATATTATCTGTCATTACTTACAACTTTTGTAAAAAGAATCAATATCTGTGTATAATCTAATTAGCTGATTGTCATCAAAGGAATAATTATCAGCTTGCTCAAACTTGGTTATGAGTGACTCTACTTTTTGTAGAGGTACTTTGGATTTTCTGGATAGCTTTTTAGCATAATCTGGCAAATCGGGCGCCAGGAAATACTTGCGCTGCATTTTATTATAGAACATTTTTTTCATGTGCGGCACCAGTTTTTCGTTTTGTTGTTGTGCTCTGAAGACATCACTGATTGTGTGCACATAATCAAGGCTTGTATTCTTCACATACTCCTTCACTGGAATGGGTCTTTGTTTTCTCTTGGATGAGAAGAAAACGAAAATAAAGCAGCCAAGTAGTGTGAGGTAATAAGCATACTTCAATGACGGCTGGCTGAGAATATATTTCAGTAATGAATCTTCATTATTGCCTGCATTAAGATTGCGACGAGTCCATTGGTGCAATACAATGCTGCTAGCAGGAATTTCAGAAAACGTACGATTAAAGTTCTCTAGGTAAATATCTGACAGTGTTGCGTCATTTGTCAGAAGGCTAGGCATGGCATGAAGATATAAGGTGCCATTGCCTATGTAATAGCTTCTAAATACATCTAAAGTATCTTGAATATATGCTAATCCATTGCCACAGCTTGACTGGCGGTAATCATATTCATCAGCTTTTGTAAACGCTTTAGTAGGGCTATAAAAATGCTGCCCACTGCTATAATTAAAGAAATCAGATTTTGCTATATCGCTTATATCATAACGCAGGCCATCTTCCTCCCAATGAAGCGATAGCAAGTTGTCTGAAACTGAAGAGCTCCTATATTCAAATTCATCTAATAAAGTACTCAAAGAAATATGGTGTGCCGCAAGTAAAACACTGTTACCTTGTTCAAGAAAAATTTTCAAAGATTTTACATCAGATGTATCCAAATTAATTTTACTCCTTAAGAGTATGGCTAAATCTTCAGTACAATCTTCCAAGTAAGTCAATTTATCTGTCTCCACAATCCTAATCTCAGAACTACCAAATCCAATCCTTAGTAAGTTCTTTAAGACCAGTAAACCCCCTGCATCTTTTTCAGTATAATCATAACTCCTAGAATGTTTAATCTTTGGGACATTAATTATTTTGAAAAAAATAGACATAATCATGAATACAATTAACAAAACACCCAATAGTATTTTAAAAGATTGCTTCATACTATTGCGTTATTGAATTTGTTCATCTCTAAATCGTAAGCTCTAAATCGTTGCATATCCAAATCTATGTCGCCATACCATACAAGTTCATATATCGATGCATTCTTTCTAAATGATTGCTTTAGTTTCCAATCTTCAATCTCTCTAGCGTAATCTCGGTTGGTCTTCTCATTCTCCCATTCAATAATATCCTTTGCTGACAGCTTTTGAAGTGACTTAATAAATAACATCCTTATAGCCAACCTATAATTACCATTAGCGATTGCTTTCTTATATTCAGAATCAGCATCTATTTTCTCTATGTCCTCTATATCTTCCATCAAAGTTGCTTCATCCAATTTGACTTCCTTGTCTATTCTTACATTAGCAAAAATCATGTAGAGTACAGAAACAAAAAGAATCCCCACTAAGATATATGCTATGAGTCTCATCAGAACACCTGACACTAAGCGTTTCTTTTTTTTCTTTTTTTCCCCGGCTTGAAATCTCTCCCTGAGTGCTAATTTCCTTTTAGTTTTATCGTATCCCAACTCTTTCTTAGCTTCTAGATAAGTATTGTCATCTATAGGTTCAAATTGTTGTTGCTGCTGTTGCGCTGCAAGCAAATTACAGGATAAAAGTAGAAGGCATATGTATAAAGAAAGTCTCATTTCAATATAGCGATTGCTTTTCTCCAAACTTCTCAAATCTCGACTTTAAATCTAACGCATTGACCAAACTGTATACTGACGTATATCTATATATGTAGGCATAAAACAAAAATGGCAATGGTAAACAAATAGCAATAAACCAAAAAACATGTCTTACGAATGCAGCATCAGCTACATGATTGCCGAATATATTATGCCAGCTTACAAAATCAGATATCAAGTGAGATACGCCAGAAACATTTAGAAGCGCGAACATCAAATAGATTAGAATAAAAATTAGTGTTACAGGCAAAAATGAAAACCAATGTATAAAACTGAAGGCATACTTTTGCGGAATAGTTTTCAGAGTAAATCTATCATTTAATATTTCTTCAAATACAATAAAGATAAAGTGCGGAGGAATTAAAAGATTAATAACCCACACAACTGGATTATAAATGAAAAAATAAGAGGCAACAAAAATGGCAGTAAATGGTGCCATCTGAAAGAAATATTTTTTGATATGCTTTAATTTATTCATGCCAGTCATAGGCACATCCTTCATTGTCATAATCAAAATGATAAATAGAAAAGATGACAATAACCAAAGTATAATACCGTATACAAATGAACCATTTGTCCAGGTAGTTAGCCTAAAGTTATTTGGAATCCCAATTTCGGAAACCAATAAATACTTGAGAATAAGAAATAAAGTGGCGGCCAATAATAATATCGCTGGAAAAATAAAATGGTACATATAGTGTCCAAACGCTTGTCTTGTCTTAGCTAAACTCTTTGCCATGCCTTCTACAAACGAGCTATAAACATATTTATCTGTATTTATATGTTCTATCTGAGTAGGCTCTATATAATTTTCTGCGTGATCCATTCTACCTGACCTTACGTAATATATAGGGTAAACCACGAAGATTATTAATATAAAAAGGAAGGACAGAAGAATAATCATGACCTTCAAAATTGTAGGCATTTCGGTAAGTCTAGTGACAAATGACTCAAGGAATCCTGCTATAACAAACAATGGAATCAAGGCTAATATAATTCTTAGTGCTCTTTTAGCGCTTAGAATTAAAGAGGTGTTCCTATTGAAAGACTTTGGAAACAAAAGACCATTACCTAATATTATTCCGGCTGCACCTGCAAGGATAATAGCCGATATCTCAATGGTGCCGTGTATCCATATTGTTAGAAATGAGGTAAGGAACAAACCCTTTTTGTAAAAGAAATATTGGAAGGTGCCTACCATCACTCCATTGGAAAAAAGAACTATGATGGTGCCGAAACTACCAAAAAGTCCAAGGACAAAACATAAAAAAGAAACTCTAATATTATTAATGGTAATCCGCATAAACATCGAGCCTTGTTCCATTTTCTTGTAGACAGCCATGGGGTCCTCGTTATTAATATTTTCTTCCGTCATATCTACATATGCCGGACCTAACACTGTCTCTGCAAAATCTGGGACATTGGATGAAGAAACGACACCAATGATTACAGCTAAAGCAAATACTACAAAAGAAACGTAAAATGCTTTTCTAGATTTATAAATTTCTTGGGGTAGCGTGTGCTTATAAAAGTGAATGATATCAGATAGACGAAATTTCTTTTTCTTCTTTTTTATGCTATCAAGTACTTCCTGCGTGAGGTTATTCAAGTAGAGTCTTATGGATCTCTGCGGATAATAGGTCCTTGCATACGCTAAATCTCCAGAGACTTTCTCAAATAAAAACAACAACTTGTCTGCATCTTTATTGGGCTGTCTTAGCAACGCTTCCAGCTTTCGCCAGTCATCCTCATTCTTCTCAATGAAAGTAGATTCCTTCACTAGTTATTCTATAGTTGTTAGAACAATATAATCAGAATTATAGTATGAAGATGACTATGTCAATAATAATTATATTTATTGTGTGGAAAGCTTAGAAATAACCACTTCTCATAATATCATCGTCAAAGTTGAACTAGCGACAACATTGGCACGTGCATTGGCCACTATCATAGATATCTTCTTTGTGGGATTCATCATGTTCATATTAATGTTTGCGTCTCATGGTTCTGAATTTATGTGGTACATAACGCTGTTAATGTCTATGCTATATCACCTTCTAGTAGAGTACTTTAATAATGGACAATCACTAGGAAAAAAACTTTTGAAGCTACGGGTGATATCACTTACAGGAGAACGGCCAACGCTGAATGAGCTAGTCATGAGATGGATGTTTAGGTTAATAGATGTGAGTTTTAGTGTGGGTATGCTAGCCTCAATATTTATAAGTTCTTCGAAGAAGAATCAGCGCTTAGGAGATGTCCTTGCCAATACCACTGTTGTCAAAGTGCAAAATGAGAATCTAATATCTCTGCTCGCTATTAAAAATATTATGGATTCAGAATATGAGGTCACCTATCCTCAAGTGATTAGATATAATGATTCTGACATGCTCTTAATCAAAGAAACACTTTCTAGATATCAACTCAATAAGTCCGATGCGAATAATTCCATTATTCAAGATTTAGTGACAAGAATTACAAAAGACCTGAAAATAAAGAAGCAGAATAAAGCTAGTTCTGAATTTCTGCGGACTGTGCTGAATGACTATATAATCTTAACCAGATAATTTATAGAATATCCAATGTGGTTTTAGCTTCTAACTAATTATTGCAATTATTATCCTCCATGGAAATACCTTCTACTATATATCCAGCTAAGATTCTACTCATCGGAGAATACAGCATAATTCACGGGTCAGATGCACTTATAATACCATACAACAAACTCTATGGACAATGGAAGAACAATACTTCTTCTCAATATAATTTAATTCCATTCCTAGACTACATCTCCACACTATCTGGCTGTATCAATCCTAAGATGGATCACCTAAGGAAAGCGGCCTGGCATTTTCACTCTTCTATCCCGATTGGATATGGCGCTGGAAGTTCTGGCGCCTTGACTGCCGCCATCTATGATCTTGTCTTTAATCCAGCCAGCAACTTGATTGAAACGAAAAACAAACTTGCAGAAATCGAATCCTTCTTTCATGGCAGCTCATCAGGAATGGACCCTTTGGCTTCATATTTAAAAAAACCCTTACACATATGTGACGGTGAAATAAATGTTCTATCTGCCTTTAATTCCCCTCCAGATATATATCTGTATGACAGCCAAAAAACACGAAAAAGCAAACCATTGATAGGGCACTACAAAAAGATGAGAAAAACTGATCTATCTTTTCTTGATGTGACTAAAGCCTTGTCTGATTTTAACTCCCAGATTATATCTGAAATAATAAACAAACAGGATTACAGTTCTACTTTCAGGGAAATATCATCTATTCAGTTTCAGCACTTTAATAAAATGATTCCCGCAGATATAAAACCTTTATGGCAAAAAGGATTAGAGGATGACAGTTATTATTTCAAGCTTAGTGGTGCAGGAGGTGGTGGTTATTTTCTAGTACATACCAGGGATAAGCATTCTCTAAGTGGATTAGAATCAATCTAGATTACTGCTGTCCGTCTTTGTAAGCTTGCAGCTCAGGAAACTCACTTATGTAATTAGATAACTCATGTTTAGATATTGGCATTCCATGATGAAATGCGACTATTTTAGCATAGGGAGCAGAGGATTTTTCTAATTCTTTTTTGAGAAGAACGGCATCTTCATACGTATTAAGTATGCCTATATAATAATTATTATCTGCTAATGGTGTTCCCTTTCTTATATAGATGTCATCATATAATCTGAGAACAGCATTTTTGAATATAGTAGATGTGCTTGCAATCTCTACTGAAAAATAAACATCCTCACGTATCTGATGAAATAACTCATAACGTCTATCTACTGCAAACCCTGGCAAACTATTAGAATTGACTGACATGTCTGTCAATACTATGCCGTCTGCATCTCTTATCTCCCAATCTATTCGCTTATTATAATATAGATATTTCAAATTAGTTTCTCCTGCCAGCTCTTCTTTTGCTGCAGGGAAATTATTGCATACACTTTCTATACTTATACGTATTCTTTCAATCTCATTTTCCATGAGATATTTGCCTATCAGTACCGCTCTTTTGAGGGTATTATATTGCATATACTCATCAAGCCCCGGCTCCAAATGATCGGTATGTGCTATAAAATGAATGGAGTGATCAGGATTGCTTTGTAGGTATGTAACCAAATAATTCAGCTTACGCTTATTTTCATCATTCATCAGGTCATGCCTATCTTGATACAAGAGAGAGTTTTTAATCGCTGAAGAATTACCTGGACTAGCATATTTATCGGTAGGAGTGCCTGACGATGTTTTCTTTTTTGCCTTTGTCTCTTTACTAACAGTATTCAAGGTTTCTGTACTTTTTGTGGTACTTGAATTTGATATGAAGGAATCATCATGGATAATGACTTCACTTTCCTCCTTTGGCTCCTCAGCTCCTACAGGGTCCGAATCAGCTTTTGTATTTACTGACTTGGGTTCGTTCTCTCCTTTCTTTATTCTTCCTATCTGCTCAAAAAGACTTTCATCATTTTCTTCACTCCCCATATCCTTGGCAGTGTCTTCATTCTCTGTTATCACTGCGACATCTGCTTGGTTGTCCTCTGTCACTTCTTCTATTTTTACTTCCTCTGTTGAGGCAGTGTCTCTTTTTGTCTTCTTAGCTTGCGACTCATTTCTTGTCGTTCTATTTTCAGCTACCACCTCTTGTGTTGGTTGAAATTGTTCCAAATAGTCTCTTACATACTCCAACTGAAGGGTATCCTTGATAGGCATTGGTTTGAAGTCGTGTAAATAGGCCTTATAGATATCATAAGCGCCAAAGCCAGACTTCCTGTCTGAGGAAAATACAGCAAACTGGCCATCTTGGTGTAGTCTAAACTGTAAATCGTCTCCTGCGCTATTCAGGGGTACTCCCATATTAATTGGTGCTTCATTGACACCCAATTTATTATAGTAATAGATATCAAAGCCTCCAAAGCAATAGGGTCTATTAGAACTGAAGTAAAGGTAACTTTCATTACTTGCGAAGAAAGGGCTTCGCTCATCATATTCAGAATTGATGATAGGACCTTGATTTATAGGGTCTGACCAAACGCCATTTTTATAATTAATAGTAAAGATGTCATAGCCACCTTCTCCGCCTAAATCTTTACTTGCGAAGGCGATGGTATTTCTATCTACTATATTCAAATCTAAGGCCCCTGAAAGCATAGACTCTGGCAACTCTATTATATGCTGTTTTTCATTCTCGTCATAGGCAGAGACATAAGTCTTGATTCTCCCATCAGAAAGTTGTCTTGCAAAAATCATATTCTGACCATTAGGACTGATTTCCATTGCATAGTCGTTCATGGTAGAATTAATCCCACTTAATCTCGTACTATCAGGAGACCACTTTCCTTTTTCGTCTACAACCTTTAAGTATACCTCATTGCTGGATAAATCACTATTGGAGGTATAATAAAAAGCATTGCCCTGTTGTGGGCTCTGCAACACATACACTTCATCGTAATATGAATTAAGTGCATCCCCAAAATTCTCTACATAAGCTGTACTCTTTCTATCGATATTGAAGGCGGCATACGCTGAGTTTTTTATTTCTCTGAGTGCAATCTTTCCTTCCTTGCTCTTATCCCCTTTCTCTTTTACAAATTGCTTATAGAAAAATGCAGCTTCTTCGTATTGTCCTAAGTGTTGCTTTGCACTCCCCATTAAGAAATACAAATATGGATCTCCATTGCCCAAGCTCTTGGACTTAGTAAAGTCCAAGATGGCTCTATCAAGATTATTAAGTTTATAATGCCCTAGGCCTCTTTTCGCAAGAAGATTCTTGTTATTGTCTATACCTTCTACAAGACTATAATTGTTGACAGCTGTCTTGTATCGGCCTCTTTCCCAGGCCTGATCACCTTTCTTCTCATGTGATTGGCCATGTAACAAACTACATGAAATACACCCCAGAATTAGTAATACTAGTCTCAATACTCGCTATTTAGTATATGAATGGTTCTTGGGTAATTCTTATTGCTTTTAAATAGGTCTGTTAACGTCAAATGCCTCCAAGTAATCCGCAACTCTTCTTACAAAGGACCCTCCCAGAAATCCATCTACAACTCTATGGTCATAGGCATGAGAAAGGAACATCATCTGTCTGACAGCAATTACATCCCCGTACTCTGTTTCCATTACCGCTGGCTTTTTTCTGATGGCCCCTGCTGCCATTATGGCCACCTGTGGTTGATTTATAATCGGCGTCCCCATCACATTACCAAACGTACCTACATTGGTTAGTGTATAGGTGCCGTCTTGGATTTCATGTGGTTTTAATTTATTATTTCTTGCTCTATTAGCTAAGTCATTGACTTGTGTGGTTAATCCTACCAGATTATAATGGTCTGCGTTTTTTATAACAGGCACTATAAGATTGCCTGTAGGAAGTGCTGCAGCCATCCCTAGATTTATATTCTTCTTTACAATAATTTTGTCGCCATCTATAGAGACATTAACCATAGGGAAGTCTTTGATGGCTTTAATCACCGCCTCCATAATTAAAGGTGTGAAAGTTATTTTCTGCCCATACTTTTCCTGAAATGCCTTTTTATTGGCCTGTCTCCAATTAACCATATTTGTGACATCTGCTTCTACAAATGAGGTTACATGTGGAGAGGTTTGTTTTGACATGACCATATGGTCAGCTATCAACTTTCGCATCCTGTCCATCTGTATTATTTCATCCTCACCGCTGGTCATCGCCATTTGATTGGTCATTGGTGCCGACTTGGTGGCTGTTTTTGCTGCCACAGATGCTGCCACGTTAGGTGCAGCCTGCGGAGATGCAGATTGCTGTCTATTCTGAACATAGCCTAGTATATCTTTCTTAGTTACCCTACCCTTGGCACCAGTGCCTTGGATGGATTCCAACTCTTGCATACTGATTTGCTCTTTCTTGGCGATGCTCTTGACTAGTGGTGAGTAAAATCTGGTCGTATGGCCATTAGCGCTGCCATTGCTTCCGTTTGACATTGCCGCCACTACTGGTGCTGCTACAACTGCTGGAGCAGGCTTTGAAGGCGTTGGGCTTGGCGCGGCAGGCGCAGGTGGGGTTTCAGCTATTGCAGGAGTTGGTGGTGGGGCAGAAGATTCAACAGCTTCACTGTCGGTCTCTATAATAGCTATGACTTTCCCTATTTCTACAACATCATCTACTTGGAACAATATCTCCTTAAGGACGCCATCGACAGGTGAAGGTATCTCAGAGTCCACTTTATCTGTGGCAATTTCCAGTATTGTTTCATCTTCTTCTATCTTGTCACCAACGGTTTTAACCCACTTCAGAATCGTTGCTTCCATGATACTCTCCCCCATTTTTGGCATTATAAGGTCTACTTTAGCCATGCTTTCTTTATTTCTTTGATTTTGAGAATAAGTGATGCAAAGTTACAGAATTATGTATAGTCTTGAGTTGGACTCATTGTGATGTTGGATTCAGTAATTTTAAACCAAGCTATTAACAAATCTTCTCAAGGCATTCATACCATACACAGCAGTATATTGGATGTTCTTCAATCTATCCTTCGCTAAGCTGAGCTTCTTAGTTCTATAGTCAGTTGCTGTCCCGTAGGCTAACCATATTGTTCCTACAGGTTTGTCTGGGGTACCTCCTCCTGGTCCAGCTATTCCTGAGACTGCAATTCCCATGTCGGTATTGAACTTTTCCAATAGTCCATGAAGCATTTCTGTTACAGTTTCCTCACTTACAGCACCATATGATTCTAGTGTTTGGTTTGAGACACTAAGTAAGTTGGACTTAGGTTGATAATCATAAGCGATAATGCTTCCCATGTAATAACCAGAAGAACCCGGCACCTCCGTTAACTTATGTGCAAGATAACCGCCGGTGCAGCTCTCGGCTGTACTCAAGGTCTTACCCTTGGCCAACATGTCTCTTTGTACCGCTTCAGCGAGGGTCATTTTTCCAAAGCCATAAATCAAGTCTCCAATGCGGTTTTCGATTTGTTGACTATAATAATCTACTTGCTCGGTTAAGTCCTTGTCTGATCTTGCTGTGAGCCTGAGTTTGACTTCGCCCAAACTAGGAAGATAAGACATGCTGATTTGCTCAGGCAAGGACGCTACAATATCTTCTATTTGTTCAGCTATTCTAGATTCTCCCATACCTACAGTACGTATCGTTTTATACTTTATGACAGTATCAGAAGTAACCATCTTCTGCCAGACGGACACAAAGCTGTTGTCAAATATGTATTTCATTTCATAAGGAACACCTGGCATAGAAAGCACGTATTTACTTCCTCTCTCGAATAGCATACCGGGTGCAGTACCCATATTATTAGTCAAACTAGTAGCCTTATCTGGCATAAGACATTGCACCTCATGCGCTTTCAAAAACGGAATACCTCGTTTATCAAAATATCCTTTCACTCTAGCTTTCAGCTCTTCGTCCAAACTAAGATCTGAGTCAAAATATTCAGCTAAGGCTTTCTTTGTAATATCATCCTTGGTAGGGCCGAGTCCACCAGTCATCACTACAAGGTCTGATACTGCCAAGTACTGATCTAATACCTGATGAATATCTTGTGCCTTATCTGAAATCGTTGCCATTCTTATGACATCTATACCTATCATATTTAGTCGATTACCCAACCAAGCTGAATTGGTATCTATAATCTGACCTAGTAAAATTTCATCTCCTATCGTTACTATAGTCCCTTTCATACCTTATTTCATATCAAAATTGCATCAAAAGCTATCATTTATTGCAAATATTTGATTCTAACAGGCATAAAACAAAAAAGCACCAATAAAGATTATTGATGCTTTTTATTCTTTCTGATTAGTCGTGGATTAGCACTGGCAATTCTTACAACTACAAGACTCACAAGTGCAAGCTTTACAATTGCCTGATACACATGGTTGGCAATCGCACGAACATTTATTGTCATTTTTCATAATTCAAATATTTATCCATTCTCATAAACGCTGCATTTACAATAAAGATTCCTTTAAGGCAAAATGTCTTTAAGTTTTGGTATCTAACTCTTCTATTTTTGTGTCTATTCTCGTTTCCATCCTCTCTTTTAGCGCCTTGGCTTTTTTGATTCGTTCTTCTATTGCTGCCCTTTCTTCTTCAGTACTAGCTGTTTTAAGAGATTCTTGGTTGGTCTTAATTTTATTATCCACTTCTGCTAGCACTTCCTTTTTCTTCTCTAAGTCCTCAGCTTCTTCTGCTTTGTCGAAAATGACATTCTCTGGTTTAGTATCCTCCAGAACTGCCTTATTATTAGTTCTATATTTATTAGGTATAAATACCGTTTCTCCTACCTGACGTTGATTCATAAAATTAGGAGATACGATTTCTATCCCAGCATCATGCAAGGTATCTATGACATGCCCTGTTAACTTGGACCGTGCACTGACTATAGACTTGACATCCTTGAGTAAACCATGCACCCTATAAACTATGGAGAAATCACCTAAGGACATAATATGGACGAATGGGTCCTCAAGCTTACAATCTTCCGCAGCCTTAAGCAGTGCTTCTTCTATTTTGAGTCTATTCACATCGTAGCCTAATGAGCACTCTGCATGAATAAAAGTGCCAGAAGACCTGGTCACTTTTACTGCATTTGAAGCAAGCGTCATATTTGGAAGGGAGGTAAGGTCTCTGTCCACAGTCTGTATTTCGGTATGAAAGAGTCCTTGCTCAGTCACTCGTCCAAATACATCGTCTACCTTGATAAAGTCTCCTGGCTTAAAGCTCCTTCGCATTTTGAGTGCAATGCCAGCAAGTGCATTTCCAATAAATGTCGTCGAACTTAGACCAAGCACAGCAGATAGTACAATTCCAATCAAGCTTGTGATTTGGCCTTTTTGCTCCGGCTCCATTGGCAATGCCAATATTATACTTACAATTCCAATAAGGCCGATGAGGAATAAGACGATACTCTTAATTAAACCGCGATCAGTATGTCCTCTTGATTGTCTTTCAAGTAGCTTCTTTGCCAAGATATACATGACATAAAAGATGACTATAGTCAGTAAAGTTGGATACCATCTTTGAAAAGTATCTAGTAGTATTTCCATGAAATTGGATATGCTTTTTATTAAGGGTTTTCCTGAGAGATAAAACAAAGATATATGATTATCATATCGCATAAAACTATACATTGTTAAACATGGAAATGACTAAAGCGATTTTGATAGAGGAAATGCAAAGAATCCTTAACTCTCGATTGGATGAAAACACCATTGCGCTTAATCGATCGTATGAATCTATGACTGGAGAATCTAAAAGCAGTGCTGGAGATAAATTTGAAACGACCAGAGCCATACTCCAATCTGAGCAAGACAGATTAAAGGCTCAAATAATTAATGTCAAAGCAGATATTTCTATCCTTAAAAATCTCAAGCTCACAGAACATGAAACGATTCAGCTCGGGAGTATCGTCAGTACTGAGGCTGACATATCCTATTTTGTAAGTATTGGTTTAGGTAAAATAAAGCTGAATGAAAAAGTATGCTACGCCATTTCGCCTGTATCTCCTATCGGCCAATTACTTATCGGAAAACAGGCCGGTGATTTATTGACATTTAATAACAAAAGCAATACAATAACAACCGTTAAGTAAGTTCTAATTTTTATTTCGCTGGAACATTAATGCTGGGGTTGCTGTAGTTTTGTCTGTAATCACTCTAAAGTTATGAGACTAGGTTTTATCTGTATCTTATTTGCCTCGATGGGCCTCAATGCCCAGGCGCCCAATATAGAATATGTAACCAATGACGGCATGAAAAATTTATCTGATAGCCGAGGTGAAGTTATTTATTTAAGCTTCTGGGCTAGTTGGTGCAAACCTTGTATTGAGAATTTCAAGAAGTATCAACCTATTAGGGAACAATTGAAAGCTCAAGGTGTCAGACTCGTCAATATTTCTATAGATGAAAATCTGTCTAGCTGGGAAAAGGCTTTAGAAAAATATGACTTCATCATTGGAGAAAATGGCTTAGCGAATGATATCAATAAAACTAAGTTAGACTTCAATATCACCAAGACCCCGGATTACCATATTATAAATAAAGCTGGTGAATTTGTCTTTCTGTCTGATAACTATGACAGAGATATAGTCGCAGAGTTTAGAGCATGGGTGGCTGAGTTAGAATAGATGTTCTGCTTAATCACAATAAGTAAAACAATCATAGCCACTCCAATGATTTGGAGCTTCTATGTTAAGTAGAATGAATGTATTCGAATAAAATCCAATTATCTTCGACGATGCAAGTCACGGGAATATTTTATTGGTTTGATATGATTCAGTTCGGGTCAGCAAATAGAAATAAAGCAAAAGCCTTCAGTTTTCACTGAAGGCTTTTGTATCTTTTAATTATATACTTCAAAAGTCTGCACTTACCAAATGAGTGGCTTAATGCACTCCATGCATCAATTTTTTTAGAATTGGGTTCAATGCCATTACTAATAATCCAGCTGCAATAGGCACTACGGTAAATATGCCAAAGAAGGTTGCCAAAGAGTACTGCTCAGTAATCTGGTCTATCATACCTCCAAGCGTATGTGCCAACTTATTACCTATAGCAATTGCTAAATACCAGATGCCAAACATAAAGGCTATCATTCTAGTAGGTACTAATTTACTCAAGTAAGACAACCCTACTGGAGATAAGCATAGCTCGCCAAGGGTATGAAATAGATAAGCCCACACTAGCCACATCATACTCACTGAGGCCGTCTTAGCTCCTTGTGCTATAGACATAGATCCCATAACTAAGAAGGCGAATCCTATACCTAATAAAATCAATCCAAATCCATATTTGAATGCAGCACTTGGGTTGTATTTGCTTTCCCACCACCTAGAAAACAATGGCGCGAACATGATAATAAATAGTGAATTAAGGATAGCAAACCACGTTGCTGGCACCTCAGTTCCAGTTTGGCTAAACTCACTGTACAACTTATAACCAACTATCCCCCAGACAATCACAAAACTGAAGGCGAGAATTATATTAGATAAACTTATCTTCGAAAACGTATTTCTAAAGAGACGTCCAAGGACCCAGGTTATAATTAAGAGAGGCACTACAGTCACTAGTAGATCTATGACCTTAAACATAGTCGCTGAATCTCCTGTGAGTGCTCGTTGTGTGTAGTCAGCTGCGAAGATTGGCATGGTTCCCGCGGCTTGCTCAAAGGCTGCCCAGAAGAATACCGTAAAGAATGCAAAAATGGCAACTGCAATCAACTTATCCCTGACGATAGGTGTATATCTTGTAAATCGCATAAGCAGCACTACAAAGAAAAATACGAGTGCAGTTAATATTGTCACATTAGCGGCTGTCCCATGAGTACCTCCCGGCAGCAACTCATGACCCCCTATTTCATAGAGTGGATCATTAAATATCCAAATGATAGATAAGATTGCAAATATGGCAATCAAAATCTTATCTAAGACTGTAAATGGATTCAATTTATCTCCTTCAGGGACAATGATATCTTCTGCTTTCTTCGCCTTTGGCTTTGCGCCTATGTCGCCGAAAATCGGCTGCGCAAACCAGAATTGTAGCATGCCCAAAAACATGAATATACCTGCCAAACCAAAGCCCCAACTCCAACTTACTTTTTCTCCAAGGTATCCACATAACATGATACCTAAAAAAGCACCTGCATTTACCCCCATATAGAATATCGTATAGGCGCCATCTTTTTTCTCAGGATGACCATCATATAACTTAGAAATGATAGATGTCATGTTAGGCTTGAAGAAGCCATTACCTAGTATCAATAGAGCTATTCCAATATATAAAGTCATTGGTGTCTCCAAAGCCATAGACGCATGGCCTAAGGTCATCAAAAGGGCTCCAATTCCTACCGCATTCCTATACCCTATTTTATTATCGGCCAACCAACCTCCGGCAATTGGAGTTAGATATACCGCCAAAGCATATGTGCCTAATAGTGATAAAGCTGCTGATCGCTCCCATCCCCATCCTGGATTATCACCAGTAAGATCACCTATCAAGAAAATGACCAATAAGGCTCTCATTCCATAGTAGGAAAATCGCTCCCACATCTCTGTAAAAAAGAGTACAAATAATTGGGATGGATGTCCTAATACTTCTGGTTTTATTTCTATGTTATGTGAAGCCATAATTGTTTAGTTTCAGTTATAAGTGGTCAGGTAATATATAATTATGCTAGCTCAAATCCTTCTGCCTCATCATTGTCATCGAGCACAATGTCTTCCGCACCATGTGTCAATCTTTTCAGAGGCTTCAACATAAGCAAGACAAGAATTCCGACAGCTACAGTTACTATAAATATTCCAGTAAAAACAGCTTTCTCTCCTGCGCCTTCTGCACTGGCGCCAATCAGCCCAGCAACCTTATTTCCAAATCCAGTTGCAGCAAAATAAGCACCCATCATTAAAGATGCATACTTTACAGGTGCCAGTTTAGTGATAAATGACAAGGCTACTGGAGAGGCGCATAACTCACCTATTGTATGGAAAAGGTATGCCAACACTAACCAATACATCGCTGATGATCCTGTCGCTTCAAATTCTTGAGAAGCGAATCTCATAAATAAGAATCCTATACCCATGATGATAGTGCCTATCGCCATCTTAAACAATGATGAGCCTTCTTTGCCTTTATTCTTCCAATTATACCAGAATGCAGCAATGGCAGTCCCAAATAGTATTATAAATCCTGCATTGATAGATTGGAACCAAGAAGCAGGTACTTCAAATCCTCCAAGCATCCTGTCCGTTTTGTCATTAGCATAGAGATTCATTAATCCTCCAGCTTGCTCAAAAGCACCCCAGAACACTATGATGATAAGGAAGGAAAGAAGCATCACGATCATCCTATCCTTTTCTACTCTATTAAGAGGTCTGTTGGCATGTTCATTATCAGGGCTTTCCTTCGAACCTATAAATTCTCCAACCCCATGTAGATATTTCTGACCCCACATATATACTATCAGCCCTAGAGTCATGCCTATTCCAGCTAGCCCAAATCCATAATGCCAACCTATTTTCTCTCCGACGTATCCCACAATAAGGCTAGATAAGAATGCGCCAATATTAATCCCTATATAGAATATAGTAAACCCTTTGTCTCGTCTATCATCTCCCTGCCTATATAGGCCACCTACCATTGTAGAAATATTCGGCTTAAGCAACCCGACTCCCAAAATAATTAATCCCAATCCTGTGTAGAATGCCCAATCTTGGGTTACAGCTAGAACACTATGTCCCAAGACTAGAATTATACCACCCCACAAAACAGCCTTTTTCTGCCCAATTAATTTATCCGCAATTAAACCACCAGGAATGGACATTACATATACCAACATTGTATATGTACCATACAATGATAATGCCTCTGCACTTGTCCAACCCAATCCAGGATTTTGATCTAACGTCTTAGCTGTAATATACAGTACCAAAATAGCTCTCATCCCATAGTAAGAGAACCGTTCCCACATTTCAGTAAAGAACAAAACATATAATCCAACTGGGTGCCCAAACAACTGTGGTTGGTTGTCAAAATTTGAAGTGCCTTTATCTAGGGGTTGTGACATATTTTCTTGATTCGATTAGTCTTCTAAATTAGAGAAATCAATGAAACATTAGGTCTAATACAGAACTAATTTTAACATGTGTGGCAGCTATGACGGTAAATAGTGACGTGATTAGAGGTGAAGTGACAGAATACATAGTCGCTAGTTCGGATATAGTTGGTTTAATACATTCTAAAATCCTAGCCTTAGATAATACTTGTTTTACCCGAACCTTGTTTGCGACTATGTATTTCTGGCATTTATGAGACTTAAAGATTCTAATTTAGGGTATATTATTTTATTTAAAGATGGTATTTATCATATGGCATAAAAATATATACCTAGAATATCCTTCTGAGCAAATTACTTTTTTAAATAATATCTAATGAGTAGCGTCATAATTGCGAAATTATCTACAACATCCACCCAAATGGAAATCGATTAGATATAATCAAAAATCGACTCTTTTACATTATGTAAAATAAGTACTTATGGAGAGGTTGGAAGTGAACTATTAGAATACTTTGTGTGTGTGACGCCACTTAAAATTGCTTTGACAGATCCTATAGAGATGGGCGATTCTATCATCAAAGGGATGTGATTCCCATCTGTAGA
The DNA here is from genome assembly GCA_964591455.1 of uncultured Saprospiraceae bacterium. Classification (GTDB taxonomy): domain Bacteria; phylum Bacteroidota; class Bacteroidia; order Chitinophagales; family Saprospiraceae; genus RFSX01. The sequence continues at coordinate 61,731 of CAZQDZ010000019.1, forward strand.
AACCCAAATGTCCATTATATCTCCTTTAGAAAAGACATAACCATCTATAAGTTCGGGTTGTAGATGATAGGCATTTACTTTACCTAGTCGCTTTATTTTCTTACGTTTTATTCCATTGTATTGGACTTCAATCTCAAATAATTCTTTGTCAAAAAATATATCAACAGGTATCTGGTCGCCGTCTTTAAAATTCTCGTATCGCTGTTCTCTAATATTATAGATTGCAGATACCATATCATGCACCCTATTCTTAATCTCAAACTTGAACATTTTAGCAGACTGACGGGTCTTTCCAAAATACTCTACTAGAGTACCAGCTTTCTGATTAAAACGAATACTATCAAATCGTTCGTAATTCCCCTCTAATACATCACGTCTAAAGTTCATCGGATACATTGTAGCTTTGTCTACCTCGCTAGTATAATAGTCGCGGACTTTAAACATGCTATCATAGGATGAATAGCTTCTTCCTGTGACGTCAAACTCTATGTGGTTATCATGTTCTATTACTTCAAATATCACTTCGCCTGCTGGAATCCAAATCACACCCCAATTATAGTACACATCATACTTCAATATCTCTCCAGCTTGATATGGCAATGCAGACCAATCTTTAGGCTGGGACTGGGAAGTAGTACTCAAACCTACCCACAATATTCCAATACCAAATAGTATCCTAATTATATGCATTTTAATTTAATTCTCTTCTTTCCTAAGTAGTAACACTAATCCGCATAACGCTGGCAGAAGGAGGTTTATTACCCAAAGTAAAAGGGAAGCTAGGATTACTTCCAAATTTTCATACCCCAAAAGTGAAAAAATAGCAGCGGCAGCTCCTGTCCGAGCAAAAACTTTAGCCACAGCAGGGACCGGTACTAAAGATTGTACTAAAAAAACAAGACTGATGCCAGAGACTATAGTTAATAAAGATTGGTCAAAGTCAAAAATTAACAACATCAAAGCATACTGAGATAAGTACACGAGATAACGAGTTATGGCATAACTTAAAATTTGTACTTGATGGTTTATGTTAACTGAAATATTATCAGTGAGGGTTTGTATTGACATCCCTATTTTGTCTCTGCAGAATTCTATGATTCTATTTATCCATGGAAGGACAAGGTCTATTCTGAGGTAAATTAAAATAATAAGGACCAGTACGATTGCACTTAATACCAATATCAATTTGGGGTCTATTCCTAAAAAGCTAAACTCCTGGATTGTACCTATCCAGAGTAACGAAAGGATGCCAGCTGAGAAGGTAATCGTTGACTGTGCCAAGCTGCATCTAAGGGTCGCTAATCCAGACCACACGCGTTGGTCACTAGGTATATAGAGCATTCTTCCAGCATACTCACCCAATCGCGCTGGGGTGATAAGACCTATTGTCACACCAGATAGGATTGACTTTAAACTGCTCTTCAGTCCTATCGGGAATGGCTGCATGGCTATCTTCCACTTCATAGCTTCTAATCCCCAATTCAATGGCGTCATACAGATAATAGCACCTAGTATGGCCAACTTACTTAGACTCCAGGTAAAAGAATGAACTAAATATAGAAGGTCATTTTGCCAAAATAGGAGCCACAATGTATAAGCCACAAGCACTGTAGTAATTAGTGCTTTGAGAAAGTAGGCTGATGATTTATGTGAATAAGTCACTGAATCAAAAATAGAGACATCGATGTAATTATAAAATAATGTCTGAGCAACATATCATAATAATTCTTAATTTGATGGTCTAAAGAATACATCAATTAAACTTTCAAAAATTATCGGTGTAGATCCAGGTACGAATATTCTTGGGTATGCAATATTAGACTTAACCCTTGGTCAGCCAAGGGTGCAGGATATTGGCACCTTAAAACTGACTCATTTACCTGATCACCAGACCAAGCTCAAAGAAATTTTTCTTCAGCTACAAGAGATTATAGAAACATATCTTCCCAGCACAATGGCTATAGAATCTCCATTCTTTGGAAAAAATGTGCAGTCTATGCTTAAGTTGGGTAGAGCACAAGGAGTTGCAATGGCTGCAGCGATGACGATGGGATTAGATATAACTGAATACTCTCCTAAGAAGATAAAACAATCAATTACTGGCAACGGAAATGCCTCCAAAGAGCAGCTCGCCGCTATGCTCAAGAATATGCTGGACTTTACAGTAAAGGAACACTACTTGGATGCGACAGATGCTCTGGGGGTAGCGCTTTGCCATTACCATCAAATGTCAAATGGTATTAAGATACCGAAAACAAAAAACTGGAAAAGTTTCATAAAGGAAAACCCAGGAAGAGTAAAAGGAGTTTAGTTCTTTAATTCAAAGTTGGCGGCAATACTCTCAGCTATTGCTTTCATCTCATCTGAAGCTATTGATAGTTTAGCCCTGGTTATATCCATTTCTGATTCCTTATTGAATGGAATCAAATGAATATGTGCATGCGGCACTTCGGTGCCTATGACCATTACACCTACTCTTTTGCAATCAATACTTGCATCTATGGCCTTAGCCACTCGCTTAGAAAATATATGTAACTGACTAGTAGTGGCATCATCCAAGTCAAAAATATTATCCACCTCTACTTTTGGCACAATCAGTGTGTGGCCTTTAACGAGTGGATTGATGTCGAGAAAAGCATAACAAAATTCACTCTCTGCTATTTTATAGCTTGGAATCTCACCCGCAATAATTCTACTGAATATACTTGGCATATTTATTTGATAAATATCTCCAGTATTTCGAATTCAATCTGACCACCAGGAGTCATTATTGCAGCAGATTCGCCCACCTTTTTTCCTAAGAGTCCTTGACCTATAGGAGATTCTACAGAAATCATCTTGCTCTTTAAGTCTGCTTCAGCTTTGGACACCAGTTTGTATGTAATTTCCTTATTCACCTTTTTATTAAGCAACTTCACCGAACTAAGTATGGTAACTTTAGATGTGTCTAGTTGGCTTTCGTCCAGTATTCTGGCATTGGCCATTATCTTATCCATCTCACTTATCTTGGCTTCTAACATTCCTTGCGCATCCTTAGCAGCATCATATTCCGCATTCTCAGACAAATCGCCTTTTTCTCTAGCCTCTGCTATCGCCTTTGCCGCCTCCGCTCGTCCATTGCTCTTAAGCTCCGTGAGTTTTTTCTTCAATTTATCATATCCCTCTTTGGTCATGTAGTTGTATGCCATTGGTATTAGATTTTAAAATGAAAAATGATTTGTGTATCAAGCAAAAAACGTCTCCATCAGTGATGGAGACGTCGTATATCTAGGTCAAAGTTACTACTTTATCTAAAAAGTCTAATTCTAGAAGGCTAGTCTAATAGAAAAATTATGTGTTCCTTGAAACGGTGTCGTTGCTCTGTACGCATAATCAAGTCCTATTTTGCTATCGCTCCCTTTAGCAAAAGGTAGTACCACTGAGGCTCCTCCTGCAAAACCAGTATAGATATCCTCCTCATTTAACTGGACTTCACCAATCGGTTGTCTATATCCCGCACGAACAGTAAACTTATCAGCAAACATAACTTCTACACCACCACCAATTCTATCTCTCGAGAATGCATTTGACGTAAAGTTACCTACTGCTCTGACTACAAGATTTTGGTTTCCGATACCAGGTCCTGCATCTTCGCTTGTTCTCAAGACATAGAAATCATAACTCAGCCCAATATTAAGCACTGATGGCAATTCGAAATCTTCAGATCGCTGAGATCCTGTCAACTCTACACCACCTTCTGAAGTAAATGTTGTAGCGAGTCCTTGTCCATTGAACTGCATCGTAGAACCTACATTTCTTAAAGAGATTCCAAGTCTAAAGTTATCTTCTGGACCTGTGACATATTGGACACCTGCGTCGATTCCAAATCCAAAAGCGCTTACATCAGCCGTACTTTCAGATATCAGTCTTACTAATAATCCCACTGATATTTTATTATCATAGACATAAGAATAACCCACTCCAAGATTAAAAAACTGTGGTGAAAACGTACCTCCAGTCCCTTCAGGATCAAATGTCGTTGTCACAGGAATATCTCCAAAGTTCATAGCGACTAGTGAAATACCGAATGCACCTGACTCGCCTACTTTGTTAGCAAAACCTAAAGCATTCATGCTCACCTCAGAGCCAGAAAACAATCTTGTGTTAGCAACTACTAACTCTCTAGTGCTTATTCTGGCAAGTCCAGCTATGTTTAATCTCATCGCTTCTACTCCCATAATGGAAGCCGTGTTGGTGCTATGAAGACCGGCACTTCTTGCCCAAGGATTTAGTAAAAGCTCTGCTGCACCGGCCTCACCCTGACGGTCAGGATTACCTGCTTGTAGTGTTACAGCACCTATAAGCAAGGCGTATACAACAGATTGGAAAATATATTTGAGTTTCATAGTTCTTTCTTTTTAAAAATACTTGTTAGCGATATTCTCATTATAGGCCTGACGGATCAAACTGCCTGTTGACACCAAAAAACTTAATTGTCCTTTCGTCTATGCCACTTCCATCTTCTCGAGGAGCGGCTATATGTATCAGATATATACCACTTGCTATTGGAATACCCGCTGAATTTTCAAGATTCCACTCTATAAAAGGTGTTGTCTGCGAAAATATAGTTCCTGGATTAGACCCAGATCTTCTCTGAGGCGTCTCACTTCTATTAAATTGCTGAATAAACTTCCCATCCAAAGAGAATATGGTTACCACTGCCCTGTCTGGCACATTGGTGATACGGACAACCCGCTCAAACTGATCAATTTCATATGCTGAAAACGCATAGTAAGGATTCGGCACAACATTTATATTAGCTAGTGCACCTTCATAATCATCCGCTTCTAGAGCCGTAGGTGCTGCACCATCTATTCTGAACTGGTATAAAGGAAATTCTCCTGCATCACCTTCTTCTACCAAACATCTGGTTCCATCAGGGGAATCCAAATCTAACTGCCTCTGTAAGTTATATGGCTTGTCTACTCTTAATCTAAATGTTACATCAGAAGGAACGACGCCTTGGTCATATCCTAGAATGTCTACACCTTGTTCCATCATAGACATCGAACACCAAGTAATTGTCGGCAATATTTTTTGCTTAGCAAAGAAAGGTATTAACTCATCTCTGAATAACATACCATAGTCTGCGCAACCATCATATTCATCTCTTGTGACATAGATGAAGTGCTGTCCACCAGCAAACGCAATGCTTAAAGGGTTAAATCCGGCTCCGCCTGCATTGAATGCAAACAATTCATCTGTTGGATTATATAGCATATCATCTCCTACATTAAACCTATCTGAATCATCATCTAAGATTGGCGTCATGGTCGTAGAGTCAAAACCAATTTGAGATGCCAACATTGAATAATCTGCATTGAAAGCTGAATTCTCTCCAAAGAAGATATTTAGACGCTGCCCAGTTTCTACATCGATTGCATAACCTGGGAACCAACTATATCCTGTCTCTCCTAAATCACTCGGCAATTCATCTGACCGATCTGCAAAATTCTCTATAAAATTAGAGCTATTCTCATCTGTAGGGTCTGTACCTACACCTGCTAATCCGTCCTTATTCACAGAAGGAGATTCCACTCTTAAATCAAGATTTGGAAATTGGGTATTATAAGGCGCTCCTTGCCTTCCTGTCTCCAGAACCATACATCTTGACCACTGGCTCTTATCACTAGTCATCACGATATCTACATTATTCAGGAATCGGATGATGTTACCTCCTGGTGGTCTGGTACTATTATGATTACCGCCCTCTGTCCATCCTGGCGTGATATATGGAATTCCAGTTGACTTAGGAACTACACTTGTTAATGAGTATGGATACCAAAAGCCTGTACCTAAATTTGCGAATCTAGAAGTAGGATCTGTATTAAATGCTGCTTGATCTGGATCAGGACCGTCTGTCAATACGAAATCAAATACAGATCTTAGTTGACCATTAACTCCCTGACTAGTTCCTATATTCGATAAGTTATCTCTTACGGACGAAAACCATTCGATAGGCTGATCTAAAGAAGTATACTCTATAGTAGAGCCTACAGCCCCATTATTAATGCCTTGATCACCAGCGTTTTCTACCTGTTCCACATTAATAGAGATACCAAAAGCAGGGATAAGCTGTTCATTTATAACGTCTATACTCTGATCAGACTCGAACACTTCACCGCTTTCTAACTCTGTCACTCTCCATGTAGCGCCATCTTCTATACTACAAACAGAAGAGCTATTATGCGTACCCAATATTTCTAATTGGAATAGGCCATCTCTTACAGATAGCGGGTCATAAATCTTAATGTCTATTGGTCCTTGTCCTCGTTCGTAAACTATCTCACCATTAAACTCACCAGGCTCAGCACTCAATATCAAATCATGTGTTCCTGCTTGCATTTCAAGAAAAGAGCCTCCTGAACCGACACCTCGCAATCTGGTAATCTGAACGCCATCTCCATACTGCGCATTAAGGTTTTCGTATATAATAGGTCTAGGTACTCCTGTATAGGCTCTAATATTTCTTCTTCCTTCCAGATACGGTCTTGGCTGTGTTGTTCTCCATTCCTGAGGATTAAATGGTAAGAATTCATTATGTGCATAAGCGATAGCCATGAAGTAATACTCAGTGTGATTCACCAATCGCGTATCACCTGCAGCGAAGGCATCAGACTCTATTCTGAATGTATTAATGATACCTTGATCTTGTCCGACTATCTCACGATTTGGGATCCAAACAGGCTCTGTATTTCCGTTATTCGGTGCTAATGGGTCAGCTTCATTTGTCCAGTTATAGATTTCTGTTACCCCATTTCTGATATCGGTCTGAGCCACTAATCTGGAGCTTTCTATATCACCCAACTGCTGTGGCGACACATCTGGTCTTGCCAACTGCCAAATCTGATAGCCTTCAAATCTATATAGCTTATCTTCTTCAGAAACATTATTAGGTGCTCTTACATCTGGCTCTGTATATCCTAAATTGAAATTATTAGACTCAGCATCATTATTTAGTGCTAAGACAAGTTCTCTATCTAATTCAATAATACTAACAGTTGGCGCATCTGGACCATCTGTGATATCAAAACAACTGTCAAATAAGTTCTGGGCAACATCGTCCGCAGTCAATAGTCTTTGTATATCAGGACATGGATATTCCAAGTCTGGAACCCATACTGCACCGACGATAAGTTCATTTACAACATTCGGCGTTAATAAAAATGGACCTGAGGCCTGGACAGTTCTGTTATCCCCTGGTGGTAATTGTTCAGAGCACATAGACCATCCGTTAGGGTCATTTGGTGGGTCTGGCCAGTGAAACCTAGTAACTTCTGTACTACCTGGGTTAAAGCCAGTACCACCTTCTGTTAACGGATCTCCATTCAACCATCTTCCCTCTAGATAGGTATAGTATTGTTCTGCAACCATTGGATCTACTATATTAGGATCTGGATTACCTACTGCTGGGTTCTGAAAAGCAATGAAAGATGACATCCCTAATTCGAATCCAAAATCTGCAACTTCACCTGAAGCCAAGTCTGGGTCTCTGATGAAAATTCTATCTGCTACAGAAAGTACATTTGGATTGAATGCATCTGCAATAGTCACAAAGTGCATTTCACAGCCAGTCTCGGTACTATCTTGACAAATCACCTTTGGCGCAATCGGTCCTCTAAAGTAATCTGTACCTATAATTGGTATGTTTTCGCCATAAGTTGGGACACCCTGTGCACAATCCGTTGTAGAACCTGTTCCATCTAGTGCATCTGAATTATAAGTATATGCCAAACTTCTGCCCACATCACAGCCTACATAATCATCTTCAAAACATCCCAAATCTGGATCTACCCACATGGCGAAATACATCTGTCTGATATCTTCTTTCGCTCTGTTGATGAGTTTATGTCTTAGGAAGGTCATGTCATTAATCTCGTCATTAGTCGCATAAGCGAATGACTGTACCTGTATTTCCATATTGATAATATCCCCTCTTGATTCAAGGTGGTCATTACCTGCATCGTTGAATATCCAGAATATCATTTCATCTGGAACCAACTCCAATGCTTGTGCTCTGTTTGCTGGTTCACACCCTCTAATATCTATCACAGGAAAGTCTCCGTTCTCGGGGTTATAGACACCATCATCATTTTCATCCCAGAAAGCGCCTAAACCTCCTTCTGCATTCGGCAAAGGAAAATCGAATTCTTGTTCGAAGAAAACATTGCCTTGTCCAGGCCAAAATTGGATATCTCGAGAAACAGAGTCAATAGTGAAATCTGTTTCGTTATCTCTAGCGAATTCAAAAGCTCTTGCTGCTCTTCGGATATTCTGCCCATCTACTTTAAAGAATTCGTCCCATTCAAGGCATTCCGTTTGTTCTATCTGCCCTGAGCCACTATCAAGTGGTCCTGGATAATAATCAGAATTACCATTATCTGGATATCTAGATCCAGCTAATTTCAGGTTGCCGTTAGGGTCAAATCCTCCTAACCACACACCACCTGCAAATAATGAAGATACTTCTTGTATTCCCGAGCCCACAGGAGGCTTAGGCACGATGTATCTACCATCTGCTCTATTCCACCAGATATCTCCACTCGTCCATAACCTAGCTCGGACATTATTGATTTCCATATCCGTGGATTCATTCCCTTGGACACAATCAATTCTTAGTTCAAGGAAATTGTTGTTATCGTTTGGCTTCTCTCCTACATCAGGTCTGTGGGCAGCCACTTCTGATACAAATCCAAGAGCAAAGAAGCAAACAAGTAATAGGTTTAATAATTTTTTCATTTTACTTTTTTTCATGATTTAGAATAGTTATCCAATCGCCAACTTTAGAAATTGACAATTGCTCCTAAGAAAATCTGACGTGGTGGTGCATAATTATCTGGAGCTAATATTCTCCATGCAAATGAGGATAGATAATTCTCTTCTGTAAATCCATTAGAGACAGCAGAATTTAATGCTGCTTCTCCAAGTCCAGTGCTTAACCAACCAGAATCATCTGGAGACTGCGTGAATGGATATACATCGACGATATTATCAAGATCAAATAAATTCTGTACTCTTAAGTAGACATTTACAAACAACTTTCTTTTAGACTCTTCTGACAAAGAGAAATTGAATGTTTTATCCAATTGTAAATCTGCTCTGAATACCCAAGGCAATCTTGTTTCGTTAATTGCTTCGATAATCGCAGCTCCAGTAGGCGTATTTACTGTATTGAAGGTTGTATATGGTCTACCAGATATAGCATTGATAAGTAGGTTGGCTCCAAAGTTCTCTAAGAAGTTAACGCCTCCTAGAGAAGGACCTTGGCCTGAGCCAAATCTGTAATCCCCTATTATCGTCAAACTATGTCTTTCATCATTACTTAATGGTAGCAATGATCTAATGTTTCTGTTACGATTGATACCAGCCGCTGAGTTCGCTCCTGAACCTGTACCATTAGCAAACTGAAGTGCATAGGTTACATTAAGCTGGAAATTTTTTGTTCTTCTTAAATCATAATTAAACGCCAATCCTCTTATGGTTCCAAAATCAATATTAGAGAAGGTCTCATAAGCAGATATAGTAGGAACGAAAGTGAATGTTCTTCTTTGGATTAAATCTCTAAGCTCTTTGTAGTAAGCTGAAATTTTAATCGCTGAAGAAGAAGATATCTTCTGCTGGAATCCTACCTCATAATCTATCGTTCTCTCTGGTCTCAAATCAGGATTCTGCGCTGGGCTAAATCTTCCTACATTTTGAAAGAAAAAATAATCAAGTGGTGTCGCTGAAGAGGTACCTGGGCTAGGTCGCTGAACCAAGATATCATAGTGAGCAAAGAAACCTGCGTCATCATTAATCGGGAAGCTAAATGCCAACCTAGGCATCACATTCAGCTGAGGATCATAATCTTGGAAAGCAACATTAGGATCAAATCTGTCAACAGTTACATTTCCATTACCATCGACATTTCTTTCAAAAAACTGTGGATCCCTTCTCAATTCATTTCTCTCTACAAAAGATGGAAATACAAGTCCCCCTCCAAAAAGTAAATTACCTTCAGTCGCTGTACCACTAGGCGTAAACCATTGTTCTCCTTGTCTGTATCCAATAACATTTTGTCCACCATCTTCAGAGACATATACTTTGTAGTCGTCTTGGATAGAAGCAGGTCTATCAATATCTTCATTCCTTGCAAAGAACTGTTCTGCAGATTCTATCTCAGCAAATGAGAATGGATCTCTGAGTACTTGCGTATTTGCATCATAATAGTCTAATCTGACTCCCAATCTAAAGATGATATCCTTGAAGGTGAATTTATCTTGAATGAATCCTGCTATATAGTTAGGATTAAATGGCGCAACATTAAAAGTTCTTCTTCCATCGGCATCTACCCCTCCAAAAAAGTCATCGAAAGTCGTACTTGTAGGCACTTTTGTTCTTCCTAGAAAGTCATAACCTGTATAAGATAATCCCAAGTTGTTTTCCTGGATTAGCTCAAGTGGTGAGAATAATGATAAATCTAATTCACTTGGATGAATGGCATCTACATTGATAAAATCTATGATGGATGCATCTACACTTTCTAATTCTCTCACTGCTCTAAAAAACTTACTATCAGGAAACTCGTCAGCCTGATTATTAGGAGCATATATAGCCAAAGAGTCTCCAGAAATAGGGTCAAAAAATCTTCCAATAATTACATCGGTATCGACACCGTTCTGAAGATGCCTATTTGCAGTAGACCTCATAAGTTCCCAAATACCTCGTGGATTTATGGACCAGTCTCTTAGTACTCTCTGCTCATAGGTAAACCCAAACTGAATGCTGTGCTTTGAAGCAGATGATCCTCCTGGGAATAAATCAAATCCACTGTTTACATTTAAGGTATATCTGTCTTCTTCAGTTTTGCTTATGACATTGTGCACATTTCCAACATTAGTAAATAGGTTGAAGACATTACTCTGCACTTGCTCTCTAAAACCATTTCTGTCATTGAAATCAGGAGCAGATAGCGTTCTATTAATTGATGGATCTCTGATAAATTCTCCTTCGACCTCAGACAATCCTTGAAAAGCTAATTGTTGAGTTCCAACAAAAACTATTTCTCCTTCCCAGTCAGGATTTGTCAATTCACTGAGTCCAGGAACAAAATCTCTTTCCTGAACACCGTAGTAGCCGTAGTTAAATAGGTTTTGTCCATGCTGGAAATCCTCTTGAGAAGTTCTTCCTCTTTCATATCCGAACTGGATAGTATAAGATGCATTTCTAATTAGTGATATGGCTTCATCATCACTGTTGGCACCTTGCTTACCTAATTTATGTCTGAATCTGACGTTACCTCTGTATCCATCTCTTAGCGCGAAAGGATTATTGACCCAATTTAGAAAAGCTACTGCTCTACCTCCAGAATCAAATCTATTTTTAGAATCAAAATAAGTTCCGGAAATACTGACATCAATATTGTCAGATATACGTGCATCTAGTTTCGCGTTAAAATTGAAATCTCTGTCCCTTTGATTTGGTCTGGCAGCTATAGGATCACCTATATCCTCAGATGTAAGGAATTGCGCCGAAGGAAATGGCGTACCATCTATATAAGAAATAGGTTCAGCTTCCAATCTTCGGATTAACTCCTCTGGAGCTCTGAAAACACCTACAGCAGATGGGTTATCTTCATCTAAACTTCTAAACTGTCCAAATAATCTGAATCCTAAAACTGATTGCTCACTGCCATTATCTAATGTTCTTTTAATTATAGGACCGCTCACATTAGCGTTAAGAAGATTATATCCAAACGCATCTAAAAACTCACTCGTTTCCGCTTCTATACCCCCACTATACTTTGCAGAAGGTCCTTTTGTCGTTAATGAAATAACACCTCCGATTACGTCACCATACCTTGCCTCTATACCTCCAGTGATTACCTGAAGCTGCTCTATTTCTGCTTGAGGTAATAGATTTGCTGCGTTGTCAGCATTTACTCTTATCCCATCTATGTAATAGAAAGTGGCATCATCCCTAGAACCCCGTATCGATATATCTCCATCCTGATCCACAGATACTCCTGCTGTAGTCGCTGCAATGGCACTAATCGCCTTTGTGGGGAGTGCTTGAATGTTTTCTGCGGTCAGTGTACTACCTGAGGTAGTATTGTCTATCTCTATCAGAGGCACCTTATATCCCACAATCTCTACGGCATCTAAAAGCTGGCTCTCTTCACTCATGATGAAATTAAGGGGTGTTACCTTCCCTTCTTTGACAATCACACCAGTTATTCTCTGGCTTTGAAGACCTACATAAGTGACTTCTACGTCATAGGTGCCTGGGTCTAAGTCGGAAAAAAAGTAGTTTCCGTCCAAATCTGTTTCTGTTCCACTTAATAATACACCACCTTTATAAAGTGCAACGGTACCAAAAAGTACGGGCTCTCCTGATGTGGAATCAGTGACCTTTCCTTGCAATTGTGTCTGTCCAAAGACTATGGTAGACAAGAAGATACACAAAATGGAAAGAGTAATATGTTTTTTCATTCCTTAACTTTTGATTCTCAATTAATTAGGCTAAAGCTTCGCCTAGCCCACAATGTTAATGATATTTTAAAAACTTGCATAATTAAATATATTCGAAGTCTCGACTTAGACACTAAGTGTCAATTTCCTTATCTTCTTCAGCAAGACTTTAGCAATCTTATATAACGATTCATGTGTCCACCCTGCTACATGTGGACTCAGTACTACATTCTCCATAGACAATAACCTATCAAATAACTGATGTTGGTTTTCTGTATAAGAATGTGGTTTTTCGTTGTGAAAGACATCCAGACAAGCGCCGGAAACGTGATTGGATTCCATCGCCAATATAAGTGCTTGCGTGTCTAATACACTTCCTCTAGAAGTATTAATTAAAATGACACCTTTCTTACACTTTGCCAGGAATTTTGCGTCAATCATCAGCTTGGTCTCTTCTGTAAGTTGGACATGCAAGCTGATAATATCTGCTCTTTCCTTAATTTGATCGATGGTAACTGACTTAAAGGTGCGAAGACCTTGTGGAACATTCAATACATAGGGGTCATTATATATAAGATCAAGTGTCCATGATGACAATTTCGATGCGAAAGCTTGCCCAGTGTTACCGAAACCTATCAAACCAATCGTCTTGCCCTCTAGCTCAAACCCTCTGCAGGACTCCCTATCCCATTGCTTATCACGTACACATTGGTCTGCTTTGCGCAATTTATTTGAGAGACTAAGAAGCATCCCCAAGGCATGCTCTGCCACTGCATTTCTATTGCCTTCTGGTGCACTAAAGACAGCGACACCTTGCTTTCTGGCTGCTGGTAAATCTATTATGTCTAATCCAGAGCCTAATCTTGCAATAAACTTGAGGTTACTCGCCAAGTTTATTCGAGCAGCTGTCATACGTATTTTGGTATTTATGACGATTCCATGCAATGAGGGCAATATCTGCTCAAGGCTGGAAGGCTTAAAGTCTGGTTCATATAATACCTCATAGCCAAGGTCTTTTAGCCCTGTGATTAATGAAGGATGCACAAAATTGGCAACTAGAACTTTATTCATACTGCAAATTTAGAGACTTTGATTCCTTCTACTAACTAGAAAATAAGAGACTTTGAACTCAAGACTCGTTAAACCATCCTTAATCGTTTGCTGAAACTAATAAATACCTGACCTTTACACTTTCATTTTCAGACGACTGTTATAATCCAAAGTATGAACAGAAAATTAATGATTGGTTTTTCTATCGGTTTGGCATTCGGAGTGTTAATCACTTCTATAAAAATTAATGCAGAAAATCATGGATCAAAAGCTGATTTAAGCTCTCTTCCTCAGATAATAGAGCCCGTTGTTCTCGATAAGACTTTTCAATTTGCTGGAGAGATTATGCCAGAGAATATTGACACCAGACAACGATTGGATAGAGAACTTCTGGTAAATGCTTACTGGCAGTCATCCACTTTACTTAATATCAAGGCGGCTAATCGGTATTTTCCTGTGATAGAGAGAATCCTCGCTGAGGAAGGCGTGCCTGATGACTTCAAGTACCTTGCTGTGGCAGAAAGCAACCTAAGAAATGTGGTTTCTTCTGCTAATGCTAAAGGCTTCTGGCAGATAAGAAAGCTTGCTGCAAAGGAAATGGGACTAGAGGTCAATGACCAAGTGGACGAAAGGTACCATCTGGAAAAATCCACACGAGCGGCCTGTCGATATCTAAAGCAACTACATGGTAGATTTGGCACATGGACCAATGCCGCTGCGGCTTATAACATGGGACCTACAAATTTATCTAGGACCTTGAAAAAGCAGGGAGAGGATAACTACTATAACCTCAACTTGGGAGAAGAGACAGGGCGATATATGTTTAGACTAATCGCTATCAAAGAAATATTAGGTCAGCCAGAAACTTTTGGTTTTTACATAGAACCATCTGAGAAATATCCACCTATAGAAAACTACTATAATGTAGCAGTGGAAGAATCTGTAGATAGTTGGAGTGAGTTCGCCAAGCAGTACGGAACTACTTACAGAATGCTGAAAATATATAACCCTTGGCTAAGGGATACTGACCTCACTGTGATTAAAAACAAATACACAATAAGGATTCCAAGAAAGTAAGGTCTAGTTACATGTAGAACCTGTCCCTTCTTGAGATATTCTGAAGTCACTCAGTGACAATTCACTTGTCACAGCTGTGGCTGCATTTCCATCTGTAGTGACCGTGATATTGCCATCGCCATCTGCACAGGCTTCTATAGTTACTTGGGGCGCAGCGCCCGTAGCACTCGTCAGACAGCTTACGCATTCTCCTGCCGGATCTATTAAAAAATCAGAGCCGCAAGCAGAGATTCCAAGGATTACGAAGAAACTAAATAGTGCATAGACACCTGATCTTATAGTTCGTTTGCTCATAGTAGATAGAAGTAAAATTGGTAAATATGTGTGTAAAAATAGTAACTCTAGTCAAGCAAGGTGAAGTTTTAACAAGCATATACATTAGCAGTTCCGAAATGGCAATAGATTAAATTGTCAGTACCTTTGCTTCTTTAACCTGAGATTTAGATATGTCGGATAAACACAAAAATTACTATGTTGCTATTATGGCTGGCGGTGTTGGTTCCAGATTTTGGCCCGCGAGCAGAGAATCACTCCCTAAACAGTTTTTAGATATTTTGGGCATAGGGAAGTCATTAATTAGAATAACCTATGAGCGCTTTGCTAAGATAATCCCACCAGAAAGAATACTTGTAGTAACAAATAAACAATATGTCGGGCTGGTATCAGAACACCTCCCTGAACTTCCAGCTAGAAATATATTAGCCGAACCTTCGAGGAACAATACTGGCCCCTGCGTGGCTTATACTGCCCTGAGATTATATGCTGATAATCCCAACGCCACTTTCGTCGTGGCACCATCCGATCATGTTATTCTAAAGGAAGAGGCTTTTATACAAAATATAGAGAAGGCGCTCGAATATGCGTCTAAGGAGGAGGCAATCGTGACACTAGGCATTAAACCTACAAGACCTGATACGGGCTATGGATATATAGAATCCAACAATGAAAAGGTGATTGATGGTATGATAGAGGTTCGCAACTTCAAGGAGAAGCCTGATGTAACAACCGCACAGAAGTATCTAGAAGGCGGAAATTACTACTGGAATGCAGGCATTTTCGTTTGGTCATGCAAAACAATTCTATCTTCATTCAAAGCCAATGCGGCTGAAATACACCAAATCCTCACTAAAGACATGTCCAAATATGGCACTTCTGAGGAGCAAGCCTATATAGACGTGGTATATCCGCAAACACCCAGTATATCAGTAGACTATGCCATACTAGAAAAAGCCGAAAACGTATATACGCTACCGGTAGATATAGGGTGGAGTGACTTAGGCACCTGGAATGCCTTACATGCTTACATGGATAAAGACCAAAATGAATCTGTCGTCGTAGGTGATAATACCCTGATGATTAAATCTAAAAATTGCATGGTGAGATCTGATGCAAAAAAACTAGTGGTTATTAAAGACCTGGAGCAGTATATAGTCATAGACGAAAAAGACGTTTTACTTATCTATCCTAAAGACAAAGAGCAAGAGATAAAAGCCCTCAGAAAATCTATAAGCAATGATACTTTTCTGTGAAAACTGATTAAAATAAAGGAAACCTAGTATAGATTTTAGTGAGTAAACGGATAGCCATAGTTGCCAATACCACTTGGAACATCTATAACTTTAGACTCAACTTAATAGAAAAATTGCTTTCTGAAAGTTGGACTGTAACGGTTATAGCCCCTCTGGATGAATATATTGCTTATAAAGAACTATACCCTTCCGTCAAGCATATCGCCCTCAAACAACTTGTAAGAGATGGGAGTAAGCCCTTAAAAGATTTCAAGCTGATTTTGGAATTAAAGGCCATTTACAAAAAACTACAACCAGATGTGATTCTCCACTATACCCATAAGCCCAATATCTTCGGCGCCTTTGCTTCAAAATTATGGGGTAGTAAAAACACAAAGTCAATTGCTGTGATAACTGGTCTTGGTTATCCATTTATTAATGGTGGATTTTCACAGGCCATCACAAGCTTTCTATACAAACTGACATCAAGATGGCATGCTGCTTTTATTTTTGAGAATAGTGACGACTTGGCTTTTTTTATAGATGAGAAAATAATTCAAGTTAAGCAAGGATTCAGTGTCAATGGGTGTGGCGTCGATATTCAAAAATTTGCACCACATCCAAATGGCGTATACAAGACCAAGACCGTATTCACATTTATAGGAAGATTATTATATGATAAGGGTATAGAAGAATTTGTGCAAGCGGCTCGTTATGTAAGAGAGCGAAATAAGAGTGCAGAGTTTTGGATTGTTGGGGAATTAGATAGCTCTAATCCTTCCATGATAAACAAGGATGAGTTATTGCATTGGGTAAATTCTGAGGTCGTTATATATCATGGATTTGTAAAGGATATACGGCCTATCATCGCCAAATCAGATTGTATCGTCTTACCATCCTATAGAGAAGGCATGCCGAGAACTGTACTGGAAGGGATGTCTATGGCAAAACCTATTATAGCAACAGATACCCCAGGATGTAGGCAGACCGTGGAACCTGATGTCTCAGGATATCTGGTAGAGGTAGGCAATAGCCAAGACCTTAGTGATAAGATATTTCGTTTTATGGCGCTGAATGATGAGCAAGTACATGATATGGGAGAAGCTGGAAGAAAGAGAGCCGAATCCTTATTCAACTCTGATCTAATTGCAGATGAGATATATGAAATCTTAGTAAGACAAATAGCTGACCTGAGAACGTTGTTATAATAGATGAACTTCAATAAATAGAAATGAGACTTTTAATCCTATCATTGGTTATTATATTCTGTAGTTGTAATGGAGATAATACTCCAATACCACCAAAGACACCTTCTTCTGATCTTCCACAACAAGAGACAAAAACTAAAAAAGTAGAAGGCTTTGCATCACCTGAAGCGATCAAGGAATCAGAGTTGCCGATGTATGGTAAAGGAAAAGCCAATTTTACGATTAAAGTGAAAGGTGCTGCACCTGGACCTTCAAATCTAATAGGCTTCTACGCAGACGAGAATCTAAGAGTTGACGAAACTCAGATTGATGCCAATGGAAATATAACCTATACCTGTGCAAGTTGTAATGAAGGACAGACGACCTACCCACAAGGTCTGTACTATGTACAAATAGCAAATGAAAAATATCTTCAAGTTATCTTAGGTGAAGATCAAGAGTTTGTATTAGAGACCACAATAGATAATCCTGATGGCAATATGGTCGTCAAAGGAAGTGATGAGAATGAAGCTTTTTTTACAAACCTTAAATACGAAAAAGCCAATCAACCAAAATTTGCTGAAATAGGTGAAGCAATGAAAGCAGCAGGGCCCAACAGTCCAGAATATGACCGACTGAAAGGACAACAAAAAAAACTTGTAGATGCCAGACTGAAACATCTCGATGAAATATATACCAAGTATCCTAATACGTTAATGACCTCCTTCAAGAAGGCAGGACAGGATCCCATCTTAAGGGAAGATATTCTGGACGATAAAGAAAAAATCTATTTCTACAGACAGGAATTTTGGGAAGATGTCGATTGGAGTGATCGGCGATTAATTAGAACACCCGTCATTAAAAATAAACTTGCAAAGTACTTTGAACAATTAACGCCTCAGAATCATGATTCTATAATTGCAAGTGCATTCAGGCTGTCAGACCAGCTTCTCATGCATCCTGAATATTATATGTACATCGTAAACTGGGTGGTAAAAAAATATGAACCGACAAAGACCTCCATCATGGATCCTGAATATGTCTTTGTAAAAATGATGCAACGGTATTTTACTAGAGATCGTGCTTTCTGGGAAAATCCTCTTGTCGTAGATGGATTCCAGAAAAGAGCCCACGAGATGTCCAAAAGCTTCATTGGTTACCCAGGACCAGATGTCATATCCAAGGATTTGCAGGGAAAGACCCACCGATTACTGGACTCCAAACAAGATTATATCGTTACCGAATAATGCATTTAGACTGCATTGAAAAATTGTTATTTGCTTGAAAGAAAGC
>CAZQDZ010000020.1:0-76966 GCA_964591455.1 uncultured Saprospiraceae bacterium
CGCCGCCCTAGAAAGGGATATCTATGATTTATAATTTATTTTGGACACTTGTGATTGACTAATATTATTTATAAACAACAATAACGATGACATATTCTAGATTGACAACGCTTTGTATAGCGGTTTTGATTTCGCTAGTATCTTATGCGCAGGACATTACAGTGACTATAGAGAAAAAACTACCGGCAGCAGTGCATACGCTTGATTTCATCACTGTATTAGATGAAGTTTCTGTAAAAGCACTTCAAAAAGAAGGACTTAATGTCGAAGTCCATTCTGCAATATTGAGTTCTGGAATATCCAAGTATCACTGCTCTGTTAGTGGTGTAACTCAAGATGTATATAAGGCGCTAGATAGCAGATGGAGAGTACAACTTGCTGATGCAAAATTCGCTAATCCTACTGTTAAGAATCAGGATGATTATATGACAGAAGCTTACAAAGAATTAATAAGTGAGGCGAAGGCGAAAGCTGCTCCTCTGGCGATGGCCATGGACAAAAAGCTAGGCAACCTTGAGAATATAGAGATACTGGATTATAGTGATGAAGTAGGAGTATCTTCCGATAATCCGTTTGCTGGATATATGTCGGCTAAGATCGAAGCTGGTTTTTCTTGTGTAGATTAGAATGATATTAATACGCCGCAATTCTGCAGCTTGAGGATTATAATCTAAACTCCCCATTTTTAGTTTACTTATAAATGGAAATAATTTTAAATCACTTTTCTTATGTTTCACAGTTGATAGGAAAGCATCTATCGTGGATGAAGCAGAACTATTTGGGATAGTGGATGAAGTTGTTACCGTGTTAGCTTGATTCTTTTTAAACTCAAAATATTTGTTTGCAAAGCGATTAGTTTTGTTTGAGCTTGTGATAGTTCTTGTATCTGCGACTGGTAAATTGTGTGCTACGATTTTATTGTTTTGGAGTTTTTATATCTGTATTGATTGTAGTATTTTCTGTAATTGCGTTGTATTTGAATATGTTTCAGATTGTGCTTCTATGTTGGTAATGTGATTTTCTGAGACAGAAGTTTATAAAGCTATCATGTTCATTTAAGTAATAGTACTTTGAAGAACATCACCATGTCTACTAGCTTACTATGAATATTGCTAAGATGTGACGAGTAGGATACAGTATTTGTGAATATTTAGATTACTTTGAAAAATTGCTGTTTTCCATGTTCTAAACCATTTTGGTAGTAAATAAGCTGCATCATATTTTGCGTAAAAGTATCTACTGATTCCAATTCTGGAATATCAAGCTGTACCACATTCGCTTGCTCTTTATTCAGCAATAGAAACTTTTTGATGGTTATCCAACCTTCTCTGCTATTATTTCGACCAACGATGGGCAGAATAATGTAGCAGTTTTATCTTTTTCTATCTCCTTCAAATTTTCAAATGCCAGTTTTAATTCTTCTTCATTTAGATATCCCATCTCTTGGATTTTTGGCCAATAGATTTCATAGAATGATCGGGGCCATTGCCATGTTAGTTCTCCAGGTCGCGACATCTTGCACATAGGCCTAATGCCTGTAACTTTGAAGCCAATCTTTTTTAATATAGACGGTAATTCTCTGCCAACATCTATATTGCCTGCCGTATCTTGAAAACTTTTAAAGCATCCAGATATAGCTTTTTTTACATGAGAGCCACTTGGATTTATCTGATGAGTCATCCAATGATAATATTCATGAATGACCACTTTACCTCCTACCTTCATGGCGCTATGCACTTTCGACATAACCTCATCTGGATTTGAAATCCACGCTAATGCCCACCTACAGTACATCCCGTCTAAGTTATAAGATGACAAGTCCAGATTATCAAATTCAGCGTGAATTGTATCTATATTGAGCTTTTGTGTTTTGTTGATTTCCTTGAGATAGTCTAGATAAATTTTAGATTTGTCTACAGCAATTACCTGACCCTCAGCACCTGCAATCTTAGCCAATTCCCTGGAGCAAAACCCAGGACCACTACCCAGATCCAATAGTTGCATCCCTCTTGTAAAGCCTGCTAATTGCCAGCCCTTTTGTGCCTCACTAGCCCATACCTGATGCTGAAGTCCAAGTCTGTTCATCTCCTCTAAATCCGTTCCTAGTATATAGGCATTTTGCTCTTGCTGCATTATTCGTAATTTGTAGTAGCAAAGTTAATAAATGAGTGGACCTAGATAGGACTAATTCACTTTATTAATGAAATATAATTGTAGACAAAAAGTTTTAGACTTTGGAAGTAGAAAGCACAAGGATGAGAGAACTGGCTAAGCAGTTTGCCTTAAACACTAACCAAAATCTATTTCTGACAGGCAAGGCTGGTACTGGTAAGACGACCTTACTCAAGGAAATATTAAAAGAGACTGACAAACAATGTCTTGTAGCTGCACCTACAGGTGTAGCGGCTATTAATGCTGGAGGTGTTACACTTCATTCATTATTCTTATTGCCATTAAGAGCTTTTATTCCAGAGCCTAATCCTACGCTTAATCCAGATGTCTTTTGCGATGCCAGTGACTTAGTCAAGAATCAGAAATTCAGAAGAGATAAGTTGGATTTATTTCTCCAGCTAGAAATGTTAGTTATAGACGAAATCAGTATGGTCCGTGTGGACTTGTTAGAGGCTATAGACTATACCTTAAGGCGAGTAAGGAAAAATGCCCAGCCATTTGGTGGCGTACAGATAATGGCTATTGGTGACTTGTATCAGTTACCTCCCGTTGTCAAAAATGATGTAGAAGGTCCCTTGTCTAATTATTATAAGGGATTCTATTTTTTCGGAAGCCCAGCCTGGCAGAGGTCTCAGTCTGTAACTATAGAGCTAGATAGAGTTTATCGCCAAGAGGATGAGGAATTTATTGATTTGCTGAACGCCATTAGAAATGGTATAAAAGACCATTCAGTTATAGACAAGATCAATGAGAGATACTCACCTAGTAATATACCTGAAGAAGTAATTACACTTACAACACACGTAAGACAAGCTACTGAGATTAACCAAAGCAAGTTGGGAGCTTTGAATACAGACATCATTAAGTTTTCGGCTGACATTAATGGAAAGTTTCCTGAGAACTCTTATCCTGTAGGTGAGACCATAGAACTGAAGAAGGGTGCTCAAGTAATGTTTGTTAGAAACCACCCCGATGGTTTATACTTCAACGGTAAGATAGGTATCATCAGTAAGATTAGTGAATCCAGTATTACAGTAAAGACATTGGACGATAATCAGTCAATTCTAGTAGAAATGGTAGAATGGACAATTTTTAGGTACGAATTAGATGAGTCCACAGATAAGATTATAAAGAACGAAGTAGGAAGCTTTACGCAGTACCCGCTTCGATTGGCTTGGGCAGTCACAGTGCATAAGAGTCAAGGACTTACCTTCGATAGGGTAGTACTTGATCTAGAAAGGACATTTGCAGCTGGACAACTATATGTGGCACTGAGTAGATGCAGATCACTGGACGGAATGTATTTACTATCTGAAATAAAAACGCAAAATATCATTACTGATCTCCAAGTAATTTCCTTTTACAGTAATAAACTGCAAGTGCCGCAATTGACTTCTTTGCTTGAAGCAGCAAGAATAGAATACGAACAGTATCAAATAATCAAATCTTTCAATGTAGCAGGATTGTTGACTTACTTGGACCCTTGGCAAGAGATTCTAAAGGAAAAGGAAATAATGAGTAAGGGAAATTGTCAAAAACTAATTTTTGATATTAGAAATAAGCTGACAGCATTGGAAAATGTAGCCACTAAATTTCATGCGCAGTTAAAGCAAATTTTCGATAGTAAACATGATCATCAAGATTTGCTTCTCGATAGACTACAGAAAGCAATAGAATATTACACTGAGCAACTACACAATGACGTCTATAAACCACTTGTTAAGCACGGCTTAGAATACAGCATTAAGAAGAATACCAAAGCCTATGTATCTACAGTAGGTAACATGGAAATTGCAGTGGCTAAGCAAATAAAAAACTTGTACCATATTAAGTTTCTAGACAAGGAAGTATATGAGTCTGAAAAAACTTATTTGACTAACACGACTTCTGCTAATAAAAAGAAGCGACAGCCAAAAGGTAATACTGTAGAGATTACCTTAGAGATGCACAAGGAGGGCAAAAGTCTTAATTTAATTGCAAAAGAAAGGGGCTTAGCTGTGTCCACAATAGAGTCACACATGGCACAACTTATTACTGCTCAGAAAGTTTCTGTTTATGATCTAATGGATTCTAAGAAAGTAGAGAAAGCATTGGCCGTCGCTCAATCCTATCCAGATTTGAATCTCACAGACTTAATCAAAAAAGTACCCTTCAAAATAGGCTTCGGTAAATTGAGATGGATAGTAAACTATAGAAATATACTGGAGTCCTAAGAATTGTTTTCCCAGGTCCAACTTATAGAAATACCTTACTCGAATATGCCATCGCTTCATTGAAAGCCGGAATATCCAATCCAATTTCTATATTGTTGTCGGTAAAATATTTAATCATATTCTCCATAGGCATATTGCCAGTCAATTCATCCTTGGCCATAGGACAGCCCCCATAACCTTTTATAGCTCCATCAAAACTTCTACATCCATGAGCATAGGCTGCTACTACTTTCTCCTCCCACTTGTCAGGTGTGGTATGCAAATGAGCATTGAAATAA
Source organism: uncultured Saprospiraceae bacterium (assembly GCA_964591455.1). Lineage (GTDB taxonomy): Bacteria > Bacteroidota > Bacteroidia > Chitinophagales > Saprospiraceae > RFSX01. The sequence goes on from CAZQDZ010000020.1 coordinate 4,664, forward strand.
ATATCAGGAAATGTTCTTGTCAAGTTAGAAAAGAGATATTCCAAACTCTCAGGTGTAGAAACGCCAATTGTATCTGATAATGAAAATCTTGTGATACCCATACTCACTAGCTTATCGACATACTGCTGCGCTATTTCTGCATTCCAAACATCACCATAAGGGTTGCCGAACGCCATAGAGACATAGATAAGTAATTCTTTATTATACTTGATAGCAATAGCCTGAATGTCAGCTACCCTTTGTAACGACTCTTCGATGCTGGCATTGGTATTTCTCATCTGGAAAGTCTCCGATATAGAAAACGGATATCCCAAATAAGTTACCTCATCAAACTCTACAGCATCATGTGCGCCACGTCTGTTAGCCACTATGACAGAAAGTTTCGATTGGCTTTTATCTAGGTCAAGTTCTCTTATAACCTCCCCAGTGTCTTTCATCTGGGGAATAGCTTTGGGACTGACAAAACTCCCCACATCTATTGTATCAAATCCTACCTTTAATAACTTATTGATATAAGTAATTTTCTGTTCAGTTGGGATGAACTCATGGATACCTTGCATGGCATCTCTAGGGCATTCTATCAGTTTAAGTTGATCCATGACTTAGGTTTGTATAATGCCAACATTGAATTTTTCTACTGGAGAATTATTGGCTGCAGTGATACATTTGGAGATAATGCCTCTTGTATGCTTTGGATCTATGATTCCATCAGTCCATAAACGTGCAGCGGCATAGTAGGGCGAAGTTTCCTCTTCATACTTATTACTTATTCTATGTAGTATCTCCTGTTGTTCTTGTTCTGTAGGTTCTTTGCCTTTAGCTTTCATTGAAGCTACTTGGATTTGCATCAGCACCTTAGCTGCTTGGGTGCCGCCCATTACAGCTATCCGTCCACTAGGCCATGAAAAGATAAATCTTGGGTCATAAGCCTTACCACACATGGCATAGTTTCCTGCGCCATATGAGTTGCCAATGACTATACTTATTTTAGGTACGGTACTGTTGGACACGGCACTCACCATCTTGGCACCGTCTTTTATAATACCTCCATGCTCAGAGCGACTACCTACCATAAAGCCGGATACATCATGAAAGAAGACAAGAGGAATTTTTTTCTGATTACAATTCATAATGAATCTTGCTGCCTTATCTGCACTATCAGAATATATCACCCCACCGAATTGCATTTCCTTTTTTGCATTTTTTACAACCTGTCTATTATTGATGACAACACCTACAGACCATCCGTCTATTCGAGCATAACCACAGATAATAGTTTGGCCATACTCCTTTTTGTATTCTGTCAAGGAATCCTTGTCTAGGATGCAATTAAGTATTTCCCTAGTATCATACGGTTTAACTCTATCTGAAGGGAAGAGCTGATATAGTTTGTCAGCTTCATAAGCAGGATCTACCGCATCAATCCTATCAAAACCGGCTTGCTCTCTTTCTCCAATCTTTGACACTAGATCTCTGATGGTATCCAGACATTCTTTGTCATCCTTGCATTTATAATCTACGTCTCCGGAGATAGCTGTTTGTGTATGTGCACCACCTAGCGTCTCTTTATCTACCGTTTCGCCTATAGCTGCTTTTACCAAATAAGGACCGGCTAGAAATATACTTCCTGTTCCCTCTACAATCAGTGCTTCGTCAGACATGATAGGCAAATAAGCACCACCAGCAACACAGCTACCCATAATCGCTGCGATTTGAGGGATACCCATAGATGACATGACAGCATTATTTCTAAAAGTCCTTCCGAAATGTTCCTTATCTGCGAAGACCTCATTTTGCATAGGTAAGAATACGCCAGCACTATCTACGAGGTAAATAATCGGCAATTTGTTTTCTATAGATATCTCTTGGGCTCGTAAGTTTTTCTTACAGGTCATAGGAAACCAAGCACCAGCTTTTACTGAAGCATCGTTGGCTACAACTACACAGAGTCTACCAGAGATAGTACCTAATCCAGTCACCACGCCTGCGGCAGGACATCCACCTACATCTTGGTACATCTCGTAGGCAGCAAAAGCGCCTAGTTCTAGGAATTCAGAGTCCTTATCTATAAGATGCGCTACTCTTTCTCTGGCGGTCATCTTACCCTTGGTTCTTTGCTTCTCCAGCTTCTTTTCACCACCTCCAAGGTATATTTTCTCTAGTTTCCTGTTCATAGCAGAAATGGAAAGTTTCATCTCATCCTCATTTTTGCTATGTTCTATATTTATCTTTTTAGTCACGTATATTAATTATGCTACAATATTACACTTCTGTAATGGTGATTGTTGTAATTAGGTGCTCTTCTGGTAAGTCTTTTTGTCTATAACCATTTTGGCGATGATTTCTTTAAGGATTTCAGATGTACCTCCACCTATAGGACCTAATCTACTATCTCTAAGCATTCTGGCAAGTGGATATTCTTCCATGTAACCATACCCACCTAGAAATTGCAAGCAGCTGTATATCACTTCATCTGCTACTTTAGTGGATTGGAGTTTGGACATGCTAGCTTCCTTTACAACATAGACACCATCATCTATGTTTTTGGCGACCACATAATTGTATGTCTTGATAATATCGACCTCAGTTGCCATTTCACTTATACGATGACGTAAGGCTTGGAACCTGTCTATGGTCTTACCGAAGGCTGTTCTTTCTGACATATACTTAAGGGTGTACTCTATAGCATATTCAGCACGAGCATGTGCATTGATACCCATAATTAGTCTCTCAAGAGCAAAGTGTTGCATTACGTAATAGAAGCCTTTGCCTTCTTCACCCATAAGATTAGAAGCTGGAATTTTCACATTGTCAAATGCAATCTCACCTGTGTCTGATGCTCTCCATCCCAGCTTGTCCAATTTGGAAGCTGAGACTCCTGGTGTATCCCTATCTATGAGAAAGACTCCCATTGACTTTGGATTGTCTTCATAATTGACTTTGGCGATGACGACAAGGTAATCGGAGTAGACACCGTTTGTAATAAATGTTTTTGACCCATTGATAATATAATGGTCTCCTTCCTTGACCGCAGTGGTTCTCATCGCGCCCACGTCTGACCCACCAAAAGGTTCTGAGATACATAAGCAACCAATCATCTCTCCTGCGATACTAGCTGTAAGATATTTCTCCTTTATCTCTTCTGATCCTTCTTTCAGCAAATGGGTCATCGCTAGATAATTATGTGCCCACATGGCAGCTGCAAATCCACCAGAGTTAATGCGCTGCATTTCTTCTAACCATATTACTAGATAAAAGATGTCGAGATCTAGACCACCATATTTTTCTGGATAGCGTATCCCAAAATATCCCATCTCCCCGAATTTAGGCCAGATAGCTCTATCTATCGTTCCAGTCTTTTCCCACTCGTCTAGATGCTGTACAACTTCTGATTGTAAAAATGATCTAAAACCTTCTCTAAATAATTTATGTTCTTCTGTAAAAAATGAATCTAACATTAATGTAATTTTTAAGTTATATCTCAAATGAGATGTTGTAGTTCTATATAGTTTTTAATACTGACTCCTGGTTGGGACAGAAATTTGTCACCAAAATATTCGTTGAATGCAATCATGCCCTTCTCCGTAAAGTGTGGATAGATTGTACTCCATACCATCTTCTCTGGATTTTCTCTTCCTACGGCTCTTACTGATTGTTGTGCCACCCAGTAGTAGGTAATTAGCCAGGCATTAACTGACAGCATATAATATAGTCCGTCATGTGGCTCCTCCTTTACATTGCCTATCTCTATGCCATAAGCAAAAGTCTGAAGATTGCGTTTTATAACTTCTTTAGACCAGTTGGCAAGTATAGACTTGATAGAGGCATGTTCTAGGACAGACATGTCACGGAATATAAAGGGATATCTTTCTTGCAGTGATCGACAGGTTCTGATATCCAAACTCAAATTGAAGAAAGCGGGGAAATCGACTCTGTGCTTTTGATAGCGCTGTATATCTTTTACTATTCTGATGGATATATCGTAAAGTATATCATCCTTGCTCTTATAATGGTAGGCCAGATTACCTCGACTCATGCTGCATATCTGAGCTAAGTCAGCTAGTGAGTGGGTATGATACCCCTTGTCATTAAAGGCATCTACAACAGCTGCTAAAATCCGGTCTCTAGTCTTCATTTATTAATAAAGACCAAATATAATTATATTATTTAGTCGTTGTTGACTAATAAAGAGTCGTAATTTAGTTTATTATGCTAAATGTCTTTGCTAAATTCAATTTATGCGCTGAGCATGGAATGAACACCTTGCCACTCAGTCCTGTATTTAAAAATATCTGAATTTTGACCATTCTCAAGTCTAAACTCTATAGATTCATCACTAGTTACTCTGATATTTTGATGAGGATTTAAGGAGAATTATATTTTTGGACATAGTGATTGATGTTGGGCCGGATTCATTCTTGTAAACTAGCCAAAAGAGTCTTACCCATGCAGACTCTCATTAAGCTCTATAACCTTTGTGTTAGGTCTGGCAATAATTTTTCCAGATTGTGAATCTTGTATGTATAATAAGTAATCTTTGCCATTGAGTTCAGCTCCCTTGACGATATTGTCTCCTTCTGCGACCACTGCACCGTCCAGATTTACTGGTTCCTTGTTGTCATTATATAAGGACACTTTAGCAGCGGCGGTTATATAGACACCTGCGGCCACAGTACATCCGTCGCCCAGAGAAATACCTGTACCTGCATTGGCTCCTAGCAGACATTGCTCTCCTATAGATATAACATTTTTGTTCCCTCCAGAGAGTGTACCCATTATGGATGCACCTCCACCTATATCTGTTTTGTTGCCTACGACCACGCCAGCTGAGACTCTACCTTCTATCATGGCACTCCCTAAAGTTCCTGCATTAAAATTGACGAATCCGGCTGGCATAACTGTTGTGCCAGGACTAAGGTGCGCTCCTAGTCTGACCTTGGAGCCTTGTACTATCCTGACACCTTCAGGTACATGGAAATTGACCATATAGGGAAACTTGTCTACATGACTGACAACGAGTTCTTCTCCTTTAAAAGTCCATTTCACTTTTTCAGAGGTAAGGTCTTTAGGTAGAATTGGCCCTTTGTTTGTCCAAGCAATATTATTCATTTCGCCAAAAATGCCACTACAATCTAAGTCATGAGGTTTTACATGTAACTGGGACAAACATTGTGTCTTAAAGTACCCCTCTTCTGGAGATTCCACTCCCTTATTTGTCTCGTACATAAAGTAGCAAATGATATCTGTCTCATGGTAGGCATTTAAATCTGGAGGCATTTCTGATAAGGTCCTTATCAATTCTATATTAGGATGGTCTTTGCCGTCGTTATTAAATGGTTCGAATTTTTCAAGTGCTTGCTCTAAAGCGGTTAAAGAAGTAACTATGTAACCACTTTCATATTTGCCATAGCTAACTACATCATGGAGTACTGCTGCAGTGCCAAAGGCAGCACCATAATTTATATGGGGATAGAATACTTCAAGTGTATTATCTCCTTTTTTCTTTCTTATTCCTAGAGCAAAGGCGACTGGTTTTTTGTATCCATTTCTGGATTCTACTGAACTGACATAATCTTTAAAATCTTGAATAGTATTCATAATCTACAGGTTCTTTTTCTTGTGGATATATAAAGGGTGGCAAAAGTACTCACTCTAAGGATTAAAATGAATAATAAGATTGGAGTTTTGATTCAGAGATATGACTTTGTGTTAAGGATATACTCAATACCCCAACAATTCATCCACCTTTACTCTCACCTTATCAGCGGAAGGAATCATGGTCTGTTCTAATGTACTGTTGAGTGGGATAGCAGGCATGTCTTCAGAGCCAATGCACTTAATAGGCGCATCTAGGGACTCAAAGCAATTTTCTTGAATTAGTCCCGCCAAGCTTCTGGCGAAAGAATTACTCACGGGCTCCTCAGTCACCACGAGGCAGCGATGGGTCTTGCGCACTGAGTCAAATATCGTTTCTTTATCTAATGGGTGTATCGTTCGTAAGTCTACAATCTCTACTTGTTCCTTTATGTCTTTAGTTGCATTTAATGCCCAATGTACCCCCATCCCATAGGTGACGATAGTTAATCTGGAATCATTGCTTGATTGAACCTCTTGGATTATATTAGCCTGACCGAGTGGTAAGATATAATCTTCAGCAGGCATAGTCGTTTTAGCCATATCCGTACCAGGAACTTTAGACCAGTATAACCCTTTGTGTTCCAGAATAACGACTGGATTAGGATCATGGTAGGCCGCTTTCATAATTCCTTTGAGATCAGCACCATTAGAAGGGTAGGCGACTTTGATGCCTCTGATATTGGATAGCACTGATTCTACACTGGAGGAATGATAGGGGCCACCACTACCATAGGCACCTATAGGTACCCGTAATATCATACTAACAGGCCATTTGCCATTAGAGAGATAACATGAGCGACTGACCTCTGTAAAGAGTTGATTGAGTCCAGGCCAAATGTAATCTGCAAATTGTACTTCGACGATTGGCTTAAGACCGACAGCAGACATACCTACAGTAGATCCAATTATATAAGCCTCTTGTATAGCGGTATTAAAGACTCGATCGTCTCCAAATTTTTGCGCTAAGGTGGCTGCTTCTCTGAATACACCTCCCAATCTTGCACCTACGTCTTGTCCGTAAAGCAAACATTTTTTATCAGCCCGCATCAATTCTTCTACGGCTATCAAAGCACAGTCTACCATGACCACTTTATCAGCGCCTTCAGGAGCACGAGAACCTGTTTCTTCTATGATCGGAGTCGGTACAAAATCATATGTGAATAAATCCTCTGGCTTTGGGTCATCGGCAGCTACAGCTTTTTCAAAGTCAGATTTGACATGTTCTTTTGCTCCTTCTCTGATTTTTTCTATCTCTCCTTTTTTGAATCCTGCTTTCTTCAACTGAGCCTCTAGTACAGGGTAAGGGTCTCTACTTCTGGATTCTTCCAAGTCATCTCTGTACCATTCCATACGGACACCAGAAGTATGATGATTGAGCAATGGCACTTTTGCATGAATTAATATTGGTCTCCTTTCTTCTCTAATAATTTTAATAGCTTTTTCTACTGTATTATAACATTCAGTAAAGTCAGCGCCGTCTATGCTAAAGCAAGTCACTCCATCAAATCCCTGTATATATTTTGAAGCATCTTGTGCTCTGGTCTCAGCGGCATTGGCTGAGATATTCCATCCATTATCTTGTACTAGATATAGAATGGGTAATTGTTTCAGTGCGGCCATCTGAAATGCCTCTGCTACTTCACCTTCTGTGACAGAAGCATCTCCAAGACTGCATACAGTTATTGGCCTGTCACCCTCATCTAGTCTTAGTTGCTCTTTGTATCGCATACCCATAGCAGTACCCGTAGCAGGGATAGCTTGCATGCCTGTAGCAGAAGAGTTATGAGGTATTTTGGGTTTGTCTTCATCTTTCAGGCTAGGGTGACTGTAGTAAGTGCGACCTCCTGAGAAAGGGTCATCTTTTTTGGCTAATAGCTGTAACATTAGTTGCTCAGGAGTAACACCTAAGCCAAGTAGCATAGCATCATCTCTGTAATAGGGGAAAGCATAATCCTGTGATTCTAGTTGCATACCTACAGCTAACTGTATAGCTTCATGACCTCTAGAGGTGGCATGGACGTACTTAGATACTATCTTAAAATTCTCTTCATATAACTCAGCCATTGATTTGGCAGTACTCATCAGTAGATAGCCTTTGGCCAATATGTCCTTGTCTAAGGTGTTTTTTGATTTTTTCTTAGCCTTTAATTCCTGAGTCTTCATTGGGATAATTTTCTTATTACACATTCTCTAAAATTGCCGCATATCCTTGACCAACTCCTACACACATAGTCACTAATGCATATTTCTTATTGGTAAGTTTTAATTCATGTGCAGCAGATAATGTGAGTCTTGTTCCTGTCATACCTAGTGGATGTCCGATTGCTATAGCACCTCCATTGGGATTGATGCGAGGGTCGTCGTCCTTAAGTCCCCATTCTCTGATGCAAGCCAATGCTTGAACAGCAAAAGCTTCATTGAGTTCGATGACATCAATGTCATCCATGGTTAAATTAGCTTTTGCCAATGCTTTTTCTGTAGCTTTCACTGGTCCTATTCCCATTATGCGAGGTTCGACACCTACGACTGCTGATGAAACGATGCGTGCCATTGGCTTAAGACTGTAATCAGTAATCGCTTTTTCCGAAGCAACGATAACCGCCGCTGCCCCATCATTCAATCCTGAGGCATTGCCAGCGGTGACAGTGCCTCCTTTTCTAAAAGCAGGTCTTAATTTAGCTAGAATATCAGTAGTGGTTGTCGGTCTGATAAATTCATCTTGCTCAAAAGAAATTGGATCTTTTTTTCTCTGAGGTATAGATACAGGAATAATCTCTTTGTCTAATCGACCGCTATTTTGTGCTTTACCCGCCTTTTGCTGAGACCATGCGGCAAACTTATCTTGATCTTCTCGGCTGATATTAAATTTGTCATATAGATTTTCTGCTGTCATACCCATGCCATCTGTCCCATACATCTCATGTAATTTGGAATTAACAAAGCGCCAGCCGAAACTGCTATCATGCATCTGAGCATCTCTCCCAAAAGGTTTGGAAACTTTCGATATTACCCATGGGCCTCGAGTCATATGCTCCACACCTCCTGAAATAAATAAATCTCCATCACCTGCCTTGACAGCTCTATTGGCGTGAATGATGGAAGAAAGTCCTGAAGAACACAATCTATTTACTGTTTCACCAGGTACTGTGTAGGGTAGTCCTGCTAGGAGCAAACACATTCTAGCCACATTCCTATTATCCTCTCCAGCTTGGTTGGCACAACCTAGAATAACATCATCATATGCTGATTTAGGAATGGATGGATTTCGATCTAACAAAGCCCTGATTACATGGGCTCCTAAGTCGTCTGTCCTGATGGGGGAAAGCGTGCCAGTAAACTTTCCGATTGGTGTTCTTATCCCGTCTATTATGTATGATTCCATATTTCTCAAATATAACCAAACTAACAACTGTTTGTTAGCTGAGTAGTTGGGTAATTACCATTAAGCTAGTAATTAGCTAAATAGTAGATATAGCTTGAAATAGCTATTTTGAAAATATATATTTAGGAGTGTTAATGTGACTCGGTAGTGAAAGCATTATAAATCAATCAAATAAGGCAGATATGACAAAAGCAATCTTCTTCGACATGAACGAAACCTTATTGAACTTGAGTTTACTCAAGACGCATTTTGATAAGCACTTCGATGATAAGTATGCGCTGAGGTATTGGTTCATGAAATTGCTACATAGCTCTACTGTCATGGGTATTATGGATACTTATCTCAATTTTGGAGAACTGGCTGGAATTGCATTAGAAAATCTTTTTCATGAAAACAACAAACAGCTGAGCCCAGAATCCAAAACTGAGATACTTGGTGGATTTAAAAGCTTACCTGCTTATGATGATGTCATACCTGCTCTAGATAATCTGAGAGAACAAAATATCCGTGTTGTTGCCATTTCAAATTCATCCTTAGAAATGATAAAAGAGCAACTGACCAATGCAGGTATTATTGACAAATTTGATGCTTATTACTCTGTAGATAGTGTCGCAAAGTACAAGCCTTTCAAAGATATTTATCAGGCAACGGCTAAGCAGGAGGGATTAGAAATAGAAGATGTCGTGATGATTGCATCACACGATTGGGATTTGTTTGGAGCTAAGAAGGCAGGACTGCGTACGGCTTATATAAAAAGGAAAGAAGCGCTTTACCACCCGTATTACGAGCAAGCAGATTTTCAAGACACAGACTTAAGTAGCTTAATTACTCAGATAATTAAAAGTAAGCCATCTTGATTTGCATGAGTTATTACACAATCTTTTTGGCAACTTCTTTCAGCGAATCTACATTATGTGCTGACCCAAAAACATCTATGTAGGGCATGCAGGTTTTCATACCTGCAGTATCAGGTTTGTAGTTGGGGTTACCAGCGAGAGGATTGAGCCAGATAATTTTTTTGCTCTTTTTATGTATTTTAATCATAGCTTCTTCCAACTCCTCAATATTTCCAGTATCCCAACCATCACTCATTATCATCACCACTGAGTTATTATAGATTTGATGACTATAGAATCGGGTAAATTCTGAAAAGGACTGGCCTATCCTTGTACCACCCGACCAGTATGGCACTTGACTAGAGAGGTTGTTGAGTACTTGCTCGTAGTCCCCATCTCTTAGTATTCTTGTCAAAGAAATCAATCGTGTACTGAATACAAAAGTCTTTAACGAGAATACGGTTTGCTGGAAGTTATACATAAACTCTATCAGGAACTGACTATACAGTTCCATCGATTTACTCACATCACATAAGAGTATGAGATTCACTTTTCTTCTCTGTTTTTCTTTGAAGTAAAATCTATTGATTTCTCCACCTTGACGCAAGGCGCTTCTGATGCTCAACTTTAGGTCTATGTTTTGCTTCTTGTTAGAATGTGTCCAGCGTCTGTTATAACTTACCGATAATCGTCGTGCAATTAATCTTATAATTTCTTTTAATGAAGAATGCTCATTTTTCAAGAAGATAGAAAAGTCTTTTTGGCCGAGTGCTTCCAAAGCACTATGCGCAGAAATTTCCTTTTCCGTACTTATTTTTCCATTGTACAACCAGTCTTTGAGCTCATAGATAGAAGGGGCCGATTGGGTTCGTTTCTTTTGAGGTTTGGTTTCTTCTTCTGTTTTTGTTTTACTGTTTTCCGCATGTGCTAATTTTTTCCAGTACTCCCTGTACAACTCATCGAAAACCAGAAGTTGCTTTCTGTTTTTGACAAATAGGGCTCTGTATAAATCTTGCTGCTGACTGAATGACTCTGGTATGTTTGACTTATAGGTGGTGAGTAAATCATAAATATCATCATGTCCAATATAAAAACTATGTTCTCGCAGAAATCTTCCGAATTGTATGACATGTTCAGGAATAGAAGTTTGTCTTTCTACTTGAAACTCCATCAATTGGCTTTGAAAGTGACACCAACTTCATCAAACAATTCTTGCAGCGACATCTGAGCCTGTCTGACATCCTGCCAATCTTTCAACACTACACCAAGAGTCGATTCCACTACTTCCTTATCCAGATGCTCTATGTGCATAGCTGCCAAAGCCGTAGCCCAATCCAAGGTTTCTGCAATACCAGGGAGTTTCTCTAGTTTCTTCTTTCTTAAAGCCATCATGAATTTGCAAATCTGTTCTGCCATCTGCTCATTAACCTTTGGCACCTTAGTTTTGACGATTTCTAATTCCTTTTCGAAAGTCGGATAGTCTATCCAGAGATAAAGACAGCGTCGTCTGAGTGCCTCAGACAGCTCACGTGTACGATTGCCAGTCAGTATGACGTATGGGATAGACTTGGCCTCTATAGTACCCATCTCTGGAATAGTAATCTGCCAATCAGAAAGCAATTCCAAAAAATAGCTTTCGAAGGCTTCATCGGTCCTGTCTATCTCGTCTATCAGGAGCACTGGAGATTTCTCTTCTTGTATAGATTCCAGCAGAGGTCTTTTCAAAAGAAAGGCATCAGAAAAAATTGTTTGCTCTTTTTCCTGAAGGGATTGAGCTGAATGCTCATTCATTCTGAGATAGAGTAATTGTCTCTGGTAATTCCATTCGTATATGGCATGATTGGCATCCATGCCTTCATAACATTGTAGTCTGATAAGTTTGGTGTCCAAGGCTCGGCACAGCACTTTAGCAATTTCTGTTTTGCCTACGCCAGCAGGACCTTCTACCAGCAGGGGTTTTTTAAGCAACATGGAAAGATGCAGAGACATGGCCACAGTGCTATCAGTGATGTAGCCTTGTTCTTTAAGGAGCTGAGAGATATGGTTCTGGGACTTATTATCCATTGTGCTAAAATGTAAAAAAAACCCAGTAAACATTTACCAGGTTTTTTAAATTTCAGAAATATTTTTTGCCTAGCCAGCATTAATTAATGCTCTTTTAGCGATAACACCAGCCAAATGTGTTCTGTACTCTGTAGAGGCGTAGTGATCGCTCATTACGGATACACCATCAGTGAGATCACCCAAAGCAGCTGTTATACTGGCTTCATCGAGTGCACTACCTTTCAATGCAGTCTCTACCTTCATGGCACGGTAAGCCCAATCTGCAACACCAGTTACTCCTATACGTACTGTACCTGCATTGCCACCAAGCATCTCGGCTGCTACAGCTACACCTACTATAGCGAAGCGAGAAGCAGGTTGTTTAAATTTCACATAATTAGAATTCTTATTGAATGCCGTCTTAGGAATGTTAATAGCAGTAATGATTTCACCTTCTTCTAAAGCCGTTTCGTAGAATCCTTTAAAGAATTGATCCACATCCACAGTTCTTTTTCCATCCTTATTTTGAATCTGGATACTAGCATCCGCTGCTAATAATACTGCTGGCCAATCAGCAGAAGGGTCAGCATGGGCTATACTGCCACCGACAGTGCCACGGTTTCTAACTTGGATATCACCGATCTCTTTTGCAGCCTGCACCATCATCGGGCAATGTTCTGCAAGAGCTGCACTGGCTGCAATATCCGCATGCGTAACGCCTGCACCTATCGTTATGGATTTTTCATTGTCCTTGATGGATTGGATACTCGATATTTTTGAGATGTCTACCAAAGTTGCTGGGGCATTGAGCCTGAGCTTCATAGCTGGCAACAAACTTTGTCCTCCTCCTAATACTTGTGCCTCACCGTCTAGCAGGCCAATAGCTTGATCTATCGAATCTGCTTTTTTATATTCAAATGATACTGGTATCATAACTTATTTTTTGTCTTTTTAATTAATTTATCACCTATTAGAATTACAATTAGGATTGCATTGCTTTCCAAACTCTCTCAGGAGTCAATGGCATTCTAATATCTTTCACCTTGTGTCCACTCTTCCAGAGTGCATCGATAACCGCATTGACTACCGCTGGAGTGGATCCTATTGCACCAGCTTCTCCTGCACCTTTCACACCTAAAGGATTATGTGGACATGGTGTCACGGTTCTGTCCACTTCAAAGCTCGGAAAGTCATCCGCACGAGGCATGCAGTAATCCATGTAACTTCCATTTATCAGTTGACCTGACTCATCATAGATGGTACCTTCGTGTAAGGCTTGCCCAATTCCCTGTGCAACGCCACCATGTATCTGACCATCCACAATCATCGGATTGATGACATTACCTACATCGTCTACTGCAATAAATCGTTTAAGTTTTACAGCACCAGTTTCTTTGTCTACTTCGACTATAGCTATATGGCAACCAAATGGGTAAGTGAAATTTGCAGGATCATAAAAACTACTAAAGTCCAAGCCAGGTTCCATGCCCTCAGGATAATTATGTGGGACATATGATGTTAGAGACACATCTCCAAAAGCTACAGATTTATCCGTTCCTTTTACTGTCCACTTGCCATCTTGATAATCCAAGTCATCAGGTGCCGCCTCTAACATATGCGCAGCAATCTTAGCTCCTTTTTCCAGAACTTTATCTATCGACTTTACAATCGCACTTCCTCCTACTGCCAAACTCCTCGAACCATAAGTACCCATACCAAAAGCCACTCTATCAGAATCTCCATGAATGATTTCGACGTCCTCTATAGGAATGCCCATTCTATCAGCGACAACCTGTGCAAAGGTGGTTTCATGCCCTTGGCCATGCGAATGAGATCCAGTATAGACACTGACCTTGCCGGTAGGTTGTACGGTCACCTGAGCGGATTCAAATAATCCTGCTCTTGCACCCAAAGCGCCGACTACTGCTGACGGTGCTATGCCGCAAGCCTCGATATAGGTCGAAAATCCTATGCCCAAATATTTTCCATTGCTCTGAGCCGCTTGCTCTTCTCTGAATTTTTCGTAGCCTACCATCTCCAAGGCTCTCTGGAGTACAGGTCCATAATTGCCACTGTCATATTGGAGTGCCACTTGGGTCTGATATCCTTCTTGTTTTACACCATCAAAAGCTGGAATAAAATTCTTAGCTCTTATCTCTGCAGGATCCATATCCATTTCCAATGCTGCTAAATCTACCAATCGCTCGATAAGGTAGGTAGCCTCTGGTCGGCCTGCCCCTCTGTAGGCATCGACAGCATTAGTGTGGGTGAAGGTCGCTGTAACGTCCACGTTTATTTTTGGCGTGGTATAAACGCCTTGCAATAAGGTGCCATGTAGATAGGTAGGAACTGCTGGTGCAAACGTAGATAAGTATGCACCCATGTTGGCATAAGTATTTGCCTGTAGAGCTACCATCTTTCCTTCTTTATCAAAACCCATCTTTGCATGCGTAACATGATCTCTACCATGTGCATCTGTCATAAAGGCTTCACTTCTATCCGCTGTCCACTTGATAGGTCTGCCGACAATCTTTGAAAGATAAATGATTAAGGCTTCTTCAGCATAGTGAAATATCTTACTTCCAAATCCTCCTCCTACATCAGGAGCAACGACACGTACTTTATGCTCAGGTATGCCTAATACAAAGGCACACATTAATAATCTAATAAGATGTGGATTCTGCGTGGAGGTATACAGGGTATATCTTTCATAGGCTGTATCATAGTGACCTATTACAGCTCTCGGCTCTATCGCATTAGGGACCACCCGTTGATTTGTAAATTCTAATTCAGTCACATGGGCAGCACTAGCCAGAGCCGCTGCAACTTCATCTTTCGGATTGCCGAGTTCCCAATCAAAACAAATATTGCTTGGCACATCATCATGTACCAAGGGTGCACCAGATTCTGCAGCCGCTTTAGCATCGGTTACAGCCTCGTGCACATCATAATCTACATCGATGAGTTCTGAGGCATCTTTGGCTATGGCCCTGGATTCTGCAATGACGACTGCCACACCATCTCCCACATGCCGTACTTTCTTCCTGACTAGCAAAGGATGGGGAGGTTCTTTCATCGTTTCTCCGTTCTTGAAATTGACTTGCCAGCCACAGGGAACACCGCCGATGGCTTCAGGAATGTCAGCACCTGTGTACACGTTAATCACACCTGCCATTTCCTTAGCGCCTTTTGTATCGATGTTTTTTATTGTCGCATGCGCATAAGGACTTCTTAGTATGTATGCGAAACACATTTGAGGTAGAACAATATCGTCAGTATATTTTCCCTCGCCAGTTATAAATCTTTTATCTTCTAGACGCTTGATGGGTTTACCTATATAATCTGTCATTTTTTTCTTCTTATTTTTTTTATCAATGATGAATGGGAATTATGCAGTAGTGCCCATTTTCTTGGCTGCATGCTGTATAGATTTGACTATGTTATGATAGCCTGTGCACCTGCAAAAGTTACCTTCCAAACCGTGTCTGATTTCTTCTTCAGATGGATTTGGATTATTTTTTAAAAGGTCGGTGGCTGTCATCATCATACCAGGTGTACAAAATCCACATTGCAGACCATGTTCTTCTTTGAATCCTTCTTGGATAGGGTGCAGTTCACCATTTGTAGATAAGCCTTCGACGGTAGTAACTTCGCAACCATCCGCCTGAACGGCTAGGACCATACAAGATTTGACAGCCTTACCATCTATGTGTACAGTACAAGCACCACAACTACCGGTATCACATCCTACATGCGTACCCGTAAGATGAAGACCTTCTCTGAGATGATCAACCAAAAGTGTCCTGCCCTCAACTTCACTTGCCTCCACTTTCCCGTTGACCGAAATTGAAATTTTATTCCCCATTGGTAATAGTTTTATCGTTTTTGAATTAGGTATATTTTAATAAAAAATTGAATTAAGCTATTTTGTTTGATTTTGTATTTTCAATGTGCTCATCGAGCGATGCAAATACCTCTTTGGTAATAACATTGGCGACACCAGACAAGACTCTTTGTCCAGTTCTAGCAATAAGTCCTGATAGCTTTGCTTTGCCGTCAAAATTCAATACTGTACTGCCATCATCTCCATCTTCCAAAATCATTTGCACTCTTACATTTGCATTGCCAATCCTGCTCAGCTGTTTCATTTCTATTGCAAAAGCATGTGGCTCATTCTTATCTACAACAGAAAGATCTCCTTTAAACTGTCCGCTTACAGGACCTATTTTGATTTTAGAAACCGTCTTGAAAGTATCATCTCCCTGGGCTTCCAGAGCAGATACACCAGGTGTGATCTTTGCTAAAACGCTAGGGTCCATCAGCAAATCCCATAGCTCCTTTTTTGATATTGAGAATGAATGATTGCCTTTAACTTCCATGTGCTTTGATCAAGATTAGGTTATGGAGGATATTATGTATCAGTAGAATATTACATATATCCTTCTGTATGACACAATTTAACAAAAGAAAAAGAATTTAAAAGATTATTTTTCCGAAATAATTTATGGTTTGAGTTGTAGACTACAAATGAGGGTTGTTTTATATATTGAATTTTAATTTGTTTATTCTTATTCATAAATAAATCCAATTTTATTTTCATTTATGAATTCAAGCTCGAATCAGATTTCAGAAGATCTATTAAAGAAGTACTATGACAGATAAAAACCTCAAAGAATATTGGAAGCAGAATCTCAGATACTTAGTCATCCTGCTAAGTATCTGGTTTTTTGTCTCTTATGGTTGTGGGATACTCATTGCAGAAACATTGAATACGATTAAGATTGGTGGTTTCCCACTTGGGTTTTGGTTTGCTCAGCAGGGTTCTATCTATGTTTTTGTTGCCTTGATTTTCATCTACGTGCGACTGATGAATAAGCTCGATGTGAAGTATAATGTAGACGAGAAGTAACCCTAAAAAAACTAGATAAAAATGGACATTAAAACATGGACCTATATAATTGTCGGTGCCACATTTGCCCTTTACATAGGTATCGCTATATGGGCAAGAGCGGGATCGACTAAGGAGTTTTATGTTGCAGGCGGAGGGGTTTCTCCCATAGCCAACGGATTAGCAACAGCGGCAGATTGGATGTCGGCCGCTTCTTACCTTTCTATGGCAGGGCTCATTTCATTTATGGGTTTTAGCGGAGCACAATATCTCATGGGATGGACAGGAGGATATGTGTTGCTCGCCTTATTGCTAGCACCATATCTTAGGAAGTTTGGGAAATTTACAGTGCCAGACTTCATAGGTGAGAGATACTACTCTAAGACTGCAAGAATGGTCGCCTTACTCTGCGCCATCCTCGTATCGTTCACCTATGTTGTTGGACAAATGAAAGGAGTAGGAGTGGCTTTTGCCAGATTTTTGGAAGTACCTTTCACGACAGGTATACTTATAGGAATTGCTATCGTCTTTTTCTATGCTGTATTAGGAGGCATGAAAGGCATCACCTATACACAGGTGGCTCAATATTGTGTCCTCATATTTGCATTTACCGTACCTGCAATATTTATTTCATTGCAAATGGTGGGTAATCCGATTCCACAATTAGGCTTTGGAGGAAAGTTGGCCGATGGTACTTACTTACTGGATAAGCTGAATATGCTCAGCGTTGACCTCGGCTTTGCTGAGTATACTTCTATGGGTATGCATGATAGAGTAAATATGTTTTTTATCACAGCAGCACTGATGTTTGGTACAGCCGGCTTGCCACATGTCATCGTGAGATTTTTTACAGTTCCCAAAGTACGCGATGCAAGAAAGTCAGCTGGGTATGCCCTTTTATTTATAGCTCTATTATATACCACGGCACCTGCAATAGCCACATTTGCCAGAACCAACCTGATTCAGACAGTTAGCAATCAACCCTATGCAGAAATGCCTGATTGGTTTAGTAAATGGGAGAAATCAACCTTGATAAAATTTGAAGACAAAAATAACGATGGACTGATACAGTATGTTGCCGATGCCAAACAAAACGAACTGACCATAGACAGAGATATTATGGTATTGGCCAATCCAGAAATAGCCAATCTTCCAGCTTGGGTGATTGCACTCGTGATCGCAGGAGGACTTGCAGCGGCCTTATCTACAGCAGCAGGATTATTATTGGTTATAGCTACCTCTGTGTCACATGACTTATTGAAAAAGAATCTCATGCCAGCCATTTCTGAAAAAGGCGAATTACTAGCTGCAAGAATTTCTATCGCTATCGCAGTTGTAGCCGCAGGCTTTTTCGGAATGAATCCCCCTGGTTTTGTCGCCCAAGTTGTCGCATTGGCCTTTGGCTTGGCAGCAGCCTCTTTCTTTCCTGCCATCATCATGGGCATCTTTGACAAACGTATGAATAAGGAAGGGGCTATATCAGGGATGATTGTCGGTATACTATTTACACTGATCTACATATGGTATTTCAAACCCCAACTTGGTGGACCAGGTACTCCTGAAGGCTATTGGTTTGGGATTAAGCCTGAAGGTATCGGTATCTTGGGAATGATGCTTAATCTTATAGTGGCCTTGGTGATTAGCCGCGTTACTGCTCAACCGCCTCAAGAGATACAGGAATTGGTGGAGGATATTAGAATACCTAGAGGGGCGGGTTCTCCGGGGGCGGTGCATTAGATATTGTAACACTTGTATTAAACCCGTGATATTTAAATTATGGCAAAAAAATAGATCTTATTGGAATCCATTAAAATATACAAGTCAGAAGCTAAAAAAGTCAAAAGAATATTAGATACTCTTACTCAATCACAACGCGAATGAAGAGATAATAGAGAATCAAAAGATTGGGGTTAAATTTCGCATAAACAAATACCTAAGTGATTACATAGATTCCATTGTTATTCGAAGGAGGTGAATTCCTTAATGATATTCAGAAAATTTACAAAATCAAAGAGTATAATTACCATGTACATTGGATATCGGAGCCCAATTTTCATGCTATGCTAAAGAGGAGAAGAAAGAACAATGAAATCGCGAATAAATTAGAATTAATTTTTAATATTGATGTCCAAGCTTGTTTGTATATAGAAACTAAAAATGTAATCACGAAATTCAATTCCAAAAATAAAATAACACATAAAGATTACTCTATAAATGAGCTTGTTGGATTAAATTCTCGCTAACATAAAAGCTATTTTCTATGACCACTCAAATAAGAGACTTAGCCCATTATAAAGAGCTATATAAGCAAAGTGTAGAAACACCAGAAAAATTCTGGGACACAGAAGCCCAAACCTTCACTTGGTTCGAACAGTATGATAAAGTCTGTGAATGGAACTTTACAGAACCAAACGTAAAATGGTTCATCAATGGTAAGATGAACATAAGCTACAATTGTCTGGATAGACATCTAATAGACAAAGCAGATCAAGTGGCCATTCTTTGGGAACCTAATGAGCCAGATGAAGAAGCCGTTAAGTACACCTACCAAGAATTACATGACGAAGTCTGTAGATGTGCCAATGCCCTAAAAAATTTTGGGATCGAAAAAGGAGACAGAGTCATAGTCTATATGCCGATGCTGGCCGAGCTGGCCATCGTGCTATTGGCTTGTTCTCGTATAGGGGCTGTGCATTCTGTAGTCTACTGTGGATTCTCGGCGCAGGCTATTGCAGACCGGACCGATGATGCACAAGCTAAAATGATAATTTGCTCTGACTACAACAGAAGAGGCCCTAAAAATATTCCAGTAAAAGCTGTCGTAGACGAAGCGATGAACATCGGATGTAACAGTGTGGAGACAGTACTTGTGCACAGAAACACTGGAGGCGAAGTCAACTGGAGTGATGATACAGACAGATGGTATCATGAAGAAACATCTGACCAATCGCCTTTCTGTGCAGCTGAGGAAATGGATGCCGAAGACTTGCACTTTATTCTCTACACTTCTGGATCTACAGGTAAGCCAAAAGGTGTAGTACATACCTGCGGTGGGTACATGGTCTATGCTTGTTTTTCTTTCAGAAATGTATTTCAATATAAGCCAGGAGACATCTACTGGTGCTCTGCAGATATAGGCTGGATTACAGGCCATAGTTATATCGTCTATGGACCACTGCTTGCAGGGGCGACATCCTTAATGTTTGAGGGGGTGCCTACTTATCCAGATGCTGGCCGTTTTTGGGAGGTATGTGAAAAGTATAAAGTGACCCAGTTTTACACAGCACCTACTGCCATACGTGCACTCATGGCGCATGGGAATGAATATCCAAACAAGTATGACTTGTCTTCTATAAAAGTATTAGGCTCAGTAGGCGAACCTATAAATGAAGAAGCATGGCATTGGTATGATAAAGAAGTAGGAAAAGGCAGAGCACCCATCGTAGACACCTACTTCCAAACCGAAAATGGTGGCATAATGCTGACGCCGTTCCCAGGCATTACAGACACGAAACCAACCTACGCTGCCTACCCTATGCCAGGTATCCAACCTATACTTGTAGACAAGGAAGGCAAAGAGATTACAGAAAACAATGTGGAAGGATTACTCTGTATAAAGCATCCGTGGCCGTCTATGCTCAGAACGACTTACGGCGACCATGAGAGATGCAGACAGATGTATTTTTCTGCGTTTAAAAATCTGTACTTCACCGGAGATGGTGCACGGCGAGATGATGAAGGAAGAATCAGAATTATAGGCCGTGTAGATGATGTCATCAATGTGTCAGGACACAGAATGGGAACTGCAGAAGTAGAAAATGCTATCAACGAACATCCCAATGTTGTAGAATCCGCAGTCGTAGGTTATCCGCATTCTATCAAAGGCCAAGGCATCTACGCTTATGTCATATGTGTAGACAAGGAACTTGATGATGAATTTAGAAAAGAAATAAAAGACGTTGTCACCAAAGAAATAGGTCCAATTGCTAAGCCGGACCTTATTCAGTTTGTCACAGGTTTGCCAAAGACACGTTCAGGTAAAATAATGAGACGGATACTTAGAAAAATTGCAGCCAACGAATCTGATAAGATAGGTGATATAACAACTATAAAGAATCCTGAGGTTGTAGATTTGATTAAGGGAGGGGTACTGGTATAAACTCAGAGGGGAGCTGGTTAAAACTCAGTGATGCGAATGTTGAGAATTGATTTCATATTTTGCCATTGTAGGATAATATGGACACAAATCTCCAACCATAAATTATGTCTTTAAATCAAGAATCAAATCCACCAAACTAAGCACTGTTTGTTAACTGAGAAGCTGGATAAGTTTCATAGAAAAACCAAACGGAAAGAGAGTAATGATTGTAATCTAACTTACAGCTATCACAGCGTCCCGCACTTTATATCTATAATGAAAAAGAGGCTGACACTAATGCATCAGCCTCTTAATGTATTTTATTGTATACTTACCTTGTTACTGAATATTCACAAACAGAGCTCTCAGAACCTGTTGAAAATACAGTGTTAAGTGTCAAATCATTTCCATCTAGATCAACGGATAAATCCAAACTAAAGGTGCCATCATCATCAGACTGATTAACATTACACCCATCAAATGGTAATGGATCAAATGTAAGCGTAGATCCGTCAGTTTCAATAACAAACACAATCATATCCTCGCCTGATGCAGTTACAGCTATAGTCGCGTCTACTGTTTCGCCATTACAATCTTCTGTTCCTGTGTAAGTCCCAAGCCAATCAGCTTGAACACAATCATCGTCTCCTCCGCATGAGGATAAAGTAAAAAGTAGCGCAAGGATTAAAAATAAATTAGATTTCATAGTTGTTTAAAATTATTTAAGTAAAAAAATCAATATTGTATATCCATTGGATTCAAAAAATAAAAAATCTGCTATAAGAATATTGGAATTGAAGCTTTCTATAGAAGAGAGTTAAATATATATGTAAAGATATATAATAAATTTAATTATATGTTTTGCAGCTTGTTTTATCTATGGGGATACTCTACTCCTCACCCCCTCGTCATTTAAATAAAAAAGAGGCTGACACTAATGCATCAACCTCTTATTGATTTTTATAGGATAGTAATCTTGCTGCTCACAACTCGTACTCGCAGAACTTGTAAAAAAATACAGTCTTGAGTGTCAATGAATTCTCTTTTATAAATCTATTATAGTTTACTGTTCTATCGCGGCAGCCAACCCATCAGACAAAAATGCCATTCGCACGAGTGTAGGGTCATCGAGTGTATGCAATCGAGCACCTTCCCCAGCTATATCATAGACTTCCCCAGTTTCATCTTGGAAGATATCTAGGATGTCTATTGTAATATCTATTGGGTCTAATAGATCATTTACATCAAGGGAGATAGGTCGCATGACTGCATTAGACCCAAGGTGTAATGTGAATGACTCTCCATTATCAGTGATGCCATTTTGATTGTAATCTATGATACCTTCCAACTTGATAAAGATGAAACTCTCCCAAGACCTCCAATACTCCGCTGAGCGAGAAAGTGGGCTGGTGGATCTGTAATCTTCTGGAACAGTGGCATTTTGAGCTTCAGTAAGACCAACATTAAATCTGAGCTGGTTCACATCTGTGAGGTCAGTACTTCCTAAATTGAGTGACAATCCTTCAGAAGCTCCTTCTGCACTGATATGAGAATCTGTCATATCAAGATATTCTACTTCTGATACTACCTCTGAATTTCCAGCAGCATCAGATAGTGTCATCTCAGATACAAAGAAACTCACTCTCTTCATCTGCATGATTTCTCCATTAGGATAGGTGACATCCTGAAACATAACGAGTGGATTGCCATCATACTCCAATTTGAAGTTGAGTTCTACACTAGGCGGGTCATCAGAACCACATGAAATGAAAAGACTGACGCAGAAGACAGAAAAGAGGATAAGAATACGATTGGTCATGATTTTTTTATTTGCTTAAAGAAAATTAACGTAAATATTCAACGAATTGATTTACAAGTATATGAGTATGTAGATTTATAAAAAGTGTTAAGTATGGATGAAGACATATTGGGTTATTGTGAGCTGTTAATGATCAATGGGAATAGCACTTGTATTCTTTCTTTCTGAGAGCGAAAACCTAGATTCTACCTTGCCAATATTGGGGATGATAGAGAGTTTCTCCATGATAAAGGCGTTATAAGCTTCTATGTTTTCTAGCACTAACTTCAGCATCACGTCAGCATCTCCACTAATGTGATGACATTCTATGACTTCTGGAAATTGTGTGACTGCTTCAATAAAGCTATTCAAAGCATTTTTACCATGTTGGCTAATAGATATGTGTACGAATACTGTGAGGCTTTTTCCTAACTTCTTTTGGTCCACAATCGCCACATACTTTTTAATTACACCATTGCTTTCCATTCTTTTTATCCTATCGAAAATAGGTGTGGTAGACAGATTAAGTTTGGCGGCCATGTCCTTTATGGTCGCTCTACCATTTTCTTGCATTATACGCAGTATGGCTATTTCAATATCATCAAAAGCTGTTTTCATAATATTCTTCTTTGATAGCAGTCTTTAGTAATTATTAGAATAATATTATTACTAATTAATAAATATTGTTATAATAATATTCCTATTTGTTTCTAACTAGAAGAAAATTATAACTTAATCTGTTACTTATATGTAGTTTTATTACTAATAAATCGAGATTATGAGCCGTATTACAAACCTAGATATAGATTCCATAAAAGATAGCGAATTGCTAAAGGGCTTTGACTTCAAAGCCTATGATGATGGAGACAGAGAGCGATGGCGTTCATTATTGGACGGTGTTCTTAGTGCCCAGAAGGGTATTGCCTGTGACTCTTATACCAGTGGCATGACCGCTTTAGGTGAAAGCTTTTCGGAGCTTCCCAATTTAGAAGAACTGAATTATAAATTAGAACAACAAACAGGGTGGCGAGTAATGGCAGTGAATGGACTGCTCCCGTGTGAGGATTTCTACAAATTGTTATCTAGAAAGATATTTCCATCGGCGACCTTTGTCAGAGATTGGCATTCACAAGCATTCACAGGCTATCCAGATATATTTCATGACGTTGTAGGGCACTTACCGTTATTTTTCGATAAGAAATTTTCTGATTTTGTTTCCAAGTCATCTGGACTGATTTATGATATTCTCAGAAATACGCCTTATGGTGCAGAGAAAGAAAAGATGATTCAAAATTTTAGCCGGTATGGATGGTTCACTTGGGAGGCAGGACTTATAAAGGAAAATGGAACACCTAAGGCCTATGGTGGTGCTATCTTGTCATCTTCAGGTGAGACTGAAAATGTAAGAGCCAGTGGATTCGATAAGTTTGACTTACAGGAAGTCTTTAATCAAGCATATACTGATAAGGAATTTAGTGTCAGGTATTTTATTATAGATTCTTATGATGATTTATTTGCTAGCTTAGAGCAAATCAAAAATAAATACAACATAGATAAGTCTATAAACTAAAGCATTTATACTATGGCATGGGAAGAAAGAGATAATGCGCTACATGCGACTTTTGAATTCAAGGACTTCATAGAAGCTTTTGGATTTATGACAGCGGTGGCTATGCTTGCGGAAAAACAAAATCACCATCCTGAGTGGCATAACGTATGGAATAAGGTGACGATAAAACTCACCACACATGATGCTGGAAATACAGTGACTGAAAAAGACAGACAACTAGCTGATTCTATTACCAATCTAATCAATTCTTGATGGGCATATTTGCGGATGATTTAGATATTATAAAAGTGGCCATTGGTTTATTCTGGGCAATATTGTTTCTGCAGTCTGGATTGGATAAAGTGTTGGACTGGAAGGGTAATGCCTCTTGGCTCACTTCCCACTTTGGTAAGTCTTTACTCAAAGGTGCTGTAATACCTATGCTTGGCATGCTTACTCTCGTAGAACTTATAGCTGGCGGACTGAGTCTGGCTGGGGTAGGGCAGGTTTTACTCTCTGGAAAAACTTATTGGCTTAGTCTAGGTGTAATCACTTCTATAGTGGCCCTGGTTATGCTATTTTTCGGACAGCGACTTGCCAAAGATTACGATGGTGCCAAAACAATTGCTATATACTTTGGTGTTGCTTTACTGAGCTGCATGATGCTCATTCATCACTAGTTTTTTCAATCTCAACCACATGACCAAATCTCAAATCAACATTTTCAAAGAATCCCTAATGCCTTCAGGAGGCTATAAAGGAGGCAAGAGCAAAGCGGAAGTAGCAAAACTCATAGGACGCAAGAAGGTGTATAAGCTCTCTTCTAATGAAAATTACCTGGGCCCGTCACCAAAAGCCGTTAAAGCGGTGAAGGCTGAGATGAGCCAACTCAATATTTATCCAGAGCGAACTGATGCGACACTCAGGTCGGCCTTGTCGAATTTCTATGGTGGCCTACTTCAGCCTGACCAATTTGTGACAGATAATAGTGGTGTAGCTCTGCTGGAGATGATAGAGAGAGCATTCTTGTCGCCTGGTCAGGAGATTGTAATCTGCAACCCCGCCTTTAAACCATATCACATGTTTGCCAAGAAATTGGGAGCGACAGTTAAGGATGTTCCACTAAAAGGCAAGTACTATCGTCTGGATATCCCTGGTATATTAAAAGCGATTACTAAGAAAACCAGATTGCTTTTTCTATGTAGTCCCAATAATCCAACGGGTACCCATATCCCCAAAGCCGAGTTAGATGAATTATTGCCACAAATACCTCAGCATGTAGTGACAGTCTATGATGAGGTCTATTACCAATTTGCCGATGCAGAAGATTTCACCACAGCACTACCGTATGTAAGAGCTGGCCTTCAAGTTATAGGTGTTAATAGTTTTTCTAAAGCGTATGGTCTTGCAGGTATGCGTATAGGTTATGGATATACTACAGAGAAGATTGCCAGATATATTTCTCAGTTGTGTCGCCCTTTTCATATTAATACAGCTGGTCTAGTAGCGGCTATTGCCTCCCTAGAAGATAGTAATCATATCAAGAAGACGGTAAGCATGGTCCATGAAGAAAAACATTATATCTATAAAGGCCTAGATAAGTTAGGCATTAAGTATTGGCCAACACAAGCAAACTTTATTACCATCAAACCTAAGATGAAGGACAAGGTACTAGAAATGGAAATGCTCAAACAAGGCATCATGGTACGACCTGTTGCTAACTTTGGTGCCAAGGGCTGTGTCAGGGTGACGATAGGTGATCGTCAGGCTAATCAAGCTTACCTCAAAGCTCTCAAGAAAGTATTAGGATAGGATAGTCAGGCCTGTTTCACTCCAAAACTATTCCTGCTTCCACTTATCACTTTTCTGAAGTAGTTTTTTCAATACAGACATATCTATATCCTCTAACTTTTTAATATAGAGACAACCTTTACCTGTCTTATGAGGACCTAGTTTTTCTAAGAGGCCAAGCTCTTGATTGATGTCATACATAACATATATGGACATGTGCTTGTTTCCTGGAGAGAAGCCCACATTAAACCATTCATATTCTTCCCCATTTTTTCTCTTATAACCATACTTGCCAAAAGCGATGATACTGACACCCCAAATTTTAGGTGGCTCCTTTCTTATTGTTTTAAGCAGTTTCAGTAGGGTTTCGGCATCCGCTCTCCTTGTTTTATTTTTTACTTTACTGATATACTCATCCACATCTCTGTCAGTCTCAGTATTTACCAGTGTTTTTTTTGCCATTATAATTAATTGAAATTCTAATACAATTAAAGTTACATATAGGCAAGCTAAAGAAAGCTGTCCGTAAGGCCATAATTTAGATATCAGTAGATGAGATTTTATGGTGTATTACTTTATATCATCTTTATATTGTGCAGAGATCAATCTGAAGTATCAGACATATGGACCCATCTAAGAAATATACCGCCATTCACTATCATAGCTATCTAGAATTAGATAAAATTCTAGAAGCTCAAAAGCCACGGAGTGGACAGTTCGAGAAAGAAGCTGCTCATGATGAAACCTTATTCATTATAATGCATCAGGTCTATGAGCTTTGGTTTAAGCAAGTGATTCATGAGCTGAATTCTGTAATAGCCATGTTCAGAGATAATAAGGTGCAAGAGGATAGTATGAATATGGCAGTCCTTAGACTAAAGAGAGTATCAGAGATATTGGAATTGGTGATAAAGCAGATCTTTGTGATGGAGACACTGACGCCGTTGGACTTCATGGATTTTCGTAATTACCTTTTTCCTGCCTCAGGATTTCAAAGCCTACAATTTAGAATGATAGAAGGCATCTTGGGATTGGAAGAAAGTCAGAGGATGACATACAATGGTCATTCCTACAAGATTGTTTTTTCTGATGAACAGAAAAAATTATTGGATGAGATAGAACAAAATAAGAGCCTTTTTGTACACGTACAAGAATGGTTGGAGCGGACACCTTTCTTAGAATTTGGTGATTTTAATTTTCTAAAGGTCTACCAACAAGCCGTAGAGAAAATGCTTGCGAAAGAGAAGCAAGCTATAGAAGCTACTGAGTATCTATCTCCCAAAATGAAAGACATGCGGTTGACGATGCTGGGAAGTACCAATACTTACTTTAAACAAGTACTCTCCGAAAAGGCGCACAACGAACTCATCGAGAAAGGAGAGATGAGGCTGTCTTATAAAGCCACCTTAGCAGCACTGTTTATCAATCTTTACAGAGAAAAACCAATACTAACTGTGCCATACAATTTTTTGATGGAGCTGATGAATATAGATGAGCTCCTGACCAACTGGAGATACAGACATGCACAGATGGTAATGCGAATGATAGGCAATAAAGTTGGTACAGGAGGATCTTCAGGTCATAAATACCTAGCAGAAACAGCGGAGAAGCATAAGGTCTTCAATGACTTGCATAATATCTCATCCTTGCTAATCCCACGGTCAGAACTCCCTGAACTTCCAGAGGCATTTAATAACGGCTTAGGATTCTTCTACAGCGCTCAAAAAAAGGCCTGAAAAACCTATGTTATGATAAACTCCTGTTAATCAATTGTATACCATTTCAATCGAAATAGGTCATCACCTCAAAATGCACGTACGAAACTAAAATGGCTGCAATTGAAAGGATAATAACTTGAAACTTTGTATTTTGGTGATGTTCTGATTAACTATCTACCACTTTTACTATCGTTTCATCAGATTTCAAATTATAATTTTGATGATGAGAGTAACTCTATTTTTGGTATTTTTGCCCAAAATTCAACGTAAATTTCAATTTTTATGAAAAAGCACTTATTTGCAGTAATTGTATTATTCACAGCTTTTACACTTACCTTATCTTCACAAACAGCAGATAGCAAGTTTGGAATCATGATAAGTGGTGGAAAGATGGAATATAGTGGCGATATAGGTAGTAATCTACTTTTTGGTACACCGTTTCAAGGTCATTTCGGCGCTAGACTTGGATATTACCTTTCACCAGCATTTGACATATTCCTACAAGGATCTACTGGTCGTCATGGAATAGATGAAACCCCTAACGCAGGAGGTGATTTAAACAACACAGATGTACACCAGTTCCTTTCTGATGTTCTCCAAGGTAATCTAGCGTTGCATTGGAAATTTTTACAGAAAGAAAAATTAAATCCTTTCCTCTCAGCAGGTGTGGGATTGATTAGCTACAGCAATGTATTAGGAGAAGTAGATACACCAGGTATGCCAGGTGTTGCAAGAGGAGAAGATGAGTCAGGACTTCATATACCATTAGGTGTAGGTCTTAGATATAACATTACTGACAATTTCGGATTATTCTGGCATTCTCAGTACGGCATTGGATTCAATGATCAGTTTGATGGTGCTTATGATGGCACTAATACTGGTTTTCCTACGGCTGATATAACTGATGGTAATGATAACTATCTATTACATGAGCTTGGACTAGGTATTTCTCTAGGAAAGCAAGACAGAGATGGTGATGGTGTTGCTGATAAGAAAGATGCATGTCCTGATACGCCTGGTCTTAAGGAGTATGCAGGTTGTCCAGATTCTGATTTAGATGGTATTATAGACCAAGATGATAAATGTCCTGACGTAGCTGGACTAGCTGAGTTTATGGGTTGTCCAGATAGAGATGGAGATAAGATTATAGACGGAGATGATGCTTGTCCAGACGTAGCAGGTGAAGCTAGATATAATGGTTGTCCAGATACAGATGGTGATGGTATAGGAGATAATGTAGATAAGTGTCCTGAGGAGTCAGGTGTATCTAAATATGATGGATGCCCAATTCCTGATTCAGATGGTGACGGCGTAGATGATGATAGCGATCCTTGTCCTAATACACCAGGTGATGTAGGCGGATGCCCAGATACGGATGGTGATGGCGTTATAGACAGAGATGATGATTGCCCAGAAGTTGCTGGAACTGTAAGCGGTTGCCCAGATGCTGACGGCGATGGTATAGCAGACAAAGATGATAAGTGTCCTAATGAAGCAGGTGTTCCAGAAAAAGATGGATGTCCTGCAGTTAGAAAGCCAACTACAGCTGAAATTATCAATAGATACTGCGCACCAGCAATTACGTTTGGTTCTGGGTCTAGTAAATCAGATACATATAACCAAACAATCTCTTCGATTGTGTCTTTCGCTAACCAATACCCAGGCGCATTCCTTAATGTTTCAGGATATACAGATAGCCAAGGTGCTGAATCAGCTAACCTAGCCTTATCTAAGAGAAGAGCGAAAAAAGTTGCAGATAGCATCATTGCAGCTGGGATTTCTCCAGACAGAGTTTCATATGAAGGGTATGGTGAAACAAATCCTATTGCAGATAACCTGACTAAAGAAGGAAGAGAATTGAATAGAAGAGTTCAAGTTTGTGCTAGTACGACAAAGAGATACATAGATACTTCAAATACGAAGCGATAGAAAATATTTATTCAAGTCCTTTTATATAAGGAGGGTCTTTAATAGTTTTTTCATAACTGATTCAATCCCAGTGATTTCCAAATCGCTGGGATTTTTTTTGAGAGACTTGGAGGTATAACAGACTGAGAGTTATAGTATATCACAACTGATATTCAAAAGATTCGCCTCACTGGTTTGGATTAGAATGAGAACTTTAGCAGAATGCAGTCCAAAATAAAAAAGCCAGTGCTGTTTTAGCACTGGCTTTTTATCAAAGATTTATCTTTTCTAACAATGTTGATTCATAGCCTCCATTAAATTATCAGCTATCATTTGAGCAGATCGGCCTTCAATCATATGTCTTTCTATCATATGGACCAATTTCCCTTCTTTAAACAATGCTATTGCGGGTGACGAAGGAGGATAAGGTAATAAATAGTCTCTTGCTTTTTCTACTGCCTCTTTATGCACGCCAGCGAATACAGTGACAGCATGTGTTGGCTTTGAAGCGTTTTGAAGACTAAATTTTGCAGCAGGTCTGGCATTTCCAGCAGCACATCCACATACGGAGTTGATTACTAATAGGATCGTACCTTCTTTTTTACCTAGAATATTATCTACTTGTTCTGCTGTCTCAAGACCATTAAAACCAAAATCAGTTAGGTCTTTTGACATAGGGGAGACTAGTTCGATTGGATACATGTATTTTACCTTTATTTTATATCTAAATTATGCTAAAATTGCACTTTGCAAATATGTAACTTATTTAAGCTAAGAACTATGTCATAAAGTTCCTTTTTTCGTTACAAATATGAGTATATGAAAAAAATCATTTTAATTAGTCCAATTTTCTTGATTCTTATTTGGATCGGCTGTACAAGAGCGACCTTTGTTCAAGAGAATTTAGACTGTACGGATATCATTCGTTATGATGTGGAGTTGCAGCCCGTTCTTACTACATATTGTGCCTATTCTGGTTGTCATGATGGCAGTGTCCAAGATGCTGTAAATTATACTACTTATACTAGTATGTCTGCGGATTTTGGGTCCATGTTCGATAGGGTAGTGACGCAAATAGATAATCCATTTATAGGGATGCCAAGGGATGATGGAGATGGACCAGATAACATGACGGAAGAAGATTTTAGAATATTCAGTTGCTGGATAGAGCAAGAATTTCCAGAAAATTAAGTGAAGATGATTAGAATTATACTGCTTTTTTTAATGATGGGTGTTGTAAGTGTAAATGCTCAGGATTTTCACCAAACATTCAAAGATACAAGAGTTATCAATTCTCATTCAGTAGAGACTTTGCGCAAAGGTGTACTGGATTTTAGAATTGGGCACCGATTTGGAAATGTAAACGGGGGATGGCCAACATTATGGGGGCTGGAGAACGCTGCAGATGTCATATTCGAGTTTGATTACGGAATCTCTGACAATTTGATGGTTGGGATTATGAGAGCGAAAGGCGCAGGTCCGCTTACACAAAATGTAAGTGGTTTAGCCAAGTATCGTGTATTAAGGCAGTCAGATACGAGTCCATTTTCCTTAGCATTTTCAGGATTAGCAAGTATTTCAACCATGCAAAAAGGGGAGAATCCCGGACAAATAAACTTCTTTGCCGAGTTTGCTCATAGGATAAGTTACAATTTACAGGTTATTGTGGCTTCCAAGATTTCTGAAAGATTGGCACTTCAGATAGCCCCTCAGTGGACATATAGAAATATCGTACCGACTAATGGTGATCCTAATGCGATTCAGGATACCAACGATTTAGCGAGCTTGAGTGGTGCATTAAAATTTCAATTCACAAAAACCTTAGCTATTATACTAGATGGGACCTTTGTGTTTTCGGAATTCCGTAGAGAAGAATTAGATCGTGATGGCAATAGACTATTCAGTTCTCCTTTTGGTATTGGAATAGAATGGGAGACAGGAGGAGGCCATGTCTTTCAAGCAAATTTCACCAATGCTACAGGTATAGTAGAGACTGATTATATCCCATATACGCAAAGCCAATGGTCTGATCGAGAATTTCGTTTTGGGTTTACTATTGCTAGACAATTCAATCTACGTAGATGATTTCCACAAGTAAAGGCATTTTCGTACTAGCACTCTTCTCCATAGTGCTTACCGCAGCTTATATCAAGCCAAATAATATACATGAGACCGATCTCAAGGTCGCAAAGATTTTGTCCATTCTAGGGCATGAAATGGAAGCGCCTATCCCGGATACAAATTCATATCAGATATCAGCTGCTAAAGGTGAGTCAATCATTAAGTCTGGTATAGCCACAAAGCCAGGAGGTGGAAAAACTAAAAAACAAAGCAAACATTTTTTATGCACCTCCTGCCACAATTTAGAGAAGGAAGATCCTGATCTCTCTATAATAGATCCACAAGCAAGATTAGAATATACGAATAGTAAGGGGCTACCATTCTTGCAAGGCACAACACTTTATGGCGCTATAAATAGGGAGTCCTATTATAACGATGACTACTATAAAAAGTATGGAGATTTAGTTTTGCCAGCAAGAAATGATATCAAAGAGGCTATCCAACTCTGTGCAGTAGAGTGTGCTCAGGGTCGAGAACTCAAAGATTGGGAGATAGAATCTATAGTGGCATTTCTTTGGACTATAGACCTGAAATTGTCTGACTTGAATATGAATCAAGATGAATTGGATCGTGTCTATGCTGCCATTGATGGAGATGGAAATAAAAAGGCTGCGGTCGAATTAATCAGATCCAAGTACACGAAGACTTCTCCAGCTACATTTGGCACTGCTCATGAGTCATTGATTATGAAAGGAGAGTATACGGGCGACGCTGACAATGGGAAATTAATTTATGATAATTCATGCCTCCATTGTCACCAGAACAGAAAGTACTCTTTCTTCCAGCTAGACGATAGTCGACTCACCTTTAAGCATCTAAGTAAGAAAGCCAATGGATATGGGAGGCATTCACTATATCAAGTGACCAGATATGGGGTATATTCCAGATCTGGAAAACAATCATATATGCCACAATACCCTAAGGAAAAGATGAGTGAGCAGCAGCTTGCAGATCTAAGAGCTTACATAGATCAGCAGGCAGAGTAACTATTAATCTTATTTTTAAGATTTTATAAGTACTCAGTTTGCTTCTTGATTAGAAAATTTATACAAAATTTCGATACAGCTTCCAGAGAGCAGCCCGTTGTGGCTATTCTGATTTATTCCTTTCTGGGATTTCTCAGACCTGCTATCTATATATTTCTTCTACCCTTATATCTGTCAGTATTCTCAGATTCAGAATACGGATTATATGATTTAATGGTGACGACAGGGGTTATCATGGCTATTCTTGTTACAGCCAGGCTCAATGCCGCTATGGTCACATTGTATTACGATTATCATGGCAATCCAGCAAAGCAAAAAAAGTATCTAAGTACATTATTCAGTTTCAGCCTAATGGTTGCATTGGTCACGGGATTGATATTTAGTTTAGTTGGAGAAAGCTTATTTCAGATAGTATTCAAATCAGATAGCATCCATTTTTTTCCCTACGGGATTACAATACTTGGATTCGCGTTACTATCAGAAGTAAATGAATGTTACTACAGTTATCTGAAAAATGAAAAGAACCTCAAAGGATATCTTTTTGTGATTCTATGTCAAGTACTACTGATGATCTTGTTTCAGTTTTTGTTGATTATTGTATTTAGACAGGGAGTCCAAGGTGCCTTACTAGGAATGTTTCTCGCGAATGTGGTGACCACTTTAGTCATTTTTCTAATGGAAAAGAACATATTCACTTTTAAGCTAGACAAGACAATGGTGAGAAACTCCTTAGCATACAGCCTGGCACTTATACCTTATCTGTTGATATCTTGGGCCTTAACTAGGGGAGGTAAGATAATTCTGGAGCGGTTCGATAATTTATCACAAGTTGGGGTCTTTGCATTGCTCATCACTTTGACCAATATAATAGTACTCACTGCTGGCGCCGTCGTTAGTGGTGTGAGACCTTTTCTGTTCGAATTATTTGCAGAAAAAAAACAAATTCAATCTGTAAACAATTACAGTGACAAAGTAGATTTATTGACAAAGGTTGTAGTCGTCCTTCCTTTACTTGCCGTTCCATTTATAGTCTTAGTAGGAAGCAACATTAATGTAATCACTTCCAAAAGTGCTTACCTGGATATACGAGATTATATCACCTTTGCTTGTCTCACAATTTTCTTATTAGTCTATGCTAAGCTGTTCTACCAGCAGATAATATTTGCCAAGAAATCAAGCTTGGTGACACAACTATCCTTTGTTGTTCTTATTGTACTCTTTATGTGTTTGTACTTTTGGGTTCCGGCTTACAAGATATGGGGAGTACTTTCTGCAATGGCTGTAGCCAATTTGCTTATGACATTTCTTTTCTATTTATATGGGAGAAAAAGCCAACCTATAAAATATAATACAGGCATTATTTTCATTCTCCCAGCCGTAATCTTTGGAATCTTATTTCTAATAGAATGGATAATGGTCCATAACTTGGATATAAGCCAACCAAAGTTTGGAATGATACAGTTCCTAGTATTGGTACCCATTATACTAATTACCAATCGTCAACTTCTAAAAGAATATAAAGCCTTATTTCTCCAAAATTCTTAGAGACTTATCTCACAATTATTAGTTTCTGATATAATTCTCTGTCAGCAGTCTGCGTAAGGATTATATAATTCCCTTCATCTAATTGTGATACATCTAACTGAGATCCATTGGTCAAATTAGGCCACTGTCCTTCTATCTGACCTAATGTATTATATAGGGACACGTCAAGAGATTGATTATAATTAGTAACATCGATAGTTATAAATTCAGAAGCCGGGTTAGGGAATACTTCTAAGCTAAGCTGATTTAAAAGCGTAGGGTCATTGGTGCTGGAAGCATCTAGTTCTAAGCCTGTCCTTCCTGTAACCACCACCATATCATTTCCTAAAGTATCAGCAAATACATTTTCAGTAAATTCTATGACTGAAGCCTTGTTGTCTGCATCCACAAATCTATATGTAGTTGCAATCTGTTCTCCTCCAAAGCCACCAGCCATGCCGAAAAAATCAGAAACATCAAACCAAATTAAAAATCCTATAACATTTACACCTACCTCAAGCAGAACATCTGTTGTATTTTCTTCTCTGACATGTAATACTTCTCTGGACTCATCCATTACATTGACAGTGCCCCAGCCGATGACTTCTTCCTCTCTTGTAAGTTCAGTGGTCACTCTAATACTGTCTATAGAGCCTGGAAGTCCTCCCAGATCTAAGCTATCGATTCCTGGAATCAAGGCGGCATCAAAAGTAAATATGAGGTCTACATCATCTGAATTAACCGTCCCAAATAATAATGGCGTCTCTCGGATAGTATAATCATTAGATAACTGTAAAGAAGCATCTATTTCAAAACCACCAAATCCTCCAGTATTTATACCATTCACTACTATTCTATTTGGTTCTCTTGAAGCTGCTGCATCAAATAGTCCTAAGGTTATGATCATATCAGAATCAGGAAAGGAATCTGCTAGGGTCGTGGTATTGATATCTGTATAAGCTTCTATCATCTGACCACCTAACTCAAAGTCATTGAACGTCCAAACAAAGTTTTCACCAGTTTCCCGGTAGGCCATTATAGTGTCCTCGGGTAAAATCAAGGTGGTGTAAACTAGTTCATCACCGACATCAGGTAAAGTATTAGACTCTACTGTAATCTGCCCAATGGCAATCAATGAACAAAACATGAAGATAAAAACCAGAGTAAGTCTCATAATATTATATGTTTGAGGAAGAGAAAGACAGGAATTGTTTACAAGTTACTAAAGCTTTCTAATTTAATATGAACAATACCTATCTGAATAATGATTAACATTGTAGAAGACAATGAAAGGCCATATTCAAGATATCCAGATACTAAGAATTAACAATAACAAGTCTGCTGAATCTATGCATGATCAGTTGGCAGTGGAAGCACCCTTACAAATAATACTTCATGCGCCATCTCATTCGCCACCTATAGAAAGAAAGAACATTTCTATTACCATGAGAACGCCTGGTCAGGATCGCGCACTTGCAGTCGGTTTTCTTTATGCAGAAGGAATAATTAATCTGGACACTATAGTCACTGCCACAGAAGAAGACGATAATCAGGTATTAGTACGGACGCTAGATCTTCTACCATTAGATCTTTCTTTGCTTGACAGACATTTCTATGCTACCAGCAGTTGTGGTGTATGCGGAAAGACGAGCCTAGAAGCAGTGAGAGCTATTTCTATGCCCGATTGGCCTGTGCCTAGTTTTTCTATAGCCCAATCTCTCATTCTTTCACTACCAGCTAGGATGAATGCATCTCAGTCGGCATTCAAAAATACTGGAGGAATGCATGCAGTCGCCCTTTTTGATTTGGATGGGAAGCTACTAGATATTGCTGAAGATGTAGGCAGGCATAATGCGATGGATAAACTAATTGGTACAGCCCTGATTAATTCGAGGCCGAACCTTCCACTTAATAAGCATATTTTATTACTTAGTGGGAGGGCCAGCTTTGAGTTGATTCAGAAAGCAGTGATGGCAGGAATTAAAATAATAGCGGCAGTAGGTGCCCCTTCCTCACTAGCAGTGGAACTGGCAGAGGATCACGACATGACGCTGATAGGATTTCTAAAAGATGATAGATTCAATGTATACTCAGGTAAAGAACGCCTTCGTCTCAATTAGTCTAATTGTAATGTGAGAAATGAAAGAAAAATCAAAAGCTGAAACCTCTGAGAAGTTTACTGGACTGAAACTAAAAGCGCCAAAAGATTCAGCAGCAGGCCTGCCAGCTGTTATATCTTCTATAAAACATATTCTTTCAGAGACCCCAATTTCTAAAGGCGTAAAAGTGCTGAATCAACTTAATCAAATGGATGGTATTGACTGTCCTGGTTGTGCATGGCCGGATCCCGATGACGAAAGAAGTGGACTAGGCGAATATTGTGAAAATGGAGCAAAAGCCATCGCTGAAGAGGTGGCAAAAAAATCGGTTGGTGCTTCATTTTTTAGCCAGCATTCTGTAGACTATTTGGCAGCGATGTCTGACTACGAATTAGGAAAACAAGGCCGATTAACAGAACCCATGTACCTTCCCAAAGGTGCAACACACTACCAACCCATATCATGGGAAGATGCATTCTCACTTATAGGTAAAAATCTCAAAGCTCTTGACTCACCTAATGAAGCCATATTTTATACATCTGGCAGGACTAGTAATGAAGCAGCTTTCCTCTATCAATTATTTGTAAGAGAATTCGGGACTAATAATTTGCCGGACTGCTCCAATATGTGCCACGAAAGTAGTGGGGTAGCATTAGGAGAGACATTAGGAATAGGTAAGGGGTCAGTTAAATTGGAAGACTTTTATTCCGCAGAAGTGATTATGATTTTGGGCCAGAATCCAGGGACTAATCATCCTAGGATGCTTTCTGCATTAGAAAGGGCAAAGAAAAATGGTGCAAGTATTATTGCCATAAATCCTCTGAAGGAAGCCGGCCTTATCAGTTTCAAGCATCCGCAAAAAATCAAAGGAATACTAGATAGTGGAAGTCAACTGACTGACCATTATCTGCAAGTTAGAGTAAATGCCGATTTGCCTTTACTCCAATCATTCAATGCCTTGTTACTTCAGATGCATCAGAAAAGGGGAGGTGTGTTAGATGAAAAATTTATTGTTGATAAGACAACTGGATATGAAGATTACGCCAAGCACTTAGAGAAGCTCGACATAGATAATCTAATAGCCTGTACAGGAATATCCAGAGATCAGATAGAGCTGGTGGCAGACTTGTTATCTAGAAAATCCAAGATTATTATCTGCTGGGCAATGGGCTTAACTCAGCACAAGAATGCAGTAGCAACTATAAAAGAGGTAGTCAATCTACTACTGCTCAAAGGAAGTATAGGTAAACCAGGAGCAGGTACTTGTCCAGT
The DNA here is from genome assembly GCA_964591455.1 of uncultured Saprospiraceae bacterium. Lineage (GTDB taxonomy): Bacteria > Bacteroidota > Bacteroidia > Chitinophagales > Saprospiraceae > RFSX01. The sequence goes on from CAZQDZ010000020.1 coordinate 42,354, forward strand.
TCGCGGACACAGTAACGTGCAAGGAGATAGGACGATGGGCATCCATGAGAAACCACCCCAAAGATTGCTGGATGCCCTAGAAAAAGTTTTCGGGTTCAATCCTCCTCGGGAGCATGGCTATGATGTAGTGCATGCCATTAAAGCGATGCATAGTGGGAAAGGAAAAGTATTTTTTGGAATGGGAGGTAATTTTATATCAGCAACGCCAGATACACTTTATACTGCAGAGGCACTCAGTCGGTGTAATTTGACTGTGCAAGTTTCTACCAAGCTCAATCGCTCTCATCTTGTGCATGGTGAGGAAGCTTTGATTCTGCCTTGTCTCGGGAGAACTGATAGAGATATGATAGGTGATGAAGTACAAATTATCAGTGTAGAAAATTCTATGGGAATAGTGCATAGTTCTAAAGGGAGTCTAACACCAGCCTCTGAACGCTTACTGAGTGAACCTGAAATAGTTTGTCGCTTAGCGAAGGCGAGTTTGCAAGAATCAGTAGTAGACTGGTGTAATTATTCTCAGTCCTACGACAAAATAAGAGATGATATAGAAAAAACGATTCCTGGCTTCCAAGATTATAATAAGAGAGTCAGAAAACCGGGTGGTTTTTATCTACCTAATGTAGCCAGAGAACAATCTTTTCATCCCACTTCAGGTAGAGCTGTCTTTACAGTCTCAGATTATAATCACCTCTCACTTAAGGAAGAAGAGTACCTAATGACAACTATCAGAAGTCACGACCAGTTCAATACAACGATCTATGGATTAGATGATAGGTATAGAGGGATATATAATGAAAGAAGAGTTGTGATGATGAACCGAAAAGATATGAATGACATAGGATTTGCGGAGAAAGATATTGTGGATTTATTCAATTATGATGAAGGTATAGAACGCCGTGCTCCAAAATTCCTAGTGGTTCCTTATGACATTCCCAGAGGATGTGTAGCTACCTATTTTCCAGAAGCAAATGTCCTTGTTCCTATTAATAGTACGGCAGACAAAAGCAACACCCCGAACTCTAAGTCTGTTATTATCCGTATCAGAAAGGCGTCAGAAATCAATTAGGACCTTAGTTTTAATGACGTCTAAGTTGCAAAAGCAATACGCTATCTAATCATTGGTATAGAATTCGAAATAGGATGCCATGTTAACTTAAGTCGTATGATTAGAATATTATTTTTAGTATTGATGATTTCCCTCGTTAGTTGTGTTGAAGTAGATGAGACACCAGAGATGGTTGTTTATACACCATTAGAATTAATAGAAAATCCTCTGCTAGGTAAATGGTTTTCCGTTACGCGAGAATTAGATGGGTGTATTGATTCATCCATGAACATCACTGAAATATTTCATCCTATAGAATGTACCACTAATGATAATACTGAATGTAAATATCAGGAAATTGAATTTAGGCAGGGAGTAATGAGAATGAGGAATAGAGTTAAATTCGAAGGAAATGTTTTGGATGATTATGACGAGATAGAATATGAAATTTATGAAGATGTCATCAGACTGTGTTTTGGACGATTATGTGAAAGTTACAGCTATACCTTGGAGAATAACCTCTTAAGAATCAGCATCGAGAACGATCAGTTTGGTTGTTCAGACACTTGGGTGCTGAGACATATATAGATATAAAGAGAAACTAAATCCTATTATAACATTGTAAAAGCACTGCTCGACTTAGAGCGGTGCTTTTCTATTATATGCGCATTAGATTAATTTTCATAAAATAGCAATAAACCAGAACACTTTTGGTGATTGACCATTGTTATGTATATAAGTACTTTTGATGTTATGAATGAAGAGATGGCTTCAATATTGGTAAAGGAAGCAGAGGCAATGATACCTACGGATTGGGGAAAATTTAGAATGATAGCCTTCAAATCAGATGTCTCTGATTATGATCCGGATTTAGCGATGGTGCATCCAGAGATGGATATTACAAAACCAGTAGATGTCCGTATCCATTCAGAATGTATAACAGGAGATTTGTTTCACTCTCAAAGATGTGATTGTGGACCTCAATTACATGCGGCTATGAAGCACACATCTGAGCAAAAGGGATTAGTAATATATCTCAGACAAGAAGGGAGAGGAATTGGTATTATAAATAAGTTGAAAGCTTATAACAAGCAAGATGAAGGGTTAGATACCATAGAAGCCAATGAGGTTTTGGGTCTGGCAGTAGATTCAAGAACTTATGAAAAGGTGATCCAAATTCTATTGTCCTTAGGTGTTTTGCAGATTAGATTACTAACCAACAACCCTGAAAAAATAGCTGCCTTTGATGGTAGCCCAATCAAGTTAATAGAACGAATTCCTTTAGAGATTCCTCCGCACGACGGCAATTCTAAATACCTGAGGACCAAGAAACAATCCATGGGACATCTTCTCAAACTTTAGCCAAACTAGAATAGTTAGAAGGCATTGCCTTACATTTATCCTATGTTGTCTATCCTCATACCCATCTACAACTATAATGCATCATCACTGATTCTTGATTTAATAGAACAAGCAAAGGGACTGGAGATTCCAACAGAGATTATTTGCTATGATGACAACTCTGAGCCTAATCTTGCACTGGCTAATAAATGGTTAGAAGAAGCAGATGAAGTGAGTTATAAAGTTTTGCCAGTTAATGTTGGACGTTCTGCTATAAGAAACCAATTGGCTAAAGCGGCAACCTTCCCTTACCTACTTTACCTTGATTGTGATTCAGGTATATTATCAGAAACTTTTCTGAGCCAATACCTTTCTCACCTACATGAAAATAAGATAATCTGTGGCGGGCGCAACTATAGTTCATCGCCACCCCATGAGTCTAAGTTAAGATTACATTGGTTATATGGAACAAACAAGGAGTCTAGGCCTATTCAAACAAGACAGGCACATCCTTTCAGATACTTCCACACTAATAATTTTATAATTCCGAAGTGTGCATTCGAAAAAATTTCTTTCGATGAGACGATTCAGTCGTATGGATATGAAGATTTATTGTTTGCTGAAATAGCTAACGGTATAGGTCTGTCTGTAATGCATATAGATAATCCAGTAATGCATATGGAATTACAGCATGCAGATAATTTTTTGTCTAAAACAGCTATTGCTGTTAGTAATTTAATCCAACTAAATAAGCAAGGATATAATCTGAATTCTAAATTGGAGAACACCGCACGTTGGATTAAACGCCTAGGTCTAAGTGGCTTATATAAATGGTATTACAGACAAAACGCCAAAGCCATTGAATCCAATTTGAAATCAGAGAATCCTTCTCTGACCAAACTTGATTTTTTCAAGCTCTACAAGTATCTAGAAAACCAATAAAACGTCAAGAAGTCTATTTCACCTTCACAGTCCATTTTTGTGTGTCCTCATATCTGCCGCTTCTGATTCCATTGATACGATCCTTTAGCATAGGAGATACTTTGTATGTAGATAAGTCAAAGTGATGCTTAGATCCTTCATACCCTATCGTCTCAACGTTAGCTACTACTGCTGCCGTCCCACTTCCGAAAACTTCTGTCAGGCTTCCGTCTTGTGCCCCGGAAAGCACTTCATCTATAGATATCTTTCTCGCTTCAACCTCATAACCCTCAGCTTTCAATATTTCTATCAAGGTGCTTCTTGTTATACCTTTTAGAATAGCACCATCAGTACTAGGAGTCACCACTTTATTACCAAAGATGAAGAAAATATTCATCGTACCTACCTCCTGTATATACTTGAATTCTTTAGCGTCTAACCACATAATCTGATCATACCCCTCTTCCTTGGCTTTCTTAGTAGGGAGTAATGATCCAGCGTAGTTACCCGCTGCTTTGGCTTCGCCAGTACCACCTATAGCGGCTCTTATAAATTCAGTGTCCGCTTTCAATTTAAGCGGCTTGCTGTAGTAAGGACCTACTGGACAGCAGAATATTGTAAATCTATATGTTTGAGAAATTTGAACCCCTATGAATTCATCCATGGCTATCATGTATGGCCGTATATATAAGGCACTACCCTCCTTATTAGGAATCCAGTCTTTTTCTAACTTAACTAATTCATATAGGCCTTCCATAAATGCGTCCTTGGGAAAAGCTGGCATAGCCATTCTTTCGGCAGATAAATTTATCCGATCACTGTGCAATTCAGGTCTGAAAAGCATTGGCGTACCATCAATGTGTTTGGTAGCTTTCATGCCTTCGAAAATAGCTTGACCATAATGCCATGCGATATTAGCTGGATGTATGCTAAAGTTGGCGAATGGCTCTATTCGCATATCATGCCATTTTCCATCCTTATAATCTGAGATAAATATGTGGTCTGTAAAGACCTTACCAAATGAGAGATTGTCAAAGTCTACAGAATTGATTTTTGATTCTGCAACCTTCTTCATTTTTAATGACGTTGTCAGCATGCTTTTGAGTTTGACTTAACAGTTCAGTGGCTTGGTACCACAATTACTGAAGATAAAACAACAGGAAAATACCTATGTTTAAAATCACAACAAAAGTACATGATATTTATAATATTCTTTCTTTAGTTGTAATTTAGATATTAATAAAAATTATATTTCGAAATCGCTAATTATAAGTTCTATTTATTTTGGAAACACCCAATTTTGATATAGATCTATTTAATATCCCAAAGGACAATTTGGGCTTTGAATCAGAGAGAAGTCTTTCAGAATACATCATAATTCTATATAAGGATGATTATGACATGCATCAGGACTTAGTGCAGAAGATATTTTCTGCTGTGAATTTGGATTTGAATAAGTATTCTGGCTTGGTTATTTTAGAAAGAGGGGAGGAGATAAATGTTTCCAGGCACACCTCTAATAATACTAAGTTTGTAATTGCTTTCGGTATAGCGCCTATCAAGTTGGGACTTAATGGACGCTTCACTGGATATACTATTTATCCTACTGAATCTTTTTCGCTTTTACTTTCCCATTCCTTAGCACAACTCTCAGAGAACAAAGAGAAAAAGAAGGCCTTGTGGGGTAGTCTACGGCAAGCATTTGGCACTTAATAATTGTGATATGACGATACAGCCATCACTCATATTCGCTACGCATAATGCGCATAAGCTGGAAGAAGTATCCACCATATTATCTTATACTGGGACCAATTTGTTAGGTCTTGGGGATATAAATTATAATGAGGAGATAGAAGAAACAGGTGGTACCCTTAGAGCCAATGCAAGTATCAAATCTCAGACGATACATAAGGCTACAGGCCAATCGGTATTTTCGGATGATTCTGGATTAGAAGTGATGTCCCTGGGAATGGATCCTGGTGTACACACCGCTCGCTATGCAGGCGCTGCTAGGGATAATCAGGCAAATATGGAAAAACTGCTTTCTGAGTTGTCATCGCATTCAGATAGGACAGCAAGATTCAGAACGGTGGTTTCATTGATATGGCATGGAGAGGAGTATTTCTTTGAAGGTATAGTCAATGGTCGCATAGCTCATCAGCAAGCAGGTGAGAAGGGCTTTGGTTATGATCCCATCTTTATTCCTTATGGCTATGATCGGAGCTTTGCACAACTTCCAAGTGAAGTGAAGAATGGCATGAGTCACAGATATCGAGCTATATGCCAAATGCAAAGATTTTTACTTGCTAATCTGTAATCTTAAGACACGAGTAGGGTAGGAAATATAAAACAGGCAATCCGTGGTCGAGAATTGCCTGATTGGTCTAAAGTAATTTTATGAGAAACTAAACTCGCTTAACTTTTTATAGTCACCTTAAGCAAGATTATCTTTTATTTAATAGACGGTCAATTTGGAAGAGTACATTTTCCTGTCTCCTTCTATATCGAAGACAAATTTGTAGTCGCCAGACTCAAACAAGCTTTTACCTATACTCACTCTATCAGATCCGATAGGAAGAAGATATATCATATCTCCTAGTCCACTGTAGATTCTAATCTGGTTTGTCTGTTCACGAGTCAAGAATTGTATTTCTTCTAATGACTCTTCATATTCTGCTTTGAGAAAGAATTTGAAATCTTCATCACTATCTACATTAATCTTTAGAGTGGAGGTGTCTACTATAGTAAAATTCTCTCCTAGTTCAGAACCTGTTGGTACTGTGTAAGAAAATCCAGCTAACAACAAAGTAATGCACACTGCCCATATACTTATTGTTTTTCCCATTTTAAACGATTTTTCTTAATAATTACATATTACAGTTTTCGTTAATGCAAATATTAAGCCATGAAAGGTATAAATCAAAGAAAGTTGTAATGTTTATAAGGATAAAAATATATAAGTGACTGATATAGAGGATATTATCCATTAATATAATGGCAAAGTTGTTTTATATAGGTGTGCATAAGAAAAGGTGCTGATAATACATTATCAGCACCTTCATTACTTTAGACGTATCTAAAGCGCTTTTCTAACAGCCAATCTTATTCGCTTGATTCAGCTGTTTCTTTCTTATCTACTTTACCCTTAATAGTTACATAGCTATTAACAGGGTCAGTGTTTGCAGTAATAGTTACTCTCTTAGATTGTACTTGACCACCGACTTTACCTTTGTTCTTAGTATCGAACTGAACTTTAATTTCAGAAGACTCACCTGGTGCAATTGGCTCTCTAGGCCAAGATGGTACTGTACATCCACAAGTCGCTTTAGCGTTAGAAATGATAAGTGGCTCATCACCTGTGTTTTTGAATTTGTATACGTGAGTTACTTTCTCTCCTTCCATCACCGTACCAAAATCAAACTCTGTCTCTTCGAACTCTACTGTAGTCACCGGACCTACTGGTACATCTGGCTCTGCAGCCGCAGGGTTAGCAATTGGCGTAATTTCATTTTTTGCAGGCGCAGAATTTGGAACTGGCGCAGATGGTGCAACTTCAGCTGTAGAGCCTGACTCTGATTTACATCCTACCATAACTACTAGGGCGAATGCAAGGAAAACCAAGATTTTATTCATTTTACTAGATAATTTTTTTGATTAAAATTTCACCACAAATATATTCCATATTATGAGTTGTGTAAAGGCTTGATTATAAAGACTTAAGTCATTAACAAGCGATTAACAAACAAATTGAGGGCTATTTGTATTTATTTCATCCTCTTTTCTCATGTTGTTCTGTCATCCACTCTTGAAACTCCTCTATATCCATTGTATTAAGGCACTGATGATTAAGTAAATTACCTTTTCTAGCAGAAGCAACGCCATAACTCATATCAGATATACCTTTTATGCTATGCGCATCAGGATTAATGGATATGAGGACACCTTTGTCCGTAGCTTGACGAATCCATCGCCAATCCATGTCCAACCTGTTCGGATTTGCATTCAGCTCTATCGCTACATTATTGGCGGCACAGGCATTTATGATCTTTTCATAGTCTACAGGGTATCCTTCTCGGCTGAGAAGTAATCTCCCTGTAGGATGGCCAAGTATGGACGTATATGGATTTTCAATGGCAGTGATTAAGCGCTTGGTGGCTTTGGCTTCACCCATCTTAAGATTAGAATGAATGGATGCGACTACAATATCGAGATAACCCAATATTTCGTCTGAGTAATCGAGGCTGCCATCGGATAATATATCAGACTCTATCCCAGAGAAAAATGAAATCTCATCATATTCCTGGTCCAAATCTCTGATGGCATCCAATTGCTGTAATAACCTTTCTTCTTGAAGGCCATTGGCATAGAAGGCACTTTTGCTATGGTCTGTCATTACCAGATATTCGTAGCCTTTCTCCGCACAGGCCTCTAGCATTTCTTCTAATGTATTGACGCCATCGCTATAAGTACTATGATTATGTATGCACCCTCTTATTTGCTCCTCCGATATGATGTCTTCGTGTATGCCATACGCAGACAAGTTTGGAATATTTTCCTTTTCTCTAAATTCTGGGATGTAGTAGGGAAGGTTGTTATCAGTGAACACGGACATCTTATCAGCATAGATACCTTGCTTTGGCTGGGGTTTAAGAGCCTGCCAAAAGGCTTCGTCTGAGCTTAATCTCTCAACCTCGAAGGTATATTCATCGGTGGCACAATGGTGGATGTTTAAGGGCAAAGCATGCAAAAACCAGTTAGTATCTGTCAGGATGGTGGATTCTTCCTTTTCTAAAAATTGATTGAAAGCCATTTTATCCGCGGTGGTCAGTATGTCTATTTGGCCAATGATATTAGATTTTCTAGCCACTTCTCCTACATAGACAACTTGTATCTCTCCTAAGGCCTCTTTTACTTTTTTGAGAAACTCATTGACCAGAATAAGGGCATTAGCATAGTGTAACTTACCGCGAGAATCTACATGATAGTTAAGTTGGTTTTTTAAGTTCTCTTGAGTCTTGGCACCAAAACCCTTCACATCAACCAATCGATTTTCATTAATCGCGTATAATAATTCTCCGATAGATTCAATACTCAGAGTTTCCCAGATGACTTTTACCTTTTTGGGACCCAATCCTTTTATAGTCAGGATCTCTTGTATGCCTATAGGTGTCTTGTCTTTGTACTGCTCCATCGTCTGTATTTCGCCAGTATCTAGGAGTTCACGTATCTTGATAGATATGGTTTTACCTATGCCTGCAATATTATTGATGGCATAGGTTTCCATGTCCGTGATAGGTTGTGGCCACTTTCTGATTGCGAGATAGGCATTGGTGTATGCTCTGGTCTTAAATGAGTTTTCACCATGTAATTCCATTAGTTTGCCTAGGAAATTGATCTGTTTTGCTATTTCTTTATTTGTCAATACGCTACTTTTTTTCACAAATCTGTGTAAAAACCTTAATTTTTTATACAAACATCAGATACATTCATTTATTTTCGCATTATAAAAAATCGTAATATGAAATCTACAATTTTTGTTTTTGCACTAGTGATGTTTTTCGCTTGTGGTAATTCTGGCACTTCAGGTGGACCTTTGGCAAATCTTGATGGGTTCGAAAAAATTGATGCAGGTAATGGTACCAAGCAAGTCATGAAAAAAGATGGAGAGGGCAATCTACTTGAAGCAGGATTCACCCAGAATGGCAGTAAGACGGGTGCATGGTTAACCTACTTTACAGGCAAAGATGCTGGTAGAATGAAGACAATGGCTTCATACACTAGTGGTATTTTAAATGGACCTTATTTCGAATTTAATAACAGAGGTCAGATTGAATCAGAGAGTAATTACGTGGATAATAAGTATCACGGTAAAGTGATATCCTACAAATTTGGAAGACCGCTTATTGTAAAAACCTACTCCAGAGGGGAGCTGAATGGCTTGTCTACAGATTATTACTCTGATGGTGTTGTTCAGAAAGAAACCAACTTCAAAAACGGTAAGCAAGATGGAAGTATGAAGTGGTACAATGAAGATGGCAAGATGACGATGCAATATGAGTACGAGAACGGCAAGAAAATAAGTGGCGGGATTATAAACGAGTAATCACCAAAGCTTTAATATTAAGATATATATAATGGCTGGCTTCTAACGAGGTCAGCCTTTTTTGCTGTTTACCCTTTATTTGGTCTTGATAAATTAGTATTTTCAGATTTTACTAGTACAAATTCCTTGCTCATGTCTAAAGTTATAACTGTCTTATGCCTTCTTGCAATTGCTTCAAGTCCTGGTCAGGCACAGTTATATTGTAGCGAGACAAAAATAACAGCCTCTGATAGTGATATAGATGATAGATTCTCAGATTGCATTGCCACATCAGGAGATAGAGTAGTTGTAGGCTCTGTACTTGATGATGATAATGGGATGAGTTCCGGTAGCATTTATATCTATGACTGGGATGGCACAAGCTGGGTAGAGACTAAAGTTACTGCTTCAGATGGCGCTGCAGGAGATTTATTTGGCGCAAGTATAGATATATCAGGAGATAGGATAATTGTAGGTGCATATCAAGATGACGATAATGGTGTTGGTTCAGGAAGTGTCTATATCTATGATTGGGATGGTAGCAATTGGTTAGAAACAAAGATCACCGCATCTGATGGTGATGTAGATGATATTTTTGGAATAAGTGTAGGTGTGTCTGGAGATAGGATAATTGTAGGTGCATATCAAGATGACGATAATGGAGTCGATTCAGGAAGTGCCTATATATATGATTGGGATGGTACCAATTGGGTAGAGACAAAAATCACGGCATCTGACGGACAAGATTTCGACTGGTATGGAGATGATGCTTCTATCTCTGGTGATAGAGTCGTTATCGGTTGTGTAGAAGGTGGTGACGGTGGCCCGGGAGTTGCTTATCTGTATGATTGGGATGGAACTTCATGGGTAGAAACAATGATAACTGCATCAGATGGGGACCCTTTTGATTACTTTGGATTTAGAGTTTCCATTTCAGGAGATAGGATGGTAGTAAGTTCATTTTTTGATGACGTAAATGGGGTCTTTTCTGGTAGCGCTTATATCTACGAATGGAATGGTGCCAGTTGGATAGAAACAAAAATTACAGCATCCGATGGAGAATCTGGTGACGATTATAGTAGAGATGTAAGCATTTATAATGATCATGTTATTGTTGGGGCTCATTTTGATGATGACAATGGATCCAACTCAGGAAGTGGTTATTATTATAACTGGGATGGTACCAGTTGGGTAGAAACAAAATTAACCGCATCTGATGGCGCTGCAGGAGATAGATTTGGCAGACAAGTAGCTATAGTAGATGAGAGAATCGTTATCGCAGCCAATTTTGATGATGATAATGCAACGGACTCTGGTAGTGCCTACATCTATGATTTTTCACCCATGTATTATGCAGACTCCGACGGCGATGGATTTGGAGATATGAATAGTTCTATGTCGGCCTGCACTGCCCCTTCAGGGTATGTAACAGATGATACAGATTGTGATGATTCTAATGCAAATGTGTACCCAGGCGCTGTAGAAATATGTAATGGCATAGACGATGACTGTGACGGCCAGATTGACGAAGGTGCAGGAGGGAATACTTATTATGCAGACTCTGATGGCGATGGATTTGGTGACATGAATATTTCTATGTCAGCCTGCATTGCCCCTTCAGGGTATGTAGCTGATGATACAGATTGTGATGATGCTAATGCAAATGTGTACCCAGGTGCAGTAGAAATATGTAATGGCATAGATGATGACTGTGACGGCCAGATTGACGAAGGCGCAGTCGGGAATAATTATTATGCAGACTCCGATGGCGATGGATTTGGTGACATGAATAATTCCATGTCAGCCTGCACTGCCCCTTCCGGATATGTAGCTGATAATACAGATTGTGATGATGCTGATGCAAGTGTGTATCCTGGCGCTCTTGAGATTTGTGATGGTATAGATAATGACTGTAGTGGCATAGCGGATGATAGTACACTTTGTCTATGTCCCAATGGATTACAACAGAATACTTTCTTAGGTCATACTATATTCTGGACAGATGCTGCGAATTGGTCTCTAGGCACTGTGCCTACATTATGTGATCATGTGATAATTCCTGCTGGATTGACTTGTGTATTATTAGCGTCAGAATCAGGAGAATGTTTTACACTAGAGGTGCAAGGAAATGCATCTTTTGAAGTTCAGTCAGGAGGTTTGTTTGATGTTGTTGCTCCTGGTTAACTAAAATTCATAAGCGGTTATGTAATCACCAAAGCTTTAATATTAAGATATAATAAGGGCTGTTTCCTCTAAGGACACAGCCTTTTTCATACCAGATAGGCCACATTGGATATGGTTTTATAGCACAAATTATTTATATATACTTAACTCATTGTCATGTAGTTAAGATACATATTACAAAAATTTATATATTTGAGGTAAATCCAATATTTATGATGTCCTCATTAGCCCAACTTGTTGCACCCCACCACTTACTGGCAGACAATATACCCAGCCAATTAATTGGTTTTGATTACAGAGAGCACTGTCTCCAATCTGTTTTCTGGAACGTCTACAGGAATCTGGAACAAGGGAAGCGAACTGTCCTTGTTTGTGATAATGAGAAGGATCTGCAGTATATTTTCTATCTGCTTTCGACTTACAATGTTCATCAGTTATCATTGCTTATTCATAATAATAGCAAGGTCAGCGAATCTCTTGTAGAAAAATTCGAACAAGAAGCCAATCGCAAATTAGCCAGCAATCAGAGAAGAGAGACAACCTTATATGATATACTTATAAGTCTTAGAAATAGGACAGCACAAAATGTCAAAAACCTTAGTGAAGCTATAATCGGCAATAAGTCGGTACTCGACTTACAAGATCTTACACTTTCTGCTAAGCAGTATCAAGATGGTTTTATCTCTCATAGTCTTTTTGATGCAATTTCTGGAAGTGATGTGCAAAGGAAAACTGCAATCTATGATCAGGCGCAGAAATTATATAAATCTAAGTTTCAGTTTCTAGATAGAGAAGTACCTATCAATAAGGAAACTTTGAATAATGAAGATAGGACAGCTATCCTGACAATGATCAATGAACTAATATCTCAGGCAGAGTTGCTTGAAAATAAAAGCAGCATTGTAGAATCGGCGATAAGACAGAAGGTAGAACTTCAGCACACGAATAGTTTGTCTCAGGTAAAAGATGAGGTCATGAACCTCCAAACTTTACTCAAACAATCAAAACCTTATAATGAGACAGATTTAACCAAACTACTTTTTCAAGAGCAAACGTTATTTAAAAAATTAGATATTGGATCAGAGGCACCGACAACGGAGGCAGAATTGGAAGAAGGACTGGCAAGAATAAAATATGCACTGGAGAATAGATATGCCTCGCATTATAGAATGATTCACCTGGAGACTGAGACCAAGTTGGCTATGCTTACGCCAGCAAGTTCTAGTAGCATGGACATCATGTCTTTCCTTGATGGTGTCAATGAGTTAATGACCAAAGTCAAACAATATGATATCCTGATAGATTTCAAAGTAAGGAAAAGCACAGCCTTCAAATTTCAGAGAGACAATCTTATAATGCTCAAAAATAGATTGGAATCTGCCAGATATTTTATAGAAGCCAATCAGGATTATTGGGAGTGGTTAGATTTTCAAGCCTCACTGAGTGATGTAGACAGATCAGTCGTTTCTGAACTGAAAAGTCAAACAGGGTTTTGGGGGGATGCATTTCAGCGACAGTACCTTGGCTATGTGGTCAATCAGAAGAAAGTAGAAATGGAATCAGTAACTGACCTCACATTACCGCTCGGAGAAGCATTAGCAGCTTATACCAATAATCATCATCAAGATATCTTCCATCTCTGGGATGAGCAGAAGAGTATTATAAAGCCAGTCTCTGATGACTGGAAGTTCTTTTTAGATGAGAATGCCATTAGTTTACTTGATCGTTACCCAGTATTGGTGGTCAGTTCTGATTTCTATAAATCATATGGCGCCCGTCTGGTAAACGCAACAGATGTTTTTTACTTTGTCGATCACCTACCTAAGGAGCACTACGAACATAAGACATCTAATGTCAGTTTTGGATACAATAACAACTACAAAGATGCGCTCCGTCAATCCTCTGCTGACAATAATTCATTTGCGGTATCTACTAATACAGATTCTTCTTACTTGGTCACAAAGAGATTAGAGAACATGCCATTGGCTGATAGAAATATTGCAGCTAATTATCTAGGTAAGAAGATGAGAAGATTAGCACCTAAGTATAAGATATATCAATTAAGACATCATGCCATAATCTCCTTTTGGTCTGATAAATGGAATACACAGCTGCTAGAGCAACTTGCTGAGCAGGGCATTAAAGAAATATTCTCTGATGATGACGCTATAAATCTTATCCCAGCCACATTAGCAGACGCGGACAGGTCAGTTCACATATTGCTCGAAGATAATTTCTTTGCAAGAGAATCAGAGGTCACAGTCATCCAACAACACATATTATTGGACGAATTGCAAACAGCAGGTATGACTATAAAATCCTTAGATAATTATAAGTGGATGACTACTGGAAAAAGTGAGTTCCAGAAAATTGTATCTGATATAATTCAGTTTGAAGAAACAACGCAGTTCCAAACAGTCTAGTGGACATACAATTAGACCTCAATCTTACTAAGTATCATGACCAACTGAAATTTTCTCAGACAGATGGTCAGCACACAATATGGGACCCAGTTCGTAAGGAATATTATAAAGTTGCTCCCGAAGAAATTGTCAGACAATCCTGGCTCTTGTATTTGCATCATGATTATAAGCAAAGCTATGCCTCCATGTCCGTGGAGAAGCAACTCATTGTAAGTGGACTTAAGAGAAGATTTGATCTGGTCCTATACAAGAAGTCTCAGCCATATATTCTTTTTGAATTCAAAGCACCAGAACAACCACTCACTTCAGACGTCGGTCTTCAAGTGGCACAGTACAATCAAATCCTACAAGTGCCCTATATCGTTATAAGTAATGGAATAAGTTCTTATTGCTTTCATGTAGATGCAGAGAAGAAAGAGGTAGAAACAGTAGAGACGTTGCCGTTGTAGTTTTGTTTTAATGTTCCATTCGGCGTACGAAGAGCCCTGTGCTTCTCAACACTCCGATCGATTTGAAAAGATGAGGATACGCATCCTTTTCATGTCGACCTTGCGGAGACATCTCCGTGCTCGCAAAGGGTTAGGTTGATTAGATAGCTGTCTTGCTTTATTTCATGTTCCATTGCGAAAACGGAGAACTCTCTACTCCGCTGGGTGCCGATCGAGTTGAAAAAGGGGGGTGTAAATGGACACTTTCCAAATCGACCTTGTGGAGATTTCTCCTTGCTCGCAAAGGGGTAGTAGGTTTGTAAAGTCAGTTTTCTTATTAGAATCATTCCCGATTGCGGACGGAGAACTCTCTACTCCGCTGCGCTGCGATTGAGTGGGAAAGATGAAGGAGTAAACATCCTTTTCATGTCGACCTTACGAAAATTTCTTCGTGCTCGGTAAGGGTATGCTATTAGGAGAAAAGGAGGTATGTAGTGATCATGATATTAAGTTAGAACTAAATTCTATAGATTTATGAAATTCAAAACCATTCATGAGAGACTATGCTTTTTATGTATATATTCTAAGTAATCCCAAAAGGACTGTACTATATATTGGAATGACAAATAGTATGGTTAGGCGCCTGGATGAACACATTAAAAATAAATTAAAAGGGAATACTTTTGCTAGCAAATATAATTGTGGTGACATTATTTATTATGAGGTTTTTCAATATGTAAATGAGGCTATAGCTCGTGAAAAGCAATTAAAGAAATGGAGTAGAAAGAAGAAAGAAGAATTGATTTCATCATATAATAGACATTGGCTTACACTAAATGAAAACTTCAAACTAGATAATGAATGATGTATTTGTACTTTCCAAATCGACCTTGTGGAGATTTCTCCGTGCTCGATATGGGTATGCTGATTAGATGTGATGACTTAATGAATGTTATTGTTCCATTGCGAGAACGTAGAACCCTCTACTCCGCTGCGCTCCGATCGAGTGGAAAAAAGGGGGGGTGTAAATGGACACTTTCCAAATCGACCTTGTGGAGATTTCTCTGTGCTCGTGAAGGGTTAGGTTGATTAGATAGCTGTCTTGCTTTATATCATGTTCCATTGCGAGAACGGAGAACTCTCTACTCCGCTGCGCTCCGATCGAGTGGAAAAAGGGGGGGTGTAAATGGACACTTTCCAAATCGACCTTGTGGAGATTTCTCCGTGCTCGATATGGGCATGCTGATTAGATGTGATGACTTAATGAATGTTATTGTTCCATTGCGAGAACGGAGAACCCTCTACTCCGCTGCGCTCCGATCGAGTTGAAAAAGGGGGGTGTATTTGTACTTTCCAAATCGACCTTATGGAGATTTCTCCGTGCTCGATATGGGCATTAAAAGAATCAGTCGCATTTAGAATATTTATGTTGAAGATACATAAGCAATCGTACATGAGTTTAACTATAACAGAATAGTCTATTTTTACAGAAGAATACATTTACGATATGTCCAGAAATACTTTCCTTAAAAAAGCCATCCCACATCTTACAGCTGCCCTTATCTTTCTCGCCGTGAGTGCGATTTACTTCACCGCTCAGCTACAAGGCCGCGTAGAAAAGTCACATGATATAATAGGCTCTAGAGCCAACTTGCAAGAGGTAAAGCAGGTAGAGACAGAAAGAGGCACGCGTCCTCTATGGACCAATTCGCTCTTTGGAGGTATGCCCACTTATCAGATAGATTCTAGGCAGCCTCAGAATATGACCAAGTATGTCGATAGGTCTGCAAGTCTGTTTATTCCGAGGCCCATCGGGATGTTCTTTGCTTCTATGTTGGTGTTCTATATCATGTTGATACTGATAGGGGTGAATCCTTGGGTGAGTATCCTCGGTGCGCTAGCCTTCGGCTTGACCACCAATAATTATGTGTTATACAATGCTGGACATATCACCAAGGTTAAATCTATCATTTATCTAGGTTTGGTTACAGCAGGTTTGCTACTGGCCTTTAGAAAGAAAAAATTCCTTTTGGGAGGACTGGTATTCGCGTTGGGGCTGGCGCTAAATCTGTATGCCAATCATATACAGATGACCTACTATTTTTTCCTAACGATACTGATATATGGCATTGCAGAATTTGTCTACCATCTACAAAAGAAAGAACTGGCCCACTTTGGTAAAGCTGCACTATATATTACCATAGGTGGCTTACTGGCCCTTGGGTCTAGTGCAGGAAAATTAATGACCACTTATGAGTATAGTAAAGATACGATGCGAGGCGATCCTATATTGACCGTAGAAGCCAATGCCCCAAAGACAAGTAGTAATACCTCTGGGTTGGAGTATGGCTACGCGACAAAGTGGAGTAATGGATGGATGGATTTAGTTGCAGGATTTATCCCAGGTGTGGCCGGCGGGGGCGGGCTTAATTACTGGGGTCCTAATGAAGATGGTACCGCAGGGCCGGCCTATTATGGGGCTATAATATTTTTCTTATTTATGCTCGGTGCCCTTCTGGTTAGAGGACCTACCAAGTGGTGGCTGCTAGGTGGTGTTATTCTTATTTCCCTGATATCTATGGGGAAAAACTTCTTCCTACATGGTATGCTCTATGACACCATACCCCTATTCAACAAATTCAGGACACCAAATTCGGCGCTCAGTGTCGTGGCATTCTTGGTGCCAATTCTTGGCATGCTGGCATTAAATGAACTTGTGAGTGGTAGAGTAGATAAAGCCAAAGCAATCCGGTCACTGTACATCGCTGCGGGCTCATTGTTATCTGTATGTCTGTTCCTTGCTTTAGCTGGTGGCTCCTTTTTTGATTTTACTGGTGCACAGGATGGCGCATATGCACAATATAATATTGATCTGTTTCAAATTAAGAAAGAAAGAGCAGGTACACTTAGTGGCGATTCTTGGCGCTCATTTATTTTGATACTATTAGCGGCAGGTCTAATATGGACCTATCTCAAGGAAAAGATAAATGAGAAAATATTGTTAGCAGCTTTAGTGGGATTGACAGTAGGTGATCTTTGGCTCATCAATAAGACCTATCTAAATAATGATACCAACCCACGTACAGCGACTTTTGTCAAGCCTAGAGAGTACAAGAAAGAACTGCTCCCTCGAGCTGTGGATGAGCAAATCTTAGGCGATAAGAATCTGGGGTACCGAGTATTTGATATTTCAGGAGGACTGGGTGCGGCGATTAATTCCTCCGCGGTCACTAATAAGACTTCTTACTTCCATAGAAATACGGGTGGCTACCATCCAGCAAAGTTGCAGAGATATCAAGATATGCTTGACCGTCACATACTTCCAGAAGGCCAGCGATTGCTGAATGGTCTTCAGCAAGCCACGACATCAGAAACTATAGAACCCATATTAAGAGGCTTGAAAGTCTTTAATATGATGAATACAAAATATTTTATCTATAGTGAATCTGGCGCCTTACCTAATCAGAGTGCCCTTGGTCCTGCATGGTTTGTAAATAGCTACAAGATTGTAGATACGCCTAATGAAGAAATAGATATGCTCAGTAGTATTAATCCTGCTGAAACGGCGATTATAAATAAAGGTTTTGAGTCAGAATTAGCGGGTGCGAATTTTCTGAAAAGCGGCACGATAGAACTTACTAAGTACGAACCGGATCATCTTACTTATACTTCCAATTCTGCTTCTGATCAGTTGGCGGTATTCTCTGAGGTTTGGTATGGACCCGATAAAGGCTGGGAGGCATACATAGATGGTTCTAAGGTCAATCATTTGCGAGCTAATTATGTGCTTAGAGCACTGAAGATACCTTCTGGACAGCATACTATAGAATTCAAGTTTAAACCTCGAACGTATGCCATAGGTGGGACTATTTCTCTGATTAGTTCTTTGCTTATAATTTTTGGTCTTCTAGGTTATATAGGAACCAATTTCAAAAAGATGAAAGCAGTAGCGCCTGATATCATCGAAGAAGAAAAGCCCGTGGTGAAGAAAGCCAAAAAGAAAGTAAAGAAGAAAAAGCCTGGGAAGGAGTAGGGTTATAGTCACATACAGGCAGGCTAGTAATTATAGAAGTAATTAGATGCAAGCGTATAGCATCTAGACTGCAAGTCTTGACGAACGGGTCAGGGTGAGGAATGAATGCTAAGCGTTTCTATAATAACGTAATTGAAAATTCCGTTTTCAAAACTTCTTAAGTGACCTGCGTACAGAAATCTCCTTTAGGGGCTTGGGGTAGAGAGGAAGGAATGAACGGGTTAGTTGCAAGCATATAGCATCGAGACTGCAAGTCTCGACGAACAGAAAAATGGACTGCGCCGAGCATTTCCCTCTCAGGAGAGGGTCAGGGAGAGGAATGAATACTGTCTCTATGTCATTCTAATTGAATTGAAATGTTCTAATAAGGACTAGGCAATTCCATGTCAAGATTATTTGGACAAATTTTAGAAAATGAATTATATAACGTCAGTTAATATTTCTGAACGAGGTATTTTCTTTTCAGAATTTACAGAGCCCAGAATGGGCGAAGTCTATAATGCCTTAACAAATAATCTGCCAATGAGTTTTGAGAGCCCATTGAATATGGAATATGATATGAATCCCAATCTTAACCAAGAAGAGCCACTGAATTTAGATGTACAAGCCTGGTCTGGAAATATGATGTTAGGTGGCAATCTTCCCACTGCTTTTGTTGCTATTATCAGCGAGAAGGTATGGGATATCATAAAAGACTTAAGATTGCCACCTAAGTACAATCTTGTACCTGTTAGGCTGATGTATAATTCACAAGTTCGACTGTTCTATATGGGTCATATTTATTCAGATGTTAGCGACTATATCGATCTAGCCAATTGTATCTAAGAAGATCGAATTATTGATAACATCACTGGTGACATTAGAGTAATAAAGCGATTTAGGGGAGGTTTCAATACTAGAGAAGAATCAAGATATGCAAAGTTTAGTGATGATATGCTCACTTCTGAAATGAGAATGCCAGTACTAACAGCTCTTAAAGAAAACTTTGATATATTCTGGAGTGCAAATGCATTAAGAATGAACTCATCCACTAGAGAATTATTCTTACAACACATGGATGAGTTACATGGCGTGGCAATATCCCAAGAAAAAATTCCACAGGCTATCTACATATGCCCAGAAAACTACCATTTACTAAACCAAGACTTATATGAATTATTAAACAACCTATCTTAAGCTATCCAAGCATATTGCAACAGACTACAAGTCATTAAAAACAGCGTTTGCTCAAGACAGAGTCTTGAATGCGTGTCTGACTTAGGTGGCCCTACGTCTGCAAAGCGAGAGCAGACTCCTGAGTGAGCAGAGTATCCCTGTAGGGGTTTGGGGTAGCGAGGCCTGAACAGCATTACATTCAACACCTCCTATTCCAAAGTAAAGACCGCATCCACTTCTATAACAATCGGATCTAACAGACTGATCTCTCCATTGGCTTCAAGTCTAGAGACAACGTCTATGAATATTTGCCAGCTGTTGTCATCTATCCTTGTCCCTCTGATTTCCCCTTCTTCTACTATTTGATGAGGGAAACTAGTAGGTGCAGCAAAGACATTGACAAAGGCTGAAGTCTCTAATATCTCTTCGTCTCTGTAAGAAAAGGAATTGATGGAATCTCTAGGGATGACCATCGAGAACTCAGTGAAACCTACACCATCTGCGATATCCGGATCACAGGCGTTGAATATATCCCTGTATTCAAATAAATTGTCTTCGCCATCTCTTATAATATACTCTATGATGTTCACGACAGTATCTTGCACGATCAGCGTATCACTTAAAGTCAAGATTTCTATAGATCTGTTTTCACTCCATACCATGTCCTGTCTGTTCATTTCACAGTCATCACTGCAGGCATTCATAATCATCATTATTGATATAAAAAGGAGAAAGAGGCTATTCTTAATGCGCATATTACAATTGGTTTATTTAATCTAGATTTTGTCTACAAATATATAGACGTCTTTATATATGAATGTGTTGGTTATATAACCGGCTATCTATACAATATAGTACTCTAGTTATAATTCATACTTCATTTTTCATTTCTGCCAAGTTATACTAGATTTGAGTTGTACTTTTGACCTAACTGGTTAGAAGTATTTATACGAAGTAAACTAAATATCAAAGTGGGAAATCGAATTGCCCTTGTTACAGGGGCTGGAGGACAAATAGGAACGGAGTTGCTACATGCACTGCGCCAGCAATTAGGTGTTAAGAATGTCATCGCATCAGACCTTAGACCCTTAGATGTAGAAGGCCCCTTCGAAGTAATCAATGTCACAGATACACAGCGTATCTCTGAGGTAGTGGACAAATATAAGATTACTGAGATATATCATCTAGCGGCGCTGTTATCTTCTAAAGGAGAGCAAAACATAGATTTGACCTGGACGATCAACTTCAAAGCCTACCAAGATATATTAGCAATGTCGGTGGAGAAAGGCATTGATAGAATATTTTTTCCTAGCACGATAGGCATATTTGGACCCACCACGCCTAAGCAATTCACGCCTCAAAACACTTCGTTCATCCCGTCTACGGTATATGGTATATCCAAGATTACTGGTGAGTTATGGGGTCAGTACTATAATAATAGATATGGTCTGGATGTACGATCACTTAGATTTCCAGGTGTAATCAGTTATGAGGTTTTGCCAGTTGGAGGAACGACCGATTTTGCCGTTGAGATATTTTTTGAAACAGTAAAGTCAGGACACTATACCTGCTATCTAGGGAAGGATACAAGACTACCTATGATATATATGCCTGACGTCATTAAGGCCACGCTGGGTCTGATGTCTGCTGACAAGTCCAAGCTTTCTACGTCCATGGGTTACAATATTCAAGGCTTCTCTCTGACGCCTGAAGAAGTTCATAACGAAATAAAAAAGCATATCCAAGAAGCGACCATCGCCTACAAACCTGATGCTCGTCAGAAAATTGCTGATTCATGGTCCGAGACGATAGATGATTCCATGGCATTGACGGATTGGGATTGGCGACCTGAGTACGATATGTCTTCTATGACTGTCGACATGATTAAGCATTTAAGTCTATAGTTCACTATCTTACACTTCTAATTATCCCATCCCTAGCTGTAGATTTATCCTAAGTTTTAAGCTTTATTATTTTAATATCACAATCACATCAAGCAGCGTCTGATGAAGAAATTTTTGTTTTTAATGCTCCTTATTGTTTGTCCTTTTACAATATGGTCGCAGCATACTGTTATATCAGGAATAGTTATCGATATAGAAACGGGGGAGACGCTGCTGGGAGCCACTATAAGTCAGGACCTAGATGGGCAGTCATTATCAGCTGCAACTACAGATTTGGATGGTAGCTTCACCATGTCCATAACCCACGTAGATATACCATTGGTGGTCAATTATCTTGGTTACGAAGAGATGCTCGTACAGCCAACTAACTTGCTCGAAGAGGCCACCACGATAGGATTGAATCCTACAAGTGAGATTCTTGAAGTCACCACCATCACTGGATCTCGATATGAAAAGACCTTGGCTGATTCTCCAGTATCTATCAATGTCATTAAGCCTAGACTACTCGATAATACCAATACGACCATCTTTGATAAAGTATTGGATAAGATTCCTGGTGTACAAATTATAGATGGACAACCAAATATCAGAGGAGGCTCAGGCTTCTCATATGGTGCCGGTAGTCGGGTATTATTACTCATAGATGATGTGCCTGCTTTTCAGGCTGATGCAGGACGGCCATTATGGGATGACATTCCTGTAGAGAATATATCTCAGGTGGAGGTACTGAAAGGAGCTTCTTCTGCGCTTTATGGCTCTGCAGCCTTAAATGGTATTATCAATGTAAGGACAGGCTACGCTACCAGCGAACCAGTTACGAAAGCCAACGTCTCTTACACCTCCTATTTCGCTCCCAAAGACCCGCGTAAGCAGTGGTGGGACGCAGCACCTTATCAGCTTAATGCAGGACTGGTCCACAAGCAAAAGTTTGGCAAGCTAGATGTTGTGGCCTCAGGTTTTTACGAACAATTAGAAGGTTTCGTCCGCGGACAATTCAAGGATAAGTATCGTATTGGCGCCAATCTAAAATACAGACTGAGTGACCGTGTCACCCTATCCATGAACACAATGTATAATTATAAAAGTGATGGCAGCCATCTACTATGGAACGACCCCACAAGCGGCGCTTACTTAGGATGGATAGATGCCAATGATCCCGATGGTGACGGCAACACCTATACGGAAAGCCAAACGAACCGATTCTATCTAGATCCGCAAGTAACCATTTTCGATAAAAGAAATAATAAGCATAAAGTTATCACGCGATTTTACGCTTTGGACAATGCCAGTACTACAGAACAAGCCACAGGGTCTACCAACTATTTTTTAGAGTACCAGTTCACCTCTCGCTTATCGGCGCTCGGTCTTGATTATACCTTAGGTTCATCAGCTTATCTTACTAGGAGTCGATCAGAGCTATTTGGTAATGTGGCACTCTCTGCTGATAACTACGCCTTGTATGGTCAGTTAGAAAAAAGGATCAAAGAGAAACTAACGGTTACCATAGGAACCAGATATGAGTTCAATTTGCATGACAGTCCCGTGGTCATGGATGGAGACGAGCAAGCAGGAGGTACCGTTTCAGAAGATCGGTTGGTTTCCAGATTGGGTTTGAATTACAAGTTGAAAGCGTTCACTAATCTCCGTGCTTCATGGGGCCAAGGATATCGATTTCCTACTCTGGCAGAACGATTTATCAGAACACAACTAGGCTCTTTTTCTATTATCCCTAATCCTGAATTAACTTCAGAGTCTGGATGGACAGCTGAGCTAGGGATAAAGCAAGGTGTGAATGTTGGCAATTGGCAAGGTTATGTAGATGTCGCAGCCTTTTCCTCTAGATATGATAACATGATGGAATTTACTTTTATTCCTAGCGAGCTTGGATTCCAATCTCAAAATGTAGGCGATACAGAAATCAATGGGTTTGAATTTAATTTAATTAGTAATTCTAAGATAGGGAAGCACCCTCTGAATATCATCTTTGGCTATACCTATGTAGATCCGCGATATAGAAATTTCGAAGATGACCCTACACTCGATGACGAAGAAAGAGCCTTTAGATCTACGCTAAGAGCGGGAGTAAGTGTTCCGGTTGACCCCAATGAAAGTCGAAATGTTTTGAAATATAGAAACAGACATAATCTCAAAGCTGATATTGAATTCACATATAATAAATGGACTACAGGAATCAACTATAACTACACTTCCGAACAAGTGACCATAGACCAATTTCTATCCATGCTCAATGGGATAGGAGAGTTCAGGGAGCTTAATAGAGGTTATACGCGAGTAGACACTCGACTATCATATGATTTTGGATCCTTCAAGATTTCACTCATAGGAAATAATGTGCTAAATGAGGAATACGCTATTCGTCCCGGTATATTAGAAGCGCCAAGAAATCTTGCAGTAAGATTGGATGCTACATTCTAGAGTGGAAGTATATACCTAAAAATTCTACTGCTTTAGCATATTCATTTGGATTACTACCCTTTCAGCAGTGCCTGACTGTGTATTATCTTAATTAATTCTTGATATTAGCGTTGTAAATAGATTATCCCTAGTGTAATCTGTCTCGTAATATTTCTATTTATTTCGTTAATAAACTGTTGAAAATAAATTAAAAGACAACATAAATGATGAAGTCGCTGTTGCAACTTATGTAAAATACTATGAACTATGAACACGAAAATTATTACCAACTCACACTTCTTCCTAGCTACAATAATGGTCTTCCTTCTGGGAATAACCAGCTGCAAACAAGAAGTAAATAATGCTGCCAAACAAGTGAATGATACAACGAAGTCAGTTGTAGAATCAGCAAAGAGCCAAGCCAATCAAGCCAAAGATGCGATGGCAGATAAGGCCATGGAAGCCAAGGATAAGATGACAGAAAAGGCCATGGAAGCAAAGGAGGGTATGAAAGATGTGGTAGAGAACACAAAAGATAAGATGGAAGCAACCAAGGATAAGATGGAAGACATGCCAGATAAGATGACTAAAGTAGCTTCATCTTCTAACAAGGCGGCGACAGAAGGGATGGATATAATGGAGAAAGAAGCTGCTAAGAAATCTCACATCGGCGAATACAAAGTAGCTGAAGAAAAGAAAAAAGTTGTTGCGACTGCTAACAAAGTCACAGATTCTGAGAAACCAGCGATAGAAGCTAAAAAAGAAATACCAAGTGATGTAGAGAATGTGCCAATAAGGACACAAAAAAAGAAAAAACCAGCTCCAGTTGCGGCAGGACCTAATCATAAGGTCTTTGATGAGATACTTAGAGCGAATGTATCATCATCCGGTAAAGTTAATTATGCAGCTATTAAATCAGACAAGGCTAAGCTGGAAGGTTATCTGAAGGAATTAGCTGGGACCAATATAAAGGGTTTAAATAGAAATGAGCAACTGGCTTATTGGATCAATGCCTACAATGCATTTACCATCAAGAAGATTATAGATAACTATCCTGTTGGAAGCATCACCGACTTGAATGGTGGGAAGCCATGGGATAGCAAGGATATTAAGTTAGGGGGTGCAGTGTATTCACTGAATAATATAGAGAACGATATCATTAGACCTCAATTCAAGGAGCCACGCATACACTTTGCAGTTAACTGTGCTGCCAAGTCTTGTCCACCGCTTCTTAATAGAGCATGGACTGCAGCTAATTTGGAATCAAATTTCGAGAAGCAGACCAAAGCTTTTATTAATGACCCTAATCAGAATACCATATCAAGTGGCGCTGCTCAGGTCTCCAAAATTTTTGAATGGTATGGAGAAGACTTCGGTGATCTGAAAACCTACCTAAATAAATATGCAAAAACAAAGATAGGTTCTGATGTGACCATTGGATTCAGAGATTATGATTGGTCTTTAAACAATTAATAAATAAACAAGATAATGCATATCGTCTTTTTAGACGCTTATACAATATCTCCGGGAGATATGGATTTATCATCTCTGGAGTCAATAGGTGAGGTCGTTCTACATGATAGAACGGCCTCACTTGATGTTTTACAGCGTTCGGAAAATGCACAAGTCCTCATTACGAATAAGGTGAAGATAACAGCTGAGTTTATAGCGCAGCTACCCAAGCTGAAGTATATAATAGTCGCAGCGACAGGTTATGATGTGATAGATATCAAAGCAGCCACTGCTCGAAATATCCCAGTGAGTAATGTAAGTGGATACAGCACGACCTCAGTTAGCCAGCATGTATTTGCTGTGCTATTGGCGTATCTAAGTAATTCTCAGACTTACTTCGATGAATCAATGAATAGGCAGTGGAGCACCAAACCAGATTTCTCCTATTGGCATCAGCCTATAGAAGAACTGACTGATTTGACTTTTGGTGTATTTGGTATGGGGACGATAGGTAAGAAAGTGGCCGCGATAGCCTTGGCATTTGGCATGAAGACAATTGCGTATAGTAGAAATCCAGAACGGGATGCCATGACTGGCGTGACCATGGTCACAATGGATGAATTGCTGTCACAGTCAGATATCTTAAGTTGTCATGTCCCGCTTAATGATTCCACTAAGCATATATTTAATAAAGACACCTTTGCCAAAATGAAGTCCACTGCTATTCTTATTAATACAGCTCGTGGTGGAATTATACATGAGACAGACTTGGCAGAGGCGCTTCAAGAGCAACAAATAAAGGCGGCACTTCTGGATGTTTTATCTATAGAGCCACCTCCAAAGAATCATCCGCTGTTAGGATTAGATAATTGTTACATCACGCCACATCAAGCATGGGCTTCTGTAGCGGCACGAAGACGACTTCTCCGTGGTATAGTGCATAATATTCAAGGATTTATAGATGGACAATTACGGAACGTTGTCAATGGCTTGGCATAGACAAAATAATAATGGCCAATAAAAAAAGCGCAGAAACATCATGTTTCTGCGCTTTTTTTATTGGCATATTTACGGACCTGTTTAAAGGCTCGGAATCCTCAATGTTTGTCCAGGAAATATAACATTTGGATCTTTTAGCATAGGCTGATTGGCCTCGAAAATCTCTTTATATTTCATAGGGTCACCATAGTGCGCCTTGGCAATCTTAGACAATGAATCACCTGATTGTACTTCATACATAGTAGAAGCCGGTGCTGGAGCTGCAGCTGGTGTAGTCACAGATATCCTGTCATCGATGGACGCGACGCCATTCATATTTCCTAAGATTAATATAGCCTTCTCTCTGTCAGCTTCAGAATCAGCCTCCCCCCAAATCTTTACCACATCATTTTCAATCTCTATATCTACATTAGAAACATTGACACCAGATCCTTCTATAATTCCTTCAAGAAGCCCTTCTTGTCTCTCTATCATTGCAGTGTCATCCTTTGCCTTTTCTTCATATTTAGTCTTCTTTTTGTTAAGTAATTCTGAACCTGCGTTCTTAATAAAATTGAATAATCCCATTTGTTATAAGGTTGTTTTTTGTGAGTAAATTGAATTTTCATGTAAAATAACTACATAGACCAGCCAATAATTCTCTAAAGTTCTATTTTTTATAAAAAGCCTTCTCTTTAGCAGTGTGAAGGGATTAAAGTTCTAAATACTCTATATTTGCGTTTTATTCTAAATAGATGATTAGATTAATTCAGATTCTTATTCTTGCCTTTCTTATGGGCAATGGCTTGCAGCCATTGTTAAAGGAAGCGGGTTGGATAGTACAGCCTGAGCAAGAAGTAGGAGATGCAAATTCTGATCAGGATGGCTGTGACTCAGAAGATGCAGACCAAAGTGAATCATCAGATGATGATCTCAGTGAGAAGCCAAGACGTCTAATCAAAGAGCCTAAGCCCCATGATTTAGACTTTTCATCTCCCCCTTCCAGTTACAATTCTTCTAGCTTTCTTGTTACAATTCCTATATGTGAGGAAGGAAGAAAGCTAACACAAGCAGATAGACTACCTAAGATTTCTTCCTCGCTAATGAGGAGGACTTACTTCTCCAAGTCAGTAAGTCATTCACATCCAATAAGTTAAGGATTAAAATGAAATTGCTCGTCCTTCAGTGGCGACACTTTTAGCCTCATTTCTATTTATTCTGATTTGTCAGTTTTGACTATGAAGATTCAATGATGGATTTGAGAGGCTTTATTTGTTACACTTATTTATTGAATCACACGCTTTTAAAACTATATAAAAATGCAAGGAAACGGATTAATCAAAGTTTTTTTGGTATTGCTCATTATTGTTAGTCTACTACAGGTATTCTATATGCTGCCAACTAGGAAAGTGGAAAGGAATGCACAGGAGTACGCAGAACAATATGTAAATACACATCCAAATATGGATCCTTATGAAGCTAGACGAACAGCTAAGTTTGAATATCTGGATTCTATATCATCTGAGAATATATTTTCTATTCCTTTATTAGGAAAGTTCACATATAACGATCTCAAGCAGAGACAATTAGCACTGGGACTAGACCTCAAGGGAGGTATGAGTTCGGTACTCCAAGTTGACCTGAAGGAGATGCTTATGAACTTATCTAGAAATAGTAAAGATCCATCATTTCTAGCAGCATTGGATGCTGCTGAGAAAGCACAAACAGGATCCCAATCTGATTTTATAAGCCTATTTGGTCAAGAATATGCTAAGCAACCTGACAAGAAAAACCTGGCTTATATATTCAGAAGAGATGGATCTATGCAAGAGCTTATAAATACTCAGTCGAGTGATGGAGAGGTCATCAGAGTATTGAGAGACAAAGCGAACGAAACAGTAGATTTGACTTTCAAAATGCTGAAAGAGAGAATCAACAAGCTTGGGGTCGTACAACCAAATGTATCTCTAGATGATTCGAGAGATTTAATTATAGTGGAGATGCCTGGTATAGAAAATCCAGAAAGAGCCAGAGAATTTCTTAATGCTTCTGCAGCACTGGAATTCTGGGATACCTACCGTAATTCGGACCCAGAGAATATCATGGCTAAACTAAGACAAGCAGATACAAAATTGAAAGGTAATGCACCTGTAGAAACGACGACAGTATATGATACGATATGGTCTCCTAAGATTGATACTTTAGGAAACCTGACAGGTGATTCTACCTTCACAGTACAACCGAAGACAACCACTGGAGGGCTGGATGATGGTCCACTACTGAGTCTTCTGGAGCTGAACACAACTGGTTCTTATGGAACGACTGGAATGGGCGCAGCAGAGAAAAATCAGCGTAAAGCGATCACTGCTTTACTGGATAGATCTGACATAAAGTCAATCTTCCCTGCTGATTCTAAGTTTATGTGGAGTAGAATGCCGCACACAGATTTTCAGACCAGAGAAGAGACTAATCTGTATATACTTCACCTCATTAAGAAAATTCCTGGATCTGACAAAGCCCCTATAGAAGGTGATGTGATAGAAACAGCTGGTCATAGTCCTGATCCCGTAAGTGGTCAGATGGCTGTAAACCTTAGAATGAACAATCAGGGCTCTCAGAAGTGGGCAGAGATGACGACAAAGGCTGCTAATGCAGGTAATAGAGAAGTGGCGATAACGATAGATGGAGAAGTCATATCTGCTCCTAGTGTTAATGGCCCAATCACTGGTGGAAATACCCAGATAACTGGAAATTTTTCAGTTCAGGAAGCAGCAGACTTTGCAAGCTTATTAGAGATAGGAAAATTACCCGCTTCTGTAAATACCATTCAGGAATCTACAGTAGGACCTTCCTTAGGTGCTAAGAATATCAGCAGTTCTGTCAGATCATTGATAGTCGGATTTGCATTGATACTCATCTTCATGGTATTGTACTATGGCGGAGCTGGCTTTTTCTCCATCCTGGCTCTTTTGCTGAATATGTTTTTCATATTTGGTGCATTAGCATCCTTCGGAACAGTTCTGACACTACCAGGTATAGCCGGTATTGTATTGACAGTCGGTATGGCTGTGGATGCCAATGTGATTATCTATGAGAGAATAAGGGAAGAGCTGCGGGCAGGAAAAACCCTACTCGCCTCAATCAATGATGGATTTAAACATTCCTATTCAGCAATTATAGATGCCAATGTAACCACTCTATTAGTTGCATTTGTCTTGGCTTACTTCGGACTAGGACCTATCAAAGGATTCGCAGTTGTATTGATAATCGGTGTACTTTCATCACTATTCACAGCAGTACTTATAGGCCGAATGCTGATAGACTGGTGGACTAAAGGTGACAGAGGGTTGAGCTTTTGGACAGGTGCTTCTAAGAATGCTTTTGCTAATTTGAACATTGATTGGATAGGTAAAAGAAAAATAGCTTATTTCATGTCTGGTGCAGTTATCCTAGCTGGATTGGCATCTATGTTTACCAGAGGTTTCGACCTAGGGGTTGATTTCAAAGGAGGTTATTCATTCAATGTAGAATTCCCTGAAGGCACATCAGCTACTAAAGAATCATTGCAGGATGGATTAACAGCAGTCTTTGGCAAAGCACCAGTAGTAAAAGCAGTAGATACCAAAAATACTTTCAATGTCGTCACAGATTATCTAGTAGATAATACCGATGATGATGCAGCTGATAAAGTAACTAGAAAACTACATGAAGGAGTAGCGGCGGTGACTGGCTCTTCAGTACCATATGATAGATTCAAATTGACGGATGCAGAGGGTGTTGCACATATCACGAGTTCTACCAAGGTAGGACCGACCATTGCAGATGATATTAAGCGAAGTTCATTCTATGCAGGTATTTTTGCCTTGCTGCTTATCTTCTTATACATCTTTATCCGATTCAATAAGTGGCAATATAGTTTAGGTGCCGTAACGGCACTCTTCCACGATACATTAGTGGTGCTTTCTATGTTCTCTCTATTACATGGATTCTTCCCTTTCTCAATGGAAGTAGATCAGGCATTTATCGCAGCCATACTTACAGTAATCGGGTACTCCATAAATGATACCGTGGTATTATTTGATAGAATCAGAGAGTTCTTAGGTATTTATCCTAAGGAGGATACAGATAGCATATTGAATAAAGCAATCAATAGTACGTTCTCTAGAACGATCATTACATCGATTACAACGCTTATAATGATTACACCACTATTCCTTTTTGGAGGTGGAAGTATTAAAGGTTTTGCCTTTGCTTTAATTATAGGTATTCTGGTAGGTACATATTCTTCTATATTCGTGGCAACACCTATAGTAAGAGACTTATCATCTGATCTTAAGCCTAAGAAAATTGAATCTAAGAAGAGCTTCTCTAAAGCTGCTAAAGCAGTTAGATAACTCATAGGTTCAATAATTAGATATACTGAGAGCTTCCACCTTAACTAAGGTGGAAGCTTTCTTTTTACTTAAATAACTCATTTCCGCTCAGTTTTTTGTGTAATTTTTTCTCGATTTGTATCTATTGTAATGAATACTAACTCCTATATACCTGTTCGTCCAACAATTGAAAGTACAATCACGTTATCTTGGGAGTGAATATGAGAACCAGACTTTACATATATACCCTGTCTATATTGTTGCTTGTGGCGGCTTGCCAGGTGACTAAAAAAGTCAAAGATGGAGACACAGCTTATCATCTGAAGCAATATTCTGTGGCCGTAGAGATGCTGGAGCAGGAGTATGAGAAAGCGGGTTCTATAGATATTAGATTGAGAAAGTCCCTTTACTTAGCGAAGTCGTACAATTACCTTCAGAATCATGCTGCCTCAGTAGAATGGTATGAAAAGGCCAATAAAATAGATCCTAAATTACAAGTTAGATCAGACCTTGCCGAAGCTTATAAAAAGAATGACCAGTATGAAAATGCCTACGAGATCTATTCCAAATTATATAAAGAAACACGTGAGTTAAGCTGGAGTCAGAAAGCGCAGTTTTGTAAGCAAGCTATAGTCCAATTACGTGAGGTCAAGAACTATAATATAACCACGTTCTCAGCAAATACAGCCTATAATGAATACAGTCCTTTTTATTTAGATGCAGAACATATCGTATTTACATCTGATAGGGAAGGTAGTACAGGAGGAGGTACTTATAAATGGACCGGCAATTCATTCTCGGATATCTATGTGACAAACATACATGGACGCAACGTTGTCAACTTTGATGCGATACTTAATTCGGATGCAAATGAGGGAACGCCTTGCCTATCCATAGACAGAAATGAAATTTATTTCACTCGCTGCGAATCACTAGATCTGAGAAACCAACATTGTCGTATTTATTTTAGTAATCGGCCCAATGGTTTTTGGATGGAGCCAGAGCCATTGATGTTTTTTGGAGAGGATACCAACTTTGCCCACCCATGTCTGCTGGAACAAGATAGCGTGCTTGTCTTTTCTGCAGCGCCAGCTAACAGTGATGGTACTTATGACTTATACTATTCAGTCAGAGTAGAAGGCGGATGGTCAGAAGCAGAACTTATGCCGTCATCTATTAATAGTCTCGGCGATGAAAAGTTTCCTACCGCTTATCAAGATACCTTGTTCTTTTCTTCAGACGAATTGCCTGGTTATGGAGGGTTAGATATCTTCAAGACGTATCTGAAGTCAGATGGTTCTTGGTCCATACCTCAGAACGTAGGCGTACCCATCAATAGCGGGGGAGACGATTTTGGACTGGTAGTGGATCCTGCAAGACCCTTCCCTAGAGACATCGTTTTGCAAGGATATATATCTTCAAGCAGAACACATGGCAATGGGGATGATATTTTCTTCTTTACTCAGTACAAGGAAAAACCTGAAGACTTACCCCAAGAGGATGTTACAGATGATAATGCCATAAGCAGAGATGTTTATATATCAGTACGTGTAGTAGAAGTCCAATATGAGAATAATGATCCCAATGGTCGTATCATAGGAAAGACACCTCTTAATGATGTAGCTTTATCCGTTGAGTATTTGGGTGACAATGATCAGGTGACCACAGACAAGAACGGAAGATACACGACACAAGCTTTGTCTCAGACTAGCTATGCAATCACTGCGACCAAAGATGGTTACCTAACCGATGCTAGGATGCTTAGCACTAGGATACCACCGCTAATGAAAAACGATACAACGATCAATCTGGAAATTCCTTTGGATAAAATAAGATACGATGCAGAGATCGTGCTGGAAAGTATATACTACGATTATAATAAATGGGATATAAGAAAGGATGCTAAGCCGAGCCTTGATACGTTAAAGAATCTCCTCTTTCACAATCCTTCACTCAATATAGAACTGGCATCACATACGGATTGCCGTGGAGAGGACGACTACAATGAATTTCTATCTCAGAAAAGAGCGCAGTCTGCAGTCCAATATTTAGAAGAGTCAGGCATTACTTCAGATCGCCTGACAGCTAAAGGATATGGGGAAACTAAACCCTCCATAAATTGCAACTGTGATGACTGCTCAGAAGACCAGCATCAAGCTAATAGACGAACCACTTTCAGAATTCTGAAACGCTAGGAATAAAGAACTAGAATCTATTTTTCTGTAACGATGATTGTAGCCTCTATCACCTGAGTATCATCTATAAATGTAGCCTCTAGGCGATGTAATGCACCGGACGTGAAATCACGCGTAGGCAAGACTATTAGCTCAGAACCAATTATATTATACTCCTTTATAACTTCTTCGTCTGTATATAATTGTAAGCTCCTGAGCGGCTTGTCAGATCTGATATGAATTTGATTTCTCCACTCCACATATTTGATACTGAAGTCGAATGGCATCTTGTTGTTTTCAGTATACTCAATAACCACATTTGTGTTATTAGTTTTATTAATTTGACTGTGAGCTGATTCGTAATTTGAACAAATGAGGGATATTGTAATCAGAATTACTTTAATAATAGAATTTGTAGACATGTTCCTTTAGTGTTAATAGCTAATTAGTGCAAAATCTGTACCATAGATAACTCATTATGATATTTTTTGGATTAGTCTTTTCTCTGCGTATCAATATGCTAATGTTGAGCGGTAATAAATCCCGCCACTAGCTGCTGACCCTTGTCCTGAAATTGTAAAGATATAGAGCTGCAAGGACTGAGAAATCTCCACAAGGTCGATTAGAAAGAAATGGCTAAGAATCCTGTTAATCCTAAAATCCTGATAATCCTGATTCTGACAAAGGAGGAAGTGAGGAGAATGGGTGATAGCGTATGGAATCGCGACTACAAGTCGAGAGGAGCGGATTGAAGTCCAATATGAGAATGATGACCCTAACGGTTGTATTTAGTGCCCATCAAGACTAAATGACATTTTAAAACACTTGCAAATTAATTTACTTTGAATGTTTAGTTCTTGAAAGTCATTTTTCATTTACATTTATTCTATGTAGAACAATTCATAGACAATGAAAAATCATAATACTTCCAAAATCATCCAATTATTAGTCTTGTCCTTTTTTCTAATCAAGTGTACTGAGGATATACCTGTGGTAGAAGAACCAACTATTAACTTCCCAGAAACGACAGAACAAGTGTCAGTCAGTATTCTAGGAAGTGTAGAGGACGTAGAAGGCCTCCCTCTTAGGGACGCTATTGTTACCTGTCTTAACTGTAATCCCATCCAAGAAATTACGACTGACGAGAAAGGAGATTTTAGCTTTTTCAATGTTGATGCCAAAGGTAATTCTGCTTACCTATCTGTGAAGTCACCTGGCAAATATGATGGCTATCGACGAATGGGATTAGTAGCAGGCAGAAATAATTATACAAGAATCCAACTTAGAGATAAGTTGTCTATTGGTAGCCTAAGCGCCATGCAAGGCGGTGAGCTCAGTCATGATAGTGGTGCTCGTATCTCCTTACCGGCTGGTGGCATCGTGCAGGCAGATGATTCTTTCTATTCTGGAGAATATGAAGTCTATATGTCTTGGATAGATCCTATAGGTGATGACCTCAATATGACTATGATGGGTGATCTCAGTGCGATAAATGCAGAGAATAATCTTGTGGGTTTATCTACGTTTGGTATGCTGCAAGTGGAATTAGAGGCTCCTGATGGGTCTTCGCTCAATATTGACAATGAGAGCAATGCAATTCTGGAGTTTCCTATACCGTCTAGTCTGAAAGACAGCGCTCCTAGCACCATTTCTTTATGGTCTTATAATGAAGTTGAAGGCTACTGGATAGAGGAGGGTAGCGCCC
>CAZQDZ010000021.1:0-75501 GCA_964591455.1 uncultured Saprospiraceae bacterium
ACTGACATTTGTTTGTAATTTTAATATTAAACAATTGATGCCAATTAACTTATCTAATGTCTACTTATCTGGGGAAGTCTAAATGAATTTGACGAAGTGCTTGATTTATATATCATAATTAATAAAGATAATAACACAGTTGAATCTTTACATATTATTACACTCTATTATCGTGATTGTACCTACCATTTTATATCATCCACTGAGAATACAATTGACTCTTATGTTTCTGAATCGGGTAAGAAAGTTATAGGCTATATTAAATTCAATAACTTTGTAAGATGATGAAACATCTGAAGATGCTATTCCTGCCAAAATTGAATGGTCAATTCCAATACAAGAATTTTAATACCAACTTGTATTTATTGTGAGATAGAAAAAAGACGTAGGCGGCCTAACTCATTTGTTACAATACGAAAAATATCTCTCATGAAACATACACTACTACTCTTCTGCATATTCCTTCTAGCCTGCCAACCAAAAGCTGACATTACAGTGGCGGCAATAACCCAGGAAGAAATAAGCATCGCAAAAAATCTGATTCAAGGTGCCTTCGATGATTTGTGGGCTGGTGTAGACTCTACTAAAATATTAGATTATCACACTGAAGATTTCATCATCCTTGAGAATGGAGAAGTATGGAATAATACCAGAATAAAACAATTTATGCGAGGTCAACTGGCCAATAAAAATAGGGCTAAACGCATAAACAAGATGGATTACTTATCTGTAGACAAGTATGGTCCTTCTATTCAGATTGCTTATCACAACAAAGCTGAATTCTATAATCAAGACAGTTTGGTCAATGAAGGGAGTTGGCTAGAAAGTGCGCTAGCAGTGAAAACATCTGATGGGTGGCGCCTAAAAATGATGCATTCCACTTGGAATAAAGGCAAGTAGAGTTATCTTGGCTTAATTAGATGTCACTACCTTATAAAATACTATCTAGTTATTATACGTTTCCCTAAAATGCAATATTACCGCCCCCTACTCTTATCTGCTATTATATTTTGTCTAGTTGCTTGTACTAATAAATCACTGGTCAATAATAGCACCCAATCAACTACTGTTAGTAAGAATGACAATAATAAGGTGCCTAGCAGATATCAGTTGTACTATGAGTACAATAACAGGGATATTCTGGTAATATATGATGGTAGCAATTCCACTTTGCAAGACAGATTCCAGCATCTAACTACGGCCTTTCAAAAAAGCTTATCAACTGAAGCGCAGGAAAGATTCAACCTCACTTTCAAAAAAGCAAATCAAACAACAGAAGCAGACAGAAAGGGCAAAATTCTATACTTAGTAGGAAAATTCAGAAACGAGTCTCTTATAGACGAATTAGAACATCAAATCTCTTTTAGGCTAGAAGATGATTCCTTCTCATTCAACAAGCAAGAGTACACCGATGATGAAATTCTAGCCATACACAACTACCCTAACCCGCGACAATCATCGCTTCCTCTGACGCTAATTACTGGCAATGATGATGCAGCTATATTGGCTGCTTTTGAAGCAAGATTAGAATCAGAAATCAATTTTCTTTGGAAT
Organism: uncultured Saprospiraceae bacterium; assembly: GCA_964591455.1. GTDB lineage: Bacteria > Bacteroidota > Bacteroidia > Chitinophagales > Saprospiraceae > RFSX01. The sequence goes on from CAZQDZ010000021.1 coordinate 1,555, forward strand.
AGCTATGACTTTTCTGTCGAAGGCAACAACACTAAAATCATAGGTTCATTTGACCGACAATGGCAATTACATCCAGACCAACTGTTCGAGTTTAATACGTCTATAGAACCAGTAGTATCTAATAGATATGTGGACATCTATTCTCAAAATCCTGAACTTTCCCTGGAGGCACTTGCCGCCTTAGGGGAATCAATAGAAAAGACTGTTGGAAACATTCAGAAATTTGTAGGCACAAAACAGCTTCTTCAAAAGTTCAAGTACTACATATATCCTGACGCAGAATCAAAAGCCCTTCAACTCGGAAACTCAACTCAGGCTCATTTTGACCTTACGAATAACTCAGTGCATACGATTATAAATGATAAGTACAAAGACAACTACATAGAGAAAGAAAATCATCTAATCCTAAGACAGCTGCTTGGAGTACCAAATAACGAAATCTTGGAATTGGGCTTGGCTATTAGCTTTACAGATCAGTGGCAGAAACATGGCTTTGAGTACTGGGTAGCGAGACTAGCTGAATCTGACAATACGCTAAGTCTAACAGAACTGATGAATGCTGAAACACTTCAATTTGAATCTCCGCTCATCAAAGAGTGCATGGCGGGAGCGCTAGCTAATTTCCTGTTAGACAAATATGGAAGATCTTCTTTCATAGGGAAGTATCGAAAATGGGATCCAACTAAATCAGCGTTGCGAGAAATGGAAAGTGACTGGCAAGCTTATCTGAGAAGCATGGTCAAGAAGTACCCACGGAAAGAAATTTTGGTCAACAAAGCACTGGATTTACGCGGATTCAATTTTGCTCACGAAGGCTATCGCATATTTAATGGTTATTTATCAGGCTTAGCTACGCAATCCATAGAGAAACAAGCTGACCTCGGATGCAATGCCGTAGCTATCGTCCCCTACTCATATATGCGAGATGACCAGAAGCCTACTCCTCTTCCCATTACGAATAGACCAGGAAGTGAAAACGACCAAGGTGTGATTCATTCTGCCTATGAATCTAAAATTAGAGGTATGAAGACAATGCTTAAGCCTCAGATATGGCTACGCGGCTCATGGCCAGGAGATATAAAAATGAATAATGATAGCGACTGGAAACAATTTTACAAGAACTATCACAGGTGGATAAGACACTATGCTTTGTTGGCAGAAATCCATCAAATAGATATGCTTTGCGTCGGTGTTGAATTTGTCAAGTCCACTCTAGCACATGAAGATGAATGGCGAGGCATATTCAAGAATCTACGAGGATTATACTCTGGACAGTTGACTTATGCTGCCAACTGGGGAGATGAATTTGAGAAAGTACAATTTTGGGATGAATTAGATTTTATTGGACTTAACTGCTACTACCCCTTGTCGAAAAAAGACAACGCTTCTAAAGCTGAACTCAGTAAAAATTTTGAGTCTGTCAAGAAGAAGATTGCAAAGGTATATGACAAACATCACAAGCCAATTGTATTCACTGAGATAGGATTTAGAAGTATAGATGCCCCATGGAAGCACCCGCATGCAGCAGGGGATGACACCTACAATGACATACATCAGGATAGATGTTATCAAATAATCTTAGAAGGTGTACAAAATGAAGATTGGTATGGAGGGATACTGTGGTGGAAATTTCCTTCGTATCTGACTTATGGCGGCGATGCAAATAATTCTTATACTCCTAACAACAAACTAGCTGAGAAAACTATAAGGAAGTGGTTTTCTATAGATGAAGTCAACTAAATTTTAGCGAATAAAAAAAGCACAATTAATTGCTCTTGCAATCGATTGTGCTTTTCGTTAAAATTTTATTTCCTATGGCTTATTGAATCTTTACAATTTGCCTTACGGTATGAAAATCTTCTCCTCTTAGCTCTAATAAGTAGGTACCTGACTCAAAGTTACTGACATCTAGGTCGATGTTTTGAGAATGCAAATCTCTTCGCAACAGCGTACGTCCTGTAATATCTACCAAATTAAGTGAAGTAATATTCTTCTCGCTTGAAATATTCAATAACTCTGAAGCAGGGTTTGGATATATCTCTAATTCGAAATCCAATGGCTCACTTATGCTAGATACGTTAAAGTTTAATTCAAATGGTGTAATTCCAGATCTGCATGTTTCTACTATCGGCTCCATTCTCCAATCAAAGAAATACTGGAAGAATTCTCTACCAAATAATGAACGGCTTATAGTCGCTAGATTACTTATCTGATATGGATAATTTAATTCACCAGTTACTATAGCTAATTCTGGATTAGCAGAACCAAAAGTAGCAATACTAGATGCTGCATTTATCTCTATTTCGTAAGAACCAGGTTCCATTGTAAAATTAAGTGGCACTTCAGATATACCTTCTGGTACGTCTACAGTAGCTTCTGCTATTAAGTCCTGTGAGATAAAACTAAACACTTGTATATGTCTAGGGCCAGCCACTCGAGCATTGACACTGACTGATCTGAATAAACAAGGCTCAGCTACGGCAAAAAACATAGCGCCATTGACATTAGGTGCTGCAAAATCTGTTCTTTCTTGTGTATCATCTACTGCGACACCACCTATGTAAGCCGGAGCCACAACGTTAATATCGTGATCAAAATAGAATACGGTATCACTTGATAATTCATCAGTAATAAATACGCTTCCAGTAGTTATAACATTTGTCCCTTCTGGGTCGCTATACCAAGTTGTTGATTCATTAGGGCCCTCTAGCTCTAAAACTTGTGGTCCGATAAATTCTTCACTTCTTACTTCACCAGGCACATCAGGCTCTACAAAAGTTATTTGAATAGGATTTGATTGTACCGTATCACAGTTACTTGCACTACTGGCAAAAAATAAACCTGAATCATTAATACTTATGGACTCAGTTAATTCGCCTGTACTCCATTCAAATGGATTATCATTGAGCACAATCAATTCTACTTCTGTTCCTTCACATAGCACTATATCATTTGCGACATTAACTCTGGGAATCACTAATTCTTCCGGTCCTCTTACGATTACCACTTGAGATACATTCTCGCAGCCATTTGTAGTAAGTACCGCACTATATGCTCCTGGCTCTGTAACTTCAATCTCACCCGTCATTTCTTGAGATGGTGTCCATAAGATATTATCAAAAGGCTGGTCTACTGATAAGAAGGTTCCTGAAAGTGTACAATCTAATCTTGTGCCTGTTGCATTTGTTCTTGCTAACCTTTCCACACACTCACCTTCAGTAGATACAAAATGCTCATTAATCGTTAATGTAGGTCCATCGTAAATATCCACCTGTCCAGATGGCCATTCGATGATAAGTCTGTCTATTTCTGTAGCGTCACCAAGACCAAATCTAGCCGTAAGGGAATTTGTAATTCCGTAGCCTACACCTGCTTGAATACGTCTGCATTGTATTCCCCATTCCCCTTCTATGGTTACTTTCGCACCTATGCCTGAAATATTGGATTCTACCCCTACTAAAGAAAGTCCAAAGTAATTATTATCTGAACCTGAATTCAACCACAGCACATCATTGCCACCGGTTTCTCCTGGGCCTAAAGGTCTATATGAAGCAAAGGCATCCATGTAACCATCTTCATTCAAATCTCCCAACGCAAAAGAGATTGGACTCAATGGTCCAAATGGGCTTACTGCACTGGTAAATGTATTATCACCGTTATTATATAGTAATTGCTCGCCATCACCAACTAGAAGAATATCTAGGAAGCCGTCATTGTTAAAATCAGCCATAGAAGTCTGAAACGCAAACAACTCTAGCTCTTCTCCATTTGCAAAAATTGGAATCTCTTCAAAGCGCTCACCGTCTACATTTTCAAACAGCTGGCATCTAAATTCATGATTAGCCAAAAACAAATCTGGGTCACCATCATTATCTATATCTCCAAAATTGGACGTCCATGTCTGTGCACCAATCTTTATACCCCATTCTTCTGATGCCTCTCTAAAGGTGCCCCCTTCATTCAGCTCGTTAATGAAAAGCATGTTTATTCTTCTTGGGTCAGAAAAATCAGCTTCAGCAACTAATCTACATTTCCCTATGTGAAGGTCTAAATCTCCATCTCCATCTATATCATCCCATTCACTAGCATAATTGCCCGAATTATCTGATACTGGAAAGGTCCTCATATCAATCAAATTCGTATCTCTTACAAGTATACCAGTACCATCATTGATATAGACTTCGCTCAGCGCATCATCATCACAGATAAAGGCATCTAACCAGCCATCGTTATTGATGTCAATGTAGTTTGCACCTTGCGCAAAGAAGTCTGTCTCAGAAATTTGTCCAGGTATAAACCGACCAAATTCTGATTCTTCTTCATAAACTTTGAAGCCATTATAAGCACCAGCAGACATGATGTCATTCAGGCCATCATTATCCAAATCACCAACAAGGATAGCCCAAGTAGAGCCTTCTGTGGTATCAAGGACAATGTTCTGAAAAAACTCACCATTGTTAGATTGAATATCAACCATGAGTTCACTGCCATTAGCAGCCCTTATAAGGTCATCTCTAAAATCACCATTTACATCAGCAAAGCCCTTGCATATCGGAGAGCCTTTTTGTCGTTCCGTCATTATAGACGTGACATCACTAAATGTAACTTGTTGAGCACGTATGCTTTGGGCGCACATAGCGCCAAGGAGGGTTAGTATAACCAACCCAGGTTTCCATAGACTTCTCATTAATCTATTTTTTTTTTCTTTAAAACTGTCGTTATAGGTACAAAAAGAGTGCCTATATCGTATTCGTCTGTTAAATTATCTGGATAGACCTATCAAAAATGGAGGTTTCATAGCGAGTCATAACCGTAGAAAGTGAGATAGATTGTCCTCATTATCATCTGAGGAGGATAACCCTTGAACACCTATATATGAAGATAACACAAAAATGAGTGCATAAAGTAAAAATTTAACCATAACAAGATGCAATTGTCCTATGGACTATACAAGCCTGAAATAGAATAGACTCTTGTTTTACACTACTTGTAGAATGGTGCAACAAAAAAAAGCAGAGTATTCCTACCCTGCTCTAAAGAAAATAACAAAAAACAATGACAGCTCTTTCTCACTCTCGCCTTAAACCAATGACGATCTACTAAAACTCGATCTAGGCTCGATGGTCTTGGTCATGCGATTTTTGTACAGGCAAGTCTATAGAATACCCATCTCTAATTTCGGATCTTAATTCGTCCCAAAGCTTTTTATTTCTTACTGTTTGCGGAAGTTGGCTGCGCATAAAGGTTCTTCCTTTATTAATATCCCTTACGATGGTGAAGATTTTAGTTCGGTTCATATTATTCAGATTTTATTAGACACTCTATCAAATGAATTATAATTTCAATTAACAATTCCAAAAAAACCAAACTTAGTGCAATCTATCTGCACGATATTTTTTTATTGATAAGTATCCTATGGAATCACCAACGATCATTACTAAACCAAAATCAATCATTAGTCCTGACTTGTTAGCAGCACTGGCAACGATGACGCAAGAACAGGGTCAAGTCATTGTGCATTGTATCCAAAGGTCAACGCATCCGACATACATAAGAATATGGCCTAGCACCTACCTTTATGATCATCATTCTGACCATCGCTCTGAGTTGGTACATGCTGAAAACATTTCCTATTATCCTGAGTGGAAAGAAATTGGTCCAGGTGAATATGCCTTCACACTTATTTTCTCTGGACTTTCAAATACGTGCTTAGTTTTTGATTTGTTGGAACACTGTGATAATCAGGCGGGGGCATTCAGGGTGAATAATATTACCAGGAATGACATGGATGTTTATTACGTCCAACTTTGAAAACTTTATTCAAAAACCTCCTTGTAGGCTGCTTTGATTTCATGCTCAATGAGAAAGACATGATTTGCTTTATCGACAAGATCGCTACATCGCTGATGGAAATCATCTTGGAGTGACAACTGATTTATAAGATCACATGCCTTGATAAAATTTTCTTTACAATTATTGTATAGTGCTTTTACGCTGGAGTGCCTAGCATATATGTATGACATTTCTTTTTCAGCGGCATAGAGATATAGATCCGCTGTCTCATGTTGGAAAATGGAAAGCTTAGAAATTTCCTTGAGTTTGTTCTTAATTTTCTGAATACGAGGTCTTTTGCGTGCTTTTTCTCCTATGTAGAGCAAATTCCGTATTTCTTTCTTCGCTTTATCGAATAACTTTTTCCTGTCAGCATCACTACCTAATTCCATAGCATAATGCTTCTTGATATCATCGAACTTACTGTAGAGCAATTTGAGTTCTGATTTTAAGTCATCTTCAGAAAGTGAATTTACAAACTTGCCAAAGGCAGCTCTACTCATAACTATATATTATATATTATGCTAATGTAAGAAATAGAGTCAACATGAAATATGCTATGTTATCTAACATCAAGAATGGTTAGTTAATTCCCTTTCTCTTGTTTTCTGCTCAAGTCCGAACAAACTTTAGATTCTTACAAAAAAAAAGAGCGAAATGTACTTTTACATTCGCTCAATTTACTTGTGTTTTATTTTATGAATTACTAAAATCCAATAAGTTGTTCTTCTGCATCTAATCCTTCTGTCTCATCGCCAAGTGGCTTACCGCTTCCGAAAATAATGCCTACAGAAAGTGTGATTCTGTTTGCACTTTTGTTTTGCTTCAAAATGTCATTACCAATAGTAAAATTGTCAACCACACTAGCAAATCTGTGTAAATACCTTAGATCTATATGAACATTTCCAGCTTTATATCCAAGTAACCCTTGGAATCCTGTGGAGATATCACTTTCAGTATCTTGATAGTTTTCTACATTTCTAAGTTCCGAGTTTTTGTCTACAAGCAATTCCATTACTGGACCAAGACCAAGTTTGAAGTTTTCCATGAAATTGACACCTGCAGTAACAGGTAGTTCAATTATTAATCTTGATTCCTCATGAATTGTTGGCGCTTGACTAGATCTGAAAAAATCTTGTGATGAATACTCTTGACGATATCTTGTCCCTAGCGCTTCAAACTGAAGGAAACCAGGTCCGATATTGTTATAAAGCATTACACCAACCGATGTTACACTACTTCCGCCTAAGAATCTTAGTACTGGTGGTGCTACATTAGATGAAGGTATAATTCTAATGTCTTGTTCAGATTGCGATACAAAACCGTATGAAATTTTTGGACCAATCGACCATTGTTGTCCAAGGGCTGTCATACAAAAGCCCAATAATAATAAGAGTGTTAGTTGAATTCTCATTCTTTTAAATATTCTATTTTACGTTCTCAAAATTTTTTTTTGACCAATAATACATTTGGTAGACACGTACAGAACAATATTCCACTAATTGACTTTTCCAATAGTCAAAATTTTGCAAAGCAGATTGCATTAATAATTCTGAGTAGTAGGGACTTTGTAGAGTTATGTAGACAGGTTGTGGTTTTTTTTAGGTATTCGTAGACTTTTTAGGCCATTTTATGAGAATTAATCAAGATTATAGGCCTTCTATGTTTTCTATGATGGCTAAAAGTCCTACTTTTGCACTCTTAATTTTAAAGAAGAGTATTTAGTTATGTCTAGAATATGCCAACTTACAGGTAAAAGGCCCATAAAGGGTAACAATGTCTCTCACTCTAAGAGAAGAACGAAAAGAAGGTTTCTACCTAACCTTAATACTAAGAGATACTATATCCCTGAGACTGACCAGTGGGTCACACTAAAGATATCTGCCTCTGCGATGAGGACTATAAATAAGGTTGGAATCTATGAATTCATCAAAAGACAGCAAAAGGCTGGTTTCGATGTAGGCATTGACCTGAAGTAAGATTTAAGAAAGAATAACAGAAACACAGCAGATGGCAAAAAAATCAAAAGGCAACAGAATTCAGATTATTCTAGAATGCACTGAGCATAAGACCTCTGGCATGCCAGGTACATCTAGATATGTGACGCAAAAGAACAGGAAGAACACACCAGATAGAATGGAACTTAAAAAGTATAATCCTGTGCTTAAGAAGTATACAATTCATAAAGAAATAAAATAATATACCATGGCTAAAGTATCAAAGAATGCGAGGGTTGCTCAGAGAGCCGCGAACGCTGGTTCAGGTAGAGATTTCGCAAAAGTTATTAAAAGCATCAAAGATCCAGTAACTGGAAAATACACCTACAAGGAAATGATGGTGCATAAAGACAAAGTAAAAGAATTCTTTGCTAAGAAGTAATCAGCAAAATTTCAACTAGAGATATATAAAAAGGCAAGGTAACATAGATACTTTGCCTTTTTTTATAAGAACAAACAGATAGTGTTAATGGGCATATTTAAGAAGTATTTTACTAGAGATAAAAAAAAGGAGCTAAATCAAGGAGTTGAAAAGACAAAGAAATCGCTATTTGGCCAAATAGCTAAGGCTGTTGCGGGAAAGTCAACGGTAGATGAGTCCTTTCTGGACGAATTAGAAGGCATCCTCATTTCTTCTGATGTAGGATTAGATACTACTGTCAAAATAATAGAGCGACTAGAAAAGAAAGTCTCAGAAGAGAAGTATTTCAACACCAATGAGCTCAACAGTATTCTCAAGTCAGTCATCGTAGATATTCTAGGTGAAAACAACACTGAAGATATAGAAGACTTTGTCTTCCCTGATTTTCATAAGCCCTATGTCTTACTAGTGGTCGGAGTCAATGGTGTAGGTAAGACAACAACGATAGGAAAACTGGCACATCAATACAAAAAGAGAGGTAAGAAAATTGTTCTTGGTGCCGCTGATACCTTCAGAGCGGCGGCCGTAGATCAACTCAAAATATGGGCGGATAGAAATGGGGCGGACTTCTATTCTAAAGGAATGAATACAGATCCAGCTGCTGTAGCCTATGAGACTGTACAGTATGCCATGAATAATGATGTGGATGTATGTATCATAGATACCGCAGGAAGGCTTCATACTAAGAAGCACCTGATGACTGAACTTACTAAAATCAATGCATCAATCAACAAAAAACTTCCTGGAGCTCCGCACGAGGTCCTGCTAGTGCTAGATGCGACTACTGGGCAAAATGCCATAGAGCAGGCTAACAAGTTTACTGAAGCTACTCATGTAACTTCTTTGGCAATGACCAAACTAGATGGTTCAGCAAAAGGAGGCGTTGTCTTGGGAATTTCAGACCAGTTCAAAATTCCAATTAAATATATCGGTGTAGGTGAAGGGATTGAACAATTGCAGGTATTTAATAAAGGTGCATTTGTAGAGGCATTATTTGAATAAATATTGATGAAAAGTCATTTAAATACTCCTATCCATATAGATAAAGATGTGATTGCTAAGTATTTTTGCAGCAACAACTTCATAAAGAATCTACAGTTATGAAAAAAAGTTATCTCATCGCGTTTCTAGCCCTTGTTGCTGCTATATCGATTATAGTATCTGCTTCTAAGGATGTCAGCAAATATGCTACTTTCGAATCAGCTGAGCTTAACCAAGCTCGAGTCAAGATTGCTGGTACTATAGACAAAAGTGAAGATGTAGTGTATGACCCAATAAACACACCTAACTCTTTTTCATTCCAAATGAAAGATGGTGATGGAGAAAGTAAAAAGGTCATCATAAAGAAGGCAAAGCCACAAGACTTTGAAAGATCTGAAACGGTAGTTGTTACAGGCAGGATGGAAGGAGACATTTTTATAGCTGATGAAGTTCTAATGAAATGCCCATCCAAGTACAAAGATGAAGAACTCCAGCTAAGAGCTGAAGTAGAAAGACCATCTTGATAGCTGACGTTACATATATAGGCGAGCATCTCTGGCCAGGTTACATTGGACACTTTGCCATCATACTGCTTTTTTGCTCTGCTTTATTTTCAGTCGTTTGCTATCGCCAAGGAGCCAAAACAGAATTAGACGTTAAAGGCAATTGGACTAAATTGGGTCGAATAGGATTTGGCTTACACTCGATTGCTCTATTTAGCATCATTGCCGTGCTATTCTATGTCATGGTCAATAAGTACTACGAATACTCCTATGCCCAAGCGCACGTCGCTGATGACCTTTCTATGAAGTATATACTTTCTTCTTTCTGGGAAGGTCAAGAAGGGAGTTTTCTATTATGGATGTTCTGGCATGTTATTTTGGGATGGGTAATTATAGCCAGAGGTAAAATGTGGGAAGCCTCCGTGATTATGTTTGTTTCCATCGTGGAAGTTATCCTTGCATCGATGCTTCTCGGTATTCATATTGAAATAGGAGACTTCATATATAAAATAGGCAGTAACCCTACCACGCTGCTCAGAGATATTTTTGAGGCACCTATATTTGAGAAAGCAGATTATGTAGAAGTCATCAAAGGCAGTGGACTTAATCCACTATTACAGAATTACTGGATGACCATACATCCCCCTACTTTATTCTTAGGATTCGCCAGTGTCACCATTCCATTTGCCTATGCTGCTGCTGGGCTCTATACTGGGCAACACAGAGCCTGGCTTAGTCCAGCGCTAAAATGGGGATTATTCTCTGCTGGATTCCTTGGTACAGGCATACTTATGGGGAGTGCTTGGGCCTACGAAGCACTATCATTCGGTGGTTACTGGGCATGGGACCCAGTGGAAAATATGTCATTAGTCCCTTGGCTCATTTTAGTGGGTGGCGTTCATGCTAATTTAATTGCCAAGAGTACTGGGAGAGCTATAAGAAGCACCTATATATATTACTGCCTTGCATTTGTACTCATCCTCTATTCTACTTATCTCACCCGAAGTGGCATCCTAGGAGATACCTCAGCACATGCCTTTACTGAGATGGGACTAGAGCCACAACTTATTTTCATAGTTGCATTTTTTGCGCTTTTATCTACAGTACTCTATATCGTCAAGAGTAAAATAATTCCAGTTCACGAAAAAGAAGAATCGATATATTCCAAAGAATTTTGGATGTCAATCGGTTCATTGGTCCTTTTATTCAGTGGCATTATCATTTCGGCTTCTACTTCTCTGCCCGTAATGAATGCTTTAATAGAATTATACGATCCTGAGTTCGTGGGGACTGTTATAGATGACCCAATCCCCCACTTCAATAAATTTCAGATATGGATTTCTGTGATGATTACTCTGCTTTCTGCAACGGCCATTCATCTTAGATATAGAGCCAAATCTTTGTCTAGTGGCCAGAATAGAAGTCTTATCAAACAACAAGTTTTTTTCCTTGCTTTGGCAGGTCTTCTAACCTTTCTAATGTCTCTATGGATAGATTACGTCCACTGGAAATATGTAGTCCTAACTGTTTGTGCATTCTTCACGATTATATCCAACATCGCTTATCTAATCTCTAAGGCGAATAAGCAAGGTCGAATGACATCTGCCGTTTTATCGCATTTCGGGTTTGGTTTGATGATTCTAGGTATCGTTGCAAGTGGACTCAACGAGTCAGTTATTACGACTAATAAGTTTGCAATGCAAGGACTCATGAAAGAGAAGGATTTGGCAAGTGCTGTCACACTAATCAAGAACGAACCGATGTATGTCAATGGGTACTGGCTTACCTATGAAGGAGATACAATAGAACGACTCACTAGAACATTTAAAGTAAAGTTTGAAAAAGAAACGGAGAAGGGAAAGGAAAAGCCATTCTATGTCTATCCCAATGTGCTTTTCTCTAATGACATGACTCAGGTGGCTACTACCAATCCCGATGCAAAACATTACTTGCATAAGGATATATTTACGACCGTTGCTTCATTACCCAAGACACAAATGGATATAAAATTTATCCAAGAAGAAGAAGATTCTCTTGAGTATGTCACATATGAGTTGTCAGCAGGAGATACCATATTTACTAAGGAACATTATGGCATCGTTAGAAAAGTTGACTTCGATCCCCAGCACAAGGATTATCTCAACCATAAAAATGATATAGGGATAGGTGCGGTAATTGATTTTATGACATTGGACAGTGATGAGAAATTTATTGCTCAGCCAGCAATAGGCATCAGAGAAAATCTGCTATACCAATACAATGACCAGATCAATGAGCTTCAGGTAAAGCTAAAATTAAATGAAGCCTCCTTTGATAATTATTATACCACAGAAGACAAGTTGGTCTATAGCTCCTTTAATGTAAAGCAAGGAGGTCATTTCAATTACAATGGTGAAACTTATACCCTTAATGGATTTGACAAACAAATAGATAATCCTAACTACGAAGAAAAAGAAGGAGATATAGCTGTTATGGCCAACATAACCAGAGTCTCAGATCAAAAACTATTCTCTCCAATTTATATCATCAGAGATTCTAAGCCATTTAATATAAAGTCTCACGAACCGTATAGTGGCGTTCATATAAGAATGACTCATGTTGATCCTACTAATGAAGAATTCACAATGCTAACAGCGACAGATATTAGGACAGATTCTAGTATTAAATTAGAAGTAGCTGAGAACGTAGGTCGTAGTGATATCATACTTTTGGAGGCCCTTGTCTTTCCAGGAATAAACCTATTCTGGGCTGGCTCTATATTAATGCTAATGGGTTTCTTTCTAGGGTTATATAACAGAAGGCGTAAAACTTCGGTAGTTTAGAGATTGTATGTCTAGTCTACCTAAAGTTGTGAGTATTGGAGCAGGTAATGTTGCTTCTCACCTTATTCCTGCACTCTACAATGCAGGTAATATAATTACGCAAGTTTACAGCAGAGACTTAGATCACGCTAAGAAATTGGCACTCAATGTCCAAGCGAATTCTATAAACAACCTTCGGCAGCTTGATAAAACAGCAGACATTTATATTATTATGGTCCATGATGATGCCATCTCAGATATAGTGGACAGTATGCCTACCTTATCACAAAAGCAAATTGTGTGTCATACCTCAGGAGGCACCCCAACAACTATACTAGGAAGAAATGCAAAGAGCTATGGCAGTCTATATCCTCTGGAAACTTTCAAGATGAATAACCCTCTAGATATAGGGACAGTACCGTTTCTGATACACGGCAGTAATGATTATACAATGAGTACATTGAGGATGATAGTAAGTCAAGTCTCCTCTAAAGTATCCTTAGCAAATGATGATGAAAGAGGGCAGTATCATATGAGTGCAGTCTTTCTCAATAATTTCTCAAATCACTTGGTTTGTCTAGCTCAAGATTACCTAAGTGAATCAGGATTAGATCCACGTATGCTTGACGCCATTCTACAAACAACATTCACTAGAATGCTCAGTGGTGATGTATGCAATAACCAAACAGGTCCTGCCTTCAGGAAAGATATCAAAGTAGAAAAAAGACATTTGGACCTGCTAAAAGACAAGCCTATCCTAAGAGAATTATACAAAAGCCTAAGTAACAGTATTAAAACGAAGTATCACCAAAAGACAAACGATGAGAATATTGGGTGAATGGACATATGAAGAACTCAGATGTACTGCCATGATAATGAGTGGTCGCTATATCTTGAAAATAGAATCCGGACTGCTTGAACAAACTTACAAATTCAGAGATGGGCAGTTCACTTCATTAGATGAATTGAAATCAAAATTAACTTCTAAGTTCTACTCACTATCTTATAATGCATTCAGTCTAATGAAGCAAAATAGCGCATCGTTTATTATTAATGATGATGAGGAGATTAAATTCCCTGACATTATCTAAGCCTTCTATTCATGGGTAATATTCTTAGCTACATAACACTTAGACTGATCGTGTTCATCTTTTGGTTAGTGCCTTTCAAGCTACTCTATTTATTTTCGGATATGCTAGGATTCATTCTAAAGAATGGCTTCAAGTACAGGTTATCCGTTATAGATAAAAATATCCGATTCATATTTCCTGACAAATCTGATGAGTGGGTCGCCAGTACTATCTCAGAATATTACAGCTATTTCATAGATCTCATACTCGAAACGCTTAAAGGAATGAGTATGTCACCCTATAAGCTACAGCACAGATTCAAATTTATTAATCCAGAATTTCTAAATACCTATTTTGATGAAGGTCGACACCTATTCATCTATGCACAGCATCTCAATAATTGGGAATGGGCAGCCATGTGTCTTGGGATTCAAACCCAACATCACATTGTGGGTGTCGTCAAGGAACTGTCTAATCCATACACAAACAAATACATCCAAAATGGTCGCTCCAGTTTTAATGTAAGTGTTGTTCCTACTGATAAGGTTGGTCACTACCTGAGCAGCCTTCCTCAAAAAACAAAACCAGAATGCATCGTATTCATTGCTGACCAGAGACCTAGTGGCAAAGAGAAAACAGTCAAAGTCTCCTTCTTCAATAAGCAAATAGATTTTCATTCTGGTGTTGCTCATTATGCGCTTAAGTCAGATGTCCCCATGATAGATTTTAAAGTCACAAAGGTTAAAAGAGGATACTATGAGATGGAAGCTGTCTTACTTGGGAACTCCTCAGAGTTTGATAGTGCAAAAGAGATTACTCAAACCTACGCAAGCTTTCTAGAACAGCTTGTGTCTGAAAGCCCAGCGCTTTGGTTATGGTCACACAAGAGATTCAAGAAGGAAATAAATTACTGATTAACAATAATTTATAAATTAAATAATAAAAATATAATTATCTAATAGGGGTACAAGGCTTATTATCTGTCTTAGAAGTGGATAGATAATGAAAAAATGGATTAAGAAGCCTGGCTGCAAAGTCGGGCTTTTTTTTGTTGCTTGGATTAGTTTAATCACTGCACTCCACAATTATCCTTGACATAAGAAGGAGAACAATAAGCTCCATTTCTTATATATCATATATAATATTCTAAAGCAGGTAAAATAACAATTGCACAATAGAATATTGGCCTATGCCTTATATCTTCTCCTTACATTTGAGCAAAATTCAATATATGCTCAAGAGTATATCCCCTATAGATGGAAGATACGCCAACAAGACTAAAAGCCTTCAAGACTATTTCTCTGAATATGCCCTCATCAAGTACAGAGTAATTGTTGAAATTGAATATCTATTAGCTCTAGCCGACTTAGGTATACCTCAGTTAAAACAGTTAAAACCAATACCTGAAAAGCTTAAGTCCATCTATATAAAATTCTCAGAAGAAGATGCTCAGGCCATAAAAGATATAGAGAAAACCACCAATCATGATGTGAAAGCTGTAGAGTATTTCATCAAAGACAAATTGACTGAGATGGGATTGGAATCACTGTTGGAGTGGGTTCACTTTGCATTGACTTCACAAGACATCAATAATACAGCAACGCCGCTGCTGCTTAGAGATTTTCTACAAGATCAATATCTCCCAGAACTAGAATCTGTCCTTAACACTCTAGTCGCCTTGTCTGAGCAATACAAAAGCATACCTATGCTCAGTCGTACTCATGGCCAAGCTGCAAGTCCCTCCACTGTAGGAAAAGAATTGAGAGTATTTACAGAACGAATTCTTAATCAGAAATCACAATTAGAGCAACAGCCAATCTATGCCAAATTTGGTGGTGCTACAGGCAATTTCAATGCGCATCATGTTGCTTTTCCAGATATCACCTGGACCTCATTTGCGGACAAGCTTATTACAGACTTAGGACTTAGGCGTTCGCAATCTACAACCCAGATTGGACACTATGATGACATTGCAGCTATCATGCAAAATGTCTCTCGAATCAACACCATACTTGTAGACCTTGCTAGAGACATGTGGAGCTATATCAGCATGGATTACTTCAAACAAAAAGTGGTGGCTAACGAGGTAGGTTCTTCCGCTATGCCGCACAAAGTAAATCCAATTGATTTTGAAAATGCAGAAGGTAACTTTGGGATAGCAAATGCCATGGCTGGATATCTGGCCAACAAGCTACCTATATCAAGATTACAACGAGACCTGACAGACAGCACAGTTCTAAGAAATCTTGGTGTCCCATTTGCGCATACGACTATAGGGTTCAAGTCTTTATTGAAAGGATTGGGTAAGATAGAGCTCAATGAAACTAGGTTGAAATCTGACCTTGAAGCTAATTGGGCTGTGGTGTCAGAAGGGATCCAAAACATACTCAGAAGGGAAGGATATCCTAAGCCATATGAAGCACTAAAAGCCTTGACGAGAGGTAATGCCAGCATCAATCGAGAAAATATTCATGCCTATATAGAAACTTTAAACGTCGGTGATTCGGTTAAGAAAGAGATGAAAGCTATCACCCCACATACCTATACTGGATATCATTAATAATTAAACCATATGATTAAGAAACTAGTTAAAATACTCTTCAAGTCGGGCAAGAAAGCAACTAAAACCACTTCGCAGTCGATGGACATGCTGGATAATCTTATAGAGAAAGAATACATTACCAGTGCAGTAGACAATCTCAAAACCTCTTCTGGTAAGATTGTAGAAAAAGCAGGGATGGTCTATCAACAAACAAAAAATGTGATCAGCGATAATATAGACGCTGAGAAAATCAAAGATGTGGGTGATAAGATTGTAGAGAAAGGCAAGCAAGTCACCTCAGGTCTTTCTGATCGCATGGAGGACACGGCCTCTACACTAAAAAACGTAATGGAAGAGGGTGAGAAGATGGTTAAAGATGTTCTTGATTCTGAAGAAGAATAATTTCTAATAATGGAATATATCTTCTCCATGATGTAATTCAATCTCAGACTTCTCTGATAATACTACCCTACCTACAATCTGTGCATCGATATTGAATCCAGTTGCTATATCTATTAGACTCTTTGCTGTTTCCTCATCTGTATATACTTCTAATCTAGTCCCCATATTAAAAACCTGAAACATCTCTTCCCAAGATGTACCTGAGGCTTCCCTTATCATATCAAACAAAGGTGGTACAGGTAACAAATTATCCTTTACTATTTTGACCCCTGGTGCAAACTTCTTCACTTTAGTATGGGCTCCTCCTGTGTTGTGAATAATTCCTCGAATCGATGATTTGTGCTCAGCAAGCATTTTGTTTAGCACAGGAAGGAAGGTCCTAGTCGGTGATAAGACTAGTTTTCCTACAGAAATATTTTGACCATCAATCTCGATTGTTTCATCCAACATTCTATTGCCTGAATACACTAACTCTGCTGGTGTATGATAATCGTAGCTATCAGGATATTTTGTACTGTAGATATTAGAGAACACATCGTGCCTTGCGGATGTCAACCCATTACTCCCCATACCACCATTATAACTGCTCTCGTAAGTTGCTTGCCCATATGAAGCTAATCCAACTATAACCTGTCCAGGTTTTATATCATTGACAATTAATTCTGCCTTCGGCACCCGTGCGAAGGCTGTATATCCAACATCAATCGTCCTGACAATATCCCCTACATCTGCTGTCTCGCCACCAGCTGAGTGTACATGGACATTATGGTCCTTTAGCATCTCACAAAATGCTGTAGCACTTTGAATGATTGTAGCTATGACATCACCAGAAATCAGGTTTTTGTTTCGACCGATAGTAGAGCTTAAGAGAATATCATTTGTAATTCCAATGCAAGCCATATCATCCAGATTCATAACAATAGCATCTTGGGCGATGCCCCCCCAAACCGAAAGGTCTCCTGTTTCCTTCCAGTACATATAAGCGAGACTGGTCTTTGTTCCAGCAGTATCAGCATGCATGACATTCACATAATCATCTGAACCACCTGCAACATCTGGTAGTACTTTACAAAATGCTAAAGGAAACAAACCCTTATCAAGGCCTTTTATAGCAGCATGAACCTCGCTTTTGCTGGCTGAAACACCACGTAACTCATATCTCTTAGGGTCTGCCATAGTCTATATTCTCCAATTCGTCATTTAATGTCACAAATGTACTTCCCTTAAAAGAAATCACAGTCACCTTTTGGTGTCTGACGAAATAAAATGCTTGAAAGGATGGCTAAAGTGACCTTCTATAACAACTTAAATCGGTTTTATTTAGACCTATATCAAAAATTAATTCCTGGAAAACCCCAGTATTTCCAAGGGTTTTAAGTCGAAAACATCGATTTCCAATCTTTTTTTTTGCTTTTGAAGCAACGTTTTGACATCAAGAGGTATCTATTATATAAGATTGGTCCGAAAGTGGACTGATTTAAGTTTAACTGATTTTTAAATATTGCCCTGTTAAGAGGTTGTAAAGTACAACCTCTTATTTTTTTGTCCATATATCAAACAATTTCCTAGTTTGCTATTTCTACCTTTGTGCTTTAAGAGGGTCAAATATTTTATGAAGGTCGACAATATACCAGTAGAAAAAGTCAGACAAGTCTCGCATAGAGATTGCAGCTATTATACAAATCCGGAGCTATTCAAAGACTTCGTGAGTTTTATACCTAGCCTAACATCCTTTCCAGATTTGATTGAGGCTAAGTCAAAGCATTCTGTAGACAGAGCTTTGTTACATAAAGTAGTTTCAAGTCAGTACAGCCAATGTAATACCTCTGCTAAGACTAAGCAGAATATAGCGTTACTAGAGAAGGATAATACATTTACTGTCACCACAGCACATCAACCCTCTCTGCTGACTGGCCCTCTTTATTATATATACAAGATTCTAAGCACGATAAATCTAGCCCAGAAGCTAACCGAAACATATACTGACTTTAACATTATACCAATTTTTATTGTAGGGTCAGAGGACCATGACTTCGAAGAAATCAATCACCTTAGTTTGTACGGGAAGAATATAACATGGCAAAACGATGGTATTGGGTCAGTTGGTCATTTTAGTACGGATGGGTTGAAAGAGGTCATAGAAGAAACGATAGAAATTCTAGGTCCAAATAGTAAAGCACAAACTTTACTGACTGATATTTCTGGGATTTTAGCTCAGTCTACCAATTATCAGGATTTCGCATTCAAGCTTACTCACAGGCTCTTTGACCACCTCGGCTTAGTTATTATCGTGATGGACAATCCAGCATTAAAAAAGGCATTTATTCCCATAATAACTGAGGAAATATTGGAAGGGCCAAGCCAACAGTTGGTCCAAAAGACCCAAGTAAGTATAGAAGCTTTCCTCAATTTTCAACCACAAGCACATGCTCGCCCAATCAACTTCTTTTACACAGGAGATTCCGGAAGGAATAGAGTTCTATTGGAAGAGGGCAATTTTAAAATTAATAATACAAACCTCAGCTTTACTGAAGATGAGATAATCAATGAAATAAATAACCACCCAGAAAGATTCTCTCCAAATGTGGTTATGCGTCCGCTTTACCAAGAGTCAATCCTGCCTAACTTGGCCTACATTGGCGGAGGTGGTGAATTAGCTTATTGGACAGAAAGGAAAACCCAATTTGAACATTTTGGTGTACCCATGCCTATGCTTATCAGGAGGAGGTCGGCTATGATTCTGACTTCTGGAGATTTAAAATCAATGTCAAAGCTAGATATAACTCTACAAGATGTTTTTATGGAAAAAAGAACTCTCATAGAAAGAATGATACAAAGTGATGAACATCCTGATTACCTTTTGGATGAAGAAAGACAAGCTATAGAAAAGATTTTTGAAACTGTAGAAAATAAAGTAGCCAAGTTAGACGGCAGTTTGAGACAAAGCGTGGGGTCTGAAAAGACCAAACTCAAGAAAAGTCTAGACTATCTCGAAAACAAGATGAAAAAGGCACTGAAGCAAAAAGAGTCCATCAATATCAACAGGATGGATAAGTTGCAAGCCAAGCTATTTCCAAATGGGCTTCAAGAAAGACATGATAATATACTTCAGTATATATCTCAATATGGGGAAGAAATCATAGATGAAATGCTTCCTCACTGCAATCCTCTAGAAAAAACTTTTAAAGTATTTACTATGTCGTAATTGCTGGATGGAAGAGTAATAGCAAATCAGAAATTTTCGATTTCAACTCTTTCCTATCTACGATAAAATCCAAGAATCCATGGTCCAGCAAGAATTCGGAACTCTGAAACCCTTCAGGCAAATCCTTCTTTATGGTTTCCTTAATCACACGAGGACCAGCAAACCCTATCAGAGCACCAGGCTCTGAAAAGTTAATATCTCCAAGCATCGCAAACGAGGCCGTAACACCTCCCGTCGTAGGATCTGTCAGAAATGAAAAATATGGCACCTTAGCTGCTGCTAATAATGACAGCTTTGCTGAAGTCTTAGCCATCTGCATAAGTGAAAAAGCCGATTCCATCATACGAGCACCTCCTGTCTTAGAAAGTATCATCAAAGGTGTCTTCTGCTTCAAGCAGTAGTCTATAGCTTTAGATATCCGTTCTCCCATTACTGAACCCATAGACCCTCCTATAAAGCTAAAATCCATAGCTGCAATAACAAGTGGTTTTTTATTCACTTTACCTATGGCAACTGTAATCGCCTCTGTCAAGCCAGTCTTATTCTTGGCTGCGTCTAGCCTGTCTGAATAAGATTTTAAGTCTGTGAAATCTAAAAAATCTGTAGATATCAGATTTTCAAATAAGGTCTCAAACTTACCATCGAATATAATATCGAAGTAATCATATGAACCTATACGAGCATGATGACTGCACTTATGACATATGTAAAACTGCTCCTTAAACTCCTTTACAGTTCCAGTCTCTCCACAAGATCTGCATTTGTACCATAATCCATCAGGAGCCTCCTTTTTATTCTTGGTGGCTGTTTGTATGCCATCTTTGAATCTTTTAAACCAACCCATTGCTTTCTATTGTTTTTAGGTGTGCAGGATAGGTCATGGGTAGAAAATTTGCAGACGCCAAAAATAGATGATTGGACCTAGTATTCAAAAATTATTAGCATTTAGCCTTCAAACTTGAATGTAACACATTGATAATCAACACTTAATCCTCTTAACTTGATTAATAAGGTACTTCACATTGTCCAAAGGAGTATCAGGATACACCCCATGTCCAAGATTAAATACATGATAGGGTCCTAATTCTTTAGTTATACTGTTCACCTGATTATATATCAATTCATGTGAGCCATAAAGAACACATGGATCTAGATTTCCCTGAACGACTATTTCGTTACCATGCTGAGACCTCCATTGGACTCTGTCTATTGTCCAGTCTAACCCAACCACATTTGGTGTCAGCTGAACGATGTCATCCATAGAGAATACGGCTCCTTTACAGAATAAAATCCTAGGGACCTCTGTGACTTCAGCAAGTATTCTTTTCAGATATGGAATACAGAATTCACTGTACAGCTGTCGATTCAAAATGCCTGCCCATGAATCAAATATTTGGACTACATCTGCGCCCGATTTTATTTTTAGATTAAGGTAAGCGATAATCGTAGAAGTAATTTTATCGAGCAATTTATGTGACAACACAGGTTCCTTATATAAAAAAGCTTTGGCTTTAGAGAAGGTCTTAGACCCCTGCCCTTCTAACATATAAGAAAAAAGTGTCCAAGGTGCCCCAGCAAAGCCAATCAATGGCACCCGGTTATTTAATGCCTTCTTTGTCAAATTGAGTGCATCATACACGTATGTTAATTTTTCTGCAGCCACTTTGCCAGAATCGAGCTTGTCTATATCAGTTTTCGACTGTATAGTCCGTGGAAAGAAGGGGCCTTTCTTTTCTATTAATTCATAAGGCAAGCCCATACATTCAGGTATCACAAGGATATCTGAGAATATAATTGCAGCATCTACCCCAAGAATATCCACTGGCTGAACTGTAACTTCAGCGGCTAGATGCGGGGTTGTAACCAACTCTACAAATCCCGATAAAGAATTTCTGATGGCTCTATATTCAGGAAGTATCCTTCCTGCCTGGCGCATTAACCAGATAGGCGGCCGTTCTACTTTTTCTTTTCTTATTGCACGAAGCAATAAATCATTATCTATCAAGATTTACAATTTAATTATGTTGAAAAATTACCTTTACCACACGAAAATATCTAATGGCTTCTAATAAATTGAATATTGCACTAATTGGTTATGGAAAAATGGGTAAGACCATAGAAAAAGTAGCAAAAGAACGTGGTCACCATATTGTTGCCATTGTCAACAATGATGGGCCATCTCGCATAGAACAATTTCCAGATAATGTTCACATTGCCATAGAATTTTCTGTGCCAGACGCTGCCTATATGAATCTCAAAGCACTTGCAAAGAAATCAATTCCTACGGTATGTGGCACAACTGGTTGGCTAGATAATTATGACGAAGTCTGTATTGATTTCACGGAGACAAAAAGCAGCTTTCTTTATGCATCAAATTTCAGCATTGGGGTCAACATATTCTTCGCTGTCAATCAACATCTAGCCAAAATAATGGAATCACAGATGGACTATGATGTCAGTATAACGGAATCACATCATGTGACCAAGTTAGATGCACCTAGTGGGACAGCCATCACTCTAGCTGAGCACATAATAGACAATCATCCTCTTAAGACAACATGGAATAGAGATGTAGATTCAGACATCAATGCCAAAGGAATCTCCATCAAATCTCTTAGAGAAGCTGATGTGAAAGGGATACATGAAATAACCTACCACTCTGAAATAGATGCTATTACAATAAAACATGAAGCCTTTACAAGAAAGGGGTTCGCCCTTGGCGCTGTTCTCGCCGCTGAATTCATCGCTAACAAAAAAGGCATTTTTCAGATGTCAGACGTACTCAATATTTAAAAATATAACTGGATTATCTGACCAGCACTTTCTTTGTCCCAAATCCATTAGAAGTTCTGACCTCAAGTATGTAAGTACCAGAGATAAGTGCAGAAACATCTATTTGTTTTGAATTGCCATTGAGTATCATTTCTCCCGCAATGGACCGTAACTTCCAATCAATTAATTCACTGTCTGTCTGCGTTATAAAAATTTGCTCACTAACTGGGTTTGGTCCTATAGAAAACTGAGCGATACCAGAAGCGTTTTCTGTAGATGTTGATTCACCTGGTATTAGGTCTCCTCTGAAGGTTCCATTACCATGGGTGACAATCCACAATCTATCATCACTTGGAGATATTTTTAAATCAAGTGTAATCGCAGCTAAAGGCATCCCTTCATTATACAGTGTCCACTCTGGCACATCTATAAGTTCTCCTGAGCTGTCCCTGTATGATGCAGAATATACAGCGATATCTGTTCCATAGTATATTATGCCGTTGGTCTCATCTAAAGCGATTGCATTTCCAGGTACGTCTGGCAAATCCCTATCAATAGCCAACCAGGTCTGTCCTCTATCTGTCGTTCTAAAAAGATGTTGTGTGCCAAATCCGCTAAATGTAACATAAGCAGTTTCAGGATTTTCGTTAGACAAAACAATGTCATTGGGCACTCTATCAGGTAATCCTGCATTGCCAGACTGCCAAGTATCACCGCCATCGAAAGAAGATAACACATTTGGATTACTCACGATAGGCGCAGTAGCTACATATACAATATCTGAAAATTCTGAATGCACATCCATCGCGAAAACTGGGTTTCCTCCGTCTATAAATTGTCCACTATTGGTAAGTCTCCAATTATCTCCTCTATTTGTCGATCTATAAACATTCATTGCACCAGCATATAAAATATCAGGGTCGCTATCACTGATAACATATGGACTAATAAACAATGGCGTATCTCCTCCAAGAGGAGGCTCAATGCGCTCATTGAAATTGAATGCATTGTTTGTAGATCTAAATATTGCTAGGTTTTGGGCTGAAGCATATACATAATCGTTATCGATTTGGTTAATAGCAGTCCAACTTCCATCACCGCCTGCTGCTCGCTGCCATTGTGCATCTCCTCTAAATACCACGGTGCTATTATCTTGAAGTCCACCTAAGGCAAAATTTCCATCAGAGTGTGATACGCTAAACCCATTGTAGAATTGCGTTGTCTGCATCCCTCCATTGGCAGAGCGATAATTCTCACCATTATCAAATGATAAAAAGACGCCTCCATCAGACCCAATCATAATTAAGTCCTCAATCGTAGGGTGATACATAACGAAGTGATTATCTGAGTGTACATAATCACTAGGGCCATCAGGGCCTTCTATTGGAGGTGTTCCTCCTGTAACACCTGTCCTAACTTCATCATCCAGATTTAATCCGCCATCTGTGCTCTTATGGACACCTATGCCTACAGCCATTAAATTATCAGAATTAAATGGATCTACTGCTATGTCATGCGCAAACCAACCTTGCCATCTGGAATAGTCAAATCGATTTATCAGCGAAAAGGAAAGTCCTCCATCTTCAGATTTTAATAACTGTGTATCACCATCGTTAAATCCAAATCCATTTCCTACTGACGCATATATTATGTCTGGCTGCAATATATCTCTTGCAATAAGGATTTTACCTTGGAAGTCATCATGAGCACCTACCTGAGTCCAAGTAGTGCCTCCATCACCGGAATAAAACAATCCTCTACCGCTTGATCCAAGATTTCCGAAACCAGCTATCAGCCTATTATCATCACGTGGATCTATATCAATATCTGTCCCCATTAATTTCTCAAAAACCAACTCCCATGTATCACCAGCATCTATCGATTTATAAATACCATTCGTAGTTGCAGCATAGACTATATCTGGATTTAGCGGCGATACCTTAATCATCCAAACACCTCTCTGCTGTTGGTAAGTCCAGTCAAGACTTTTCTCCCAGGTAGCACCTCCATCTTCTGATTTTAATATACCAAAACCATAAGACCCTCTAGTTCTTCTAGATGCTCCATCTGTTCCTGTATCAGCATAATTATATACCTCACCAGTTCCTATATACATGACCATACTATCTTGAGGTGCAAACTCTATTGTACTGACTCCTAGTATTGGAAAGCCTGTTTCTACGTACTCCCATGAGATGCCTAAACCTAGATTTCTGCTCCTCCACAAACCTCCACTTGCAGAGCCAGCATAAATCGTTTCTGGGGCTTGGGGATTGACAGCTATTGTCAGTGTTCGTCCTGTCGTATTGAGAGGGCCCATGGCCTCTATATTGTTCCTATTGCTTCTTGTTCTTTGTAGGAATTGTTCCCTATGATGATCAAAAGCCAATCCGTACCCCTCATTAGATATATCTTTATTAGGATAAGCTCGTGTATAGTTCCACAGATTAAGTGCTTTATATGCACCTGGGATTCTGTATTCACTTTTTGATTTGGTTGTTTGGTTACTCTGTGTGCATCCTATGCTTAATAGAATAATTAATAATGACCCTAGCTGTGCTAATATATTTTTTGTCTGCATAGAAGCTAAGATAGGTAATGATATCATTCTCAGAAGACTATAGAAAACATTTACAGCATATACATAATAAAAAAAGGCCTCTCTGTATTAGAGAAGCCTTGTTTTAATATATTTTATACTTGAGGATTATCTTTCTGCAGCCAATTTATCGTATTTAGCTTTATACTCATTAGATTTTTCTAAATCGTTCAGTCTTGCATAAATTTCTTTAAGTGCTATGACTGTATTTAAATCTTTCTCATTCATTGACTCTGCTTTTTCAAAAAATGGTAATGCTTGATTAAACAAACCGTCCATTTCAGCTTTCTTTGCGTCATACTTTTTAATACCTGCTGCTGAAAAGTCCGCAGACAATTCATTTAGCTCGTCAACATAGGTAGCTGCTTTATTATAGTACAATGCACCAATACTGTAAGTAGCATCAAAATTTTTCGGATCTAAATCTAATACTTGCTGGTAGTAGCTCTCTGCAGATTCTCTATACCCTGCAGACTTAGCTGGATCTTCTTCTTGCTGTTGCAATTGATCATAAACACTTCCTAATGTGTTATACACTGAAACATTCTCAGGCTCTTTTTCTATTGCCATCTCAAGTTTGCCAATTAACTTATTAAGCTCACCTGTATTTAAGAAGTGATTTATTTCAGTGAATAATAAGCTAGTATCATCTGGAAGTAACTCTCTTCCTTTAGCCAAATACTCTAGTGCCTTCTCAGGATTACTTTCAGCATTGACATTATAAAGGGCATCATATACAAAAGCCTCCTTTGACCCTTCAGCGTAGAGCTTATCTAAGAATGGCTTTGCGTTATCAAAATCTTTGTTGTAATAAGCACTTACCGCAGTGAAGAAGTACTGCTCACTCATTGTAGCTGGATCTGACAATCTTGACTCCTTTCCCATTTGTGATAGCATTTCTGCTGCATCAATCGTTCTCGAGAAATTATCATATGCCCCTGCAAAGTCTTTATTTTGGTATGCAAGAATGGCATAATTATTAAGTGTAGGTTCTAATAGAGATAGTCCTGATTGAACTTCTTTCTTCTCGTTTTTCTTTTCAGCCATAGTAGATGCTTTCACAAATGCATCATAGGCATCTTTTGCAGAATTAGGTGCATTAATCACATATGTGCCTTCAAGATCAAGTGTCTTATTTCGCATTTCAACTTCTGCTAACTGGGATAAAACTTTACCTTTTGTGATCCATGATTTCGCATTTGCCATAACCTCATCGGAAGCAAAAGCAGATTCTAATAACTGGATTCCTTTTGTTAATTGATCTCCATTATTAGTATCTGAAACATACTTTTTAATTGCTTTCTCCGCATTTTTAAGATCTTTAAATGCATCCTGAGCTATTACAGCTGCTCCAGAAAACAAAGAAATGAAGACGATTAGTAATAAATTTTTCATCGTATTTATTGAATTTAGAAAAAAATTGATTCGGTTCTTAGAACCACCTATCAGTCTTAACTGATATACTGTATTAAATGAATCTTAAATTTAGTTAAGATTTTCTAAGCATAGATTATTCTTCTTCGTCTGATGACGACTCATCTAGTGAAATAACAGCCACATCCGCTATAGCATCATCCTTCCCTAGCTTGATAACCCGAACTCCTTGCGTAGCTCTTCCCATCACTCTGATATCTGCTACCTTCATTCTAATCATTATGCCTGCCTTGGTAGTTATCATCAAATCATCTGTTTCATTTACATTCTTCACCGCTATTACTTTCCCAGTCTTATCTGTGACCTGCATGCTCTTCATCCCTTTACCACCTCTCTTAATAATCCTAAATTCACTTACAAGTGACCGCTTGCCAAATCCATTCTCAGATACAACCAGAAGTGCTTTATCTTCTTCAGTAGGATTATCTACTATCATACCGACAATTCTATCACCATCTTCCACATCAATATTCATTCCTCTAACCCCTGCTGCCGATCTACCCATCTGTCTAACCTGAGACTCTTCAAATCTTACAGCTCTTCCTGATTTACTCGCTAACATGACATTCTGATTACCATCTGTAAGTTTCACTTCTAGCAATGTATCATCTTCCTTAATAGTAATGGCGTTAATTCCATTGACTCTAGGTCTTGAGTAAGCTTCCAGACTGGTTTTCTTGATAATTCCATTTTGCGTGGCAAATATGATATTATGCGACTTCAAGACTTCCTGATCAGTCAAGTCTTCTACCATGATATAAGCTTTGACTTTATCATCTTTAGGAATGCTGACAATATTCTGCAATACTCTTCCTGTCCCGGTTTTAGATCCTTCTGGAATCTCATATACTCTTAACCAGAAGCATCTTCCCCGCTCAGTAAAGAGTAATAAGTAATTATGATTATTGGCAACGAAAAGATGTTCCACATAATCTTCAGTCCTTGTCTTACTTCCTCTGGAGCCTCTTCCTCCTCTTCCTTGTATTTTATACTCTTTGGAATTTGTTCTTTTGATATATCCTAATGAAGAAATACTAACGACGACCTCGTCATTTGGAATCATATCCTCCATATTAATATCCCCATCCGCGAAGGTTATCTGAGTTCTTCTTGAATCTCCGTATCTTTCTTTGAGCTCTTTTAATTCTTCTTTAATAATATTCTTTCTTCTACCCTCATTGGAAAGAATGTCTTTTAAGTCTGCAATCACTTCCTGAAGTTCTGCATACTCTGCTCTTAATTTTTCCATCTCCAGACTTACTAGTTTCTGGAGTCTCATTTCAAGAATCGCTTTGGCTTGGATATCACTCAATTCTAAAGAGGCCATTAATTTTTCCTTGGCCTCATCTACTGTTTTGGAACTTCTTATAATCCTTATGACCTCATCTAGATTATCTATCGCTTTAATAAGACCTTCAAGTATATGTGCTCTTTCTTCCGCTTTTTTAAGGTCAAACTCAGTCCTTCTTACAATAACTTGCAATCTAAATTTGACAAACTCAGAAATGAGGTCCTTCAGATTAAGTTGCCTAGGACGTCCATCTACTAATGCAATATTATTTACTCCATAAGAAGATTGTAATGGAGAGTACTTAAATAGTTTGCTTAGCACAACATTCGCCATCGCATCCCGCTTAATATCGATGACAATACGTAACCCTTTCCTATCTGATTCATCCCTGATGTCAGATATACCAGTTACGCGACCTGACTGAACCAGATCTGCGATTTTCATGACTAGATTGGCTTTATTGACCTGGAAAGGAATTTCACTTACAATTATGGATTCTTTACCTGATCCAGCTACTTCTATATCCGTCTTGGCTCTAACAACGACACGTCCTCTTCCAGTCCTAAAGGCTTCTTTTACCCCATCTACACCATAGATGATGCCTCCTGTTGGAAAATCAGGTGCTTTCACATGCTCCATTAAGCCATCTATAGATATTTCTGGATCTTCTATATAGGCTATAGTCCCATCTATAACTTCTGAGAGGTTGTGTGGAAGCATGTTCGTGGCCATACCCACTGCAATACCCGTGGCACCATTAATTAGGAGATTCGGCAATTTAGCTGGTAAGACAGTAGGTTCTTCCAGTGAGTCATCGAAATTTAATTTGAAGTCAACGGTGTCTTTTTTGATATCATCTATGAGCTCATCACTCAATCGATCCATCCTTGCCTCAGTATATCTCATCGCAGCAGGACTATCACCATCCATAGATCCTTTATTTCCCTGGATCTCTACCAATGGATATCTCATACTCCAAGGCTGGCCCATCCTGATCATAGCATCATATACAGACCCATCACCATGTGGATGATACTTACCTAACACCTCTCCTACAACCCTTGCAGATTTTTTATACGGTTTATTATAATCAAGCCCTAAATCGTCCATTCCATACAGAATTCGACGATGAACAGGCTTCAACCCATCTCTCACATCAGGGAGCGCCCGAGAGACAATGACCGACATAGAGTAGTCTATATAAGCGGTCTTCATCTGATCTTCGATGTTCACCTTTACAATTCGCTGATTATCTGCCATTTATATATAATAATTCAATTCAAAAATAATACGCGAATATACAATTATTACGTCGATTATTGGCGCAAATAAATGCATTTATGAACCTTATGAACATACTTTCATTAGCTTTGTGTAATCGAATTTCCTTACATGGCGTTTTAAGTTGGAAAGCATGTCAAAATCAACTCATCAGCAGGTGAAACCTTACTCTGAATCCGGGTCTAAAAAGCGGCAAGTCACTGAAATGTTTGACAACATTGCCCCTAAATACGATTTACTTAATCGAGTGCTAACCTTAGGCATAGACACCATATGGCGTAAGAAAGCTATCAATATGCTGGACAAGGTAAATCACAAGAAGATTTTGGATGTGGCAACAGGCACTGCTGACGTGGCTGTAGAGATTCATAATCAGTTAAAACCTGAAGAAATAATTGGATTAGATATCTCCCCAGTCATGATAGATCATGGTAATGTCAAAATAAAGAAAAAAGGTCTAGAGGATATCATAAAACTGGAAGTTGGGGACTCCGAAAATATGAGATTTGAAGACCATTATTTTGATGCGGTCACAGTATCTTTTGGTGTTAGAAATTTTGGAAATCTAGAGAAAGGATTGTCCGAGATGCACCGCATTCTAAGACCAGAGGGCAAAGTGGTAATACTTGAATTTTCAAAACCTAAAGTGTTCCCGTTCAAACAACTATATAATTTTTACTTTAAGAACATACTTCCACTTATAGGCAAAAAAGGTTCGAAAGATGATAATGCTTATGAGTATCTTTACAAATCTGTACAGGCTTTTCCTGATTATGAGAAGTTCGGTGAGATACTAGAAAAGGTTGGATTTCGTTCAGTACAGTGGAAATCTTTGAGTTTAGGCATATGCACAATTTATTCTGGCGTAAAATAATCTTTACATCACTGCTTGTATTAACAATCGGGACAACAACTTATTGTCAAGTTCCTACCTCTACTAATCTCAATTATTGGGACTTTAGAAGCAAGCAATTTTATTTTGGTCTGACAATTGGCCTACATTCTACAGGGTACATTCATAATAAATCAAGCGAGTTTGCTAATAGCGGCATTTTATCGGTTTCAAGTGGCAATAGTCCTGGCTTAAACGTAAATATCATCACAAACCTTAAAATAGGTCAGTACTTTGATTTTAGATTTATTCCAGGTTTTGCATTTTCAGAACGTACGCTATTTGTAGCAAGGCCTAGTATGGATGGTACAACTGGCATCACTGATTTCCGTACAGAATCTGTCTTCTTAGAAGTGCCTTTACTACTAAGATTTAAGTCAGAACCCTATAAGGATAAGCGATTCTTTGTCATTGGAGGATTAAAGTACAGCTACGATGTTTCCAGTAATTCAGCTACTCGGCAGATGGATTTGCAAAATATCATAAATATTGCCCCACATGATTTCCAATTCGAGATTGGCGCTGGCGTGCAACTTTTCTTTCCTTTCTTCATCTTCTCTCCTGAAATAAAAGTATCTAGAGGATTAAACAATATTCACATCTTCAATGGTGCTCTAGAAGACAGTAGGGTTATAGATCAAATTATCAGTCGAGCATTTACTATATCCTTACACTTCGAAGGATAGGTCTAATTCAATTGCACCCACAATAGACTGCACTATGTGCGATAAGCTCAGGGAAAAACTGATCGAAAAGATTACTTATCAAGTCAAAGTTCTCCTTAATATCAATAGGCATTAAATAAAAAGCAGAATTAAACTTGACTCTATTATCCATCCAATTTAGAGATTTTCTCATCCGAGATTCAGTAGCATAGGCCATAAGAAAGTCATCTGCAATCATCTGTTGAAATCTAGATTTAAGTTCAGGAGGCAAGTCCGTTATCCGTCTAGAAAGTATGTCATAGATTTCTGAATTAAACACCTCCAAAGATTTCTCCGAATAGTCTGACCACTTTGTAGATAAGAAATAGTCCCACACTAAATCAACAACAACTGGTGCATATTTCTTATGTCTGGGTCTTAGTAACTTCCTCAACTGTAAGGAAGCAGGATGCGAATCTGTAAATGAATCGATTGCTCTATGCAATGTAATACCACCTTTAACTTCGTCTGAATACAACTCTTCATCTTTTCTGGTGATAAAATCAGTGATTATATTACCTAACAAAAGGTCTTCTTCAGTACAAGAAAGGAAACAATGTGCAAGAAAATTCATATTGTGAATACTCAATTAGATTTCTATATCTAATGACACAAAAGAGTAAATATAGTTCGTTAAATTTATCCATAATACTTTCACTTATGCGATTCAAAGCCAGCATTTTTATGTGCATTCTATTTGCAGTTATAACTTCGATAGGATTTAGTGACAAAGCACCACCTCCTGTTAATCCTTATCTCAATGGAATCTTTCCAGAATCTACGCCAGGTTTTGGTGGCTCATGGGATGTAATCAATCCTTACCCTGATATTCGTATTCCTTCCCCCCTTAGAATAATTCCATTTACTGGCACAAATGACCATTTTGTTCTTAGTAAAATTGGTGAAATATGGCGAGTGAATTTCGAATCACAAACACAGACTTTGGTTCTTGACATAAAAGAAAATGTATTAGCCTTAGGAGAAGAAGGCATGACAGGAATAGTATTGCATCCTAATTTTGGAGATGACGCTTATCCTGAGAACCAATACGGACTCATATTCTACAGATTCAAACCCAATATTGAACAATGGTCTGAATTAGGTTATAATAGGTTATCTAAAGTGTATTGGGATAGTGAGAATAATGTATTTAACAAAGAAAGTGAAGAGATACTTATTCAGCAATATGATAGAAAAACTTGGCACAATGGTGGTGGGATGTTTTTTGGACCAGACGGATTCCTTTATCTCTCTGTGGGTGATGAAGGTGATTTTGACCATATAGAATTATCTACTCAAAGATTAGATGGTGGATTGTTCAGTGGACTTTTGAGATTGGATGTAGACAATGACCCTTCCAAAAGTCATCCAATCAGAAGGCAGCCCAGACCCAATGAAGCGCCAAGAGACCCTAACTGGCCTATAACATTTAGCCAAGGTTATTCTATACCAAATGATAACCCTTGGCTTAACGAAGACGGTAGTATTCTTGAAGAATTTTATGCCATTGGCATTAGAAGTCCATACTCTATGCACTATGACAGAGAAAGTGATCAGATATATCTGCTTGATGTTGGCTCCGATGCAAGAGAAGAAATTAATATTGTAGAGTATGGTGACAATCTACAATGGCCCTATTTAGAAGGCAGCACTTCTTCTCCTTACTTTGAAAAGCCAACTGTAATTATAGGCAATGAGAAAACGCCAATCGTAGAATATGGGCGCTCTACTGGCAATGCTATTATAGGTGGTGGTATTTATAGAGGTGAGCAATTTCTAACTCTCAGAGGCAAGTATATATTTGGTGATTTTGGTTCCAACAAATTAATGCTCATGGACCCTGAGAGAGTGTCGAATGGTGAATTTGATGTATTGATTGCAGATATCAGAAATCAAGGAATTTCATTGCCAAACAACCCTGGAATTTCTGGTGTCCACTCTCTAGACAATGGCGAAATAATCATTACAGTAATTGGCGTTGATTTTACAGAGTCTGGTAGATTTCTAAGTCTTCAGCAGAAAGATGTCGTTAATGACCCACCTGATAAGTTATCCGATTTAGGAATTTTTCAAGATTTGGATAACCTAACACCAATTGAGGGTATCATTCCTTACACAGTCAATTCGCCATTGTGGTCAGACAGAGCAGAGAAGAAACGCTGGATAGCACTACCCAACTTATCAACAGTAGAGGGAGAAACAAATTCAATCACTTTCAGAGAAAATCAGCCATGGAGCTTCCCAGAAGGGACTGTATTCATAAAGCATTTTGAACTGCCATTAGACCTAACAAATTCTGATAATAATAAGAAATTAGAAACCAGATTTTTTGTAGTGGGCAAAGAAGGTGAACACTATGGATTAACGTATCGTTGGAATGATGATGGTACTGAGGCCACCTTGCTTAGAGTTGCAGAAAGTGAGGAAATAGACATCATGGATAATGGTGTTTTTGCATTCACCCAAACTTGGGATTATCCTAGCAGAGACCAATGTCTAACCTGTCACAATAGTAACGCAAACTTTGTATTAGGATTCAATACACATCAGCTCAACTGTACTATGTACTATCCTGAATTTAACATAGAAATGAATCAATTATCATTTCTTGATGAACAAGGTCTATTCAATCAATCTGTGAGAGACCCATATACACTACCAAAATCGTATGCCTTAGAGGATGAGTCAGTGCCATTGGAATTAAGAATAAGGTCATACATGGACTCAAATTGTGCTAATTGTCATAGGTCGAATGGCATCAATCGAGTAGATATGGACTTAAGATATAGCCTCCCTCTATCACTTCACAAAACGATAGGAGTCGATGTCAAAAGTGAAGAATCTACATGGGGTGCTGAAATCATAGCACCAGGTGAATATGAAAATTCAGAATTATGGATTAGAGACTCTAGCACAGAATCTAACCGCATGCCACCCATAGGCAGAAATCTTGTAGACCAAGTATATATAGATTCATTAGAAAAGTGGATAGGGCTGCTAGATGAATCAGATGGAATAATCAGTGAGTTCACTATGTTCCCCAATCCATCTCAAGGCTTTGTTTCTATTAATTTCAATTCCAACTGGTCTGTACCAATCACATATGCACTGTATGATATGACGGGCAGGTTAGTAAATAAAGGTATTACTAGTGAGCACTCTATTAGTATTGACATACAGGGTGAAGAATCGGGTTCTTACATTTTTACTGGGAGCTCTGGAGAACTATCTATTACACAAAAACTGGTTCTTCAGTAATCGTGATGAGGATTTAGCAACTCCTTATTGGCAATGCAATTATATTTGCGCCAAAATTTAGAGACTTATGCCATTAACTGCAGGAATAGTAGGACTCCCTAATGTGGGAAAGTCAACACTTTTTAATGCACTTACTAATGCTAAGGCGTTAGCTGCAAATTATCCATTTGCCACAAAAGAACCGAATGTCGGTGTCATTACGGTGCCTGACAAGAGATTAACAGAACTAGCAGCCATTGTAAATCCTCAAAAAGTCCAACCAACAACTGTCGAGATTGTAGATATTGCTGGTCTTATCAAAGGAGCAAGTAAAGGCGAAGGTCTGGGTAATCAGTTTCTAGGTAACATTAGAGAAGTGGATGCCATTGCTCATGTCGTAAGATGCTTTGATAATGATAATGTCGTCCATGTTGACGGATCAGTAGATCCCGTCAGGGATAAAGACATTATAGATACAGAACTTATCTTGAAAGATCTGGAGACCGTAGAAAAGCGGCTAGAAAAGCTTAAGAAACAAGCCAAAACAGGGAAGCCCGCCGATAAGAAAAATGTAGAGCTCGGAAAGAAAATATATAAAGCTCTGGAAGAAGGACAATCTGCGCGAACTATTGAGTTGGATGATGATGGTAAAGCGCTAATAAAAGAAATGATGCTGCTGACTGCCAAACCTATTTTGTATGTCTGCAATGTAGATGAAAATTCTGTCAAGGATGGAAATGCACATACGAAAGCATTTATGGAATGTGTCAAAGACGAAGAGGCTGAAGTGATTCTCATCTGTGCTTCCATAGAAGAAGAAATAGCACAGCTAGAAGAATATGAAGAAAAAATGATGTTTGTAGAGGAGATGGGCCTTAGTGAGCCAGGCGTAAATAGGGTTATTGTAAGTTCTTATGCGCTCCTTAATCTCATCACTTATTTCACGGCTGGTGAAAAAGAAGTAAGGGCATGGACAGTCAGACGTGGATCTACAGCACCACAGGCCGCTGGGGTCATACATACTGATTTCGAAAAAGGCTTTATACGAGCAGAAGTGATTAAGTATGATGACTATGTGTCACTTGGCTCCGAATCTAAAGTCAAAGAAGCGGGAAAGATGGGCATAGAGGGCAAGACTTATATCGTCCAAGATGGAGATGTAATGCACTTCTTATTTAATGTGTAATCAAGCATTGTCGCCCATGTACCAATTTCTATTTTCTTAAGACAAAACGACAGACGAAGTAGATTTAAAATTTCGGAAGCATTTAGACTAAAAAGCAATGACCCAATATTTACTATGAGTAAATATTGGGTCATTGTAATTAAATGCCTCTGTATTATATTAATCTTTGACTATAAAACGATTGACATAACGGTCCTGAAACTTAACTGCTAGGTTATAGATGCCTGAATCAACATCTCTCAAATCTAAATTATAGATGTAATCATCTACTTGGTACTGTCCAATCATTTGTCCATCAGAACTATATACGCTTATGGATGAAATTAAATTTTCACTACTGACATTAAAGTAATCGTCGCTTGGATTTGGGTAAACCTCAAGGTGATTATCTTCTACATCTGTAACACTACTTGACATTACGTTAGATCTAATTAAAACTTCCTCACCAGTGACACCATCTAAGTAGAGCACATCTAAATCTCCATCTGAATCAAAGTCATATAGATTAAGATTATTGGTCAGTTTTTCTACATCAAAGAATCTATCTACAGTGTATATAAAGAATGGATCGTTATAATCACCTAGTTCAATAGGATCTGCGAACATAAAATCTCCCATATTCTCTACGAACGACAATATTCCATTACCCTCAAGAACAACTAAATCATCTAGCCCATCTTGACTTATATCACCTACAGCATATGTTGCCGGTAAAAAAATATCGACTGGAGATGTGCCACCATTTACAAGAGTGAAATTTAAACTTCCATCATTTTCAAGAAAAGTAATGCCCCCTAAGTCATCAGCATATATAATGTCTACATCGCCATCATTATCAAAATCTCTCATTTCTAAATCAGCGAAGAAGTTTGGTTGTAAAAAGAAATCAAAGGTAGAGATAGAATTCGTTTCAAATGTCCCATCGCCATTACTTAAATATATATTTATACTAGTAGCATCTATCTCATCCAATTCCACTATAACAATATCTTGAAGGCCATCTAGATTTATATCGACTACATCAGCATCTGCAACATCTCCAAGTGTTTCTAATACTGTATTTGTATATGTCCTTGGAACACCTGGAATAGAGAGGTAAACGCCTAATTCGTTATCGTCCCCTGATATAGTTCTTCGAACAACAACATCTGATGCTCCATCACCATTGAAGTCATCCGTCTTCAAGTAACTGTCAAAAGTCACAAAAGGATCGTAATTATCTGGCAGAGGTATTTGCATTTCTAACCGATCTACATTGATTAAAATCCTATCGCCGAAAAGGATATCAAATGTACCTGTCCCTAGAAAATTTGTTACCTGTGCAAAGGGAGCAATCCCACCTCCTGTAGATAAAGAATCAATGTCATATCCTCCTTGGTCATTTCCTGTAATATATAAGATGTGATTATCAAAAAATGATTCACCTACATGGCCTACAAAATCAGTTATGCCATCTCTGTTAAAATCAAGCGGAACTAGTGGGTTCTCTGTGCCTGGCCGATCTAATGGATGATTAAACAGCACTTCTGGGTCGCTAAAAGTTACTTGACCTATTAAGTCTATAACAAACAATGACAAGAGTGATAATAAAAGTGTTTTCATGTTTCTAATGATATATATTTAAAAAATCTATTGCAATTACATTGGTTGTGGCAGCAAGAAGAACTTCAGTAATATATATATAAGTTACTCTTTCTACACAGCCGTATACATAACTTCCTTCACTGCTCTGATTACTTTATGCGGCGTCGGCATGTACTCGTCTACAAAAGGTGGCGCATAAGATAGAGAGGTGTCAGCAGCATTAACCCTTGTCACAGGTGCATCCAAATAATCAAAAGCATACTTCTGTATCTCGTAAGCGATTTCAGCAGAAACACCGGCAAATGGCCAACTTTCGTCTACTACGACCATTCGATTAGTCTTCTTGACAGATTCCACTAGCGTATGATGATCTAATGGACGAATCGTCCTCAAGTCGATGACTTCAGCAGATATACCTTCCTTGGCTAACTCATCAGCAGCTTGATCACATACAAGCGTCAATTTATTAAATGAAACAAGTGTAACATCTGTGCCTTCTCTTCTCACCGCAGCCTTTCCTATAGGTATCAAAAACTCTTCCTCTGGCACTTCTCCTTTATGTCCATAGAGCATTTCAGACTCCATAAAACAAATAGGGTCATCATCTCTAATCGCAGATTTCATCAAACCCTTAGCATCATGTGGGTCTACAATTGAAATCACCTTAAGTCCTGGCACATTAGCCATCCAGCTCTCAAAAGTCTGCGAGTGCTGCTGTGCTAGCTGTCCTGCTGATCCTGTAGGTCCTCTAAATACAATAGGACATCTGTAATCTCCAGCAGACTGAGATAAGGTCTTAGCAGCATTATTAACTATCTGATCAAAAGCCAGGACTGCAAAATTCCATGTCATGAATTCTACGATTGGCCTTAGTCCACCAATGGCTGCACCTACACCGATTCCAGCAAAACCTAGTTCTGCAATTGGTGTATCTATAACTCTTTTAGCGCCAAACTCATCCAACATGCCCTTACTTACCTTGTAAGCTCCGTTATACTCAGCCACTTCTTCGCCCATTAAAAAGACATTTTCATCCCTTCTCATCTCTTCACTCATGGCTTCTTTTAGTGCATCTCTAAGCGTTAATATTCTAGACATTTAATTCTTGTTTTCTATTTAAACTGACGAAGATAATTAATAATAATGATTACTCCTTAAGCTAATAATTCAGTCAAGTCCATGCCTCCTAGATTTCCTGAACTCATAATAAGTAGCACATCATAGGCGTCCTGCAACAGTTGTTTACAGGCCTTCTCCAATTCGGATGAACTACAACATACAACCATATTTTTATGATTTATGGCGGCTACAAGGTCTGATTTCTGCAATTCTGGTAATCTCTTCTGTGCTAAGGCTGCTGGATCGAAAAAAACAATCAATATATCCACATCATTTGCAGTCCCTGAATAATTAGAAATAAAGTTTTTCTGTAAGCTAGAAAAAGTATGGAGCTCTAGCACACCTGCAATTTTTGATTTTGTGTACTGTGACCTGATGGCTTGGGTCGTGGCGCTCACTTTAGAGGGGGCATGAGCAAAGTCCTTGTAGGTAATGGGATGTGCCTCTTTGATTAACTCTAGTCTCTTTGAAGCTCCTGAAAATATAGTGATTGCTGATAGGAAATCTTCCTTAGAAATGCCAATATTCTGACAAGCATGGTAGGCTGCTTGAAGATTCTTATAGTTATGATTACCAAAAATTTGAAGGGGATATACTGCGTTGTCATGTGTCACCTTGTTAGATTTGATGTTGGCCATGGCCTCATATCCTACACGCGTACATTGAAAAGACTCCGAGGTAGTCATCCTCAGCAACTGTGAGTCTGTCATGTCAAAAAACACTGAGCTGTCCTTAGGCATTTGTGCAAGGAACACCCTAAATATCTCAAGATAGTCTTCATAGGTTTTATAGATATTCACATGATCCCAAGCAACGCCTGTTATTATAGCAAAAGTCGCATTGTAATGAAGCATTTTGGCTCTGTTATCTAGACAAGATGAGGGATACTCGTCACCTTCCACAACCAATATTTCTGCACCTGACAACCTCACCATCGTATCAAAACCATTCAGTTGTGCTCCTACCAAATAGTCAAAGTCATAACCAATGGCCTTCATCACGTGCATTATCATAGAGGTTGTACTCGTCTTTCCATGACTTCCAGTCACTACTATGCGTGTGGATGCCTGACTCACTTCATTGACAAATTCTGGAAAGGACATGATTTTCAATCCAAGATGGGTCGCTTCGAGAAGTTCAGGGTTGTCGGTTCTAGCATGTTTACCTAAAATAACAATATCAATATCATTATCGATTTTATCAGGATGCCATCCCATGACATCTGGTAGTAAACTTTGGCTCAATAATCGACTTCTGCTAGGCTCATAAATCTCATCATCAGAGCCAGAAACCACATGTCCCATGCTCTTAAGATTGATGGCTAAATTGTGCATCACGCTACCTCCAATAGCAATCAAATGGTACCTCATATGAATTTTAAGAAAAATTTATGTGTAAAACCTTGTGACAAGTGGCTTACAATTGCATCTAATTGGTAATATATTTGTTTAATCATCGTTACTAAACACATAAAACGTCTAAAATGAAGAAAAATCATTTAAATGCTATAGCTAAGGTCTTTACTTTTTTCATTGTATTGACAGTATTTAGCTCTTGCGCTAAGAAAGGAGTTGGATGTCCTAACAATTTTAAGATTACTCCAGCTATCACACTACCATTTTCAAAATAATAAGTATTCAGTTGATCAGTTGTGGATATTAGAATTACAGCTGATCAATCTAATACTTTATTTAGTGCCAAATATGGAGCCCATTACCATTCACTCTATGGCGCACTAGAGGAATCCATCCATATCTTTATTTCTGCTGGACTCTATCACGCTTACCGATCAGGAAAGTCCAAAGTATCCATTTTTGAAATGGGTCTTGGTACAGGTTTAAACGCTTTTCTTACACTGTTAGAAAGTCAAAAGCTAGGCATTGCAATTGACTATTTTGCGATTGAAAGTGATCCAGTACCAGAAGAAATTTTCAATTCACTTAACTATTCCAAGCTACTGCAACTAGGTCAGGAGGAAGAGGCTTTATTCCAATTAATACATCAGATTTCGTGGGATGAACTTCATACGCTTACCGACGCATTTTCCTTGCACAAATCTCATCGGAAAATAGAAACCGCCACTCTCAGCGCGGCATATGATATCATATACTTCGATGCCTTCTCACCATCTAGCCAACCACAATTGTGGGAAATGGAACTACACAAAAAGTTATATAACCAACTTAATGTAGGTGGTTATCTTGTCACCTATTGTACTCAAGGTGCATTCAGAAGGACATTAGAAGCAATAGGTTATCAGATTGAGAAGCTCAATGGTCCTGGAAAAAAGCGGGAAATGATGCGGGCTACTAAGGTCTAAAAAAATCAGTG
Organism: uncultured Saprospiraceae bacterium; assembly: GCA_964591455.1. Taxonomy (GTDB): domain Bacteria; phylum Bacteroidota; class Bacteroidia; order Chitinophagales; family Saprospiraceae; genus RFSX01. The sequence goes on from CAZQDZ010000021.1 coordinate 41,739, forward strand.
ATTGTACAAAGTCAACTAGCTTTTTGCTGTTAAAATTCAATTTGAATCGGGACATTCTTATATTGATGACATATGAAGAAAGTTGCATTACATTGGCAGATACTTATAGGTATGGCTTTGGGTATCGTATTTGGAATAGCTATGTCCAATATTGGGTGGGGTAAGTCCTTTATTATTGATTATATCAAGCCATTAGGAACAATATTCATCAACCTTCTCAAGCTCATCGCCATTCCGCTAATTATAGCGAGCTTAATCAAAGGAATATCTGACCTAAAAGACATTTCGAAATTTTCTTCATTAGGAACTAGAACAATCCTTTTATACCTTATTTCCACATTTATAGCAGTAACAATAGGTCTGACATATGTCAATATTGTCCAACCTGGCAATAGCATGTCACAGGAAACTGTAGAGCAACTCAGCGCCTCTTATAATTCTTCTGCTTCTAAGAGAGTAGATTCTGCGTTGAATCAAAAAGAAAAAGGACCTTTAGAATTTATCGTAGACATGGTGCCTGACAATATATTCGCTGCTGCTAGCAGTAACGGCAATATGCTGCAAGTTATCTTCTTTACTGTCCTATTTGGCATAAGTCTCCTTCTTGTCAAGCCAGAAAAAAGCAAACCTATAAAGGAATTCTTTGATAGTTTGAATGAAGTCATCATGAAAATGATAGATCTCATTATGCTTCTTGCGCCATATGCAGTATTTGCCCTATTAGCATCACTGATCGTAGAGACTGATAATTACGACATATTTGTTGCGCTAGCTAAATATGGTCTTACCGTGGTAGCTGGCTTACTAACTATGGTCGCCATTTATTTAACAGTGATAAAGCTATATACGGGTGTTTCACCTGGGACATTCTTAAAAGGTATAAGTCCTGCTCAGTTGTTAGCATTCAGTACAAGTTCTTCAGCTGCAACACTTCCTGTAACTATGGAACGTGTGGAAGAGCATCTGGGTGTAGATAAGGAAGTAGCTAGTTTTGTATGTCCCGTTGGTGCTACAATAAATATGGATGGTACAAGTTTGTATCAGGCTGTGGCAGCAGTATTTATTTGTCAAGCGTTGAACTATGGACTAACACTTCCTGATCAACTTACTATTGTCTTGACTGCTACACTAGCTTCTATCGGCTCGGCAGCAGTTCCCGGAGCTGGTATGGTAATGCTGGTAATTGTGTTAGACTCTGTAGGTGTTCCAAAGGAGACACTTGCTGTAGGTCTTGCATTGATTTTTGCGATAGATAGACCATTAGATATGATGCGTACGGTCATTAACGTTACAAGTGATGCTACTGTATCTATGCTAGTTGGTAAGTCTGTCGGAAAATTATCTAATCCTAATGTTAAAAATTGGGATGATAATTATCAGAATGTGACTTAGCGTGTATAAGAATGGTCTTATATGTGCTGTGGAAAAATATATAAGACAGTGAATTTATATCGGTTAATACTCATAACAACCCTTCTATCTCTTCTTATTTCATGTCATAATGGACATGAAGAGATTACACGACCCCAGCCTACAGATACAATATACGTCAAAAGTGATATGGAAGATGGGACCTACAGGGACCTTAAGAAGACGTGGTTTGAAGACGTGCATTCCTCAGGTGATAATGTTAATTGGAGACAAATAGAACTCCAGAACACCGCAGCCAGATATGAGGAAAATAAGAATAGAAATAGGACAAACTCAACGTCGACTTCCTTAGCCAACGGAAGAATTAATGGCACCTGGAATGAAAAAGGAAGTATCAATCAGTCTGGAAGCATAATAAAAACCGCCTATAACGCTTCCAATGACAAAATCTATGCTATTGCAGATGGAGGATCTATCTGGAAAGGTGACCTAAGTCGATTTACTTGGGAAATAGTCAATGACCAACTAAGGTTTGATGGTCGCTTTCTCGATATTGTCCACCCTCCTAATTCTGATTATAGAATCATTAGTAGCATAGGTGGTATTCCTCATTATAAAGATAGCAATAGCCCTATCTGGCAGATGTCTGAAGGATTTAACCCAGACGAGGTTGCTACAATTAAGAATCAAATAATATTCGAAGACGGTAAATATGTTGCCTTCTTATATCTGGGAGATAGAACAAATCGTGTAAGGCTCTATTTATCTAATGACTATGGTAGCTCTTTTAGATCTATAAGAACGTTTGATTTCAATCAGCTACGTCAAGTCTCCATTGGTTCAGTAGAGGATGATAATACATTCTTAATGTCTGAGCAAGTTGATGGCTCTACTTCCAGGATTTACAGTTATGATTCTGATTCAGAAATTCTAAGATTACACGCTTCATCTTCCCCTATTGCGTTTGGATTTGCTAGTGTCAATGTAGAAGTGTCAAAGGCCAATAACGTCAGGACACTTTTTTCTTATGATCAGAATAACATCTTTTATAGATCAAGAAACCTTGGTCAAAGCTGGGATAGATTAGGTGTATTACCGACTACACCTTGGGACGCAGGTATTACTGTTTCTAAGAGTGACCCTAATTTGATGTTTTTAGGTGCCGTAGAGGTTTATAGGAGTGGTAATGGAGGAAGAAACTGGATAAAAGCCAATGAATGGTATGAATATTATGACAATAAGTCTACGGCCATTCATGCTGATATTATGTATGTCAATGACTTTTTCCGTAGAAACGGAGAGCATAATATATTAGTTAGCAACCATGGTGGCATAAGTAAATCTACAGATCGTGGTGCGAACTATCTAAACATTGGTTTACAAGGACTCAATGCCAGTCAATATTACAGCGTAAGGACTTACCCAGCTGATGATGACTATATCTTAGCAGGGTCTCAAGACCAAGGTATTCAGCGAGCATTTGATTTTTCTGAAGGACCAGCAAATTTTCAGCAATTTATATCAGGAGATTATGGTCACCTTCAGTTCACCAATTTTGGAAAGAGCATGTGGGCCATCTATCCAGGAGGATGGATTACCTACTACCCTGACCCAATCAATGGAAGCTTTGAAGCTGAATTTGAATTGCTTACAGGCAATCAGTCGGTATGGCTACCTCCCATAGTTCCTTCTCCTTACAATCCTAATAGTATTCTGATTGCTGGAGGTACGATGCTTGGAACTACGGGGTCGCATATAGTAGAAATAACAGTGGACGACCTTAGCCAGATTTTTGCGAACCAATGGCCATTCAACTTCAATAGAGGAGGTGGCGTAGTGAGTGCCCTTGCACATAATAAGGCAGATATAGATCAATTCTATGTATTGACTACTGATGGAAAATTCTTTAAAAGCACTAACAGAGGCATACAGTTTCAAGAGAAAACAGCAGGGCTATCTACCGCTCATACTCTATACGGGAACACAATTCTGACTTCTAATCACGATGTCAATAGAGTTCTCATAGGTGGTTCTGGTTATAGCAACCCAGCCGTCTTTATTTCGAATGACGCGGGTGAATCATTTTCCCCTTTGGTCGATGGACTTCCTTTGACCACTGTATTTGAAATGGTCTATAATGAAAGCGAACAATTCATATTTGCTGCTACAGAAGCCGGACCATACGTTTGTGTATTAGAGGAAGGCCGATGGTATAATATGACTGATGGCATTGCCCCTAACCAACGCTATTGGAGTGTGGAGTATCTTTCATCCAAGAACAAAGTTCGTTTTGCCACATTCGGAAGAGGTATCTGGGATTTCGACATTGAGCAGCTAACAAGTACCGATGAAGTAGCTGAATCTAACAGCTTACAAATCTATCCTAATCCTACATCAGGAATAATCACACTTAAGCAAGTTGAGAATGAAGGTATAGCTAGAGTTTTAAATGTCAATGCTCAGGTTGTACACACTCAAGAAATTTCTCCAGCTTCAGAAGTAAAAATTGATTTAACAGATCTTCAGATTGGAACGTACTATGTTATATTTGATGATGGAAACAACCTATCATCAAACGTAGTTCTTAAAATATGAGCGAAGAATCTTTAACTGCTTTATTAGGTGTTGGCTCTAGAGTAAAGCATTCAGCATACGGAGAGGGTGTAATTATTGGCTTGGATGTAGCGGCATATCAAGTTGTATTTATGACCTACGGCATGAAACATGTTCTTAAGGAGCAAGCCAACTGGGAAGTAATAGAAAGTATTCCTGCAGAACATGATGTGAGCTTTACTGAAGCTGAAAAATCCCTTATCCGCATTCTTACCACATATAATGGCATACAGCATAAGGTGGATTTAGCTGACAAGTGGCACAATGGCACCATGATTCTGAAGCCACAAGATGAAGGATTACAGAATAAAGAAATTCCGATAGAAACATTCTTCCACAAGATTGTCATGGTAAGAGATAGATTACGTGTGATGGAACAACGTATAAATAGCTCTAAACTATCTGACGAGGAAAAAGTAAACCTACAGCAGTATATCTCTAGAATCTATGGTAGCTTGACAAGTTTTAATGTGCTCTTCAAATTCAAAGCTGACCATTTCAAAGGAGAAGGCAAGAAGAGCTAATTTCTAAAGGGGTTGAAGAGTTTCCATACCATTTCGAATCCGGTAAATATATTCTGGCCTTTCTTCATTGTCTCTTCAGTATACATAACGTCTATAGGATATTCATATACGTTACTTCTATTGATTTTTGCATTTTTGATAATCTCTATGCAAAACTCAAATCCATTATAAGTGATTTCAAGATTTTCCGCAAATCGTCGTGACATTACTTTCATTCCAGACTGAGAATCAGTAACCACCAGTCCTGTCACGAAAAAGTTAACCACATTCCCAAGAAAATTGAATATCATTCTTGTAACAGGTATTCCGTTCTTTTTCAAGAATCGACTGCCAATAACCAAGTCCATATCCTTGTTTTCTATGCACTTTATGAGCGGAATGAGATCTTTAGGATTATGCTGGAAATCTGCATCTATAGTTGCAATGTAAGTAGCTCCTTGGCTAACGGCGTAATCTATTCCTGTCTTTGTAGCACCACCTGCACCCAGATTGATTAAGTGATCAAGAACTCTAACTTTATTACCATATGACAATGCGACTCCTTTGGTATTGTCACCACTATTATCATTAACTAAAATGATGTTCTCAAATCCCAATGCTAAGGTTGTTTCTATGACTGGTCTAATTAGCTTTTCCTCATCTTTAGCTGGAATGACAATAAATATTTTAGAACATGGTGTTTGGAACATCTATAAAATCTTCTTACCTCAAAATTAACTATTTAACTCTTGCTATGGTATAATTTCATAAATTCCGTATTGACCGCCATAAAATATTTCCATATTCTTGGTTTTATCTGGAAACATTCTGTAGTACAATTTATTTTGGCCATTCGGCATTTTTTCAGCAAAAATTCTATTAGTAGCTATAAGTTTCAGTTTGGGGTTGTCTCTTATTGTGAATATTAATCTATCATATTTCTTCCTTAATGTCCCTTCTGGTGTGTCGTCAATAAATGGGGTGTTTACATCAACTATTATATACTTAAATCCACTACTTTCAAAAGCTTCAATAACATCTTCCTTATCTTTAATTTCAGATCGCACTTTTTCAAAAAGACCTAATTGATTATCTATAAAAACTCTTTTTGAATTTTCCTTAATAAAATATGAAAAACTAGTACCAATTCTCAATATCCTACTTTCGTTCTCAGAATTCATACGTGCTAAAGCTTTCTCAAATCCACCAGTATATAGCTGTGTTAAGACACCATAATCATCTAACTCTCCAATTTGATATTTATAAAATATTTGGTTAAACATCGCCTTACCCAAATCAGATGCTTCAGCATTATTATTAACCTCACCAAATCTTAACAGGATTGCACCTGAAATCCAAATCGAACAATTAATGAAAAATAAATACCTTAGAAAAGTTGTTGCACGAGGGAATTTCGGATTTCCAATCTGAATTAACTTAAGTATGAGCACTAACCCAATAGTTAGCATGGCAAATCCATACCAAACTATTCCTGCTGAAAACTTTAACCATAGAAAAAAGAAAAGCCAGAAAACGCTAACTATAATTCGATTAGCTATGGAGACATTTCTTAGCTCTCTATGCAGAATATAATAACTGACTAAAAGTAATAGAACTAGTAACGGGTATGTTATAAAATCTTCATCACCTGAAACTAGCTCCGCCAATGATTCGATAGGGTCATAGACAAGACTAGATAAATAGTAGAAATATGCAGTAATATGGGCTGAAGGTTCCTTTAAAAAAGAAATTGGACTAAGTAAGTAATCAACCATCTCATTCCTACCACTCGGGTGTATTACTCCTTCAAATGAAAACACATATGAATTAGCAGAACCGATTATCCACACAAATAAAATAGTCAGCAATATTAATATTCTGAACCAAGTCTTATGATAAAAATATAGTAGCACCAATAAGGGTAAAAAAGCAAAATAAATAAATCCTATTTCAATCGATAATGCATTCTCATTAGCATTAACAGACGCATCATAAGGAAGGGATAAATATCTGAATGGTAATATTTCATAGCCAAAATAGCGTTGTATCTCTTCTCTTTGGGTGTCTCCGATTGTTCCCTGCTGAGGCATTAAATCAACAGGCGTTAGCGTGAATATGAAAAAGAATATTATAAACTTTAAGTGTCTCAACTTATTCAATTTTGATTCTTATAGTTATTAATAATTGAATAGGGAGAAACATCTGGACCTGGCTTAACGCCATTAAGTAACTTTTCAGGAGACATTGAACCAGTTTCATTATAACTCTTTATAACCCATGGGGCTAAAGGCAATAACATGAATACACTTAGCAATATCACTGACTTTAAGATACCAGTAATTTTTACTTTATAAATCGAGATTCCAACAATTAAGAAAATCGAAGCTAATCCTACCAATGAAATAAAAAATGATTTTGTCCCTAAATGATATTGACCAAGTCCGGTTAAATCATCAATCTTTCCTAAGTAGAATATATATAGTGAAAACAAAATAGTACTACTTAGAACTAAGTAACTATTTGTAACTACCCAAACGAGGGATACTACAATCGCAGTTGCAAGGAATAAATTTGTCAACTTGATGGTCAAGCCAAATCCAATAAAAAGACCTAGTAGCACTAATGATTTTATTACTTGTTTGTCTTTTCCTTTAAAAATACTACCACTTCTTATGACTTCTATTAATGAGTAATTCTTAGATATATATAATAAGTATGAAACTGAAACTACCTGAAAAAAGAGAAGACCCATATCCGTCTTCAGCTCTGTATATAATTGATTAGTGATTGCTGGTGTAACGGATATAATAAGTAAGCCAAAAAGCGTATAATTTATACTAATCTTGAGTCCTCTTACACACAGTTTATATATTGCGATAAGCGTCAAAATAAACCCATAAAATGATAACGCCATACTTACAGCAGAGGTCTTAAATAAAATATATCCTGTTGACAAAAGCAATCCCCAGTTGTAAGGTCTGAATCCGTATACTAAACCTTCGGAGTTAGCAACTTGACGAGCAATATTCATGTAAAAATTCCTAGAATCGAACCCGATTGGAAATGGTGTTTGTATATATGAGAAATTAATACAAACGAAGAAAATTATTAATGAGCATGAAACAAAGCCAAGAAGATTAAGACCTGCAAATTCAAAAGGACTAACAAAACAAGCCTTTAATAAACCTGGTAACATTTTGATATTAATTAAAAAAGGCAATAAAATAACCCAAATGACAGCATATACATTCAGAAATCCTATTGCCGCTATTAAAAAGAGATGCGTTATCAAAATGATTAGACCTAAAGCAATTTTGAATTCTAACTCAAGCGACACAAATTTTCTAAATAAATGACTGTACAGGTATGAGGAAAAAGTAATTAATATTAGATATCCAATACTTTGGAAATTTAAACCAATAAATTGAATCAGATTTCCAATCTCCAAATTTAAATCAGGTACATATTTTGAATAACTCAAACAAAGAGCGGTAAAATAGACTATGAGAATACCTGTTAGAGCAATTCCTGTAAAAAGCCATCTTCTTACAGGAAGAAAAGACCTTTGGAGAAAATAGAGTGTTAAAGTGAAAAGTATTACAAAGCAGGATATGATTGGGTAGCGGAAGTACTCCACCGAAAAGAAATATAAGGGATGTTTATTAATATAATCAGTTATGATTATAGCTGTCCAAATTAGTGCAAAGGCTATCAGGAAGTATTCTGAAAGCAGTTTTTTTATTTTGGTTGTTGTCATTTATCTAGCCAATGTCTATTTTGCCAAAAAAACTAGCCATCAAAACTATCAACTAAATGGAGAACATGCCTCAAAACTAGAATTAAAATACTTACTTCTTTTTTCAGTGCATGTTTCAGCATATTTGATGAATGTTAATTTAAGGATTGTGATTCAATATAATTAATCAAACCAATCATAGTATTTTTCAAATTCTATTATTGGGAGAATCACTTAATGGAGGAAATCATTTTTGCGATATATTATTTCGCTTACACGTAATATATAAACACAATACATTGCAAGGCGTAATTTTGCCAATTATCATTATCAACTGGAACAGAGCATCAGATACAATTGAATGCATAGAAAGTATTAAATCTTGCGATTTGGTAGATATTGTACTTGATATCCACGTTTGGGATAATAACTCAAATCAAAAGGATTTAGAGGTGCTAAAAAATAAAGCTAAGTCACTTAGCTTTCATCTTCATGAATCCAATCAAAATATTGGTTTTACTAGAGCAAACAATGCTTTATTTAGTAAAGTCCTTGATAAGCAAATACAAAGCTCAGGCTATGTTATGTGCTTGAATAATGACACAACTCTAACTCGGAACTTCTTTCAAAATCTTAGAAGCACCCTGCATTTGAACAAAATTGATATGATCTCTTGTAAAATGCTTAAATATTTTAATAGAACTGAAATAGACAACATTGGCCATCACCTGTTATCTAGCGGAGAAATATTACCAATTCTAGCTGGCAAACCTGATAAAACCTACAAAAACCTACCATATCAACTAGGTGCTTGTGCTGGTGCCTGTATCTATTCATTAGATATGTTAAAGGACATAGGCTTATTTGATGAAAATTTTAACACTGGTTATGAGGATGCGGAATATGCATTAAGAGCCACAATGGAAAGCCGAAAAATCAGTCTTATCGATTCAGCTATTGTCTATCACAAAGGAGGTATGTCTATAAAAGGCATATTTAATTCTGAATTTGCAATTAGAGAACAAATGAATGTATTGTATACAATATATAAACTGTATCCTCCCATACTACTTACACTAATAACGCCACTTATCTTACTAAGAGGCATTATTATAGTAATAGCCACTATTATCATGCTCAGACCAGAAATAGCTAAAGTCACCTTGGTTGCATACTGGAAATTCTTTACTGGCACAATAAAGAAAGCTATTAAGAATAGAAAATCATTTTCTGCCGGTCTTAGAAAGGAATTTCTCATAATCAAAATTCAATCATCAGCTATAATTCTTGATATTAAGAGATTCTATACTATTCTAGTGAAAAGAAGCTTATCATTTATAGAGAAATACTAAATCTCTCACTTAGGTTACAAACTCATTATAATCTTATACTTTTATTGTTTCTATGAAGTCTAAAAGTAAAATATATGTAGCAGGTCATAATGGTCTAGTTGGCTCAGCTATAGTAAGAAACTTACGTGCAAAAGGATATGAAAACATTGTCTATAAGAATTCAAGTGATTTAGATCTCACAATACAGGATGATGTAAAGTACTTTTTCAAATGGGAAAAGCCAGAATATGTATTCTTAGCAGCCGCTAAGGTTGGAGGAATTCATGCCAATAATACGCTTAGGGCTGAATTTATCTTCTCTAATCTGCAAATCCAAATGAATGTTATAGACACAGCTCACAAGCATGATGTTAAAAAACTGATGTTTTTGGGCTCTTCTTGCATTTATCCTAAGCTTTCAGCTCAACCCATAAAAGAAGACTATCTGCTTACTGGTAAACTAGAGCCTACCAACCAACCCTATGCTATAGCTAAAATAGCAGGGATAGAAATATGTAATGCTTACAGAGACCAGTATGGAAGTAATTTTGTCTCTGTCATGCCTACAAACTTATATGGGCCTAATGACAACTATGATTTGCAGAACTCTCATGTCCTGCCAGCACTTCTTAGAAAATTCCATACAGCAAAAAAACACAACGAACCTCATGTTATGATGTGGGGAACTGGCAAGCCAAGGAGAGAATTTATGCATGTAAAAGACATGGCTGATGCCTGTGTTTTCTTGATGGAAAATCATAATACAAATCAGATAGTAAACATAGGTACAGGAGAGGATATTGCCATAATAGAACTAGCCCAGCTCATCAAAAAAATCGTGGGTTATGAAGGAGAAATCAAACATGATTTAGGCAAACCTGATGGCACACCTAAGAAGCAATTGGATGTATCATTCCTAAATTCGTTAGGGTGGAAACATAAGATTTCATTGGAAGATGGGATAACAACTGTTTATGAAGGTTTGAAAGATCGAGAATGGTATTAATTTCAAATCAGGAATCTAAAAGATAGAATGATAAAGAGTCTTATTGGGGATTTCTACCTAAAAAATTTTTCAAGTAATCGCCTTGAAAGAGTATGGAAGTTAGCTCAAATTGATTTTAAGAAAAGGTATTATAATGACAAACTTGGTATGTTTTGGGCTTTATTAAACCCAATACTTCAAGTAGGAATCTACTATTTTGTCTTCAGCACAGTAATGAATGGTGGAGAAGAAGACTTTGCATTATTTCTATTTGCAGGTCTGGTTTTTTGGACTACTTTCATGATTGGTACCAAGCAGGGTATAAATACTTTTAGAACCAAGAGGTATTTGATTGAAAATATTCAATTCAACAAAATTGATTTGTTCTTTTCACATAGCATTAGTGTATTTATAGGTTTTCTCTTCAATTTAGGTGCATATCTACTTGCAGCTCTTCTTTATGGTATTAAGTTTAGCTTCTTTAATGCCTTTTTTGGAGGTCTTCTGATAACAGCACTAGCATTCTTATTGATTTTTGGTTGTACACTAGTACTTTCCACTTTATCAATTATTATAAAAGACATAAATCATATTTGGGACTTTTCATTGCTCTGTGGGTTTTGGACTGCTGGCATTTTCTTTCCAGCTGCGAAAATTGTAGAAAAGCTAAGTATTATTCAATATATCAATCCATTTTTAGGTCTTATTGAAAATGCTAGAAGAGTATTAATGTATAATCAAGGGTTAGATATACACTATTTAGCTATCAACATCTGTCAAACCGTAATCGTTGTTGCAATTGGGCTTTTTGTATTCCATAGATATTCAAGTAAGGCTTTAGAAAAGTTATAATGGCTAACCAAACATATAGTATAGAAGTCCAGAATTTGTCCAAAACTTTTGATTACTTAGACGATAATAACGCCTCTGTTCGAGACAGCATCTATAATCTGTTTAAACGCAAAAATAAAAAGCAGTTAAAGGCTGTCACTAACATTAGTTTTAAATTACAGAAAGGGGAATTTTTAGGAATTGTTGGAAGAAATGGTAGCGGCAAATCAACGCTTCTCAAACTACTTATCGGGGCTCTGAAACCTGACAAAGGATCTGAAGTTAAATCAACAGGTAGAATAATACGTCTAGCCTTAGGAATGGGCTTTGACCCTAATTTAACTGCTCGTGACAACATTTACATTAATGGCGCAGTTTTAGGCTTATCATTCAAAAAAATTGGAGAAGTATTTGACGAAATAATTAATTTTTCAGAGTTAGACAAATTTGTAGATACTCCTGTAAAGCATTTTTCTACAGGTATGAAGAGTAGACTCACCTTTTCGATTGCTATGCATGCTGAAGCTGATATTTTCTTGATTGATGAGTTTTTTGGAGGTGTAGGAGATGAATCTTTCAAGAAAAAGTCTGATAACTTTTTTAAAACGAATTTCTTGAATGGCAAGACAATTATCCATGTTAGCCATTCATTACCCAATTTGTTAAAATTCAGCGACAGGATATTGTACCTTGATAAAGGAGAAATGCAGGCCATTGGAAGTCCAGAAAAGGTCATTGAAGCGTATAAAGAATCATTTCAAAAAGAATACAGAGCAGCAAATAATAGTAAGTAGCCCTCACTCATTATCTGCTATAATTACTGCCCATCAGCACCATTAGGCTTCATTATTTATCAATTTGTGAGAATCAACCGACTTTACACTATTCTAAAGGCCTAAATCCTCACATTTTTTACTGATTTAGGGCTATTTGAAATATCTTAGTATATTATTTTGGACACATCCAATATTAAGAAATAATGAGTAAAAAAGTCTGTATTCTAGTTCTGGGCATGCATAGAAGTGGGACATCTTCTTTAGCAGGCAGTTTGGATAAACTAGGTATATCATTTGGACAAAATATTTCTGCCCCTTCTTTTGATAATCCGAAAGGATATTTTGAAAATAACACAATCCAGGATCTTAATGATAGAGTCTTAAAGGAGTTCAAAATAGAATGGGATTATCCGGGTTTTCTACCGACTAACTGGCATAACCTCCCAAAAATCAAGGCTTATGATGCCGAAGCCTCAGAAATTATCAAAGATGAGTTTGGGAAAACCGCACTTATCGCAATAAAGGATCCACGTATTTGTTATTTACTTCCCTTCTGGAAAAGAGTGCTTAAGAAAACTGGTTATACCACAAAATGTGTTTTTAGCTATAGAAATCCAGATGAAATAGCCCTTTCATTAGCCAAAAGAAATAACTTTTCTATAAACAAGGGTCAGGTGCTATCTGCTACGCATCTACTTTCAGCCGAGCAACATTCCAGAGATTTACTTAGAACTGTTGTGAAATTTGGCAATCTGATTCAAAATCCAACAAAGGAAATAAAGAAGACAAACAAAATTCTAAAACTGGGTTTCACTGATAAAGAAATAACAGAAGCTGGTATTAGTAAGGCTATTGACAAAAAATTAAAACATCATAATAGATCAAAAAAATATAGCAACAAGCACTACCCTAGTTATATGCAAGACCATGAGAAATTATGGTCAAAAGTATTGAAATCTACTTCATCATTTAAAGACTTAAAAGCTTTTGATAAAGTAAGAGAAGAGCACCAATATTATACTGACATCTTTTATGACGGCATAATCGGCGCTACAAAAAATTCATTCAAAATATCTATAGATACGGGTAAGGGTTTCAATGAAAAGCAGACAATCAAAAAACTGATTACAGATAATATCAATACCTGGCAGAACGAAGAGATATCTCGTTTTGAAGATATCAAGTCCATAAAATTGACACCTGCAAATACCTTATGTGCGATAAACCTCAAATACTTAGGAGTCGTTGGTGCTCGTAAAAACGACTATACAATTTCGAGCAACGCTTACTATAACTCAGACGATCAATATTATTTTGATACGGCCTATCCAGAAATACTTATAGAGTTTAAGAAACCAAAACAGATAAGTAAACTCCCTATTACTATTGAATACTTATCACTAGGAAAGGAGGTTACTAACCTTATACAGAATGTCGACTTCCAAAGAATTATAGATTCAAAAGATTTAGATATTCAAAATTTTGAAGACATCCTCAAGGATAGAGACCATTACCTGAACTTAAAGGATAACGAAATATCGGAGCTTACTCATACAGTATTAGAGTATGAGAAAATCAAAGACACCTATGAAGAACGATACCAAAATACGATTACAGCTCATAATGAAGAACTAGACAACCTTAAAGAAGCGCTTGACGCAGAACGAAATAGATTCGCATTAGAACACAAGGAAAAGATCGAGGCCACTAACTTGCTCAAAGACAACATTGATTCTCTAAAAGATCAGAAAAATGCTGAAGCCAATCAGCTGAGAGAGCTGCTCGAAAATGAGCAAAAAGACAAGCTCGTATCACTGGAAAAGCTAAAGGAATACTTCAATAATTTACTCAAAGAAAAAGAGAATGAGTTAACTGCACAAAAGCTACAACTTGCTGCGAGTATAGATGACGAAAAAAATGATAAAATAGGTCAGCTAGAGAGTTTACGGAGTCAGTTTGGAAATCTACTACAGGAAAAAGACCAAGAAATAAAACAGCTTCAAAAAGAAATTCATCTTAGTATAGAGAACGAACGAAATGATAAGTCTCAAAAAATGGAACTTATTAGATCAGCGCATATTGATGATCTTTCCAAAAAGGACAATGAATGGAAAGAGAAGATGGAGCAAATGAGAGTTATCCTGGAACAAAAGGATAATGAGATAAAGAGCATGGTAGATCAGCTAAGAGTTGCAGTCGATAATGAAAAAAACGACAAGTATCATCAATTAGATGCTCTGAAAATCCAGCAAAAAGAAAAGTTGGAGGACAAGGATAAAGAGCTAAAAGCCTTGGCAGAGCAACTACGAATAGCAGTAGATAGTGAAAAGAGCGATAAGGTGGAGCAATTAGAAAGTCTGAGAGCTCACTTTTCAGAAATTTTACTTCAGAAAGATCAAGAAATAAAGCAACTCCATCAGGAAGTCAGAGTCTCTGTCGACAATGAGAAAAATGACAAGACCGAAAAGATAGAAGCATTAAGGTCTAATCATCAAGAAAAAATATCAGAGAAGGACAATGAGATAAAAGCACTAACTGAACAATTAAGAACTGTAGTCGATAGTGAGAAAGGAGATAAAGTAGAACAGCTGGAAAGTCTTCGAGGGCATTACTCAGAATTATTGCTCCAAAAGGATCAGGAAATCAAGCAGCTGCATGAGGAAATCAGAGTCTCTGTAGATAATGAGAAGAACGATAAAATCCAGAAATTAGAAATTCTTAGAACAAGTCATCAAGAAAAAATTTCTGAAAAAGACAATGAAATAAAAGCACTTTCAGAACAACTCAGAGTCAGTCTGGATAGTGAAAAAGGTGATAAGCTTTCACAGTTAGAAGGCTTGAGAGCTCATTTCTCGGAACTGTTATTGCAAAAAGATCAGGAAATAAAGCAACTCAATGAACAACTTCGCGTCTCTTTAGACAATGAAAAGACTGACAAAAATGCACAACTAGGCAGCCTCCGAGACGCCTTAACCAAAGAGAAAATAACATCTGAGAATGAGTTGAATGCTGTAATTGCAAATTATCGGGAACAGCTAATTGCGAAAGAAAATGAACTGAATGAAATTAGATTTAAACTACTGGATGATCTCAATAGAGAAAAAACTGAGAAAGTAGAGCAAATTTCAGCCTACAGAGACTCTTTCTTCACACAACTGACCGACAAAGAAAATGAATTAAGGGCTGACCTTAAGAAAGCACTTGAAGAAAAGAATAGAGTTGTTATCGAACATAAAGATGAAATGTTCACAAAGGAAAATGACTATAGAGAAACTCTAAATCAGCTTAGAAAAGAAGCAAAAAATCAATATGAAGAACTCAGGGCTGCAAAAGAGAAAACAATTCTAGAATTACAGGCTGACATTCTAAAACTAAAGGAACAAGTCTCTAAAGAAAACTATGAAAAATTAAAATCAGTTTCCAAACTACATACCTTAATAGAAAAAGAAAGATTAGAAAAGAAGAATGAGTTCACCCTGTTGCAAGCACAAAACGAAAGGGAGGTAGACGAGCTTGTTAATTCAAACAACAGATTGATGTTAGACATTTCTGATCTGAAGCAAACTTTACTAGCAAAGATAAACGAAGGAGAGTATGCTGAGCAAGTTGTAGATACAATGAATGAGGAGTTAGATGTACTTAAAAAGCTATACCAACTTAAGGAACAAGAAATACACGAGATAAGGAAATCACTCAGCTTTAAATTAGGTTGGACTATTACTGCGCCAGCAAGAATCGTCTACAATGTGGCGACAGGTGCTAAAAAGACCAAAGAAAGGTCAAAACTATTTTTAGAACTTGCGGGTAATGGCATTAAGAATCCTAAAAAGATGCTTAAGTCTCTTAATAGGGAAAACATAAGTACGCTTAAAAAAGCACTTAGCTCTGAGTCTCCTGAACTCATTGTCCGAAATTACAAACACCACTTATCTGGGGAAAATAGCTCTAAGAACGAAATTGCAGATGAAAAAATAGTTATAGAAGAAGCTAAACAGATTCCCCAAAAAAAAAATGACCACACAAAGAATATACTTTTCATAAGTCCTAATCTACCTGACTTTGATGAATCAGCTGGAGGAAAAAGAGCTTGGTACATGCTTAAGCTACTCCAAGAAGAATATCAGGTCTACGCCTACACTAAAGGACAAAAACTAGATCACCATAGAATAAAATTAGAGCAGGAAGGAATCATCATAATTGATACACATAACTTTCATGCAATCAAGAGAAGTATCCCTAGCTTCAATACGATAATCTTCGGCTGGTATTATACACTTAATGAATCTGGTAAAATCTTAGAATACTATCCTGACGCCAAGGTCATTGTAGATACAGTGGATATCCATTGGATTAGAGAGGAGCGATCTATTGGCAATTGGGATGGGATAGACAGAAATAAATGGCAAGCTAACAAACTCAAGGAGATAGCTGTCTACAAAAAAGCTGACAGTATTTGGGTCGTATCAGAAACCGATGCCGATGCGGTTAGAAAAGAAATTCCTGACGCTGACCTCGCCATAGTTTCGATAATAGAAAATATCAAAAAAAATCGGTATTTAGATCCGGAAACCAACAATATACTTTTCTTAGGTGGATACAGACACTACCCTAATATTACGGCAGCAACTTCGCTTGCCAAAGAAATATTTCCAAAAGTTAAAGCTGCCATTCCAAACGCAACCTTAACAATTGCAGGTTCTAATGCACCAGAGGAGATTAAAGAATTAGGAAATATCCAAGGAGTAAACTTTAAGGGATTTATTAATGATGAAGATATTCCTGCGTTATACTCAGAATCATTTATAGCCGTCGTTCCGTTAAAAGCAGGCGCAGGCGTCAAGGGCAAAATCTGTGAAGCGATTTCATATGCGCTGCCTGTTGTTACAAATGCTATTGGAAATGAAGGCATAAATCTAGAGCATAACGAAGAAGCTTTTATCACTGAGAGTACAGAACAAATGGCATCCCACATAATTTCAGCAATGAAGAGAGAAGTCAATCTAGCAGCAATGACAAAGAAAGCACAGGAGAAGTTTCTTGATCTTGTAGGGCCTGAAGTAAATAAGGCAAGAATGATGAACTCGCTAGTCAAGCAAGTCTCGATATGTATCGTCACCTACAATAAATTGGAATTACTTCAGAAATGCATCTCCTCGATTCATGGAAATACAAACTATCCTAATTATAAAATACTCGTCCATTCTAATGGCTGTACAGATGGCACTAAAGAATTTCTGACTGCAGCTGCCAGTGCCGATAGCAGAATTATTCCTATACTTTCAGAATCAAATGATGTCTTTGTCTTACCAAATAATGGCATGATGAATATGTATTCTGGCAACGATGTAGTCCTACTAAACAATGATGTAGAGGTTACACAAAATTGGTTAACAGCACTAGTAGATACGGCTTACTCTGACAAAAACATAGGTGTTGTCGGTTCTAAGATTCTGTTTCCAGATGGCAAACTCCAAGAATTTGGAGGTGTGCTCTATTCAGATGGGACTGGTAAGAATATAGGTAAATGGGAAGATCCAGACCAGGACATTTATAAGACTACCAAACGAGCCTCTTTCGTTTCTGGATGTAGCTTTTATATCAAAAGATCTACAATTTCTAAAATTGGTGTTTTTGATGAAAGATTCCATCCTTGTTATTGTGAAGATGCTGATTACTGCTATACAGCATGGGAAAACAATCTTGAAGTCGTTGTAGAACCTGCTAGTATTATTTTTCACTTTGAGGGTGCTACTTCAGGCACGGACACTTCTTCTGGCTTCAAAAAATATCAGACAATCAATATGGAAAAATTCCATAAAAAGCACGGTAGTAAGGTTGATGAAGTCAATGAAAAAGTAGCTCGACTTAATGACGAGTTAATAACAGTTTGAAACTAAGTTATGTACCACGTACCGATATATTGGAATAAAGATAGGTCTAAGAAAAAGAAAGATTCAAAGGATGAGTCTACTGAGAAAAAGGGGGCTACTGACAACGAAGCAGTCAAAACTTTGACGAATAAATTAGACCCTCATGATAGACTTAAATCAATCAATAGAAGAAAAGAACACAATATCTTATTCATCTCCCCTAATCTACCAGAGTTTGATGAATCAGCTGGAGGTAAAAGAGCTTGGCACATGCTCAAATTACTTCAAGAAGAATACAATGTATACGCCTATGCCCCAGGTTCTAGGAAGTCCCATCATAAAAAGAAATTAGAAGATGATGGTGTTATTGTTTTTGACCACCATGATTATGAAAGAATAAAAAGAGAGGTGCCCGGATTTCATACCATCATCTATGCCTGGTATTACACTTATTATGATTGTGAAGGATTTAGAAATCTTTACCCTGACGCCTTAATTATTGTCGATACTGTAGACATCCATTGGGTAAGAGAAGAAAGGTCATTAGGTAATTGGGATGGCATCAATAAAGAAAAGTGGGAACGCAATAAGCTCAGTGAAATGCATGTCTATGAGAATGCCGATATTATATGGACTGTGTCTGATACTGATACGGCAGCCATCCATAAAGAAATACCTACAGCAGACATAAGGGTTGTCTCTATCATAGAAGATTTAAAAAAACACACCTATGTCGACCCCGAAACTAAAAACATCTTGTTTCTAGGTGGCTACAGACATTACCCTAATATAAATGCTGCCCAAATTCTGGCTGAAGAAATCATGCCATTGATTGTAAAAAAGGAACCAAAAGCTAAGCTACTGCTAGCAGGTTCGGGTGCACCAGACGACATTATCGCTTTAGGGAAATCACCTCATGTGGAGTACTTAGGATTTATAGAAGATGAGGATATTGCTGCCTTATATGGGAGAGCAGCTTTGACTATAGTTCCGTTAATTTCTGGAGCAGGCGTAAAAGGAAAGATATGTGAAGCCATTTCTTATAGAGTCCCTGTTATTACCAACAAGATTGGAAATGAAGGCATTAATCTGAAAAATAAAGTAGATGCATTCATCACTGAAAAGCCTACGCAGATGGCCAAGTATGCTCTAAGTATACTTAGCGGTAAGTATGATCTACCTGGTATGACTACCAAGGCACAAGCCAAGCTCCTAAATCTTGTCGGTCCTGAAGTGAATAAGCAGAACATGGTTCATTCCATCCATAGACCAGTTTCTATTTGTATAGTAACCTACAACAAGGTGGACCTCCTTGAAAAATGCATAGAATCTATTTTAGACAACACTGACTACCCTGACTATGAGGTTTTAGTCCATTCTAATGGTTGTGAGGATGGGACTAAAGAATACCTTGAGGCCTTAGCAAAAAAAGATCCTCGCATCATTCCCATTTTATCTGATGATAACGATGTATTCGTCAAGCCCAATAATTGGATGATGGAAAGATCTGTGATAAATGATATTGTCTTACTCAATAATGACACTACCGTTACAAAAGGGTGGCTCACAGCTCTAAAGGATGCTGCTTATGCAAGTCCTACAATAGGCATCGCCGGTTCTAAGATCTTATACCCTGATGGTAAACTGCAAGAATTCGGAGGTGAGTTATACAGTGAAGGTGGTGGTAGGAACATAGGAAAATGGGAGGACCCTAACGAGGACCAGTACAATATCTTAAAAAGAGCAGCCTTTGTTTCAGGTTGTAGTTTCTTCATCAAGAGATCTACAATAGATAAAGTAGGTGTCTTTGATCTACAGTTCCACCCATGTTACTGCGAAGACGCTGATTACTGCTATAATGCCTGGAGGAATGAACTAGAAACCGTCGTTACGCCAAAGAGCATCATATATCATTTTGAAGGTGCTACCTCAGGTACTGATACTAGTTCAGGTTTTAAACGTTTTCAGGATATCAATATGAAAAAGTTTCACAAGAAACACGGTAAACATATAGACAAGATCAATGAGAAGGTTTCCGTTCTTAATGGCTAGGGTCAATGAAGCGATTCAAATCCATAGCTATACTTCTTTTAGTTTTAGAAGTGTGCAGTTATTTGGCTCTTATCATTATATCTAAGGTGCCTAGTCTTAACTTAGTCTATTCCGATAAGACAACTTTACCTATTTCAAAATACTTACAAGAACGTGAACCTGTAACCGGATGGCCATCAAAATCAGTGTTGGCATCCCGTCATTATTCAAAAAATGGCAGTCGGCCAAATCCTTATTTGGTTACTAAATCCACTCCGAAAATTATAGTATTCGGAGATTCCTTTGCTAGAGGCGCTGAAGTCTCTGATAGTATGTGCTGGAGCAACCTCATAATAAAAGAAACTGGATTAAACATTGTCAACTATGGCGTTAATGGTTATGGTACAGACCAAGCACTATTGAGATCAAAATCTAAAGCAGATAGTTCTGATATTCTCTTGGTGGTTATGACTCCGGACAACATCATGCGAAATGTAAATTCATTTAGAAATCTTATCAGTCCTCAAATGTCTTACATAGGATTGAAACCTCGATATGAATTTGATAGAAATGGTCATATAGCACTAAAGCCTCTACCTGGAACAGAGGTTGAACACATAGAAGAAATCTTAAAGAATCCAATGACATTAGGTCGGTCTGAGTACTTTACTTCAAGTGAAGGTCCTCAAAGGATTCGTTTCCCTTTTACTTTCAGTTTTGCAAAAGTTTTCAATCATTATCACATAAGAGCTAAGCTTAGCGGGAGCAGCTTTTATCAAAGATATTTTGATGTAAATCATCCCTCAAATGCACTGAACATCACCACACAGATACTATTAGAATTCCAACGTGTACATCAAGACAAAAAAATACTTTATCTTTTCTTTCCTCAGGTTCAAGACTTTTCTAATTATTTCGAAAATAAAAAGTGGACCTACCAAGAACTCATTAATTCCTTGAAGAAAGAATCACCTGATAGTGCTGTCATAAATCTTGGCCCAAGTTTTATAGATCAAGAGAATTTTGAAAATGAATTAGATTCCTACTTTGCTCCCCAAAAGCATTATAGTGAGAGAGGCAATATCCTTGTAAGTCAGGTTGTTCATGAAAATTTATCCCAATTAAATTGGTTGACACAGTAATATGAAAATATTAGGCATTGCTGCATATTACCATGATTCTTCTGCTACCATAATCATTGATGGAGAGATAATAGCCGCTGCACAAGAAGAACGATTTACAAGAATTAAAAATGACCCTTCATTTCCAATCAATGCAATAAAATATTGCTTGGATGAAGCAGGTTTAACCATAGAAGATTTAGATGCTGTCAGTTATTTCGAAAAACCACTTCTGAAGTTTGAAAGAATACTATATAGTTTCTTATCAGAAGCGCCTAGAGGTTTTAGAGCATTTATCAGGTCTATGCCTATCTGGATTAAGGAAAAACTGATGATCAGAAGTCTGCTAAAGTCTGAACTCAAAAAAGTGCAAGACTTTGACAAGAAGAAATTAAAGCTACTCTTTCCTTCTCATCATTTATCGCATGCAGCTAGTGCCTTCTACCCTTCTGGATATGACAATGCGGCCATACTTACAATAGACGGTGTAGGAGAATGGAATACGACAGGAATCTTTTATGGGAACGGGCATAAAATTCAAGAGTTATATTCTATAGATTTTCCACATTCAATCGGACTATTGTACTCCGCATTCACCTTTTTTCTAGGCTTCAGAGTAAATTCAGGAGAATACAAAATGATGGGACTTGCTCCATACGGAGACAAGGAGAGTGTGCAGAGTCATGCATATATTGAAAAGATCAAATCGAAAATCCTTTCTGACTATCCTGAGAAATTATTTGAATTAAATTTAGACTACTTCGAATTTACTAGAGGTAGCAATATGATAGCGATTGATAAATGGGAAAGCCTATTTCAATTAGAAAAAAGAGCCGCTTCAGACAAGTTAGAACAAGTGCACTGCGATCTTGCCTATGCCATACAAAATGTTACGGAGGAATTAATAACTAGACTTGCAGAAAAAGCCTTATCTATAACTCAAGCCACTAAGCTCTGTATGGCAGGTGGTGTAGCCCTTAATTGTGTTGCAAATGGAAAAGTACTCAACGTAGAAAGCCTTGAGGGTTTATTTGTACAACCAGCCGCTGGGGATTCTGGAGGTTCTCTAGGCGCAGCTTTAGCTGCTCATTATATATATTTCGACAATGCAAGAAAAGTAGATTCTAGTGATGGCATGAAGTCAGCGCTACTAGGTCCATCATTTCATGAGAAAGAAATGAAGTGCTTATTTTCTAATCCTAAAGTTAGATATACCCTATATGATGATTTTCAAAAACTGGCAAGAATTACGGCTGAGCTGATTAGTCAAGAAAAAGTTATTGGGTGGTTTCAAGGTAGAATGGAATTTGGTCCGAGAGCTTTAGGCAATAGAAGTATCTTAGGCGACCCGAGATCTGAAGAAATGCAACTTAAATTGAACTTGAAAATCAAGAATAGAGAAAGCTTTCGCCCATTTGCACCTGTAATGCTCGAAGAAGAAATGGATGAATACTTCGATATCAAACAATCATCACCTTATATGTTGCTAGTGGAGCAGATGAAAGACCAGCATTTAGAATCCTTACCCGCTAATTTCAATCAACTGGATCTTAAAGAAAAGCTCTACCGCAAGAAGTCCTCTCTTCCTGCCATCACACATGTAGATGGAAGTTCTAGAATACAAACTGTCAGTAGGGATAGCAACCCTAAATTTCGCAACCTACTCAAGAAATTCAAAGAACTAACAGGTGTTGGTGTTCTCATCAATACAAGTTTCAATGTCAAAGATGAGCCTATTGTCTGTACGCCAGAAGACGCCATGAATTGTTTCTTAGAAACCAAAATGGATTTTCTCGTTATCAACAACTACATATTCGAGAAGGTGTAATCATTATAAAACATCCTAATTATAGACTCAGAATAGTTATATATATACTCAATTGAGTTATTTAATAACATATTGATATCTTCGAAAAAAAGTAATTTGGAGTTTTTAAAAGATATCCTACAATACCTGTCTAAAAGAAAGAAGTGGTGGCTAGCACCTATCATTTTTATATGCCTCCTATTAAGCATCCTAATATTTATAGCTGAGGGCTCCGCAGTAGGCAGTTTCATATATACGCTATTTTAGAATGCAAGAAGCCTACAAGACGATACTTGCTATAGTCGTCCTACTTAGTGGATTAGGTGTATACCTTAGTTACCCTTTTCTTATATACATTGGCATTGGCATCGGCATAGCATCCTTACTTTCTGCTTATTTCACAGAGTTCTTATCTAAAATATATTTTAAGCTTATAAAAGCTATAGGTAAGATTAATGGAATAATTTTACTAAGCCTTGTATTCGGACTTCTTATTCTCCCATATAGACTAATACTCAAATTATCAGGAAGAGATATACTAAATGATAGAACAAGAGACATTAAATCAGAATGCTTTAGGCCCGATGATTTGGAGAAACCATTTTAAGCTATATCGTTTCCTGTAAATAGACTTAACCTTAGGTTAATTGTTTTATTCTTTTACAAAAACAAAAATGTCCTGGAAGAAAACACCTGGACGTTCTTCCTTAAGAATATCCATTCTTTTTGGTGTGATTCCAATTGTACCTTCAGGATGAATGTCAACTAAATACTCTTGATAAACAGATTTAAGAATTATGTAGCAGGTTCGTACATAATTCATTCATAAACAGCAAAGATTGCTATATTCCTAAGAATAATAATACACTAGAAATCTTATCTTTGCACCCCAATTAAAATAAAACATTAAATGGCTAAAACAGCGATTATTACAGGAATAGGTGGGCAAGATGGCGCATATCTCGCTAAACTCCTTTTAGATAAAGGTTATAGAGTTATAGGCACGGACAGAAGAAGAGTAGACCAACATTATTGGAGATTGAACAAACTAGGCATACGGAATGATATTGAAGTAGCTTATATGGATTTGCTTGAAATAGGTAACATATTCAATGTAATGAAGAAATATCAGCCAGAAGAAGTATATAACTTAGCTGCACAGAGCTTTGTAGGAGTTTCTTTTGAAATGCCACTATTGACAGCAGATGTGGATGCAATTGGGGTCTTAAGAATTTTGGAAGCTATACGTACAGTAAGTCCTCATACCAAATTTTATCAAGCGTCAACTAGCGAGATGTTTGGAGAAGTCCTCGAAACACCACAAAAGGAAACAACTCCTCTTAATCCTAGAAGCCCGTACGGTGTTGCAAAAGTATTTGGTCATTATATAGTTAAGAATTACAGAGATTCTTACGATATGTTTGCTTGTTCAGGTATACTATTTAATCACGAGTCTCCACTGAGAGGACTTGAGTTCGTCACCAGAAAAATTACCCATGCTGTAGCGAGTATATCTCAGGGCAAACAGGAAAAATTAACTCTTGGAAACATGGATGCAAAGAGAGACTGGGGTTTTGCTAAGGATTATGTAGAAGGTATGTGGCGTATGCTCCAGCATGACAAAGCAGATGATTACATACTTTCTATGGGAGAAACGCATACTGTCAGAAAGTTTGTAGAGATGTCTTTTTCTAGAGCAGGAATGGACATTAGATGGGAAGGCAAAGGAGTAAATGAAAAAGGTTATGATACCAAAACTGGCAAATGCCTTGTCGAATTAAGTGAAAAATTTTTCCGGCCTGCTGAAGTCGATTTGTTGCTTGGGGATAGTACAAAGGCTAGAACAGTTTTGGGGTGGGAACCGTCCACTTCCTTTGAAGGTCTTGTAGATTTGATGTTTGAGAATGATATGGAAATGGTTAAAAAAAATGTTGCAGTCTAAATGTATTTAGTGGTTTCATACCCAAAGTCTGGCGCAACTTGGTTTCAATTTCTTATGTATTTTTGTTTTCATGATTCGTTTATAAGCTCTGAAGATATTGTTCAATTTTACCCCCCGATTATAAATAGATCTCTGGTAAATAAGAATAAGCAAAACAGGAGTGTATTCTTTGCAAAATCCCATCAACTGCCTCATGAATTAAATCTCAAAGACAAGGACATAAAGGGCATCATATATCTATTCCGTAATCCATATGATGTACTAGCATCTAAGGTTAATCATCACATAAATGAAGGAAGCTTAAGACTAAAGTTTAAACATTACAGAGAACGCTTCATCAACCAAGAACTTAAGGCAGAAGAACATAACCTTAAGACAAGTTGGACTTATCACATTAACTCATGGTTAAATCTCACATACACTAATAAGATTTGTTATGTACAGTATGAAAGTTTAATACAAGACCCCTTAATAGTATTATCACGATTAAATAATGAGCTAAACTTTGACATCACCTCTGAGGATATAAATAGATCTATTTCCAACTCATCTCTGAGACAAATGAAAAAGATTGAGAAAGAGGAGATTACAAACAAAACGAAAGGACTTTTCTATTCTCCAAAAAGGAGATTGACAGCTAAATTTTTCAAAACAAGTTTTATTAATAAGGGAAAAGTTAATTCTCACAAGGAAGTCTTATCTCCTGTGGTACAGAAGAAAGCTCATGAGATATTTGATTCTTCAGAAAAACGCCTATTAGCGGTATATAAATCATGAAATACTTATTTATATGTGGATGTCCAAGATCTGGTACGACTGCTTTGTGGAAAGTCATTTCTGCTCACAAGCAAGTAGCCATTGGTGTAGAAAGATATCTAGATAAAGTATATCCAGACTTCAGTCTAACTCAAAGAGAATTTCTAGAAAATCGATTTATGAGCCTACTAGATAGTAATGGAAGAAAAAATATATTCGCTCAACATCCCTACTATACTGGTCTTGCCAAACGTTACAATAAATGCATCTACTATGGAGATAAAGTCCCTTTTCTCTATGAGAATTTTACTCCATTTTTTAGTTCATTTAATAATGCAATAGTAATCTTTATCCTGAGAAATCTATTTGATGTAGCTTCATCTTACAAAGTAAGGTTACAGGATAAAGAAGATGATTGGAGTCGTGACGTGGCCACAGCGGTTTGGGATTGGAACACTGCAATTACTTGTACATTGGATGCCTTAGATGCAAATCGTAATATAATAGTAATCGAGTATGAGAATTTTTTTAGTGATAAATCTATTATAAATAAGATACTAACTAAACTCGACTTATCAGAAACAGTTTCTTTCAAAAAGAACTTTCAACTTATGATAACAAAAGCAAAAAAGCACGAGGATAAGAGAGAAAACATCTTAGATTCTTCTGAAAAACTATACATACAGAAAAATACTAATTATCAAGCGTACAATAAAATAATCAAATACATATGAAATCTAAGCTTTTCGTCTGTGGCTGCCCTCGTTCTGGGACTACAGCAATGTGGAGGATATTCAAAACTATAAAGAATATAGCCATCGGTGTAGAAAGGTATAACAACTTGGCTATAAATAAATTTTCAATAAAAGAAGACCATTTCGATAAGGATCGATTCTTTACATATAAGAAGGAAGACAGCCACTGGGGAAACTTAACAACAGGTGCTCAAGAAATCTACTACCGAAATTTACAAGGCAGGTATCATGCATGCAAGTACGTCGGTGATAAAATTCCGAAACTGTACAAAAACTTTGGTCCACTTTTTGAAACTTTCAAAAAAATAGATGTTTATTTCATAGTAAGAAATATTTTAGATGTTTCTCAATCTTATAAAGTGAGATTTGCAGATTCAAATGATGCATGGAATGCAACATTCGATCACTCAATATCAGATTGGAATGAATCATTATACGAGGCCCTTAAGTACAAGGAGTTATACCCAGACAAACTCCATTTTTTGGATTATGAAAAAATATTCTACATGGACTTTGATTTACAAAGTATATTTGACAAAATAGAAATACTTGTTCCAGACGAATTACATGAAAATTTCCAAAAAGAAAGAACCAGAGCAAACGAACTAGATTATAAGAAAGTTTTAAGTCATACAACTTTAGAGAAAAGAAAGTTAATGGAATTAGCAGATTTTAGAAACTATAATAAGATGATTGAATTAGCTATTTAGATGTATAATGACAACAAAACATTCTTTTTTATTTGTGGTTGCCCAAGATCGGGTACTACTGCTTTGTGGAGACTTTTTGCTGCTCATAATGAAATCTCTATTGGATGTGAAAGATATATTAAGGACGTAGTTCCTCATTTTACTTTAAAGAAGAACCAATTCGCAAGTTCTGAATTCTTCAAACATCATGAAGAAAGACTAGTGGATAAAAAGTATTATGAGTTACTTGCACCAACTTACACCTCAAGAAAAGTTTTTGGAGATAAAATACCCCATTTCTTTTTAGATTATGAAAACTTGTTCGCCGAAATTCCAAGAGCAAAGGTGTTATTTGTTATGAAGAACATAATTGATTTTGCAGAATCCTTTATGAATAGACTAAAAGACCCCAAAGACATTGGAGAAAAAATTACAAGAACGCAATAACTGAATGGAACTTATCCTTAGCTAGAACTTACCAAGCTCAAGAAAAAGGTTATGACATATCTATAGTAGAATATGAAACCATTTTTTTAAATAAATTCGATTTTACACCGATTTTGGGTAATCTTAACTTGGTAAGTAATGATAGCTTTAATTTAGAGTTAAATAATCTAAGACAGGATGCCATAAAATTAGACAATAATAGAATAATAAAAATGCCATCTAATTTCAAAAGGGAAATTCTCAATGAAGCTAATATAAAACTATACAAGAGTATGCAGTCTAGAATACTTGCTTAACTTAAAAGCAAATTAATTTTGATATTTAACTCTACTATATTTCTTTTTCTATTTATTCCAATTTTTATTTCACTCTATTTTCTTACTCCTAGAAGCTATAGAAATTGGCCACTATTCATATTTAGCATTCTGTTCTATGCTTGGGGAGAACAATTACTTGTTTTCGTTATGTTAGCCTCAACAATTGTTGATTATTTTGCAGCCCATATCATTAATAAAGGTAGGAGAAAACTTGGAATGGCAATTTCTTTATGCTCAAACCTTGGAATTCTTTTTTACTTTAAATATGCTAATTTTTCTTTTAATAACTTCCAAAACCTGTGCAGCTTATTAAACATAGAGTCTATCTCTTTATACAGATTACCTGAAATCACTTTACCTATAGGAATCAGTTTCTACACTTTTCAAACCTTGAGTTATACTATTGATGTTTATAGAGGGAATATTAAAGCAAACAGGAATTTTATCGACTTTGGCTGTTATGTTACTATGTTCCCTCAACTTGTAGCTGGTCCTATTGTTAGGTATGTAGATATCAAAGATGAATTAATTGATAGAACCGTAACATCCAATAAAATAGCTCTTGGCATAGAACGATTTATGGTAGGTCTTGCAAAAAAAGTTTTAATAGCAAACACTTTTGCATATATCGCAGATTCAATATTTGAGTTGCCATCATATGCCATGGACTCGGCTTTAGTTGCCTGGTTTGGTATAATTTCATACAGTATTCAAATCTACTTTGACTTTTCAGGTTATTCCGACATGGCCATAGGACTTGGACTAATAATGGGTTTCAATATTCCAGAGAATTTTAATTATCCATATATTTCAAAGTCAATTAAAGAATTTTGGAGAAGATGGCATATATCTTTATCCCATTGGTTTAGAGACTATGTCTACATATCCCTAGGTGGTAATAGATTAGGAAGGGTAAGAACTTATATAAATCTCTTTATTGTATTCTTACTTACAGGGTTATGGCATGGCGCAAAATGGAATTTTATTATTTGGGGAATATATCATGGAACACTTTTGGTTATTGAGCGCCTAGGTTTCGGCAAATTTCTTAATAGATTATGGCCACCGATACAACACTTTTATACATTATTTTTAGTTGCTGTTGGCTGGGTTTTCTTCAGGGCTAATGACTTAGAACAAGCCATTTTTTACTTAAAGAAAATGTTCACTATTAATATTGGACAATCCATTATATCAATTAACCATTATATTAACAACGAAATAATTTTTATTGGAATTTGTGCTATTTTCCTTTCAACTCCAGTTTACAAAAAATTTAGAATAAAGATTGAAGAATATAAATCTTATCAAGAAGGCTTTCTAAATTACCTCTTTAAATTAGCTTTGCTATCTATATTTATATTATCGATACTATATCTTTCTTCATCTAACTATAGTCCTTTCATATATTACAGATTCTAAACATGAAAATCAAAACTATAAACAAAACCTTTATTATCCTCACATCATTCGTTCTTTTAGTTCCATCGATTGATAAGTTGACAAGAGTTTCGGACCGATTTCCTTTAACCGAAAGAAAAGCAAAAAAGCATAAACCCATACTTGCGGAAAGAGGGTTAATTGAGTACATCAATGCATTTGATGAATATTACAATGATGCATTTGGAGGTCGAAATATCTTTATTCATGCGTATTCACATATAAAGTATTTTGTTCTTCGCATAAGTCCTTTCCCAAATATGGGTGTAATAGGAAAAGATAACTATTTCTTCTTAGGCAACAATTCTGGCAAAGTAGTCAATAACCACATTGGTCTTCGACTACTTACACAAAATGCAATTTCACGTATCACAAATAATGTATATAAAAATTACAAATGGTGCGAATCAAAAAATATAAAGTACTATTTATTCATAGCCCCAGATAAACATACTATCTACTCAGATAAATTACCAGAATATTATAATAAGAAATTTATTAATCGGAATTTAGATAACTTATCAAAAAGCTTATTAAATAACAACATTCCATTTATTGATATAAGAGCAAAACTTCATAGTTTAAAGGATAAGTTTAGTTTGTATGCAAAAGCTGATAGTCACTGGAATGATAATGGAGCTTACTTTTCTTATCAAACTCTTATAAGTATAATAGGACAAGATTTTCCACAAACTGATAAATTTATAGCCAGAAATGACTTTGATATAATTAAATCGGAATCTAGATATAAAACAACAACTGATATGCTAAATTTATCAAGATATATACATGATATAGATGTAACATATCAACTTACGAATCGAATAAAACTTAAAGCTACCAAGATTAAAAATCAACTGTCAATACCTCTGAACTACAGAGGTTTAAAAAATAATTATGAAAGCAGATACTATTCAACGATTGAAAATGGATTGAAAATTTTAGTATTTAAGGATTCATTCAGTAACAGACTGAGAAAATTCATCACGCTACACTTCGAGAATACAGTGTTTATAGAAAATTTTCATAAGTTCAATAAGAAAATTATCGAACAAGAAAAACCAGATATAATTTTACACGAAATTGTAGAAAGATCTGCAATGCAATATTTACTCAATTATTGATAACTTACACTACAAATTTTATAATCTTTAAACAATGAAAGCTACTCATATTTAGGATCTATAGCTATTATTATACGTGGGTTACCAACTGGGAAGCATCATATAAAATTAAGAGTATTGAACATCAACGGAGTTTTATATACTCTTAAAGGTTTAATGTTAAATATTGATTTATTCATTCAGACAGTTAATGCAAGTGAAATCTATCAAATTGAGGCAACTAATTACTAAAGAGTTTGTATTTATTTTTAATGATTCGTTACAAACAAACTTAGTTAACAAGAGAAAAAAATTCAATTTTAACACAAAGTATCTTCCATAAACCAAAATACTATGAAGATGGCAGCTAGATTTATATTTAAGGGCTTGGTCTTTTTGTTAGTTTGTATTTTAGTTTCGTTTTGTTTACAAAAATTATTTTTTCCCTTTACTTGGGGTAATATTCAGCTAAATACTAAGATTAAGTTTATAGAAAAAAATAATCTAAACCCAAATATCTATTTCATTGGTTCTAGCATTACCTTCAGACAGGTTATACCCTCAATAATTGATGAATTTGGCACAGACAAAAATAAAAACTCCTTCAATATGGGATTGGATGCGATTATGCCCCCATTCCAATTTTATGTATTAGAAAACCTGATGTCCTTTGATGAGTCAATAGACTATATATTTTTTGAATTAGATAGTTTTGACTTTATGCCAGACAATCAATATTTAACTGGTAGAAGGAAATACTATTGGAATCTAAAATGGTTACATTATGCTTTACAATATTTAAAACATTCTGATTTACCAGAAAAACGAAAGCAAGAATTAACTAAAAAGTATAAGAAAGCGACTTATGAGTCTATTTTTAAATTAGGTATGAAAAATGATATTGCTAAATATTTATCAGGTCAACAATTATTTCCTGATCATGTAATAGGTACAAATGGAGATGGTTACTTACAACTGCCTGGAAATATTACTCCAAATAAAATGATGCAGGATAGAATGCCAAAATATTTGGACAATGTCAAAAATGGATTCGCATCAGTTTATCAAAACTTGAATCATATTGACCATACTAAAGGCAATGAATTTTGGAAAAATTTAGCTTACAAATATATTAAACAAGCCAAAGAGAATGATATTCATATTATATATATTCTTAATCCTAGACAATATAATTTAGATTCATACGAATCTATGGTTTCGTTACTCTATTCACTACCCGAAGAAAATAGAATGGACATGGCAAACCCATATGAGCATCCACAATTATATGAAATACAATATAGGTGGGATGAAGCTCATTTAAATGACAAAGGTTCCAAATTATACTCAAAGATATTAGGAGAAAAATTTAGCAAACTAAAATCAACCCTTAACAACTAATCTAAAATTCCAACAAATTCTATTGTTTACGAATTGCTAATTTTTTATGTAATTGATAAACAGAAAGAAAAACTACACTTAAATAGATTCGTTTTAACTTTGGTGAAAATTTCTAATTACGAAATCTATCACAGTCATCTTTGATAATGATTTTTACTGATTCATGGTAAAGTAATTCTGTTATATGCTTTTTAATTCATATGAATATTTATTATTTTTTCCAATAGTAATAATAATTTACTATTTAATACCGAAGGTTAATCTAAGAGTATTATTTCTTGTTATAGCTAGCTATTATTTTTATACATGTTGGAATCCCATATATTTATTTCTGATACTAATTTCCACTGCTACTGATTACCTTATAGGAATTTTCATATATAAATCATCCACAGAAATTAGGCGAAAATTACTATTGATTTTAAGCTTGACTGTCAACTTAGGAATTCTATTCTATTATAAATATTATAACTTTCTTGGAGAAAATGTTGAACTACTTATCAACATGTTTTCAGATAAATATGTTGTTCCGCCTCATCACTACTTATTACCAGTAGGTATTTCCTTTTATACTTTTCAGACACTTAGTTATACTGTTGATATATATTTCAGAAAACAAGATGCAGAAACTAACTTTCTAAGATTTGCCTTATATGTTTCTTTCTTTCCACAATTGGTCGCTGGACCAATTGAACGTTCTACAAATCTTCTACCTCAGTTTAAAATTAAACATTCTTTTTCCTATCAGTTGGCAAGGAGCGGAAGTATATTGATTCTAGTTGGACTATTTAAAAAGATAGTCATAGCCGATAGATTTGCAGTTTATGCAGATCTAATTTTTGATAATCCGACACAGTATTCAGGGATAGCCACTATTTTAGGAATACTGTTTTTTAGTATTCAAATTTACTGTGATTTTTCAGGGTATTCTGACATTGCAATTGGTTCGGCTAGATTATTAGGTATAAAATTAATGGATAACTTTAGGGGACCATATTTAAGCAAGAGCATTAAAGAATTTTGGAGAAGGTGGCACATTTCACTTTCTACATGGTTTAGAGACTATTTATACATTCCGTTAGGAGGTAATAGAAATGGATTATCAAAAGTATATAGAAATCTCATCATCGTTTTCTTAGCAACTGGTATATGGCACGGTGCAAACTGGACGTTTGTTGTGTGGGGAATGTTTCATGGAACTTTTCTAATTCTAGAAAAGTTAGGATTAGCCAAAATATTATTAAAACTACCTTCTTTTGTTAGTATAATTTATGTTGTTCTAATTAGCTCAATTGGCTGGGTATTCTTTAGATCAAGCAACCTATCAGATGCAATCCTAATTCTCCATAATTGTATTACTTATGACCCCGATAATCTGTTACATCTTAACATGTTTTATGAAGATTCTGTTGAATTAATTGAATTTCAAATTTCAATTTTCTTAGTACTAATAGTGATTGTGATGCATTTTTGTGAATATAAATTTGACTTACCTAGTTTTATTGGGAAAAGACCTCTAGTCATAAGATGGGCTTTCTATATGCTTTTACTTTTCGCTATTCCAATATTAGGACAATATGGAGAATATGTGCAGTTTATTTATTTCCAATTTTAGTCTTGTTTACACTTAAAATGGATAGACGCTTTCTAGTGGTTGGTTTCGCCATTCATCAAACTGAGGAATTTTGTTGTCTTTGAATCTAGAAATGATTGGACTTATCTCTACGCCATACCTCTTCCAAAAAATCTCTTACATCTCCGTAAGAAGACCTTCTAGCATACAAACAAACGAATATCTGTCGCTCTATGTCGTTAGGAAGATTCTTTGTTCGCTTTGGAAGTATCTATTGGATGAAGGTAAAAGCTCTATCACGAGTGTCCTGACTGGTCTAACCCCCTATTAATCGGACAATTTCATGGTGATTAATATAAATGATG
>CAZQDZ010000022.1:0-71636 GCA_964591455.1 uncultured Saprospiraceae bacterium
TATCGAAAATGAGCAGTTTCCACATTTATAATCTAGCTAATCATACTTGCCTACCAACCTGTTGAAAATACTTCTATCAACTAGTTGCAAGACTTGATTAAAAAGAGATACTTTTACTATAGACATGGAACATGGTTTTGTTGCACCCTAAGTATAGGGAAAAACCTCCATGTCTTTTTTATTTATTTTGGACACTTGTGTTATTTGTTTTCTATTAAAAAACAAAAAAGACCAGAAGTATTACTCCTGGTCTAATTATATTTTGTTAGTGTAATTACTAGTCTTAGTCGCTCTGAAGTTTACTCAATAATCTAAGGAATTCTACATACAGCCATACCAGCGTAAATAACAGTCCCATACCGAAGTACCACTCATAGTGTTTTGCGATTTTACCTTGTTCTCCTTTTTCGAAATTATCGAAGTCTAATAAGAGATTCAAAGATGCCACACCAATTATAACGACTGTAATTCCAATACCTATCGGTCCACTCTCGTGTATAAATGGAATCTGAAATCCTACAAAATGACCTATCCAGCTAAGAAGGTATACAATCATAATAGCACCAACTGCCATTGTCACACCTCTTCTAAATTTTTTTGTTACTGGAATCAAGCCAGATTTATGGATTATCAGCATGACCATCAGTACAGACATGGTCAGACTTAAGGCTTGGAATATGATCCCTTGATACATGAATGCGTAAGCTGCTGATATAGTACCTACGAACAGTCCTTTAAGTAAGGCGTATATAGGTCCAGTCATTGGTGCCAAATGTGGCTTGAAGCTGGTAAGCATAAATACCGCTGCACCACCCAAAGCGCCTATTGGCATAAAAATCTGCATTGGAAACATGTAGCTAAAGAAGGTGGATACCATCATGATAGATACTAAAATCATTGTTTTAGTAACCGCACCGCTGACAGTCATCGTGGTGGACTCTTCATTGTATATTGGACCACCTGTCCTTTCTCTGTCAACACTGATTGCCTTTGCTTTAGCAATCGTTTTATCGCTTAACATGGGGTTATTCGATTTCATAAAATTTCTCATAATAAGAAGTTTGTTTATTTAGTATTAATGCAGTTACAGTGGCAATATTGCTTACTGTATTGCTTTATATTTTTCAATGCTTTCCTTTATTTTTTGTCTTCTATTGTCAGGACTTGGGTGTGTACTCTGAAACTCAGGCACTTTGCCTCCACCTCCACTGGCTTTCTCCAGAATATCCATGACATCTATCATTTGTAGTGGATCATATCCTGCTTCCATCATCAGTCGTATGCCCCAATCATCGGATTCTAATTCCTGATCTCTACCGTATTTCATACTCGCATACTGACCTACCATGCTCGCGATATTCATCATAGAGTAATCCCCTCCAAACATGATCATCACACTCTGCACCATACCTTGGATGAAGTTTTGGCTTGCCATCCGCTCGCCGCCATGCCTATGGATTACATGTCCTATCTCGTGTCCTAACACCCCAGCCAACTGATCTTCATTCTGGAGTTGGGAAAAAAGCGCTGCTGTAATAAAACATTGTCCTCCTGGCAGAGCAAAAGCATTGACTGTCTGCTCGTCTGCAAGAAGATGAAAATCATAAGGGTATTCAGATTCAGAAGCGATTGTATTTCTTACAAGTTTCTCGCCTACCCTATCCACAAATTCCTGGGCTTGTGCATCAGGATGCAGGCCGCCATGCTGCGCTGCCATCTGATTGACAGATTGGAGTCCTAACTGGACCTCTTCTGAAGGTGTCCATGCTATTCTCTGGTTTTCTCCAGTCAATGGATTCAGCTGTGTATTGGTCATGAATTTTATCCCTTGGAAGGCAGCCATTCCTAAGCCAATGATTAGCATTAGCTTAAATCGACCACTTCCACCGCTTCTTCCACCTCTGCCATATTGCTGTTGTCTTCTACCGTACATGTTTGTTACTATCGTTTGTTGTTAAGGGGTCCTATTTTTCAACGATTTTGAGTCTTTATTAGTTTCTGATTAAACAAAAAAGACAATAAGTTGATACAACATTATTCCGAAGGCGAGCCATATAGAATAATCCAAATCTGGCATTATCTTTCTTATCAAACAAAATATGAAAACAGGAATCGTTGCTAAAGCGATAAGGAGGAGTGGATAACCCACTATATAAGCTCCATATCCTAAGGATGATTTAGCTGTCCATACCTCTGGCATCATCCAAGGAAAAATGATAACAGCAATAGCTATCATTATCAGTACCATGACTTTACTCCACCATTCTGTTCTAAAATCCATAATTGTTTTCGTCGTTTTGCAAAAACCAAAATATGAATTTTATCATAGAGATCTTAATATAACTTAAACCCTACTGTTAAAATTACTCTAGTTAAGGATACTTCATTGGTTAAAGCCAGGTCTCTTTCTTCAGTCAGGGCAAGATAAGGCACATAGCCTTCGTCTTCATTTCTCAGTTGGATTGCCGCATCTATGTATATTCTATTACCTCTATAACCTAGTCCTCCAGCTAACGTCAACACATTGCCTAATTCGTTCCTGAATGGCTTGAATTGGGTGGCAAAACCTAGCCTACCTCTGACTTTTTTATAACCCAGTTCTCCTCCAACATTTATATTGAAACCAGAACCCAAATCTTCATTTATAACCGTGTTCTGGAAGTCTTCTTCCTCTTCATCAGCAGGCGTACTAAAGGAAGAAGAAGTGAAATTGAAGCTGTTCTGCGTCAAATCGATATA
The DNA here is from genome assembly GCA_964591455.1 of uncultured Saprospiraceae bacterium. Taxonomy (GTDB): domain Bacteria; phylum Bacteroidota; class Bacteroidia; order Chitinophagales; family Saprospiraceae; genus RFSX01. The sequence continues at coordinate 2,740 of CAZQDZ010000022.1, forward strand.
GTGTACATCAATATTGAAGAAGCCTCTGACCTCCTTTATTATAAGAAGACTTCCGAGACTAGCAGTAACTCTTAGTGGTGTTCTAAGTCTGTAATCAAATGCACCGTCAGGTGACCGCTGTAATGTAGGTGCACCACAGGTATCGCAGGTGTATAATAAAGTGGTAGAGAATGTATCATCCAACCTATAGAATGTGGGAGATTGGAATCCAAGGGCTAATCTGTATTTCTTTTTTATATTATATCCTATTCCTAATTTGAGATTGAAGCCGGTCCCGCTGGTGGTTAGTGTCTGATCAAAATTCAAAGTTCCAAAACCAGAGTTACCATTTCCATTTTCTTCATAGAACCTATTCTCTGTATAAGAGACAAATGGTATCCCTATACCAATGCCCAGATTCAGTCCAGAATTAAACTTACCTGCCCAGGCGAATTGAAATTCGTTTATTCCTCCTCGGCGATCTATTATTTCTTGCTTATTAGTCTGTAGCTCAGATAGATTATCTATAGCTAGGGTGTCTCCAAAAGTAGGGTCTATTTCCAGTAACGAAAGATCCGTAAATGCGAAATTGAATGGTTCAGCTATTCTAATGGCTTCACTCCTAAAAGCCAGTAAGGCATCGAAAGGATTTAGATTATTAGGCGTACCACCATTTTCCAACTCAAAATTCAAATCATCAGCAAATCTCTCTGTTATAGAACCTACAGTAGTCGTGTTGTAAGAAAATAGTTCCTCGAAATCTGCAAGATTTTGTAATCCAACAAAAAAGTTCGATGTCTTTAATTTACTTGCAATTGGTTTGATGTGATGCACATACCCCAAATTATCGAACTTCACTTCTCTTCCCTCAGTAGACTGGCCTACCTGTTGACCTTGAAAAACATTGGTGGTATTAGGATTGATAAATATGCCAGAAACTGATATTTCTCGTGATCTAAACTCTGCTAAGCCAGCTACATTGATATTAGCGACTCCTATATCTCCACCTAATGAACCAAAAGATGATCCCGCTCCAACTACTCTTGCTGTCCCACTTGGCGTCAAATAACTGTATCTCAGTGCATCATCTGTATTCTGCGCCGAAAGGAATACTGAGGTGAATAACACGATGTATATGCTAATTAGAAGTCTCATACTTTATGGATTTGAATATTTGGGCAAATATAAAATAGCAGGCTCATAACTGTATTATACAGAGGAGAAAAGCCATAATTTCTGAGGAATAGGAAATAAAAAAGTGGGTAGATTTTTTAATACCTACCCACTCTTTTTATTCTGAAAGTAATTTGAATGTCAAATGCCTGTTATGACTATCTACCTCCTCTTCTGCTAGAAGATCGTGAACTTCTTGAGCTACCTCTGCTAGAAGAACTCTTGAAAGTAGATTTCGCTGCATTTCTAAATCTAGAATTGCTTGAAGACCTAGTAGAAGATGATCTAGATGTAGATCTAGAAGTAGATGGTCTAGTAGTACTTATTCTTGGTCTAGTCGTACTTCTTGTCGTACTTCTTGTTCTCGGCGCTGTAGAAGATCTCACTCCTGTTCTAGCATTCGTTCTAGTACCGCCTCTATATCCAGTAGTCGTTCTAGTAGCTGATGCTCTTCTTGTACCATTGTAAGAACCAGAAGTTGTTCTTGGATTGATAACTCTAGGTTGTGTTACTCTAGAAGCTATAGGTGCTCCTACTGGGCAGTTATATCCGCCGCCTCTTGAAGCTAAGCCTCCAAATCCCGGTCTCGTACCGATAATTCTCGTTGTTCCTATGTATGGATTATAGAACCCGAATGGTCTTGCAGAGCTCACGAACCCTCTACCTACTCTTACACCTGTTCTTACATAACTTCTGCTTAATCTGTCAAACACAAGGTAAGAAGGCGAGTAATAAGATGTAATCGGGTCGAAGGCTATAGAACAATTGTTGTATGAGTTATAATATCCAGTTCCTACTGGTCTATTAAATCTTCTTATTCTAGACGAATAATAATTATCGTACTCAGAATAGTAATCGTAATTGTCATAATCAGCATTATCGTAATCTCCGTAATCAGCTGAGTCATATGCATCTGCAGATGTTACATCTACTGATGATGCTATATTATCATCCTCTACGTAGTATAAGTCATCAAACTGTGCACTTAAGCTAACACCTACTATTAGGGATAAAACCAGAGTTAATACATTCAATTTTTTCATTTCTTTAGTTTTTAAGTTTTCAGATAATTCAGCTGAATATTTTTGACACTTTAAATTTAGAACTTCTGCTCCTTTATATGAGTTAATGCTGACTTAAAGTGGCTATTAACAAGTATTAAAGTTTATTAAGATTCAACATTTTGAATTACACTTATTATGACGAATAATATTCGCTTTAGGTTCGGTTTATAGGTCTTTAATGTGTGATTTTAACTAAAATTTCCAAGATTAAGACATTACTTAACACTATTTACAGTAAAAATGTCAACGATAACATTTCAAATAGTAAGCCGAATGGCTCATTTGAAATGTTAAGGCACAAGTAATAGCTGTATCAAAGTCAGATTCAGCATGGAATTACCTTCAAGGCATAGATAATTTAATAGCCTAATCTCTAACATTCCTGTAGTAATAGTTACCTGAAGAGATATAATAATGCAAAATCTTACTTTTAGGCCTCAAAATAATATTTGTATATATATGGCTAAGCAAATTACACCACGAGCAGAAAACTATTCACAGTGGTACAATGATATCGTAAAAAAGGCTGGATTGGCTGATAACTCTGCAGTAAGAGGATGTATGGTAATCAAGCCGTTGGGGTTTGGTATATGGGAGAATATGAAGGCCCAACTGGATAAGATGTTTAAAGATACTGGTCATGTGAATGCTTATTTTCCTCTATTTATACCAAAAAGCTTCTTAAGCAAAGAAGCTCAGCATGTGGAAGGATTTGCCAAGGAATGTGCAGTGGTGACACATCATAGATTAATGAATAGTCCAGATGGAAAAGGCGTCGTCGTCGATCCCAGTGCAAAGTTAGAGGAAGAACTGATAGTCAGACCTACTTCTGAGACGATTATATGGAATACCTATAAGGACTGGATACAGTCTTACAGAGACTTACCACTACTGATTAATCAATGGGCTAATGTAGTAAGATGGGAAATGAGAACCAGACCATTTCTCAGAACTGCAGAGTTTTTGTGGCAAGAAGGGCATACGGCACATGCTACCAAAGCTGAAGCCATAGAAGAGGCTCAGATGATTCATGAAGTATATGCACGGTTTGCCGAAGATTATATGGCTATGCCAGTCTTAAAAGGAGTCAAAACCGCAAATGAGCGATTTGCAGGGGCTGAAGACACCTATACAATAGAAGCACTGATGCAAGATGGCAAAGCGTTACAGGCTGGCACCTCTCACTTTCTAGGTCAGAATTTTGCAAAAGCTTTCGATGTGAAATTTACCGATAACAATAATAAGGAAGCGTATGTATGGGCTACTTCCTGGGGTGTATCTACTAGATTGGTAGGTGGACTTATCATGACGCATTCTGATGACGACGGACTAGTAATTCCACCTAGATTGGCTCCAGTTCAGGTTGTCATAGTGCCTATTCCTAAACCTAATGAGGCCATTATAGAAGTTGCTGAAAAACTCAAGGGTCAGCTTTTAGGCTCAGGTATTAGAGTCAAAATCGACAGAGATAAAAAGAAAAGGCCAGGATTTAAATTTGCCCAATATGAGATGGAGGGTGTGCCTGTGAGAGTAGGTATTGGCATGAGAGACCTGGAGAAAAATCAAGTGGAGGTAGCTCGCCGAGATACAAAAGAGAAGACCTCTGTTCCTGTAGATGGGCTGGATAGATACATTGTAGACTTATTAGAGGAAATTCAGAATGGTCTATTTAAAAAGGCTGTTGACTTTAGAGCTGACCATACTTCTGAGACGGACGATATGGAAGAGTTTAAGGATATTCTCGATAATAAAGGTGGCTTTATCAAAGCCCATTGGGACGGAACCACTGAGACTGAATTAAAGATTAAGGAGCTGACTAAAGGGACAATTCGCTGCATCCCTAATGACGAACGTGAATCTATCGGAAAATGCATCCTCACGGGTAAACCAAGCAAACAGAGAGTCTTATTTGCCAAAAGTTACTAGAAGGTAAACCAAAATGAGTGGTGTATCGTTAATTCATTATTATAAAATCTGTATTTTTAAAAAAATAAAACTTAGAAACATATGAGTACTGATGAGGTAATCTCAAGATTAAAAACGGGTAATGATAATTTTGTCACTGACAAGCTGGATGGTAAGTTACAAGATAGCAGCCGCCGAGATGATTTGACCGGTGGCCAGCAGCCTTATGCCATAGTGCTTAGCTGTGCTGATAGCCGTGTAGTGCCTGAGTTGGCTTTCGATACAGGTCTGGGTGAATTATTCGTAGTAAGGGTGGCAGGTAACATAGCCAATAGTTCTTCTCTAGCCAGTATGGAATACGCAGTAGCCCATTGTGGATCCAAGGTCATCGTGGTTCTTGGTCACCAAAGTTGTGGCGCCGTAACTGCAGCAGTTGGTGGTGGTGACAATGGTTATAATCTTAACCACTTGCTATCTCATATCACACCTGCTATTACAGCAGCAGGAGACACTGCATCTATCACAGATGTTATAAAGAAAAATGCTGAGCTTACCGCTCAGGAGTTAGTAAGCCGATCTGCTATTATCAGAGATGGGGTAGAGAACAAAGGTGTCAAGATTCTTCCTGCTTATTACAATCTAGATTCTGGAAAAGTAGACTTCTTATAGTCGCTACTTAATATAGATTTACTTAAAAGCCTTTTTAAATATTTAGGAAGGCTTTTCTTATGTCAAATTCACATCAAAGACATTATGCTAAACTAATACATTGAGCAAACTGCTGTTAGTGAATAGCTGACTCGGACTTTTGATGCATCTTTGCAATCTCACAAGCATATAATGAGAATACTAGCTTCCTTACTATTTATAGCAGTATCGGCTTCCCTAAGTGCACAGAATAGCATGCCCGGATTCTCCACTGCAGAAATCACATACAGTGGGACCGTTGTAGACAGCGAAACTGCGGAAAATATCCCTTTTGCGAGTGTCACCATGTTTGAAAGAAAAACGGACCTATTCATTACTGGCACTTCTACTGGAGTAGATGGTTCATTCGAAATCAAGACCGATCATAAGGACTTATATATTGAAGTGGGGTTTTTGGGTTATAACACAATCAAAATAGAAGATTACACAATAGACAATAATCTAGTCGCATTAGGACGGTTAGCGTTGATAGAAGAAGGTCAATCATTAGATGAGGTAATCGTTACTGCTGACAGATCTACAACAGAGTTTAAAACCGACAGAAGGGTGTTCAATGTAGGTGCTGACTTGACGTCATCAGGTGCAAGTGCCCTAGAAGTACTCAATAATGTACCATCTGTCAATGTTGATATAGAAGGGTCGGTAACCTTGAGAGGAAGTAGCGGCGTCCAACTTCTACTTAATGGTAAGCCTTCAGTACTGGCTGATGAAGAGTCAGGCACTTTAGGTAATATAACCGCAGAGATGATAGAGAAGATAGAAGTCATCACCAACCCTTCTGCAAAATATGAAGCTGAGGGCACCGCTGGCATCATCAATATCGTTCTGAAAAAGAATGACAAGAAAGCATTGAATGGCTCTATATCTTTAAATACAGGCACACCTGCTAATCACAGTGTTGGCGTTAGTCTCAATAAGAGAACTGAAAACTTTAATCTATTTACACAGTTAGGCGTCGGATTCAAAGAGCGGATATCTGACAATACTAATAGCAATACGAACTTCAGCTCAAGGTCATCCATAAATTCCACAGGTACAGAAGAACGCAATGAAGGATACTACAATATTGTTTTAGGTGCTGATTACTACTTAAATCCATTGAATGTAATCACCTTATCTGGAAGTTACACTTTTGAATTTGAAGACCAACCCTCATTGACTGAATTTGCCTTTACTGATAATTTTGGCACTACACAGTGGACCAGAACAGAGGTAACAGATGCAGGTAATCCTAAGCTGCAATACGATCTTCAGTACAAGAGAGAGTTCAAAGACAATAAAGAACACACATTGGCATTTAGTGCTATAGGAAATTATTTTGCTAAAGACCAATCATCAGAATTTACCGAAGCATTAGTCGTAGGAGAAAGAGACCTCACAGACCAACTAACAGAAACAAATTTTAAAGAAGGTAAATTCACTTTCAACTTAGACTATGCAAAACCATTAGCTAATAATTTCTCTATAGAAAGTGGTGCACAGTATGTAGACAATACCGTGAGAAATGACTATCGCGTTCAGGACCTGATAGACGGTACTTTTATCACTGATCTGAATCTAACCAATCTCTTCGAATACAACCAAGATGTACTAGGCGTATATACGACAGGTGCCTATGAAGGGGACACCTGGGGTGTGAAGCTAGGCGCAAGATTAGAGCATACAGATTTGTCTACTTTATTGACTAATACTGGAGAAAGTAATAATCAGAAATTTTTGGATTTGTTTCCTTCTGGCCATGCTTCATATAAAGTCAGTGACAGAATATCTCTACAAGCTGGATACAGCCGAAGAATCTACCGACCTCGATTATGGGACCTCAATCCATTTTTCAATATCAGGAATAACTTCTCTGTTAGAGCTGGTAATCCTTTGCTGAATCCAGAATATACTGATTCGTACGAAATAGGGAGTGTATTCATTTATGAGAACATATCATTTAATATTAATCTCTATCAGAGATTTACAACCGAAAAGATAGAGCGGATAACAACCAACATGGGAAATGTCACTGTATTCTCCCCACAGAATGTGGGTACTTCTGACATCAAAGGTATAGAGGTCAATTTTAAATACAATCCAATTAACAAAGTGACCTTCAATGGAGATTTTAATTATAATCTCTTTAAAAGAGAAGGACAGTTTCAGGACCAAGAATTTGACTTCAGCAATAATCAGTGGAGTACAAAGATCACCTCAAAATACAAAGTCAATAAACAGTTCGATTTTGAAGTGACAGGCAGATATGAGTCTTCAGAGCAAACCGTGCAGGGGATGCGGTCCTCGCAGGCCTATATGGACTTCGGGGTACGCTATAAGATACTTTATGGGAAGGTGGTATTAAATGCAAGCATAAGGGATGTTTTTGCATCTAGGATTAGGGAGTCTTTTGTCTTTACTGAAAACTTTGAGAGTAGCAATCGTCGTCAACTAGGGAGATTTATTTCATTCGGCGTAAGTTATGGATTCGGCAAAGGAGAAGCCATTACTTATAATGGTGCTGGAAGGAGACGCTAATAAAGTGCTCTATTTAATCCAACTAAGTATTACCTTATTTCTTTTTTGAGACCTCAGCTATATATATTGATTAATTATCTGTAATCCAATAACATTCTTATATCTTCATTTATTCATACGCGAAATGAAATAAAAACGACACGCCTTCTCATGACATTTCATCCCCCAAAAGTCTCTACCACTTTCCTACTGCTGTTTCTACTCAAATTTTCATTTATATATTCACAGAACTACGTAGATCATATTGGCACAGAAGATGGCCTCACCAGCCAACTTTGTCAAGCCATTGAAGAAGATATTTATGGCAATTTATGGATTAGTTCATTCGAGGGAGTAGAAAAATTTGATGGGTATAATACAACCAGTTTTGAGTTTTCAGATACTGAGGATCGTTATCTACCAGTAGTGGATATCCTATCCGACAAATCTGGGAATATCTGGATAATAAAAGCACACAAAAGTCATCATGCTAAATCAAATTATATCACTCCTGACAATCATTATCATATTACCATAGTTAACCCACTAACTAACAAGACTACCACTTTTGATAATCTTTATGGTGAAACTGTCAAACAAGAAGAATTAATTTATATACAGGAAATTGACAGCATCATATATCTCATAACCAAAGACAAAAGAATATTCTTCTATGATTTGGAAATTAAACCATACGCAGATCTATCAACATCTGATGGTGATATTTTTATGCATGAAAAAGGTCTGATTCTAAAATGCTATCCGGATCAAATAATTATCTCCAATCGAGACAATACTGTACTCCATACAATATCAAAGGAGATTATACACCAATACGCTGCCTTTTCAATATCAAAGGATGGGCAGCTATACTTTTTAGATGTAGAAAATAATCACATTCATATTAATCAATTTCAAGGTGGGAACATTATACATCAGATTTCGATTCCTGAAAATAATATTGAAAAAATATACCTGAAACACTTCTCCATAGTGAAGCATGGAGACAACTTCTTCATCATTAATCACACCTTATATAATAGTGAGCCAATTCGTGATAATGAAATCATGAATAAGCTTTCTGAGCGAAAAGTATTTGATTTACTTATATCCAAATCCAACCTGTCATATTTCACAACAAACATTGGCATCTACATTCTGGATAATACATCTAAATTTTTCAAGGCGATTTCCAGTTACAAAGACGACACTAAGACCCATAGTGTGAGAGCACTTTACATGAGTAATGATCTCACAGCGTACAAAGAAAATGAAAAAGAGTTAATACAATCACCTTCTAAGCGTTATGATCTCAGTTTTCTAAATGGTATCAATCTCGGGACGTTGGCTACTATGCATTATAGAGACCCTTCAGACACTACGAAATTTTTAAGTTCCGGTTTTGTATCTAGAGGCATAAGGGAAATAGACTTAGATGACCAAGAGATAAAATATTATGAATACTTGGGAAAGTACCCTGGCAGAAGTAATTGTATTCACAGATCCTCATTTGATAGTATCCTATATATTGGAGGCAGTAATGGTCTATATAATTTAGTGGCTGAAAAAATACAAGAAGTACATCTAGGCATAGAAACTGAAAATGGAATTGCTATCAATCAAATACTCGAATACAATGATGAATTATGGATGGCAACTTCCCTTGGCTTACTTATCTATAATCATAAACTAGATTCTTTTTATTTCAAAAATAATGGACCTCAAAGTCATTACTTACAGCATATACATATAGACAAGACTGACAAAAACGTCATTTGGTTAGGCACCAAAAACGAAGGGTTGATTAAATGGAATATAAATACTAATGAAAGTAAATACTTCAATGACAAAAATGGCTTATCACAAAATGATGTACATGCAATTCTAGAAGACAAGAAGCATCGATTATGGATATCTACAAATCATAACTTAAATTGCCTAGATAAAAAAAATAGCGCGATATATGTTTTTTCTGCTAATGATGGCATTTCACATGAAGAATTCAATAAATTTAGTTTTTTCGAAAATAAAGATAATAACCAGTTTTATTTTGGCGGACTGAATGGGTATACTTGTTTCAATCCTGATAGTATAAATACAATTGACATAAAGAGCAATATAGACATAAGAATTATTGGTGCCCAAAAAATTAAGAAAAATGCTACTATCGAAAATTTATTTCCGCAAATAATCACTGGTGATAATATTGAATTTCAAGATGACGATCATACGATTAGTATAGATCTCTCCACTAATTATATAGCAAACAATAGAGAGCGAAATTTTAATTATCGTATTCAAGGTCTGTTTGATAAGTGGGTAAAAGTATCCGGCAATACACTTAATCTGAATAGCCTGCCATATGGTGAACATAGCTTAGAAATTATATCTGACCCCAACAAACCTTCACTGACTTCAAATATTTATAAAATCCCAATAAATGTTATCCAACCATTTACCAAAACGTGGATGTTTGTTGGGCTCATGCTCATTGCAGCATTGCTGACAATTTGGTTTGGCAATAAATTGTATCTCAAAAATATTCATCAGCGGAATCTGAAATTAGAGGAGATTGTAAAAGAAAGAACACTAGAATTATCGGAATTAAATAAAACAAAAAATAAAATATTTGCAATTCTTGCTCATGACCTGAGGAATCCTATTAACAGCTTAAGTAACATAGCTGAAAAAACAAGATTCCTTGCAAGGCATAATAGGCTTGAAGAAATAGATATTCTAACAGAACAAACTGAAAGCAAATTGATTGCCCTAAATGACAATCTAAATAATATATTATTATGGTCACTTAGGGAAAATAAAATGCTAGTGCTGGAACCAGAAAATTATTCTTTACTTCTAGAAATAAAGAAAGTCCTTAATATATATTCAAGTCAAGTAGAAGAAAATAAATTAGAAATTAGTATAGACCTTCAAGATGTAGACCAAGTCTATGTAGATATAAAAATACTTCAAGCTATACTAAGAAATTTCATAACAAACGCAATCAAGTTTTCTTATACACAAGGAAAACTGATATTCACTAAAAACAAGGTGACAGCAGAACGGATAGAGTTGATGATAGAAGATAAAGGTATAGGTATACTTGAAAAAAAATCAGTCCAAGAAGAATCACTCGAACGGAATATTAGAGCAAAAGGCCAAGGCTCTGAGATTGGGTTAAATATCTCCATGGAATTGTCTAAGCTTGCAGGCATAAATATTAAAATCAAATCAAAACCTGGACTTGGCACTAAAATATTAATCGACTTTCCCAGATCCATTACACCCAATTTATTAAAACCAACTTTACCTGTTATAGCCAATAACTCTAAAAATTAGTCTAATTAGCAATCATCATGACCTAATTCTTATAACAATTATCTATGTAGTACAAGACTTAGAGAATCTTACAAATAGGATTGTAATCACAAACAAATAATAACTAAGAAAAACAAATGAGTTGGATAAAGACTATCAATTACAAAGATGCACAAGGCGCTCTAAGAAGATTATACGACAAAGTAAAAGGCCCTAACAACAACATAGATAATGTACTCAAAATTCACAGCCTTCGACCACATACGCTTACTGGACACATGGCTATCTACAAAAATGTTCTGCATAACTCATCCAACACCTTACCTAAATGGTATCTGGAAGCACTTGGAATCTATGTCAGCGAGCTCAATGGATGTGATTACTGTGTCCGTCATCATCAAGCAGGTTTTGAACGCATCTATCCTGAAGGTGAAAAAGCAAAGCAGTTGATTGAAACAATCCGTGCGGATGAGCTTAGCTCATTTTTCGAAAATAAATATCTAAGTGGATTTAGCTATGCAAGAATGTTAACTGAGTCCCACAAAAAAATCACTGAGCAAAATATTCAAGATTTAAGAACAAGCGGGATGGATGATGGTCAGATACTAGAGATAAACCAGGTCGTAAGCTACTTTAATTATGTAAACAGGGTCGTGCTAGGTCTGGGAGTCAATACAGAAGGAGATGTACTGGGTTTATCACCCAATGATAATTCTGACCCCAATAATTGGAATCATCTTTAAGGCTTTTTATATATCACCCTATAAAAATAGTAACCACTACTTTTGGAGAAATATTTAATATTTTCATAAGGAAATAGTTCTAATTCAAAGGTATTACTAATAAAAAATTTAAAACTACTTATAAGAGCATTTGTCTTTCTAATAAAGTTGGTTATTATTAAGAATCAACCAAACTAAAAAATAAAAAAAAAAAAAAAATGAAGAAAGTAAATGAAGGAGGAAAGTAGAAAGCCAATACCCTTAATAAAAAAGCAATCTTTCTAAGAAGACTGCTTTTTTATTCCTACTGTAACAAATGGTCTTTTATCAAATCTGGTAGATAGGAATCCTCACTAAGAAAGTACTACCAGATAATTTGGCTTTATCTTTAAGCGATATAGAACCTCCAATACTTTCAAGAAGTTTACAAACAATACTTAATCCCATACCTGCACCCATACTTGTTATAGAAGAGTTAGCTCTCTGGAACTTTGCAAATACTTTACCTCTATGTGCCACAGGAATACCTATTCCGTTATCAGACACTTCAAATTCATGATAATCAGGAGTTTGGCTGTAATCTACATCTATCCTAACTTTCTTCTTTATATTGTATCTAAGTGCATTGTCAAGCATAATATGAAAAATAGATTCGAACGATTCGTTACAAAAACTTATTTCACAGTTGGCATTGGTTAGCAAATCGATTTCTTTATCTGGATGGTTCTCATTCACGCTACCAATTATAGAATAAATCTTACTTTTTACATCAAGCGTCTCAGATATTTTCGATTCACAAATTGCTGCTTTCTGATAGTGATTTATACTATCTATTAGTTGATCTAGTTGGTAACCACTTCTAATTATATAATTCAAGTATTCATGACCCTTGATACTTTTATCATCTAATTCATTTAACAGCAACTGACTGAAGCCAATCATACCGCGCAGAGGTTCTTTAAGATTATGTGACAATATCCTATTAAAGTCTGTCAATTCTTCGTTAGCCCTATCGAGTAATTCTACAGATTCCTTCAAAGCTGCAGTTCGCTCATGCACTTTATATTCTAATCGTTTACTATACTTATCTCTCTGATAATAAGCGACGACTAATCCAAGCATGAATAGAGATAATAAGGCTAGCCATAAGTAAAGATGGATACTCTCATGGTCTTTACTTTTTAAATGACCAACTGGTTTGGCATTTTCTCTCTCCTTTGCTTTTGTATCAAACTTTATTTTAAAATACTCAGACTGAATAGATTGAAAATTTGAATCTATTTCATTTGCAATATTATTATAGTCAGTAAACAAGCGATAGGCAGTTGTGTGGTCTCCGCTCTTTTTGGCTATTTCCTGAGCTCTCCACACAAGTTCTTTTCTACTAACTAAATCTGTCGGCTCGGTCTGGTCTATTAATTTTATATACAAAGCTAATGCCTCTTTAAACTCAGATTTTGCTACTAATATATGTGCATAAAGAACTTCAGACTGCCTAGATACTTCTTTATTATTATAACTTTCATTACCACGCCTAACATTCCCATAAATATCCATGGCTTGTGCCAATTCATTTTTCCTAAGATGTATATGGCCTTTCTTTATGTTTATTCTAGATGATAAAACACCAAGTTCATTTTTATCTGTAGTTTGACTAGCCAAATTCAGCATTTCCATTGAAGCTTCTAGTTGTTCCAGATTGGCGTATGTATTTGCCAATTCTAATTGTATAGAAGCTAATGCAAATGAATTGTCATCCATACTAGTTAATAGACTGTGTGCTCGATTATTATATTCTAACGCGGTGGTATACTCTTTTTGCTGATTATAGATTTGCCCAAGAGAGTACAAAGCGAAAAACTGCATCGAGGTATCCTTTTCTTGGATGCCATTTTTCAAATCAAAATAAAATCGCTCTTGAGCAGCATCCCATTGTCCTAACGCCATCATTGTGTATCCGTAGAGATAGTTAAATGTCTTCCTAGAAGAATGGCTAACTTCCATCTCATCTAGACGCTTTTCGCAGTTTGATATTTCTCGAAAAGCTTCAATAGGCTTCTGGTTAGTATGATGTAGATATATCTCCTTATTAATGCAGTATACATATGTGCTATCAGGTAGTTCAAGCCCTTTCGAAAGCAATTCTTGACATCGTTGGTCAGCATCAAGAGCTATCGCCATATCTTTACTTAGATACTCTTTAATAGTATCCGCATAATTAGCAAATAACTGCTGCTGTTCTTTTGTCTGCCCCAAATTATTCTCTACAGTATTATACCCTTCTGTTCTACCTTGTAGAGTTAATATTAGAAATAAAATAAGTATAAATAATCTCATCATCATTTGAAAATCAAAATTCAATCCTAGATTGGTTTGGCTCAATTTTAGAATACATTAAAACCAATCTTAATACAATCCGTATGCATGTTGTAGGGCTTTTGTATAGCCCTTCTCATCTTAATAGGTACAGTTTTAAATCATACATAGGAATAGCAAGCAATACATCAGCATCGTCTATTACGCATATGCATCCAAAAAATTCTAATTTGGAGATTCTCTAATAATTAAGGGTGGGAGTTCAGTGATATATACGCTGATAAGAGAATAAAAGTTGTGTCAAAATTGTAATAAAGTTTACAATAGGAAAGATTGCAATATTTGTACAACTTAGCAGTTAGTATCATGAAAGAAACTAAGAAAGCACCGCCACCATTCTTCTGATTATCCTAAGTGTTGATTTAAGCACACAAACAGGGCAATTGCGTCATGGGATAGCTATGGCTTTTTGATTTTAATCAGATGCAAAATCACAACTAGATTAAATGTAGGAACCCTGTTTTTATTCTAATTGTAGGGTAAACAACGAACAATCATGACTATCGTCTAATAGAAGAGTGCCTGCAACCAAAGAGAAAGGCTTAGGCTACCATCACGACAATTTGGCAAAAATCAGAATTGAAATAGTTAGAATAAAGCATTCACTTTATCAGGGTCCCCCATAAGACCTGCATTGTAATTTTTAATACATCTTTTAATTTCATCCTCTGTATTCATAACAAAAGGGCCATAAGAATATACGCGTTCGTTCAGTGGCTGGCCACCGAGCACTAGAAATTCTGATGGCTTCTCGGCATAGAGTCTTATCAATTCTGCCCCTCTTTGGTAAAGAACAACTTGATGCGTTACCAATCGATTGCCTTCGTGTAATTCCAAGCTTCCATCCACCATATACATAAAGGCGTTATGCGTGGGAACAGTAGGTATATCCAGTCGAGTATCTGCGTCCATTTTGATATGATAATAGAATGCTGGTGATAGCAACTCTACATTAGACTTAGCTTTACCAAAGTGCCCTAAAATAACTTGGATGGTATATCCTTTACCTTCTATCTTATCTATGTCGGTCGTACGATGGACTACTGTCGACGGTGCATCCCACTTGTAGGCGGAAGGCGTATTGAGCCAAATTTGGAATCCATGTACGATGCCGCCTTCTTCTACCATCTTCTTGCCTGACGCTTCCATATGAATAGCACCACTTCCAGATGAAAACATCATAAAGTCCCCTTTGCCAATCTGGAAATCATAATCTAAGCTATCCTTATGATGGCCTGTACCACTGACAAAGTAGGTCGTAGGCGTCACGCCTGCATGTGGATGTGCATCTACTTTATACGGGTCTGCGCCAGGATTGACCTCTATGGGTCCAAACTCATCAAATAAGACAAACGGAGATACATAGTCATTTTGGTCTCCTGCAAAAGCACGCATCACAGGCAAGGTACCTACATTGACACCATGAGCATCCAAAATTCTGAGCACTTTTCTCTGAGTAGCATTGTGATACATGCCAGAATTGCATACAAGTGACTGTCCTGCCAAGCCCATGCCCAGAATAGCTGACCCTTTAATAAAATCTCTTCTCACCATCTTACGACTAAATTGTTTTTGACTTATATCTGTACAATATCGTACTATTTAATACTCTACATCAGTTATTCGTCCTCCAAATGTCTCCTATCTTATTTGAATTACTTAAATAAATGTTAGCATATCATTAGACTACAACCAACAATAATGCGAGTCGTTCAAATCACGACATATAGGCAGACAACTATCTCGTTTGCTGTAACATATAAGAGGTAGATACTAATACTATCATCCACTTACAGTTTTTAAAATATAAAAATAAATGTCTATGAAGAGCATACTATCAATACTGGCACTGGTCGCCATGGTCAACACAATGATTGGTCAAAAGACACATGTAGAATTAGGAGATGTTCCTTGGCTCAGAAATTATGACGAAGCCAAGCGTGTAGCAAAAGAGCAGAACAAGCCTATCCTTATTCTTTTTCAGGAAGTGCCAGGATGCGCCACTTGTCGTAACTATGGTAATAATGTACTGAGTAATCCTTTGGTTGTAGATGCTATATCAAACGAATTCGTACCCTTAGCCATATTCAATAATGAAGGCGGACATGACAGAAAGGTATTAGAATTATATGGTGAGCCGACATGGAATAATCCTGTGGTCAGAATTGTTGACGGTGATGGAAAAGACATTATGTCAAGATTAGCTGGCAATTATTCTGTAGGTGGATTGGCACTACAAATGACTCTAGCACTAAATAGAGACTATCGTCAGGTGCCAGAATACTTGAGCCTACTTGCAGATGCTGAGACAGTGCAAGATGAGGAGACTGCTTACTACCAGATGTACTGCTTCTGGACTGGGGAAGCTCATTTAGGCGCTAAGGACGGCGTAGTAGCCACTGAGCCAGGATGGATGAATGGTGCTGAAGTAGTGAAGGTTACTTTCGACGAAAGTTCAGTGACTAAAAATGAGTTGGACAGCTATGCAAAGTCCGCAAAATGTGCTCCTGTTAAAGGAGGAAAATATCGAACAGATAAAGACCCCCAGTACTATCTTAAGAATAGTAAGTATAAATATCTGCCATTATCTGACATACAGAAGTCAAGAATAAATGCGGCACTGGGCCAGAGACAAGACCCATCAGTCTATCTAAGTCCTACCCAGAAAAAATGGTTGCAGGAAAAAGCATCTGACAAAGTTGTCTATAACCTGCCATTGGATGAGGCATGGAAGATGATGGAGTAATATTTATAGATAATGAGGCCCCATTCTAAAAACAGAAATTAGTAGTGTAGATTGTTCTCCATGAAAGTCCAGTATCCAATAACAATGTAGATGCTGGACTTTCTTTTTTGGGGGCTTTTAAGTCCTCTGCTTAAGCAGCACTATATGAATGACAAAAGATAGCCGAGCACCCCACCTCCGATAATGATCCAAAGTGTATTGATACCCTTATAATAAAAGAAGACGAAAAAACTGACAGCACAGATCAGCGTCGTCCGCCAATCAATAAGAATACTCTGGCCCATCTTAATACATACAACTAACATTACGGCCACTGCAGCAACATTGACGGCTTCTAGAAAAGACTTCAGAATTTTATTCTTACGCATCTTATGGACATAGTTGTTTAGGATCCAGACGTAAAAGAAAGAGGGTAGAAAGATGCCCAAGCTAGCCAAAGCAGCTCCGCCAAAGCCGCCTACTTTGTACCCTATGAAAGTTGCCGTGGATAAGACAGGTCCAGGTGTCATCTGTCCTACAGCTATGGCTTCTACAAGGTCATCATGTGTCAACCAACCAAGTCCGTCAATTAATTCACCATCTAGATAAGCGAAGAGGACATAGCCACTGCCAAACAAGACTGAGCCTACTTTCAAAAAAATCAAAAACAGTTTGAGATGCGTATAATTTATGGGGGCCATAAAAAATAGAGGTAAGAAACTAAAGCAGGCTAAACCGCCACTTTTATATACCATTCTTACTAGAAGCATTATCAAGCCAGCACCAAGAATACAGATGATTTCATTGATGCCGAAAAAGGAAGCCACAATGACTGCAAGTGCGATAACATAGTGAATGTTTTCTTTGATGGCTTTCTTTCCCAATTTATAGACAGCGCCGACTATAAAGGATATTACGGCTGCCTTGATCCCATTAATAATAGGCTCAGTCCAGGCTAAGGCACTAATACTCTCGAAGAATACGGCCACAGCAAGAGTTATCAATACCGCTGGAATAATAAACGACATCCCTCCCACAAACAAGCCCTTCACTCCAGCCCTGTGATACCCACAATGCATGGTCATCTCAGTAGAGTTGGGCCCAGGGATGAGATTGGTAGCGCCCATATAATCGAGAAATTCCTCAGAGCTTAACCACTTCTTCTTCTCCACAAGATCATCCTGCATCATGGCTACATGAGCAGCTGGTCCTCCAAAGGCTACAAAGCCTAGTTTAGAAAAATACTTAAATACTTCTGTAAGTCGATTTTGCATCCAATAATCTTTGAACCTTTTATCCAATCCAGCCCTTCAAACCCTTTTAAATCTCCCCAGCGATAGACTCATTGACATTCACGATGTGATCACCTATCCTCTCTAGTGAAGAAAACATATTAGTAAAGATCATTGCTGCATTCACATCATAATCATCTGAACCCAACTTCTCCTGATTGTATTTCCTCATAGAGTTTCTCTGGACATTAGTTTCTTCTTCAAGGTCATAACACTTCGTAAGTGTAGCTTCATCATAAGAGCTTAAATTAAGATTATGATTCATTTCATCAAAAGCTCTTTCTACGATTGCAAATAGCTCATTTAATTGATTGCGCTGTTCTGGTATAAAATAAACCTTGCGATTCATTTTGTTCTCCATTGACTTGGCATATTGATAGAAAATATCACCAATCCGCTCCATGTCATTGCAGATGTTGAAGAAACTTCTGAGACGAATACTAGTCTTATGAGTCATCTCTTTATCAGAAAGATTTGTGATGTATTCGGTTATCTCTTTCTCGAACTTATCAGTTATATCCTCATATTTCTTAAGCTTCGATATCAGAGCTAGTCTTTCTTTTTCGTCAGTTGTGTTCAGTAGTTCTCGACTGAAACTTAACATCCTGGTAGTGATCTCTCCATATCTAGCGACTTCTTTTTGAAGTTCTACTGTAGCTAATTCTGGTGTTCTATTCGCAGAATTAATAAACTGTAACCTATCGATAGCTTCTTCTCCACCCTTTTCTTTAACTGTCTTGATTGACATCTTTATGAGCCAAGGCACAAAACCTATAAGTAGGGTTACATTCAGGATGTTGAAGGTTGTATGAAAGGCAGCAAGAATGTAGGTATTAATTACATTGACCTGACTGAGATCTGTCACCTTCAGCTTTTTATTGCTTTCGAAAATGCCTGTAAAGTTCTCTACGAAGGTTGTCAAGAAATCTATTACCCATGGCAATAGTATCACCATCCAACAGACACCAATAATATTGAATAAGGAATGTATACGAGCGGATCTCTTAGAAGCAGTATTTCCAATAATAGATGCTAACTCTGCTGTGATAGTTGTTCCTATATTTTCACCTAATACCATCGCAGCTGCAACCTCTAAAGGTAACCATCCCGCATATACCAGTGTCAGAGTAATGGCCATTGCAGCACTAGAAGACTGTACAATTACAGTAACTAATGCACCCACCATAACAAAGAGTATTCTAGACCAGATACCATATTGAGCCCAACCATCTATAAATGCTAAGGCTTCTCCTCCTAGATCTGGAACCGCATTCTTTAAGTAAGAGAGACCCAAGAATAAGATTGCAAATCCTATTAAGAACTCACCCCAATATTTTCTCTTGCCCACCTTGGAAAACATCATAGGAACACCTATGGCGAACAATGGAATAGAGTAGGCGCTCAGCTTTACTTTAAAACCAAGTATGGCTATGATCCATCCGGTTACAGTCGTACCTATATTAGCACCCATCATGACTCCTGCGGACTCTACAAGGGAAAGTAAGCCTGCATTCACAAATGAAACAGTCATTACAGTTGTTGCTGAAGAAGACTGCACAAGTGCCGTAATGAGGAATCCAGTAAATACACCTAAGAATCTGTTCTTAGTCATACTTCTAAGTATGTTTCTCATCTGAGAACCAGCAGCTCTTTGGATACCTTCACTCATCATTTTCATACCGAAAATGAAAAAGGCCAATGCCCCTAGAATATTTATCAAAGCCCAAAAGCCAAAAGTAGACTCTCCACTGCCAGCAAAAGCCATAGTCGGAGCAGCTAGTAAAACAGTAAGAATGGAAAAGATTGATTTATGCATTTTGTTTCTTTTCAGTAGTTGATTAGAAGTGGATATCTACTTGAGTCCTCCATAGAGAAGAATTTTGACCTTCAGCTCTATTGATCAAAGTAAAGTCGGTTTGGAGCTTTAATTTATGCCCTACAAAGAATTTATTGAGTCCAAGTGTATATTGTCTTTCGTCTGTAGCTGCATCAGCTTTTACATCAGTATATCTTACAGCCAACTCGATGTTGTTGTCAAATATGTATCCAGTTGCAATGTTATAAGCTGACCCAGTAAAGTATGTACCTATGATTGTATCATCTTCATCAAATACATTAGGACCTCCTTCTGCTTCTTTGTCTACATATTCGACCATTATAGAAAGACCTTCGTATTTAAACATCATATCTGCAAAGAATGTATTCAAATCGTTTCCCACAATGTTCTCAGAAGAATTTCTAATGAAACTCCCATTCTGACCTCTTTCTCTTCCTGCATTTCTATTGTTATCGTATGTAAAGCCTAATGCTAGTTTTGGTGCAGATTCTCGTTTTATTGATGAACCTATGTAGTCACCTTTTGATTGGAAATTTCCAAAAGGCAATAATTCAATTCTATAGGTATACCCAAAGCCTCCATTATATCCAGTTAAATGGTTTTTGCCCTCACCAGAAGCTATAGATGCAGATTCTTGAATAATGAAAGTTTCACCCAAAGTATGTTTATGACTCAGTTGTATAAAGACATCTCTATCTATATTAAATCTTGAATTGAGTCTTGAGCGATCTACAAACTGAAGATTACCAGATGAGATGACCCTTTCCCTATTACCCGCAAGTTTACCTTGACCAAATCTGACAGATAATCCTTTATAGAAATTATAAGTGATGTGAGCATCTAAAATTATATTGGCTGCATTATTAAACTCATCTTTATCACCACCGCCTCCGTTATCTCTATTAGATAAAGCAAGTTCTAGTTTATACTTGAGCTTAGGCGTATATGCCCAACCATCGAATTTCAATCGAGATCTTCTTACGAAAGCATTTACATCTGAGGAAGCATTAAAACCTAGGTCATCATCAGCTAAGTCCCAATTGGCTGTAATCAAGTTTTGAAATCTGAATCCGATCTTAAGTTGGAAAGTAGAATCTACTCCATTGATTCTGAGTCCTTTACCGAATTTACCAGGTATGATCTGAGCTTGAGCAGGAGAAACTATAAACATTAAAAACAGTGCCAACACTGTCAGAAGAAATAACTTATTCATTGGACAATTGAATATTTGAAAGTAAAATTTATCGATGCGAAATTACCAATCACAGTGTTAACTGTATGTTATGCTTTTCTAACATATGAAAATAGCTAGGAATGAATCATTTCAATTGTCCAAAATCTTACTTCTTCACTCCTAAGATCTATGAAGTCACTAGTTGCAACCTTGCTAATCTTCGAATAAACAAGCTACAGTTTGGGACAGCAGATCTATCTGGCATTAGCAAATCTTTGCCTGAAGATATAGTAGGTATTATAAGTCTAGATCAGCTGCCACTACCCCAAATTATCTTTGACTTCCAAGGTCAACACGTATACTTCTGTATATAATTTCGTCTTGTCATCCACTTGATGACCTATTTCTGCCCAGTTATATTTTCCAGTATTTAGCATAAACCACTGTTTTGCATAATTTTACACATTAAACATAATTATAATATAATTTTGTTCTCTTATTCCTTTTATCCAAAATCGATATATAATGAGAAAATTATTCCCCCTATTAGTCTGTGCAGTACTTATTACTGCTTGTAAAGAAGATCGCACTACAGTTACAGAAGTTGAAACTTCACCTAAGACCACTGTGACAGAAAGCCCTTCACAAGCTATACCTACAGAGCAAAGTTCATCTGTAGAAGAAGAACCTGCTAAAAATACCAACAACAAAACGGAAGTTGCTGTAACCAATGAAGCCACCTCAGAAAAGAAACCTGTTACTACAGTCAAAGTGAAGCAACCTACTTCAAATACAAGTAGTATACAAGTATCTCAGCCTGTCGTTAGTGCTGATGTGCATAATAACCGCATGTCAGTTGCTATACCTAAAGTACCCGAAAGACTGATGGAAGACTATCCTTTCAATGTCGACCTAAAAACGGTAGATGGCAATATTGTCAACTCTTCTGAAGTCTTAAGAAAGAATGGTAAACCCACAGTGGTTCTATTTTGGTTGTCAACATGTAGACCTTGTCACATGAAAATGGATGCCATCAAGCCCTTGTACCCAGAGTGGAAAAAAGAGGCAGACTTCAATGTGGTCGCTATATCTGGAGATTACCCTCAGAATTATCCAAACTTCGTTAAGCAAGTAAGATCTAAAGGTTGGGAGTGGGACACATACAATGATGTCAATAGAAGATTCAAAGAAATCCTACCAGGAGGTCTTAACGGCTACCCTCAGACCTTCATTTTTGATAAAGACGGCAGCCTTGTTTATCAGGACAAGAAATTCACACCTGGAGATGAGTTAGCCTTGTTTTATGAGATTAAGAGAGTAACAGCTCCAGCTGAGTAATGTACACTTTGGATTTATAAATGATAAAGTCCAAAAATTAAGAGACAGTGTATTGAGAATGCACTGATTCTCTTAATTTTAATTAGTAAAGACTAAGTATAGCGCAACTTGCTATTAATGCGTTTAATTATAGATTTTTAGGATTAAGGAGTCTATTTTCCTACGCTAATAAAGAAACCACAAACTCCCTTCCACTCTACACCAGTTAAGACGACACCAAGAAACCTATTCTTAGCTATACTTCTCAGGATATTCCTCATCCGAGAACCTGCTGCTCTATGCAGACCCATATAACAGCTTTTCTTAATATCTTCGCCAAAGATGACAAATCCAAACCTCGATCCTCATTCTGACCAGCTTTCTTCTGATGACAAGAAGATAGAGAAAGCCTTACGTCCTAAGTTACTCAATGACTTTTCGGGACAGCCTAAGATTGTGGACAATTTG
This sequence comes from uncultured Saprospiraceae bacterium, assembly GCA_964591455.1. Classification (GTDB taxonomy): domain Bacteria; phylum Bacteroidota; class Bacteroidia; order Chitinophagales; family Saprospiraceae; genus RFSX01. The sequence goes on from CAZQDZ010000022.1 coordinate 25,294, forward strand.
CAGGTATTTATCCAGGCGGCTAAACTCAGAGGCGAGGCCTTAGATCATGTGCTACTCCACGGGCCTCCAGGGCTAGGCAAGACAACGCTAAGCCATATTATCTTCAATAACGAAGGTGGTCATGATAGAAAAGTTCTTGAAGAAACTGAAGTTTGAAATCCCGACTGATTATACAGACTGTATTCAAGACTGTGCACTAGACATGGCATTCGGAGATTGGAATTCTAATCTTACTTGTGATGAAGCTTGTATGGATTTAATGGCAATAATAGGAACAGAAATGGTAACAGTAATTCTTAGCGATCCTAATGATGGCTTATTGACTGAGTCAGAACAGAAACTAGACGGTGCTGAAAATGAATATCATTTAATGAATACAAATCATTTTCAAGAAACATCTGCATCAAATGATGACGCCGTTGATGCCTTAGAGGATATTTTTATGGGAGGTGCTGGTGCGGCCTTTATCGTTCCTAAGTAATGACTTCTTTGGACAGTCTAATATCGTGAAAATATAGAGGTACTTATCTCTATTCGTTTTGTTTGGGCATTTATTCGAATTGTCGCAAAATAACATCCTATATAAATTCTGAGATCATTGTTATTATAGTCCTTTGTACCTAGTCCTATAGTTGTGTAAAAACTTTAAATTTATAATCAAGGATTATTTGAAAAGAGCAATACTTCACAACTTTAAATTATTATGATCAAACCTAAACCATGCTTTCTTCGGCTGCACTTATTTCTCTTGCTTTTGACATTATTCACTTTAGCATGTATTCAAGATGATTTTTCTGGTGATGGTGGAGGCATTGAAATCAGATGTGGCATCACGCCAACGCTACAAGTAAGTTTCACTGCAAATACTGCCACTTTCACTAAAGCAGCAGACCCCAAGGAGCAATCTCTATTATCAGAAACTGAACAAGCTCTATCCAATCCCACATTTACGCATTGTGATATTATATATGGCATTGCTGATGATGGCACCTATTATTCAGAGATCCAACTGGTCTATCCTGATAATTATCCATATTATCCTACTCGTACTATTGGACAACAATACGTGTCCAATGAATACAAAGCTGATAAGATAGTGACTTGTGATGGTACTACTACCTATTACAACATTGCCGGAGATATTATCAATGAAGAGTTTATTGACAACTCTGTCAATGTAGAGCAGTTCTCTGGCCTCATTAGAGATTTGTCAGAATGTACATCTCTTACTACTCAAGAAATGTCTTGGCTTATGGAGGCCTTTAGAGAGGCTGGTTATGACATGAGTACGTTCAATGACGACCTTGATGTACTTACTCACACTTATCCAGATGGTTCTTTTTCTAGAGTAGTTATAGATAAAAATTTACAAACGCTAAGAGGGCAAGCTAATTTTGATGTAGCAGGTAATGTAACCTCAAAATCAAGTGTAAGCTTCACTGAGAATTCTACTGCAGGAAATTTAACTGTATCCAATCATAGATTTGCAACGTATCTGCCTTCTCCAATCAGTGGAACAAGACTTTGTATTACTCGACAAACATCTATTGAAAACTTCTCATTAATCAAAAATTAATCTAATGAAAAATCCAAACATCATTATACTTAATGTAATTATCACAATATTTTTAATTGGCATATCAATAGATTGTATTTCTCAGCGAAATACAGTTTGGATTCGTGGCGCATCTCAAAACTCAAATGGAATGGGGCCACTGGAACAAGAAATGTTAGCCAGAGGGTTTTTATTTGATAATTTAATGAATTCATCTTTTGATTTAGACTTGGGAGTTACTGCTGCTGCTGACCAGCTTGAAGGTATAGTTGGAAATAGTGACAATGTATTAGGTATCGCGCATGATTATGGTGGAATTGTATTAAGAGACTTACAACTTCAGGATCCAAGCATCACTGCAATGATTCTTGATGGGGTCCCTAATCAAGGATCTACAGGCCTAAGTGCTGCATTATCTGGGAATACTGGAGATCAATCACGTGCTCAGAAGTTAGTTGAAGCGGTCAATGGAATTATGGGAGATGATGATTGTAATGATTGTGGAATGATAGAAGCCTTCGAATCTTGGATTAATTCTCTTGAGGGTGGTACTGAATTCCTAGATGATGTAGAGCATGATAGTGAAATAATTCAAAATCTTGATAGTCCTACAGTCCCATTTGCTATTCTTTATGGAACCGTAGATGAATTATCCTTACATAGTCTAATGTCTTCTCGAGCCTTTCCATCTGATACTGATCATTTTTCTAGATGCTATACAGCAACGCTTAATAGAGAAAGAGAGTCAGCTATGGATGCTACTACAAGGGCACTTATAGATAATGCTCAAGGCTTTTTTAGTAATGTTATTGCAGTAGTGACAGCCGCTTTAGATAGCACTGTAACTGGACCGGGTGCAATTATTTCTACAGCTGCACAATTCCTAACCAGTACGAGAGATAATATTTCAGCTCAGATTGAAGCTGTTAGAGTGAGGGATGAAGAACTTGCTCGAATATTACGATGTGAGCTTTCCAACCAATACGCTGCAGCAGATTGGCAATTACTACTTATGGAAAACTCAGAACGTGAACAGGTTGAAGTTGAAGTTCCTGGTCCGACAGTAGAATATGCAGATTGCATTCAACAATGTGGGATAGACATGGCATTTGGAGATTGGAATTCTAATCTTACTTGTGATGAAGCTTGTATGGATTTAATGGCAATAATAGGAACAGAAATGGTAACAGTAATTCTTAGCGATCCTAATGATGGCTTATTGACTGAGTCAGAACAGAAACTAGACGGTGCTGAAAATGAATATCATTTAATGAATACAAATCATTTTCAAGAAACATCTGCATCAAATGATGACGCCGTTGATGCCTTAGAGGATATTTTTATGGGAGGTGCTGGTGCGGCCTTTATCGTTCCTAAGTAATGACTTCTTTGGACAGTCTAATATCGTGAAAATATAGAGGTACTTATCTCTATTCGTTTTGTTTGGGCATTTATTCGAATTGTCGCAAAATAACATCCTATATAAATTCTGAGATCATTGTTATTATAGTCCTTTGTACCTAGTCCTATAGTTGTGTAAAAACTTTAAATTTATAATCAAGGATTATTTGAAAAGAGCAATACTTCACAACTTTAAATTATTATGATCAAACCTAAACCATGCTTTCTTCGGCTGCACTTATTTCTCTTGCTTTTGACATTATTCACTTTAGCATGTATTCAAGATGATTTTTCTGGTGATGGTGGAGGCATTGAAATCAGATGTGGCATCACGCCAACGCTACAAGTAAGTTTCACTGCAAATACTGCCACTTTCACTAAAGCAGCAGACCCCAAGGAGCAATCTCTATTATCAGAAACTGAACAAGCTCTATCCAATCCCACATTTACGCATTGTGATATTATATATGGCATTGCTGATGATGGCACCTATTATTCAGAGATCCAACTGGTCTATCCTGATAATTATCCATATTATCCTACTCGTACTATTGGACAACAATACGTGTCCAATGAATACAAAGCTGATAAGATAGTGACTTGTGATGGTACTACTACCTATTACAACATTGCCGGAGATATTATCAATGAAGAGTTTATTGACAACTCTGTCAATGTAGAGCAGTTCTCTGGCCTCATTAGAGATTTGTCAGAATGTACATCTCTTACTACTCAAGAAATGTCTTGGCTTATGGAGGCCTTTAGAGAGGCTGGTTATGACATGAGTACGTTCAATGACGACCTTGATGTACTTACTCACACTTATCCAGATGGTTCTTTTTCTAGAGTAGTTATAGATAAAAATTTACAAACGCTAAGAGGGCAAGCTAATTTTGATGTAGCAGGTAATGTAACCTCAAAATCAAGTGTAAGCTTCACTGAGGGTTCTACGGCTGGAAATTTAACTGTCTCCAATCATAGATTTGCAACGTATCTACCATCACCAATCAGTGGAACCAGACTTTGTATTACTCGACAAACATCTATAGAGAATTTCTCACTAATCAAAAATTAGAACCAATGAAAAATCCAAACAACATATTGATAGCACTGATTACCTTAATAATATTAAGTGCAGTATCAGACTGCATCTCTCAACGAAATACAATTTGGATTCGTGGCGCATCTCAAAACTCAAATGGATGGGGTAACATGAAGCAAGTCATGGAAGCAAAAGGCTTCTTGTTTGAGGATTTGGCTGATGCGTCTCTTGATCATGGATTAGGTGTCATAGCAGCTGCAGACCAGATAGAAGGCATGATAGGAAATAATGATAATGTACTAGGAATAGCCCATGATTATGGGGGTATCGTTCTGAGAAATGCACAACTTCAAGATTCAAGTATAAGTGCCATGATACTTAGTGGTGTACCTAATCAAGGATCAACCGCAATTAGTCAAGCAATATCAGCTGATCCTAGAAATCTATCACGTGCGCAACAATTAATAGAAAGAGTCAACGATATTAGGGAAGGTGATAATTGTGATAATTGTGATAATTGTGGCACGTTAAATGCTTTTGAGTCTTGGATCAATTCTATAGAAGGTGGATCTGAATTCCTAGATGATGTAGCGCATGGAAGTACTATAATAAACGATCTGGGAGAACCTACTGTTCCTTTCGCTATTATGTGGGGTAGTGTAGAAGAATTATCTTTGCATAGCATGATGGACTCAAGGGTCAATTCAATCGACCTATTCACTCAATGCTTTGTAAGAAAACTTGGTCCAGCAAGGAGGAATGCTGATGATGCTATGACAAGATCCCTTATAGATAATACAATAGGCTTCTTTAATTCAGTTGTATCAGCGGTTTCCTCAATTGTTGATACTTCTACTAGTAGTCCATCTGCGATCATTAATGCCATAGCAAATTATTTGACGACTTCAAGACAAAATATAATTAGTCGTATTGAAGCTGTCAGAGAGACCGACGAAGCTCTAGCTAGAATCTTGCGTTGTGAATTATCTAACCAATTTGCAGCAACAGATTGGCAATTATTACTAATGGAAAATTCAGATCTTGAAGAAACTGAAGTTGAAATCCCGACTGATTATACAGACTGTATTCAAGACTGTGCACTAGATATGGCATTTGGAGATTGGAATTCTAACCTAACATGTAATGAGGCCTGTTCAGATTCTGCGATGGGACCAAATACCGAATCTGTATTTGTATTTGTAAGTGATCCTAATGATGGTTTATTGACAGAAACCGAACAAAAACTAGAGGGTTATGCAGGAGAACCATATCACTTAATGAATACAGATCATTTTGAAGAGTCGTCTGGATTTCATACTCCTTCTAGAGACGCTTTAGATGATTTATTCGAAGGAGGTGCTGGTGCGGCCTTTATCGTTCCAAAATAGCATTGGCAATTAATTATACAATAACAAATTATAGAGACAACTTAGTCAGGGATTTAAGGTCAATGGCTAAGTTGTTTTTATTTCTATGTATTGTTGTAATAGGATGCCAGGTAGCTAATGAGGTGGATAGAAAAATGTGGACAATACCCTCCTCCCCTCACTACAAACTATATCCGATTATATATAATGATATCGTAATCTTAGCTAGCGACTGCAATGGAGACAATTGCCTAAAAGCTATTAATAAGTATAATGGAGAAGTCGAATGGCAATGGGTGGCAGATGACATTTTATCAGGAGCCTATTATAATCTGACCCCTTATGTTTTTTCAGAGATACTCCTACTACCTATAAAAGAGCATTTAATTGCTATAGATCTAAGAAGTGGCAAGATAAGGTGGCAAGATAGTAAAGCATTCTCTGGAGAACCTTATTTAGACGGGATAGGCTATCATGCAGTCAGGTCATATTTCAATCAGAAGAATAAAAAACACCTTATATATCTAATTGATATCACCAATGGGTCCATGAAGGTAATTAAAGAAATAAACCAACCTGTCGAAGCGAACAGTTATGTCAGAACCCCTCATATATTCAAACTAAATGAAAGACCTAACGACACCTTTCTTGTATCTAGCACAATAGAATATATACCTAATAAGCAAACCAATAGTTACTTATCATTCTGGTCGTTATCTCACCCAACGTCGACTCAGGACCTAAGCATATACAAGCCGAACTCAAAAGGATATGGCGTTACAAAACAATGTATTACTGATCATCCCTTCTCTTATTGGGTAGCCAATAATGAATTGGTTTGCATTGATCTCTCCCAGCGCAAGGAAGTTTGGAGAACAAAGATGAAAAGAGGAATGCTTACCTCTAGGTTATCCCAAGATGAGAGACGATTGTATTATGCTTCTGAAGACGAAGTCTTATATGCAATAGACAAACAAGACGGTAGTATTACTTGGGAAGTCCCAATCGCAGGAACCCCTAGTAGACTATCTATTGATGACAAATTACTATATCTCATAGGTGGAAGTGATGGTAATCTTTATGTAATCAACTCTGCTGATGGCCAGATAATATCAAAACAAAGAATCAGTAGGCATAATATAGAAAAGCAACACTTTTTAAGAAGAACTTTCATTGCTGAAGATAATCTACTAATTCTTAATGATGGGAAAAATTGGAAATGTATTCCACTAGAATCTGATACAAAGCTGGCCTTATAATAGTATTATAATTTATTACCAACATTTCAATAGCTAATCTCTGATGTTAACTTTCTGTTAGCCAACGTACATCAGATATAACAATAACAAATATTAGCTTTTCTTAATATCTTCGCCAAAGATGACAAATCCAAACCTCGATCCTCATTCTGACCAGCTTTCTTCTGATGACAAGAAGATAGAGAAAGCCTTACGTCCTAAGTTACTCAATGACTTTTCGGGACAGCCTAAGATTGTGGACAATTTGCAGGTATTTATCCAGGCGGCTAAACTCAGAGGAGAGGCTTTAGATCATGTGCTACTGCACGGGCCTCCTGGGCTGGGCAAGACAACGCTTAGTCATATTATCTCCAATGAACTCGGGGCATCTATGAAGATGACTTCCGGTCCCGTCATGGAAAAGGCAGGAGATTTGGCAGGATTACTCACCAATCTGCAGGAAGGAGATGTGCTCTTTATAGATGAGATTCACCGTCTAAATACCGTCGTGGAAGAGTATCTTTATAGTGCTATGGAAGATTACTCTATAGATATCATGATAGACTCAGGGCCTAGTGCCCGGACCATCCAGATTGAAATTAATCCCTTTACTCTCGTAGGAGCGACCACGAGGATGGGCTTACTTACAGCCCCACTCCGAGCCAGATTTGGCATCAATTGCCATCTCGATTATTATGATATGGCTACAATAACCAAAATCATAAATCGATCAGCAGAAATACTAGAGATTCCTATAGACTCTAAAGGCGCCATAGAAATAGCTCGTCGTTCCAGAGGTACCCCGCGTATAGCCAATGCCCTCCTCAGACGTATCAGAGACTTTGCTCAGATAAAAGGTAATGGTACCATAGATCAAGAAATAGCCCAGTATGGTCTTAATGCCCTTAATGTAGATGAGAGTGGTCTGGATGAAATGGATAATAAAATCTTGTCTTGCATCATAGAAAAATTCAAAGGAGGACCTGTAGGTCTGACGACAATCGCTACAGCGGTATCAGAAGAAGCTGGCACCATAGAGGAAGTTCACGAACCCTTCCTTATCATGCAAGGATTTATACAGCGAACGCCTAGAGGTCGTGAAGCCACACAGAAAGCCTATGAGCACCTGGGCATCGTGCCGCCTGCTCAGAGTGGGAGTTTATTTTAGTCCTGACTGCATCACCAGCAAGAAAACAACTTTACAGAAGGCGTACACCAATACGCTTCACATTTGTAGAGATAGCTGTTATATTAGCTAAGACTAATAACTACTTAACTTCCTATTATGCAAGATATATCTGGATTCTTCAGAATCAAGTGCACTGTTATTTTTATCATTCTAAGTGGCGGACTATTCTCACAAGACATTTGTGATGATGCGATTTTCATAGGGACACTAGGTTGTGATAATTTTCTTTTCGATGTTATTGATGACCCAAATTTTACGCCTGATCCAGAAGCCTTCGATTGTGTAAGTGGACCTACTGGGTGGCTAAGTTTCGATGTCCTTCCAGGCGTAGATCGTGTCTTTGTTGCTGAAGCAGAAAGCTACAATTTATTTTATGGTTCCTGTGGCAACTTAACTGCAATTGGAAGCAATTGCAATGACCTTACTTTACCTATTCAACAAGGAGAAACTCATTATATTTTAGTAGATGGCTTTGGCTCTGTTGCTGCTGAGCCATATATAAATCAAGAATGTTCCAGAGCAGCAAATATTTCAGGCAATTCGATTACAACTAATCTTAGTTGCGCTTCTCCTAGTTCTGGTCAGGGTTGTTCAGGAGATCATTCCCTCTGGTTTGTCTATGAGATTAGTAATGACAAGACCAAGTTGACTATAAAAACCGAATCCAGTACTGGGACTGCATATGTTTCAGCCTATGTAGAATGCGGGGTAGCGGAAATAGAACCCTTGAATGATGCCTGTTCGGAGACAATATGGGAGTCTGACTGTCTGACCAGCGGTACGATTATGATAGAGCTCATGACTGAGACGTCGGATTTGGCTACAGATGTTACCATGACAATAACTGAAAACATAATTACAGATGAGAATGATGACTGTTTAGGAGCTGAAGAAATTTTTGACGATTTCCTTAGGTGTGGGATGTCAGAGACTGTAGAAGGACCCTCTAATGGATCTTGCAGTGATATAGAATCAACAGACTTTGACTGTGTAGAACGGGGCATCTGGTATACTTTCAGCACTGAAGAAGTTTTGCCAGTTTTTAATGTTTCTGGTGAAAATTGGGAGCTCTTTCGTGGACCTTGTGATCGACTAGAATCTATAATCAGTTGTGAACCATCTTACGATGTCGAAAATTTTCAGGAAGACTTATACTATGTCCTTGTTGGAGAAGGTGGCACATTCTCTATTACCACATCTGATTTTCCAGATAATTCAGATTGCCCAGAGGCCAACCAACTCAGTGTTGGCGAAAATGACATCGAACAATGTTGTGGTATAGCACAATGGTATTCTTTTGAAATTAATTCTGACGCTATATCTATTGAGATAAATAACCTAGATGACTCGGAGATATCCTTCTTTGACCAATGCGATCCAGGTCAATACTTCTTTCCTGATATTTCTGAAGAGATAATCTTTAATCAATGTGATGGTCCTACAATTGTTATGAGGGTATTGATAGATGAGTGCAAAGAATATTCATTAGAAATTTCTGAGCTATCAGCACAAACTGACTTCTCCTCTAGTTGTCTAACTCCTTCTAGTTTTGGAATATTAGCTACTAATGCAGTTGATACTTGTAAAGTCACCGATAACACATTTGGTTGTAGAGAAGAGAATTGTATGGGGGTATCTTCTATATGGTATGAAGCCACTGCAGACGAGAATGCTGAGTTCATGACTATAGCAGTCAATGGTAATTTCCAAAATACTATTGCGCTTAATATTTTACAAGAAAATTGCGAGGACACTTTATTCAATTGTATCAATCAGCCTTTATTATCCTTTGCTATACTGCCTAATCAGACTTACCTCATTGAAGTAGTCAGCCAAGAATTCTTAGGCTTATTAAATGTATGTATCAACACAACTACTGCAACAACAAACTGTCCTTTTGATCCTGCGACAAGTACCATATTACTAGATAGTCTATCTGGTTCTTTCAATAATACTGATGGTGTTGCCTCCAATAAATTTGGATTTAGTTATTCTAATTGTGATTCTATATGTTTGAGTATGGTGTTTGACACCGATGGACAAGAGTGGGTTGGGTCAGGCAATTTAGAGTGGAATGAAGAATGCATTTTTGGACAAGGTGATTGTAATGGAACTATAGAAAATGCAGAGTTGGGTTCTTGTGTCAATTGCTGGGATTTCTTTTCTCCTAGATTGATTTTGAATGACTCTATTTATTATATGGACCTGATTGGTGATGATAGTACAGATCCTACCAATGCTTTATTAGGGTCTGGCGTAATCCAAGTCCCTGCCAATCCCATTGACTCTGGTTTTGTAGAGATTCTAGCCCAGAATTGGTCCGCCGATGAAACCTTTAATTATGAGGCACTCACACTAATCTGTTATGGTTCTGGTGTAACTGATAATGACAATGACGGCTTCACCTCAGATGTAGATTGCAATGATAATGACCCTAATATTTTCCCTGGTAATTCGGAGAGCTGTGATGGTATAGATAACAATTGTGATAATCAAGTGGATGAAGGGCTTCCTCTAATTACATATTACCAAGATCTGGATGGTGACGGTTATGGTAATCCGTCAGTAAGCATGGTCGATTGTCTGACGCCTGTAGGATTCATCAATAACTCAATGGACTGTAATGACAATGACCCCAATATAAATCCATTTGCGAATGAAGTACCTAATAATGACATAGATGAAAATTGTGATGGCATAATAGAGATGATAGACAATGACGGTGATGGTGCCAATTCTGATGAAGATTGTGATGATAATAATCCTAATGTATTTCCTGGCGCTGCAGAGTTGTGTGATGGCACAGATAACAATTGTAATCAACAGGTGGATGAAAACTTATCCTTCGTCACTTACTACGTAGATATGGATGGCGACGGATTCGGTAGTCCGTCTATGTCGGTCTCAGATTGTACGCAGCCTGCTGGATTTGTGAATAACAATACTGATTGTGATGATAATAATAATCTTATCAACCCATCTGCTACAGAAGTGCCCAATAATGGGATAGATGAAAATTGTGATGGCATAGTTGCTGTCATAGATAATGATGGGGATGGTTCTAATTCTGATGAAGATTGCGATGATAATAATCCTAATGTATTTCCAGGCGCAACAGAGTTGTGTGATGGGTTAGATAATAATTGCAATACACAGATAGATGAGGGATTTACACAGTCAACTTACTATATCGATAGAGATGGGGATGGCTTCGGCGATGCGTTGACTGCGCAGACGGCTTGTGCTCAGCCGCAGGGCTTTGTACTAAATGATTCTGACTGTGATGACAACAATGCGGCCATCAATCCCTCTGCGACAGAAATAGTAAATAATGATATAGACGAAAACTGTGACGGTATCGCAGAGGTGATAGACAATGATGGAGACGGCGCTAATTCTAGTGAAGATTGTGATGACAATAATCCTAATGTATTTCCTGGTAATCTAGAATCATGTGATGGAATAGACAATAACTGTAATCTGCAAGTAGATGAAGGTCTCACTCAGATCAGGTACTATCGTGATAATGATAACGATGGCTTTGGGGATAATGCTCAGAGCTTAATCGACTGCAGACAACCGAGTGGTTATGTGACCGATAATACCGATTGTGATGACAACAACAATAATATTTTTCCGGGTAATACAGAAGCCTGTGACAACATTGATAATAACTGCAATGGCTTAGTGGATGATGGGGTGACATTTCAAGATTATTTTCTAGATAGTGATGGAGATGGATTCGGGAATGCCGCCTCTTTTATAAACGATTGTATACAACCCAGTGGACATGTACTGGATAATACTGACTGCAACGACACTAACCCAGCCATTAATCCTGCAGCAACAGAAATAGCCAATAATGATATAGATGAAAATTGTGATGGAGAGCTATTAATCATAGACAGTGATCAGGATGGATTTAACTCGGATGAAGACTGTGATGATATGAATCCAAATGTATTTCCAGGTAATGCTGAAGTATGTGATGGCTTAGATAATAATTGTGATGCTGCCATAGATGAGGATTTGCCAATCACAGCCTATTTCTTGGATAGTGATGGAGATGGGTTTGGCCAAGCGGATACTATGATAGAAGATTGTCAGCAACCAACTGGTTATGTAGACAATGATCAGGACTGTGATGATTCAGATCCAGGCATTAATCCAAATGCAGAAGAAATTCCTAATAATGGAATCGATGAAGATTGTGATGGTGCAGATGGGTCGACAAGCACTTTTGATCTCAATGGCTCTCCAATAACGTTGTATCCTAACCCTGCCAGAAATTTCTTATTCATAGATAGTAATGATTCGCAGTTAGACTATACTCTCCTATCCATGAGCGGTCAGTTATTAGGCAATGGAAAATTAGCAAATAATAGAATAGACTTATCTGTCATACCAACGGGTATCTTCTTGATTAAAATCAACAATAAAGAGGGGGCTTACGTGATAGATAGGATTGTGAAGTTGGAATAAGGGGGAGCGCATTATAATCCAATAATATTTAGCTGTTATTTAATTCATGAAATGCAATTTTCATCCTAAATACCGCCAACTTCTTATTCAATGAATTTTATAAACGGCTTATCTGATTTCTTCTATGTCGAGTCATTCGTAATATAATATACTTATATATGTTAATTCACGTTGTAATAATTACTTACAAGTAAAAAGTCATTAAGCCCAAATATAACATGCGAGTAATTTGCATCTTATTATTGGTTCTATCATCTTGCAAAGAGCCTACTTTACAAATAGATAACATTAATACTCTATTTGGCGCAATTAATACTAATATTATTTCTTGCGGTACTAAGATTAAACCTTATATAAGGCTCTCGGAGAATGGTTCAAAGTCACAGATTCATTTTTCGTATATCGAAACCCTAAATTCGAAATACACTGAAGCAACACCCTCTGATATTAAGGTATTAGAGATTTCTATAAAAATAAATAATGAGATGGCATCTGTCTTTGCTACCTGTGATTATAAAAATCAATTCCCATTTACTCAGGACCCTGTCATAGTCTGGTATAAACTAAGTCAACTAGATAATTCATGGACTGTAGATAGTGTCGAAAAAATGAATTGAGTCAACTTGGATACCATTAAATTGCTACAAGTGAATAAACTATTTATCCTGCTTTTTTCTTGTGTAATCTTGTATTCATGCAATCAAGAAAAGTTGGATGCCGTTGAATTATATGAAGATGTAATTGAAATGGCTAAGAAAAACAAGTCCAACCAATTTACTTACTACGGAAAAGATTCAAATGAAAAAATAACCTTTGAATCAAGAACAAAATTTGCTGTATCCGATGAACCATTAGATATCAATTTGAATAGAATAGTTAAATTTCATGAATTGGATAAATGTCAAATTGTGTCACAACACCGATAGTCGAGGTTTGCAACCTCGACTAAACTACGCTTAACTAAAATCCTATGTGTCATCATATCCTACATTATTATCAAATCTTAATATGTCAATTTTAATTTTATCTTATTATTTTAGATACTAGATATAGTGCAGTCCGTTCGTCAGATAACAACCAAAATACATTTTAGACTTTGGTGTTCGTATTTCTTCATAACGAGCATATGGAATCGAGGTTACAAACCTCGACTATCGGGTGGAACATTTTTACATGAAGCAATCCATGCAGAAATGAAACGACAACTTAATGATTTAAGCCTAAATGAGGAATCTTTTGACAAAATATGGGATGCATGGGATGACCAAATTAACCATCATGAAAATATGGCAAATTCATATATAAACGAAATAGTTTCTGCACTCGCTTTAAGATTTGGTGATAGATATACTCAAAATGAATATGAAGCTATTGCGTGGCATGGATTAGGGAACGTTAATGGAGAAGGTGTAAATACATCTGCATGGAATAATTTATCAGAAGAGAGAAAAAACGAATTAACTGAAACATTTAATGATATTAATAACAATTGCGATGAAGATAACTGCAAGGAGTAAATATTGGATATTTTTGCTTCTTATAGTACAATTATCTTGTTGCCAAAACTCACTAGATAGTGAGATTTTTAAAAATAACTTGAGTGCAACCTATCTTATTTTTGATAAGGAAAAAATCAAAATAATAAATGCAAGTACGCCTACATTGGTTATAGAATACGCTGAAATGAATAGAGGGAACAAGAAGCCTTTTTATCAAAAAAAACCAGGTAGTTTATGGCCTTCAATTCCAGATAGCATAGAAGTAGAAAGGACACATAATTTATTACACATCAAACCACCATTTATCAGTGGTGACTTTAGAATATTTGAGCCAGATGATAGTTGGGATAGTATTAAGCTAAAAAGAGTTGTTTATGGAAAAACTCAGTTTCTAGAAAGTAGCGTTATAAAATCAAACAACACCTTCATATTAGCAGATATGATCTTGGACCCAAAAGCAAATTTTCTGGATACAATCAATTCTAGTTTGGATGGTTATTTTGAGTATTTAGTATACGATAATGGAACGATTAGAGGGCGAAAAATTACGGGTAGTGCATTTACATGTTTTACACTGTAGAGGCATATCGCCGTGGAGGCATGCCAGAATATCAGAGGGTACTCAGAGATTCTCTAGGTATAGGCTTTGTACAATTGCGGATAGATACTATACATCTAGGGGTATATGAGTGTGACTGGTGACCTCAGGACTGATACAAGCCAAAGACTACTCTTATCCAATTTTACATAAACCACGCTTCATAATATACATTTCATAAAATATGAAACATATATTATGTAACTTTGGAACTATCTTTGATAATAAGGAGTTACCTCAGTATGGACAGCAAGTTATTATTTAGTGTAGATGCCTATCCAGGACCAGACAACTTCTGCGATAGAGAAGAAGAATTAGAGAGACTTATGGCTATGTGGAAGCAGGGCCGAAATGGTGTACTCTACTCCTATAGAAGAATGGGGAAAACTGGATTAATCCAGCATTTTCATCACCATCTGAACAAAAAACGCAAAATAGTCACTGTTTATCTGGATGTCATGGACACCAGTTCTGACATGGAGTTTGTCCAAAAAATAATAACCTCCACTCTCCAAGCCTTAGAGCATAAAAAGAAAGGACTACTAAAGAATGCCCTCACATTTTTTAGTCAGCTAAGACCTACCATATCCATAGACCCTATCACACAGCTACCCTCTATACAGCTAGATACAAGTAAAGCTGCTATGGTAGTGCCCACCCTCAAGGCACTGATGAATTTACTGGCCAACCAACCTTATGAATTCCAGATAGCGATAGATGAGTTTCAACAAATAGCTAATTACAAGGGTAATACAGTAATAGACGCCACCCTTAGGTCTTACTTCCCGACGCTGAAAAATGTCCATTTTCTATTTTCCGGAAGCGAAAGAAATCTATTGCTCAATCTATTCTCTAACCCCCTCAAACCCTTGTATGCGAGCATAGAGTTTATGAACCTGGAGTATATAGATAGAAAAAGATATAGCGCATTTATAAAGAGACAATTCAAGAAGGCAAGAAAGGCTTCAGAAGATGAGGCTATAGAGGAAATCCTGAGATGGACTAATGGTCATACATTCTACACACAGTATCTATGCAGCAAAATATTGTCAACCAAAAAGAAACTAGTCACCCTCAATTTAGTTAATCAAATCAAGGACCAGATTCTTTATCAATATGAGGTCATCTATATCAACTATAAAAAGCTGCTCAGTAAGAATCAATGGAAAGTACTCGTAGCTGTCGCCAAAGAAGGAACTGTCTCTGCTTATACGGCCAAAGCATTCTTAAATAAATATAATTTATCACAATCATCCACCAAACAATCCATCGAAGCACTAACCAAAAAATCCATGCTTATAGAAGAGCTGACTACTGAACAAAGCATCTATAAAGTATACGACGTCTACCTTTGGCGATGGGCAGAGAAGTATGGTAGAATCGGTTAACTATAAAAAAGTAATAATCATTATGAGTATTATCAAAGAAAAGCCCTCTCATAACAAAATAGATTTTATCTCTGCAGCTATACTCATTGCGGTAACGATTTATGGCGCCATGAAATACCCCAACCTCCCACAAGAAGTTCCGATTCACTTCAATGGTGCGGGCGAAGCAGATGCGTGGGGAGATAAATCGAGCATATGGGCCTTCTATGGGATCATGATATTCACCTTTATGGTGCAACTTCTCGTCACTAGTCATAGCAGAAATGCAAAACCTGAATCTCTTAAAAGGTGGAGCACTAATTACAAAGGCCTTACTGATGAACAAATCGTCAAAATGAGTCAATACTCAGCCATTCAGCTATCTTATCTCAATTTGTTCTTGACAACCATCCTTTGCTACATCTTCTACCAGATTATACGCGTAGGAGAAGGCCTGGCCAATGGTCTGGGCGCCTGGCTATTACCCGTCTTACTGGTAGGGGTCTTTGTGCCCATCATCAATATGTTCCGCTTCAAAGCCAAACTGTAGGCTAGATCATATATAAAAAATAATAATTTATTGTTTTTTGAATATGTAAACCCCTAATAATTATTATTTTAGCAGGAGTTTACTTCATGAAATCCCTTTGGATTATTACTTCAATATCACCTGAGAGATGATAAATAACCAAAGAGATAAGGGCTCCTCTCGGAGCCTTTTTTTATGTCGTATGGTTGAGTAGATTGTAATTCTTACCACAATTTGTCTACCAAGAGTCCATAAATTCCTACTTTGACATAACAACACTTAGACTATGAGATTGTCATGTATTATCCCTTGCCTCTTCTTTACAGCATCCTTATTCAGTCAGATCACAGTGACTGAGATAGGAGAATTACCCGAAGCCGTCAGTAATAACCCAGTCTGTGAAGGATTTATAAATGGGGTGCCCTATCTATTCTCCTTTGGAGGTATAGATAATTCTAAGCTCTACTCTGGGATACATACGAGAAGTTTTAGGTGCAATCTGGAGACAGGAGAAAGTGAGGTCATACCTTCCCTCCCTGATACACGGGGAAAAGTAGGTGCAGGTGCTTCTAGAATAGGCAATAGAATATATATCATGGGTGGATACTATGTCAATGCCAACGGGAGTGAGATCACCTCTGACTCTGTGCATATATATGATATAGAGAATAACATCTTCCTAGATAACGGCACACCGATACCTGTGCCTACTGATGATCATGTGCAAGTTGTCTATAGGGATAGCTTAATTATGCTTGTCACAGGATGGAACACGAATAATAACATCAGAGAAGTCCAAATCTATAATCCTGTCACAGATTCATGGGCTCAGGCAACTCCCACTCCAGCGCCTCGTCAGTATAGATCATTTGGCGCATCTGGCGTCATACAGAATGACACTATATTTTACTTTGGTGGTGCTACCTCAGCGAGTGGGTTTGACATTCAGTCTTATCTACGCAAAGGAATAATCAATCCACAAGATCCCTCGCAGATAGAGTGGTCCATAAGTGAACCAGACGAAAACATCGCCGTCTACCGCGCGGCTGCCACTCTTGTGGGTAATGAATTGCATTGGATAGGTGGGAGCGCCGTTACTTATAACTTTGATGGCATCGCATACAATGGCTCTGGAGGTGTATCCCCTACTCACTGGGATTTATATACTGAAGACAAGCTAGGTTGGTCTTCTACTGGTGTTGAAGCATTACCTATGGACCTCAGAGGTATCGCTGAGATTAATGATACACTAAAATATTTAGCGGGTGGCATGTTGGACGACCAGCAGGTATCCAATAAAGTGTATAGATTAGAATGGCCGCAGAGAACAACCAGCATCCCGAAAACAACTACTGCTTTAGACTTCAATTTATTTCCAATTCCTTCCAGTGGTACGATAACGGTAAGTGGAAATAACTTAAATGGAGCTGAGTTAACTATATATAACAAGTCTGGTCTTGAAATGAAGAGATTGAATATACATGACACAGAAACCAAAATTGACATAAACGAACTTCCATCTGGCACCTACTCTATTTTCGTCAAGAAAGGCACTTCATCCAATAGTGTTATATTCACGAAAATCTAACAACCTAACAACAACTTATATTTCAAAAACAACTAATCTACATATTATGCAACTACATTTAAAAAAAACACTTATTAACAAATTATGCTTATTTGTGGCTTTACTTTGCACTCTTAGCTTAGGTGCACAAAAAACACAATACTTAACCAGTCCGAAAGATGGCTTTTCTAAAAAGAAAATTTCTTACATAACTTTGATGGATGGCACAGAAGTACAAGGGAATATCAAAAAGCTAAAGAGAACCAAAGGGATTTTTGATGAAGTACATCTGGAGATAGATGGCAAAAAACATAAAATTAAACCCAATGATATTAAGTACATGTATCTTCCTCAGAGCGGTCTTGACAAATTAAATAAAGCTTTAAATGTAGCAAATGATGCAACACTATGGGAATCAAAGACGGATGCGAATCAAGATTTAATCAAAGATGGGTATGCTTATTTTGAAACAACGGAAGTTTACATAAAGAAGAAGAAAAAAGAAACTTTATTGCTGCAACTTCTTAATCCTGCTTTTGGCAGTAAAGTAAAAGTTTTTCATGATCCAAAAGCTAAAGAAAAAGGAGGTTTATTATCAGTAGGTGGGATTGGAGTCACTAAGACTTATGAAAATTCATATTACATCAAAATTGATAATAATGCTGCTTATAGGCTGAAAAAGAAAGATTACAGGAAACAAGTATCAGAAATATTTGGAGCCTGTCCTGATTTCATCAAATCTATGAGTAACCACTGGGATAAGTTAGGTGAAACTCTATACAACTATTCACAAACCTGTAATTAAAGTAAAGACCTATTAAAAAAGCTCTTGCAAAAAATAAATGCAAGGGCTTTTTATTTATATATTAAATCCTACTCCATCATCTTTATTGCACATCTAGGCGTATATGGCGCATCTGCAGACTCTAGCTTTGACTCCAATGACTCTAAGTCATTTTTTATCAGTGATTTCAACTGATCTAATAATGGTCCAAACTCTTCTTTAGTAATATTTAAGCTCATCAATGCGTGCCAATCGGATCCAAAGTACTGCCGCCCTGTTCGTATCCCAATCACCCAAGTATAACTGTTGGCTTCTGTAGCTTGTCTATATCTGATTTGATTTTAATATTATCACCATACATAGCGGTTTTCAGTTCTCGCGACTTCTGATTAAGTGCATTATTCCGAAAGTAAATCTGCCGATGGCGAAGGGAATAATAAATGATAATTCTCTCACATGGAATCCTCATTCATTGAATTAAAAAAGAGCAATACAACTGATATTTTCCAGACATATTGCTCTCTAAGCTACCACCAAATAAGCGATTTCTTTTAATACTCTTACTTTATCATAATCGGTAGTCTGACCATAGTATTTTCCCATCCGATAAGGACATCTACTTGCTTATCAGATACCTTATCAAAAGTCATCGATAGTGCATCTAATGTAGCCTGAGTTTTCTCTACAGGCACAGTGATGGTTTGGACATTAGTTTCTTCATCGTGATTAGCAAATCCCCAACTATTGGTATTGCTATGAATGATAATGTCCCAGCTCTTTTCATTCACCACTGCAAAGAGTCCGTAAGTACCTGCTCTCAAATCCTCACCACCGATATTCACAGGCTGGTGGAATCTGATTAGTGTTGTTTCGTTAGCGCCAAGTCTCCACATCTCTCCATACTTGAGTAGTCCACCAAATATTTCTCGTCCCTTCATCTGAGGTCTACTGTATTGGATTTTTACTTGAGGTTGATTGGCTTCAAGTTCTTCCGGCTTCATAAAGTTGAGGTATTTAGAACCACCTGGGAAGTAGATATTATGCATTGGACTTGCATCCTCACCCGCAAGGCTAGAAGCATTGAGATTGATAGGAAGCGTCGCTCTTACTTTATCCCACTCGAATAACATATCTACATTTCCTTCATTCACCTTTTGGAATCCAATCGTAAACTGTTCTCTGCTCGAACCCGTGTCGGTCACTGCTGCAGGGAATCGGCCTATTTCTTTCGTCTTATCTACGTTGTTAAGACCAGCGGTATTTGTAGCCGTTGAAATCACAATGTTCCACACATCTTTCTTGACTTCAGCGTAGAGTCTATAGCGACCTCTTGGTATAACTGTACCATTGATTTCTACATTTTGGTAGAAGGTAGCTTCTGTGCCTTCGTTAGCCCCCAATCTCCAATCTTCATTGTAAGGAACAAGATCACCGAAAATAACTCTGTCCTTTTTGTAAGGTCTGCAGTAAGTTACTTTGATCTTTGGGTTTCTATCTGGATCGTCAGCGTCTAGGTAATTCCCAAATGCTGCACTTCTAGGATAGGTCGCCTGATCGGCTGGGCTTTTTTGTAGCTCAGGCCACTCAATCGCATCCTGTGCTGTCATGATTCCTCCTACTAATAAGAGTAGGACTAGTAATAAATTATGTTTATTCATGAGAATAATATCTAGTATTTAATTAAATATAATTGTAATAATTTCTTTCATGGTAAAATATCCGACGAAGATAGAAGAAATCTGAGTACAACAAATTCTTAGCCATTTTTCTTCTGAAGAATTTATTGAAGTGTTTTCACCAACTATCTCTACCGGTCTCACTCTATCATCTTTATCGCACGGCCAGGCGTATATGGCGCATCTGCAGACTCTAACTTTGACTCCAGTGATTCTAAGTCATTTTTTATCAGTGATTTTAACTGATCTAGCAATGGCCCAAACTCTTCTTTAGCAATATTGAAGCTCATCAAATGTGTGCCAGTCGGATCTGAAGTACTGCCGCCCTGTTCGTACCCCAACCACCCAAGTCTACCTGCTGGTGTCGGGGGCTGATCTATGTCTAATCTGGTTTTAATATTATCACCATACATAGCAGTCCTCAGTTCTCGCGATTTCTGATTCAGTGTGTTATACTCTGACAACAAGTCTGCCGACGGTGCAGGAATGCGATTGATGGCTACTTTTATGTGACGCATCTTGTTATCTAATTCTGACAGCATTAATCCTGCACCCTGAACTTTTCTAGATAATTCTGACAAGTCCCTCTGGAATGCTTCCTTGGCTTTTGTATCTGTTGCAGGCAAGACTCTGTTATCTAATGGTACAATCGTAAATGACATCTGCTCAGCGACATCTTCTAGTACACCGTCTTCATACTTAGCTAAGCTGACAGTATATTCCCCAGGACTTACAAGAGTCCCTCTGTCTCTGCCCGCAAAGGGGTTATAAAAACTTGGTCTAGATAAATCGACAGGAGACGTCGTCGCATAGCGCATATCCCACTTCAATCTATGCATGCCTTTCTTTGGCTTAGCCGTTAACTTCCTAACGATATCGCCCTCAGCGTTCTTGATTGTAAATAGAAGTTGTGGTTCAACCTCAAGCGCCTCAGCTTTTAATTCATCATAACTGGGATAAGCAGTCGTTTTCTTATCATCTTTCTGGTCTTTCTGTCTTTGCTTTTTCTTTGACTTAAAGCTTTCCGGATAGTAATAATCTATCAGCACTGCAGGCTCTAGATTTTCACCTGCATAAAATCCATCCCCTTGAAAGGCCTTTCCAGGCACGCCTAATGGCGTACTCGCCTCATACATATATGCATCTCTGATTGGATATATTTGTGCAAGCTCCTCTATCTTTCCTTCCCCTATATTTCTCAAGGAAGAATAATCATCCAGCACATAAAAGCCTCTTCCGAATGTACCCAACACCAAGTCATTCTCTCTCCTTTGTATGGCTAAATCTCTTACAGCTATCGTAGGTACCCCTGCCTTAAGTTGTCTCCAATGACTGCCGCCATTACTACTAAAAAAGACACCGAACTCTGTCCCACAAAAAAGCAATCCCTTATCCACATGATCTTCTTCAATACTATAGACACTACCTCTTTCTGGTAGGTTATTACTGATCTTAGTCCATGTGGCACCCTTATTATTGCTCTTATAGATGTAAGGCTTGAAGTCACCGTACTTATGATTATTGAAGGCCGCAAAGATCACATTCGCATCATGCTGAGAACAGTAGACCATATTGACGTAAGTATTATTAGGTACGCCAGAGATGTTCTCGATTTTTCTCCATTCTTCTCCGCCATTAGAAGATATCTGTATAAGACCATCATCAGTACCTACCACTAATAAATTTTCATCCACAGGTGATTCTGAGAAAGCCACTATGGTTCCATATGGAGAAGTGGATCTATTCTTAGCGACCGCATCTATGCTCCACACCCTATCCATAATCTTCAGTTCATTTCTATTAATCTGACGCGTCAAATCATCACCCAATACTGTCCAGTTATTGCCATAGTCATCACTTCTAAATAATTTATTGGCAGCAAAATACAGACGTCCAGACTTGTGGTTGCTTACTTGTAGTGGGGCATCCCAATTCCATCTGTATCCATTTTCTCCTTTTCTTTCCTTAGGCTGTATGCCTACTTCCTCACCACTCTTTCTATCATAACGTACAAGTACCCCGTACTGAGACTGCGCATATACGATGTCTGGATTTTCTGGATCCACCTGCGATTCAAATCCATCACCACCATGCGTGATAAACCAATCTGAATTTGTTATACCATTACTAGATGTCGTTCGTGCTGGACCTCCCATACTGAAATTATCCTGAGTCCCTCCATAGATATTATAGAATGGCGCATCATTATCTACAGCGACCTTATAGAATTGTGTGACTGGCAAGTTGGCTTTGAATGCCCAAGTCGCCGCACCATCCCAGGTCTCATATATGCCTCCATCACAGCCCACTAACCAATGCTGATTATTGTCAGGGTTAATCCAGATACTATGATTATCTACATGCTTGGTTACCTCTCCTACTCTCTTGAATGTCTTTCCGCCATCTACACTCTTACTCATCCATGTGTCCATAGAAAAGATAATATCTGCATTAGTGGGATCGGAAATGATTTCTTGGTAATAATTACCGCTTGTAACATGGCTTCCTCGCTTTTGCCAACTGGCACCGCCATCTGTAGATCTATAGAATCCACTCTTACCTTCAGCAGCTTCCACGATCGCATTGATTTTAGATGGGTCAGCTTCTGAGATGGAAAGACCGATTCTCCCTAGATCCACACTCGGTAATCCCGATGATGACTTAGTCCAGGTATCCCCGCCATCCACACTCTTGTAAATCGCAGAACCAGGTCCCCCTCCTAAGTAAGTAAATACGTGACGAGCTCGTTGGTGGGCTGCGGCATATAACACATCTGGATTAGATGGATCTATAATCATATCTGCGACTCCCGTATGCTTGTCTATAGACAAGGTCGCTTCCCACGTCTGTCCTCCATCTGTAGATTTGTAGACACCTCTATCTCCGCCAGAACTCCATAATGGTCCAACAGATGCTACCAATATCGTATTAGAATCTTCTGGATGGACAATGATTTTTGATATATGCTCCGAATTCTTTAATCCCATATGCTTCCATGATGACCCGCCATCTATGGACTTATATATCCCGTCTCCATAAGCCACTGATCGTTGGTTATTGTTTTCTCCTGTACCTATCCATATCGTACTGTGATTATTAGGATCCATTGTGACACAACCAATAGAATAAGAACCCTGCCCATCAAATATTGGCTTAAATGTGGTACCTGCATTATCTGTTTTCCATACCCCGCCTGAAGAGGTCGCTACATAGTAGACATGATTCATGTCGGGGTGTACAGCAATGTCAGATATTCTACCTGATGTTAATGCCGGTCCTAGACTTCTAAATTTGAGATTAGACAACCCAATCTCGTCGATTGGATGTTTTTCTTTCTTAGTTTCTGTCTTGTCTTTGTCCTTCTTACGTTTTCGCTGTGCATCAAGGTCGGTTGACACCAGGGCACAAGACATTATTAGAAAAGCAATGAATATAGATTTCATGTTGAATATGGTTATTAATTATAATAGACATTTAAAGTAGGAAATATTATCATTACAATTAAATCACTAAGCATCATATACAGTGGCACCAGACAGAATCGCCATTAAAGTCAGACAAAAGGCCATTCGGCATATCAAGAGCGGTCATCCCTGGCTATTTGACCAGAGCATTGTGAAGCAAAATAAGGATGGCACTACAGGTGATATCGCCATTATCTTTGACAATAAGTCTAATGAATTTCTAGCTATCGGGCTCTATGATGCCTACTCACCTATCCGTGTAAAGATTCTGTCTACAAAAAATGGCACCAAAATAGACAACGAATGGATTAGACTAAAAATCAGTCATGCCTTTGAATTGCGGCAAGCTTTATTAGACCATGAGGTCACTGGATATCGTCTGCTATATGGTGAGAACGATGGATTGCCTGGACTGGTCTGTGATGTATATGGACCCTGTGCCGTCATCAAATTGTATTCCTTGATATGGCAACCATTATTAAATATAATCTGTGATACCATTATAGACATTACCAAGAGCACATCTATTGTCCTAAGACTATCACGATTAATTCAAAAGCAGAATCTTCCTTCTCTATCAGATGGATTAATATTGCGTGGGCAGTTAAAAAATCCAGAAGTCATATTTCGAGAATATGGTGTAAGTTATTATGCGCATGTCATACATGGCCACAAGACAGGTTTCTTTCTAGACCATAGACAAAATCGTCGCTATGTACAATCTATCGCTAAGCGAAAAACCGTTTTAGACGTCTTTACTTATGCTGGCGGGTTTGCAATCCATGCCGCTGTGGGCGGCGCTAAGTCGGTGACGGCCATTGACATCAGCAAACCGGCACTAGCCCTTGCACAAAAAAATGCGGAACTGAATAAGGTCAAGATAGATACCATAGCAGGTGATGCTTTCAAGATTATGCAACAACTTACACTGGAGAAGAAAAAATACGATTTGATTATCATCGACCCGCCCGCCTTTGCTAAATCACAAAAGGAGGTACCTAAAGCCTTAGAACAATATGCACGGTTAGCTCTACTCGGCATACAACTCACAGCAGAAAAAGGCACATTAATTCTGGCTTCTTGCTCATCGCGAGTAATTCATGAAGACTTTTTTAGGACAGTGGAATCTGCAATGAGTCGCTCTAGAAAAACATATAACAAACTCAAAAAGACTGGACATGATATAGACCATCCTATCGGATTCTCAGAAGGCAGTTATCTAAAGAGTGGCTATTACGAAGTAGCTACTTACTAAAGGACACTGAGCTTTGGCATTACCATACAATCACAACATCCCTACGACCAAGAACATTTGGTATCACCCAAGTCCCACTAAGACGAGAGTCAGAATGCGTCTCACTTTCTCTAGCCTGAAGGATCCTATACTCTTTCTGTGCTAAGACTGACATTTTCGATAAACTATTTCGTCTTACAATATTTAACTGGGTGCAATGATTGTTCACAAATTGGCTCATAACCTCAAGAAGCTCAGCCTGAGAAATCATAAAGGTAGTGTCTGGAGGATAACATGGATGACTTATGCCAGCAAATGTAGAGTACAGACGATTCATTTCGTCCGTATTTATTTGCAGTTCATTTAAGGCATCAAAAGCAGATTGTTGTTCTGCATTGAGAACATCGACATATTGTACTTGATCAGTAAAGCTAATGGAGGATGATGGTTTTGCTGGCTTTTCTGAGCATTGATAGTAAGTCATCAAGGCTGCTAAGATGAGCATCGGTGCTAGCATTACTCTAATTCTATCTATCATCTATTACTGTTTTACTATAATATAGATATATGGAATGTTGCTAGGTATCTTTTAACACCAAAAAGAAATCGGGTATTCTGCCACTCAAAGCTACTTAGTATTTATAACGATATCAACAAAAAAATAGAAGTTACCAACAAGTTCAATAATACATAATAAATTATTTACATCTGTCTCTACAGTTAGCTACTTTCATTCTGTAGCTTTTATTACTTAAACTATTTTATATGAAAAAACTAACGACTACAATTGCATTGTGCTTGATGACAACTTTTGGACTGATGGCGCAAGGATCCACTTCATCTTCTATGAGTGGAAAAATTACAGATTTAGAAACAAGGGAAGGCTTGATCGCGACAGACATTATAGCGACGCATGTTCCTTCTGGCACCATTTATGGCGCAGCGTCAGACAACTCAGGGTTCTTTAGAATTCCAGGAATGAGAGTCGGTGGACCATACACTATTGAGGTATCGTATGTGGGGTATGAAACATTTACAAGAAATGATGTTCACCTCAATCTCGGGCAGAATCTAAAACTAGATGCGGCACTTTCTACGGCTTCTATAGGATTGGAAGAAATTGTCATTTCTGCGGGAGGTCTTTTTGATGGTACCAAAACAGGTGCTGAGACTGTTATCGGTGAAGAGCAAATTAATGCCTTGCCTACGGTCTCTAGATCTATAGGTGACTTTACAAGGCTAACACCTCAAAGTAGAACGACTGAAGGTAATGACGGTTTTGAGTTATCATTTGCAGGACAGAATAACAGATTCAACTCTATCTATATAGATGGTGCTGTCAGTAATGATGTTTTTGGATTAGCTGGTTCAGGTACAAATGGTGGTCAGACAGGTGTATCGCCTATCTCTGTGGATGCCATAGAAGAATTTCAGGTAAACCTTGCGCCATTTGATGTGAAGCAAGGCGGTTTTGGAGGGGCAGCAATTAATGCGATTACCAGATCAGGAACCAATAATCTAGAAGGATCTGTATACACCTACTTCAGAAATCAAGGATTAGCAGGTAAGACACCTACTGATGATGATACTATAGAAAGAGAAAGACTTAGTGACTTCACCGCTCAGACGACAGGAGTTAGAGTAGGCGGTCCACTTATAGAGAACAAGTTATTTTTCTTTGTTAATGCGGAAATCCAGCGTGACGTAACGCCATTGCCATTTGATTTCGAAAATTATATTGGTGATTCTGACAGAGCTCAAATAGATGCGCTCATTTCTAGATTAAATGAGTTCGGTTATGACCCAGGTACATTTGAGGATAATGAACGATTTCTAGATTCAGAGAAATATAATTTAAAGCTAGATTATAATATCAATCCTAAAAACAAATTGGCCTTCAAATTATCACATGTACATGCCAACAACTTAGAAGGTGTACAATCTGATTTTAACAGTATCAACTTTTTGAACTCAAGTGAATCATTTGATTCAAGAACGACAACGGCTTCTTTGGAATTAAATACACTTATTAATTCTAACTTAAGTAACAACCTTATTATAGGATATTCGGCAGTTAGAGATGACAGAGATCCTACGGGCACCGACTTTCCTCATATAGACATCGATGATGGTTCTGCCTTGATATCTCTAGGTGGAGAAGAGTTTAGTAGTGCCAACCTATTGAATCAGGATATTTTTACGATTACAAATAATCTTCAACTCTACAAAGGAAAACATACAATCACTTTAGGGACACATAATGAATTCTACAGCGTAGACAATTTATTTATTGCCTTCAATTTTGGATCGTATGATTTTGATGATGTACCAACTTTCTTAGAAGGTGGTAACTCAAGTTTCTTTATCAGAAACTTTTCTCTTGTAGATAATATCTCAGGTGATGAATCTGCAGCCGTTGCATCTTTTACTGCTGGTCAACTTGGACTATATGCTCAGGATGAAATTCAAATATCTGATGATTTCAAATTTACAGCAGGTCTAAGACTAGACTTACCTTTCTATGGAGATACGCCAGGTAATGATGCCTTTAACAATGAGACTATTCCATTATTAGAAGCCGAGGGTTATGACCTAAGAGGTGCCCAAGTAGGTCAGTTTATACAACCACAGTTACAATTCTCTCCTAGATTAGGATTTAACTGGGATATAAATGGAAACAATAGATCACAGCTAAGAGGAGGTGCAGGTATATTTACGAGTAGAGCACCACTTGTCTGGGTAGGTGGCGCCTTTAATAATTATGGCCTGAATGTCGGTACACAACTTGCATTTGGAGACTTGCCATTTAATCCTAATCCACAAACTCAGGAACCGGGTAGTATTGATTTGAATAACGTCAATCCTTCCGGGTCAGTGGATTTATTTGCAGAGGATTTCAAATTGCCTCAGTTCCTTAAGCTTAATCTTGCACTAGACCATAAGTTAAACAACACTTGGACTCTACAGTTAGATGCGTTGTATAATAAAACCATTCAAAATGTAGCTTACCAGAATCTTAACCTAAGTCAGTCTATAGGAAATCTAACGGGCACACCAGATGACAGACCTATATATAACCGAAGAGACGAAGTAGATCCTACGTATGACAGAATACTTTTAGGATATAATACTTCAGAGGGCTATACTTATAACTTATCTGCAAGTATCACAGGTAAGATATCTAACAGCTTGTTCGCTAATGCGGCTTACTCATTTGGAGATGCTTTCTCTGTATTTGATGGAACGAGCTCACAGAATTCTTCTCAGTGGAGAGGACTACACAGTGTAGGAGGAAGAAACTTTGACCAACCATTATCTAGGTCAGATTTCTCGCCAGGGTCTAGATTCATTGTTGCTTTAAGTAAAGAGTTTAAGTACGCCAATGGCAACTTAGGTACTACTATAACGCTATTCCATGAGAGTGCAGCAGGTAGACCTTACAGCTATATCTATAATGACAATGGCAATCTTACCAATGAGGATTCTAGAGAAAGAGCACTTATATTCATCCCGTCCACTGCGGATGATATTATACTAGTGGATGATGATAACTTAACAGCGGCGCAACAATGGAGTGCACTAGATGCTTTCATAGAAAATGATCCATACCTAAGTCAAAACAGAGGTGAGTATGCCGAAAGAAATCAGAATAGAGGACTATGGAGTCATGTTCTAGATTTGAAGATTCTACAAGACGTGAATATTAATGCAGGAAATAAATTACATAGATTTCAAGTGTCTTTAGACATTTTTAATTTTTCTAATTTTATTAATTCTAACTGGGGAAGAAGATACTTTGTAGGTAGCTTCGGGAACTTCGAATTACTAGACTTTGAAGGATTTGAAGATGGGACTAACAATCCGACATTCACTTATAATCCAGCAAGAGCGACAGAAGATAACGAGCCATTCGCAGTCATAGACGATGGCGGAATACAGAGTTCAAGATGGCAAATGCAAATAGGCTTAAGATACATCTTCCAATAGAAAACTAAACCCTAAATCGATTTATAAGTAAGCCGTCGCTATTAGCGGCGGCTTTTTTTTATTGTAGAACTACCAGTTTCTTTTATTCTCTCTATTAGGACTAGTCTCCAATTTCTCAAAGGGGGCTGGTACTGAAATTACAATGCCTTGATTCTCTGTTCTATTTGATTCAGTGCAGATGCACTATATCCTTTCGGTTCAAATACAATATTGCCTTCCTGGTCTACAAGAAACATTCTAGGAATTGCAGATATATCCAACTCGTTAACCAGATAACCATATTCATCATGAATCACCTTAAAGTTCCAGTCGGTACTATTGACCATTTGAAATATTTTAGCATGAGCAGTTGGTTTATCTATGGAGACCGCAATAAATTCAAAATCATATTTTTCTGACCAATCACAGTGTACTCTCTGCAGTGCACGAAGTTCGTTCCTACAGGGACCACACCAAGTAGCCCATACACTCACTAAGTAAATTTTACCTTTTGGCATATGAGATGACAAATAAGATTTCTCACCCTGATTATTTTTTACATGGATCTTGAGCGGTTTCTTAGTGGTGCCGTGCACAGAGTTAAAAGGGAAAGCACTCTGTGATATTAGTGAACTCATGCACATTAAGAAAATTACAGTATAGAGAAATCGCATAATTCTAAATTTCATTTCATTTCAAATTGTAAGGCCTAAAGTCCTCATTACATAACCCAATATGTCTATTAAACTTTTAGGTCGTCTATACCAGCAGGCCCAAGATAGCGCTGTATCACCATTGGCATCAACTAACGCTTTCTGTGCCCCAAATTTCAACAACAATTCAATAACATCCAAACTACAAAATGCAGCCGCGCGATGCAATGGCGTTTCTCCGTTCGTCTTTGCATCATAATAAAAGTTATGCGAACCAATTTTAAGAATTGTTTGTGCATTCCGATTTGCATGATTTTACAGTATCAACTGGATTACATCCAAATTCTCATTTTCCATGGTTACTGACGCGTGATGGAGAGGAGTTTCGTTTGATGGCACTTACCCTGATTCTACATTGGCGCCACTATCGAGCGATATTCTGATGCATTCTAATTGGCTGCCATGCCAAAATCCACTGACAATAAAGATGACAAAAGTGTTTCTTATTCATCAAATTACTTCCTCTACTCCCTCCTAAAGGAATGTATACATAATCTCTAAACCATGGAGATAATGATATGTGCCATCTTCTCCAGAATTCTGCAATGTCCCTGGGAAAATATGGGAAGGCAAAATTCTTTTTAAGATTGAAACCAAATAGCCTAGCATACCAATCGCAATATCGGAATATCCAGAAAAGTCACCATATATCTGAAAGAACTAGAGGCTTGACCTTATCACAGATGGCCTCAATAAAATAGCGTGACCCACCACATTTTATGTCCTCAATTAATTACTGTAATTTTATGCCGCTAAAGGTGACAGACACTGTGTCTGTCTTAAAAGGGAATCCAGTGAAAATCTGGAACAGTCCCCGCTGCTGTAAGGTGCATACAAAGGATGAGTAGCACTACAACCACTGTCAATTATGATGGGAAGGCCTACTCAAAGCACTAAGTCAGAAGACCTGCCTTGGTAATAATTCGTTTTAAACAGGTTCGGAGGAAACCATCTAAAACATAATATTATTTGGAGATATAGACATGAGATTTGCATTTCTAATGTTATTAGTTGCGTGTACTGACCTTTATGGTCAGGAGGACACTCTTACCTTAGACCCAAGCATTTGGCATGTAGAAGTAGAGGCCCTCACGATACTACAAACTTCTAACATTTCATCTGACAATAAGGTTAGTGACATAGTACCAGGTTTGCAAACCCAGCCTGATAAATTACTGGATAATCAGACCAGTGCTTACATCAAATCATACGGACTGGGTTCACTGGCGACAATTTCTCTTTGGGGTGGCAATGCAAGCCAGACACTGATTACTTGGGAAGATGTGCCTGTCACTAATCCTATGCTGGGACTGACTGACTTGTCCTTGCTCACTGGTTTTTATAATCAATCACTGAGTCTAGACAAAGGAGGAGCTAGCGCCGATAGAGGTTCTGGTGCAATCACAGGCGTAGTGGATGTGAGCAGACAGCCCTACATGGCGCTTGACAATATTAACGGATGGCATGTAGGTGGCGGCATGTCTCTCGGTAGTTTTGATGCTGAACATTATCACGCTGATGCCTCTATATCATCTGGAAAGACCCGCGTGGAAATAAGCGGTTTTCTTAGAGCAGCTGACAATAATTTCAGTTACATACTGGGATCTAATGAGCTCATAAATACCAATGCTGATATCTCATCCATGGGTCTACTTCTGAATGCAGATTATCAAGTTCATCCCCAGCACAAGATTACCTTAGATGGATGGATGCAGAAAACAGAAAAGGGAATCCCACCTACCACCACACAGACCAGATCCGTTGCTAGACAGAATGATAGGCTGAATCGCTTCCGTCTTGGCTGGATTGCTCAGTCTAACCAGCTCCAATGGCAATCCACACTAGCCTATCTCGATGAACATAATAATTTTCAAGACGATGAGATTCTCCTGGATGCAAGAAATAGATTTACTCGCCTCTGGTATCAAGGGGAGGTGAATTATAAACTAGGGGTATTCCTAGCGAAAGGAAAATATGAATTTAACCAGACCAATGGGTTCTCAGATAATTATCTAGATGGTTCCCAGCAGCTTACTGTCCATGCACTCTATGGCAATCTTATATATTTTAGTAATCGCTGGCAGGTGGACCTTGGTCTAAGAAAGGAAAGGAACAACATCACTCGTGTGCCACTTATACCTGCATGGAATATTTCGTATAATAAAGACAAGTGGGGAGTGAAAGCGAAATGGACTAGAGAGTTTAGAGCACCTACGCTGAATGAAATATTCTGGCAGCCCGGAGGCAACCCCGAGTTAAGTCCTGAGAAAGGATGGAATCAGGAATTGCAATTCTACACGAGGAAACTCATTCCATATGTGACTCATATAGAAACGAACCTCTATCATCGACGTATCACTGATTGGATATTATGGGCGCCTGTAGAGAACACCTTTATCTGGCGACCATTCAATATAGGTCTTGTGCGAAGCTATGGCCTAGACATTGCGCTTGAAAACGAAACCAACATCGGTGACTATAACCTAACGACTTCCTTAGGATATAATTATACCCGCTCAGAAAATCTCAATCAAGTGGACCTGCCGAAAATTGAAATAGGAGACCAACTTATCTACACACCACGACACCAGTTCAGAGGCTCCTCTACCTTAAGTATAAATGGATGGGAAGCACAGATAAATGTAAATCATACTGGACAAGTAGCAGGTGTCAATGAAAATTTAGATGGTTATACAATCGTATCAGCCAATGTTAGAAAATTGCTTTCAGAAGACATTTATAACGGTAGTATATATGTGGAATTAGAAAATATACTCAATGCAGATTTCAGAGTTATAGAAAGGCGACCTATGCCCGGGCGCTATATCACTATAGGGATAAGACTAACAATAAATAAATTTAAAGAAACTAGAGAT
Source organism: uncultured Saprospiraceae bacterium (assembly GCA_964591455.1). Classification (GTDB taxonomy): domain Bacteria; phylum Bacteroidota; class Bacteroidia; order Chitinophagales; family Saprospiraceae; genus RFSX01. The sequence continues at coordinate 57,841 of CAZQDZ010000022.1, forward strand.
GAATAAAAATCTACTATCAGTACTTCTATTAATATTTGTACTACACGTTGGTTACGGACAGACCACTTCTGACTTTGAGTCATTTAATTTACCGCCAGAGACCTTTCTAAATGGTTCTGACGGTTCCGGAGGATTCACAGATGGAAATATCAGATTGCTTAATGATTTTAATGATGCCTATGGCTCTTGGACGGGATGGTCCATTTCCACTACTACTGATGTAGAGACACCAGGATTCGTAAATCAGTATAGTTGTATCGCGGGCAGTGGTGTAGATGGGTCGCCTACCTATGCTACCACCTTTGTTTCCGGAGAGAGTCTATTGCATACAGTGGATGAGGGAAGAGGTGTCGTAGAAGGATTCTATATAAATAATTCTACCTATGCTGCATTAAGCATGAGAGATGGCGATGCTTTCGCCAAAAGGTTTGGCGGCGAGGATGGGACTGACCCTGATTTCCTTTTCGTTAGCATTAAGGAGTATGGAAGTAGTAATGTGAATAATGACAGCATCGTTTTTTATTTGGCAGACTACCGATTTGACAATTCGCAAGATGACTACATCTTGGATGAATGGACTTACATAGACCTGACCCAATTCGGGAATGTAGATACCCTTTCATTTCAGTTGTTTTCGAGTGATGTGGGCCAATTTGGCATCAATACACCAGCTTATTTCTGTATAGACAATATCATCACTAGAGATATGAACTCGACCTCTACTAATGAGATAGGAGACATAAATAGCATTATATCTGTCTACCCCAACCCATCTAATGGCGACATTTGGATAGAAAATAAAGAAGCATTTACCGAATACACTATCGTGGATATACTAGGCAAACAGCTTGCAGATGGGCCGCTAGTAGATGGTCTTCAGCAGTTGCATATAGGAGATTTAGGCAGTGGACAGTACTTTTTGAATCTCCGAGGGGCTAATAATGTGCAGGCTATCCGACCAATACTTCTGCATTAGGGTTAAAATAAACGCGAATTTATTAAAAACATAATATCCTCTTTATCAATCAATTACATATTATTTTTCTGTTTTTTTTCAATAAACCCAAATTTTCAAGGATTCTACCCAACCAATATTGAAGGAAATCAGTCTTTAGAAATAGATCAGCTATGAAAAAGCACTTTACTTTATTGTGGAATTAGTGATTTCTTAGATGTTTTTCTCTATTCCGCATGGTGGCCATAAAGTTGCAACGACAGACTCGATTAACTAAGGTTTAGTTTTCGTCGCAACTTTTGGCCTTTTTTTTTGCCATCCTTATAGAACATTCCTCCAGTAGAATCAGAAATAAATAATTACTATCTTCATAGCAATTATTTAATATCTGAAATTTTGAACATAGAGACCATCATAGAAGGTTGCAAAATGAATGACCGTCGCTGTCAAGAACAGCTATACCGGTCCCAGTTTCCAATCTTAATGTCTATGTGTCTGCGATACACAGCCGACAGAGAGAAGGCCGCAGCGATAATCAATGATGGAATGTTCAAGGTATTTACTAAGATAGACCAGTATGAGCACAAAGGTAGCTTTGAGGGTTGGATACGAAGAATCGTCTTCAGGTGTCTATCAGATGCTGTTAGAAAAGACAGTAACTATTTGAAATTTATGGTCTTTGAAGACCAGGAACAAAGTTCTATCCCACTCGCATTGACTCATCTATATGAGGAGGATATAATTAGGATGATTAAGAAAATTCCAAATGCGTCCGGTGAAGTATTCACTATGTACGCTATTCAGGGATATAGTCATAAGGAGATAGCAGAAGCCAAAGGTATTAGTGTAGGAACTTCCAAATGGCATTTATCAGAAGCAAGGAGAAAATTACAAGAATTGATCCTTGAAACAGACAAGAATAGAAATGCAGGATAAAGAGCATTTAACATATAACGAAGAATACATCAGCAAGAATTGGAGCCAAGTGGCGAAGAGACTTGATGAGGTGGTTCCAGTAGCACAGCCGCAAAGGAATAATAACAAGTTTTTACTTTTATTCCTCTCAGGCTTATTAGTACTGTCCACCGGGGTCGCCTCCTACTTTGCATTTATGTATGCTTCGCATATCCCATCAGCTACACTGACCAAGGAAAAAATAATCTACAAAGACAGAGTTAGTCTTGCTCCCTTACAAAAAGGTACTAAGGTTAATAAAGATGTATCTAATTCTTCTGCTTTGGCTTCGGTGAACCAAGGCAATTCATCTAACGCTATCTCTTATTATTTCGATGAAGAAGAATTGTATTCTGATATGAATCGCCTAATTGGAGAGGAGAATAATGAAGCATCGACAAAGAAGAATACAAAACCTTTGGATTATATTGGTAGAATCTCCGCGCAGAAAGTGAACTTGAACAATACACCAAGAACGGTTCATATAGTCAATAATGATTCTAATAATGGTACCTATATAGAAGATAGGAATCTAGACTTCCATATAGCGTTGCAAGCAATTGTAACCTCTGACAAAGATTTTACTGGCGTAGGGTTTGCGACCGGTGTAGATATTCCAGTAGGTAAAAAATTCGGCATATCTACCGGACTAGGTGTTAATGTCTTATCCAGAGAACATTACTTCGTACCACCTTTAGACAGAGGGTCTTCTGCGAGCAAGCTACCTAATGCAGGGTTAGCCTCTCCTATACCTGCTGGCACTGATACATACTACAATGGATTAAATACTATAAAGCAGGTATACCTACCTGTTAGTTTGAATTATAATCTTTCAAACAAAGTTGCAGTGAACTCTGGTGTTAGAGTCAGATATACGTATAGTGAAGATTTGGATGAAAATCTACCTGGTCCTGTTACTAGAAGAGTGCCAATCACACTAGCAGAATCAGAATCAATTTTTGCGGATACCAATCTGGGTATCTCTGCTGGGGTTACTCTAAGACTTAATCCTCACTTCAGCATATTACTTGATGGAGAATGGGGTGTGAATAGACTGATTTCTGACCCAGTCATTCCAAACTTCGGAGAACAGCCAAGCCTGAATCTACTTAACTTGACTACGAGTTATAAGTTCTAAGGATAATTTCTCCTTCGTATAAAATCAAGATTTAATTTTACCTATAAGTTGGACGCATACAATATGATAAGAACATTTCCTTGAGATGAGCTCTATCTATCTTATGCACCCCTGAATAGCTTATAATATATATAGATAGTTTATTCTTACTTATTACATCTTTAATCATCTTGATTCTATCTGGGGTAAGATATTGATCCTTATTGCCATAAGTGTATAGGATAGAGAGACTATTTAGTGCGGTAGCTGAAGACTTCAGATCTATATCTTCTGGTATCCAACAAGAATATCCAATTAAGATATCTGCTTCAATTTTATCGTAGTGCAACCAGCGGAAAGCTGTCGTGCCTCCTTGGGAGAATCCTAAAATAATTTTGCGACATGCAGGTGCTAATTCAGCGCTAAAATGGTTATACAGCACACTTAGATAATTAGAAAAATCTTTAATCTCATCCAACCTATCTCTGGAAGTCATCCAACTGGCAACGACATCTCCACCAAATCCATTTGCATAAAATCTATTGAGTGCTTCAGGTGCTACAACAAAGTGCTCTTCAGGATTAAAGTCCTTAAACTTATACAACATTTGTTCGCAGAGCATATTGGACCCATGAAGGCAGAACCAGAAATATTTGGTTTTCTCTGATAATGTGCCGTAGGTCACATACCTAGCTGTCTTCTGCGTAGGTATATATTCCGTTTTTATTACCATGTCACCTTGTTACTCAGTCATTAATTTTCTTGCGTAGCCAGCAAATATATCGGCCGCATTCTGAAATTTTTTCATTCGCTTATCCGTGGATTTACCGTTTACATATCTCTGATATAGCTGAGCTGCGATGACCCCAATTCTTAGAAATGCAAAGGCATGATACCAATTGATATTATCCATAGAAAAACCAGTATACTCTGCATACTTGTCTATGACAAACTGTTTTGTCGGAAATTCCGTAGAAAGATAGGCAGGTAAGTCATGTTTATCAAAGTAGGGTTCACGCCAATAACTCAAGGTTGTACCCAAGTCCACTAAGGGATCACCTAGTGTCGTCATATCCCAATCAAATACTGCAGTCACTTCGTCCGGATTATCTGGTTGAAACTGACAGTTATCTAGCTTTAGATCATTGTGAATAATTGAAATAGCCTGTGGCGTAGGGATGTTACCAGTCAGGTGTTCTATAACGTAATCCATGTCATTGGAATTCCCAGCCTTCACCAGACTCCATCTTTTTGCCAAGCCCGCAAGTTGTCTTTCTAGAAATCCTTCTGGCCTGCCCAACTTGGCTAAGTCTGCCTTTTCAAAGTCTACCTTGTGCAAATCAGCAGATACCTTGACTAGTGCCTCTGCTAGTCGCTCAGCTGCATTATTATAAGATTTAAAACAATCTAACACATGTGTTCGAACTACAACACCAGTCTTGCGTTCGAGAACAACAAAAGGAGCGCCGATGATACTTTCATCATCACAATAATGATAAGCTTGTGGGGCTTGTTGAAAGAACTGATGTAATTTGGATAGCACACGAAATTCTCTTTTCATATCATGGGCACCTGGAGCGATCTTACCAAAGGGCGGTCTTCTTATTACCAGTTCTTTTTCTCCAAGCCTAAGCAGATAAGTTAGGTTCGCATGACCCCCATGAAACTGCAATACTTGCATATTCCCATTGGTCGTTTCTGGCATAACAGCTCTCAGGTACGCTTCTAGTGCAGCCCAATTTTGTTCCTCCCCCTCCCTCACTTGCATTGCTTTATCAATGTCTTTCATTGTTTCACCATTTATATTTCATCAAAGTACTGAGTCATAAATCCCACTTCTACATAAGACTTAATTCAGTCAATTGTGACAAAGAAATTCTCTGTAAAATAAAACTAAAAATAGAAATGCCTCCGAAACAAAACATCGGACAATAATTCTATTTATTCAACTAAACTTATAGAGAGGTTCCGCCATCGATGGGAAGCGCTTGACCTGTTACATATGAAGACTGCGATGAAGCTAACCAGATAATGGCATCTGCAATCTCGGACGATTCAGCAAACCTTCTTTGCGGAATTTTACTTATCAATTTTTCTTTTAGCTCAGGATGGTCTCCTAATAAATTATCTTCAACCAAAGGCGTATTAGTGAATGATGGGCAAACGCAATTTATACGGATATTATATTTAGCATACTCTAAAGCGGCACTTTTGGTCATACCAACCACAGCAAATTTACTTGCAGCGTATGAAATTCCCGTGGTCGAGGCTTTTATGCCAGCTATCGATGATACATTGATAATATTGCCGGAATTTTGCTTTACCATATATGGCAAAGCTGCTTTCATGCCATAAAAGACACCTGATTGATTGACTGCAATAACTCTATCCCAGTCATCTAGAGAATGGTCTGCCAATCGTGCATAGGTTTTAGTTCCTATCCCTGCATTATTAACTAACAAATCTATCTGTCCATAATGACCGACCGCCATTTCTATAAGTGCTTGCACTTCATCATATTTAGCTACATCCGTCTTTTGAAAAATCGCTTCTGCGCCATTCTCCCTTAGCACAGACATAGCTGCTTTCCCTCCTGATTCGTTGATATCAGAAACGACAATTCTATACTTTCTTTGCGCTAATTTCTTGCATGCTGCCAGACCAATTCCTGAGGCCCCTCCTGTGACTACTGCTACCATTTGTAAAAGTTACTTGAGTTATTATAAATGTAACAATAAGGATACCTCAGCGTTCAATAGTCCGAAAATAGTTTTCTTCTGAAACTCTGAAACGAGGTTTCGACACCATTTAGTTATAGATTCTATCTTCATCTATCATGGAGGACTTTTAATTATGGATGAAAAGGTATGAAGCTAAAAGGAAAATTCGAATTGGAAAAAGTAACTAAAAAATCAAGAAATCACATTCATCGAATTTCCACTTTACTTTCTACTAGATAATGATCTGAGAAATCACTTCGATGTATATTATGGTCAAGGACATCGATACTGCCATCAGCAAAAATGTAGTCAATACGAAGCGCTGGAATTTTCTCTCCGAAAGTAGAACCTATACCCAGTCCTTCATCTACCCATGAGTCCTGCATATTCTCACACAAGACTTTATAGACATGGGATTGTGGTGTATCATTCATATCTCCGCAAATAATCACTGGATGAGTAGACCTAGTCATGTGCGATCTAATCATATGAGCTTGAGCAACTCGATAAGCAGAAAATTTCTGGTAGTGTTTTACTACACCAAGTAAAGCCAGATTATTCATAGCTTCCGGTGCCGTCTCTACGATGACATCAGGTACTTCTCCATCATGACGATTAGACTCTAGGTGAGTCGTGTATATACGGATAACTTTGTCTCTAACGGCTATGTCTGCCCATAAACAAATATTTGCAGATGTAGATTTAAAATCGACGATACCTTTATCTACTATTGGCCACTTACTTAGGATAGCTACTGACTTTCCTTCTAATTCATGGCTATGGGGAAAAGTCATCGCCTTACTTATATATGTACGTGTTCGTTCTCCATACTCTTGTAGACATAGAATATCTATATGGTCATAATCGTTAAGGTGTGCTTCAAAATTAGCTACAAGGGTAGATTGTTCTTTAGTAGGTGCGAAGGCTATCGGCTTAGAAAAATTGGCATTATAGGTTGCTATCGAAATAGACTTAGACGAGGATACAGGGATGCTAACTGTTACTATTTTCTGACAACTAGGTATTCCAATAATCAAAGTCACTAACGAAAAAACGGTATGCTTCCGATCCCAAAAGAACCACACAAGTATAGCGATCAGATTAGCCATAAGTAAGGCGGGATAACCCAAACCCAATATTGGCAATAGACCAAAGGTATTTGGATGTACATGCGGCGCTATGTATGACCCAAGAGTCATAATCACTAAGAGTATATTCAGTATAATAAATAGTCTCTTCACAGAAATATTAATTCAAATAATCTACACAATTATCAACGACGTAAGAAGTACGGATCCTCAGCAATTCGCCAAACATTTAATTTTCTCAAATTTAATCTCAAACTCAACCGCTCTAATATATTAGCATTGAAAAACGGAATATCATATTCACTAGAAAAGAAAATCGGCCAATAAATACCTAAGTAATCTCCTATCTCCAGCGCCACCCCTGCAGAATATAGAAATTGGCCTTCTAGTGGATCATTCAAAAGCGTTTTATTTGAAAAATACGCCATGTCAAGGAAGATCTTTGGCTCCACAATTTTTAACGTAGATGGAAAGTCAATTTTGATATTAGAGGCCAACATATAATTATTACTTCCAGTAAATCTAAACGCGGGCCCTATCGGCATCTTAAAACCTCCTTCTTCTATCTTGACATCTCTGAATGCTTCATTACCTAGAGGTGACCGATTAATATAAAATCCCTCAAAGGTGTGATCTGTATGTCCTTCTTGCGTCAGCGCGAAAGAGCCTCTGGTTATTCCATCACTGAAGTTAGCACTATTCCGCTGTGAATTGACAAGAAAATATCCGCCAAATAATCTCCAATCTATTCGAGAATGTTCCCTGTAGTACATCTTCCTTTCATGAGAAATACTGAGTTTTAGATAATTATGTGACTCCTCAAAAGAATTATCATATGATTCATATTCCAACTGAATAAGATTATTGACCTGAGAAAGTCTATTTAATTTACTTGATGCAAAATTAAGTTGATGCACTAAGGTCACTTCTGGTTCTTGGAAATTCTCTGGATCAAACTGCGACACATCAGCATTAATATAGTGCAACTTATATGATAATATTGCTGGAGAAGTTATACCCTTCCTTAGATGCAAGGAAAGCGAAGGCTGTAACTTATTGTAGCCTAAAAATTGACTCTCCTGACCTATCCGGCGGACAACATTATGAGTATATCTCCTTCCAGATAATCCCAAAGTAACTTTCTCTATAGCATGATATTGATAGGTGTAGAAATCTTTTTCTATACCAAAAAGACCTGTTATGCTTCTTGATTCTAGTCCTACATTAGGTTGGAGATACCAACGGGTGTCTCTCGTAGGCACCAGCGCATTATAAAACCCCAATCCTAACATAAGGCCATCATTGGCATTATAACCGGTGGAAGGGTGCCAGTTTATCGGTCTTGAAATCAAATCAGAAAAGACACCAAACCCCCTAAGTTTAATTGGACCTCTTTTGACAAGCTTGTCTATTCGCTTGATATTATTCAGTCGTCTGACATCTAGCAGAGGCGTTTCACCATTAATCTGTAAGGATTCAAAATCTAAGTCAGGTATAGCAATACGGCTATTCTCAGGCTGTGGCTCTATCCACTCGCTATAAATAAGTTTTCCATCATCATTGTAACCGCTGAGCTGGAAAGGGATAGGAGAATCATATTTATTCTCTATAGATACATAAAGTGAGTGGTCTTCTCTATCTACAGCACTTATCTTATAATCATGGATAACATTATCTTCTATAATACCTTTAAAGAACCAACCAAGTTTCTTACCTGATACTGCTTCCAGCGTCACTTGCAAATCCTTAGGGCCAGGATGCTTATTTACCCATTCTTTGTAAAAGGTTTGCAGCCCTTCTCTCATCACTGCTTGACCTATATAGTTTTCCAAGTACTGAAGGCTCATTGCCATGCGCTCATAACTATTAGACCCATACGATAATACATCCACTTTTCCATAAGTATCCCCTACACTGTTAATGGCTGGCAACTTGGCGCCGCAGTGAAGGTGACATACACCAGCTTGTAAGACAGAGTAGCTATCATTCACGTCTCGAAACCAAGGAACAATACTGGCATCAAAATTTGGACGAGGATAATATGCATTATTATACTTTCGCTCAATGTAGGAGTTAAGGCCTTCATCCATCCATGGATATGCTCTTTCATTTGTCCCTAAAGCACTTTGAAACCAATTATGACCAATCTCATGTGCAATCAGATTATCTATCCTCTGTTGTTCATAAGGGACATCCACTGTACTGAGCATAGGATATTCCATGCCACTCCCAGACCCATCTACCCAGTGAAGCATAGAATACTGAGGATAGGGATAGGGGCCAATTTCTGATGAATAAAAAGCCAAGGCTGTCTTTATATGCTGTATAACTTTGTGACCATTTTCTTTGTCATTTGTCAATAAATGAATAGGAATAGATTTACTACCTATACTAACTTCATCGGATAGGTGTCTCATTGTATTAGAAGCAAACCAAGCAAAATCAGGAATTGACTTAGCATTAGATTTCACCACTCTGCGGCCATCCACGGAAGTGTCTGAGACTGGTATCCCAGTATATACAATTTCAAAATCTTCTGGCACATCCATCGTCACTTCATAATCGCCATACTCTGCAAAATATTCCCCAATATCTAAATAGGGCATCTGGTGCCAACCCTCATTATCATACACTGCAGGCTTGGGGTACCACTGAGTTATCCTATACAATCCATTCTGGCGACCAGGCCTACTGAACAATACAGGTATTTGTATACGTCCATTTATTTCCAGTTCTATAGATTGACCAGATTTGAGTGGTGCCTCTAACTTTACTTCTACGATGTCTTTATGTAATTTTCCATCATGATGATAGGGTGCCATTACAAGCAGATTCCCATTATAGAGAAAGCTGACGTTCTCGTACCCGCCTAAATCTTCCTTTGGTGAAAAGTAAAAATCTCTTATACCCATTAATAACCTCTGCTCAGAAAAAGCCGACGTCTTATCGCTGAACGCATTCCACCACAAATGAAAGTAAATAGACGCCAAGTCATCAGGCGAGTTATTGGTGTAGCGAACGACGCTTTTAAAGTCAAGCACTTCGCCTACGGTGTCTAAGTGCACATAAATTTGATGATCTACTTTTTGCTGGAAATAATCATCCGAGTAACTTTGACCATAGACCATTATCTGGGTACAACTGATAATAAGGAAAGTGTAAATTAAAAAGGTCTTCACATTAAATATTTTAATAATATTTATATTACACAATAATAGGGAAATATGATGAAAAATTGGTTGTTCTTAATTACTATGGTCTTCTTTGCTTCTAGCTGTAAACCAATAACCAAACTGGTCAAGAATGAGACGGAACTAAATGAAAAGTACGCATTCCCGCAAGATTGGGTAGGCTTATACCAAGGAAATCTAATTATTCATAGTGCCAATGGAGATACTACACAAATAGAAATGGAATTAATTATAGATCAACCAGATGCGCTAGGGCTGTATCCTTGGGTACTTAAATATGGGGGTAAAGATGTCAGATATTATGGATTAGAAGCCGTCAATTCAGATCTGGGACACTATCTTATAGATGAATACAACAGCATCAAAATCGATGGGTATCTCAGAGGTAATCACTTCACAACTCATTTTGATGTATCAGGGAACAAACTCATTTTTTATTACCAGCGAGTGCCTGGAGGGATGGAAATAAGGGTGCATATCTATGGACTAGATTCAATATCTGAAACCGGGGGTGTAAAGATAGGAGAAGATACTGTCCCTACAGTGTCGTCTTTCGCCTTGAAAGCTTTCCAAGCAGCTTCACTAAAAAAGATAAAGTGAACATTCCTCTTAGTAAATACCTAATGATAATTGTTTAAATCCAATCACCTCAAAACAATTAAGTCTAGTAATGACAAATGCTAATCCTGCCTTCTACAAAAAAATAGAGTTAATAACTTACTTATGAGACCACCAAGGCTGTGTAAGACTTCATCTTTCTGCCCTCTAACTCCCTGAAGGAGAACCGCCCTTTAGTTCTATAAGTGAGCGGGCTTTAGATCTCTTTTTTTTGGTCTCACTGATTAGTCATTGCCAAAAATAATTTACCTCGTCAAACAATTTAATGCCTTAAATCAAGTTATCTTTTATGTTAGCATATTAGACGAACTTTAATTATTAGGGCAATTAAGGATCTCGTCTAGAACAAAATGGTTATCCTGTAGGCAATAATTATCCTAGGTGAGTTAGGATATATTCTATAATTAAAATCAGTTAAATATGTACAGCAGCAATCGCATACCCCTACCCTATCCTTAAATCTTTTATCTAGTTATTTAGTCAGAATTAATCTGAGTTTAATTTTCCATAGCCTCCATAAGGCTACTTAGACAAGTACATCTATTACAAGATGAAGGTGGCGTCCCTATGGGTCTACCTTCTGTATGAACAGAATCCTTTGTGTGGGATTGTGACTGCCACTGCTATGCATATAGCTAAGCATCATAATCTCCCACAATCATTAATCACACTAACTAAATCATCTACTATGTCTATACCAAAAGATCCACGCCAACTTATGATTAATATCATGTATCTGGTATTAACCGCCATGTTGGCACTTAATGTGTCAGCAGAAATATTCAATGCCTTCCAAGTTCTAGATCAAGGATTAGTCGAATCAAATCTGGCACTAGATTCTACAAACGAACCTATGGAACAGGCTATACTAGAAGCCGCCAAGGCTAAGTCATCCTTTCAAACTTATGCTGACAGAGTAGAACCCATAAGAAGAGATGCTCGGCACCTGAATGATTATCTCACTACAATCAAGGACTCTATTATAACAGAATCAGGTGGATACAAAATAGATCACGAGTCCGAAGAAATCACTCCCTATCTCGTCGGAGAGAAAAGGACTGATGTCACAACCAGAATACTTGTAGACAATCCTACACAATCTGGAATCAATGATGGAATAGGTGAAGAAGTAAAAAACAAATTACTTGACTACAAGACAAAAATCATTAAGTATATCAATGAAGAAGACAGACCGAAATTCCAAAATGAAATAGCAGTGAATATCGATGACCAAACATGGAGGGCATCAGGCAAGGCCAGCTGGTCGCACATGAATTTTAATCAGATGCCAGTCCAAGCTGTCATTCCCATATTCAATAAGTTTATCAATGATGTCAAGTCCACAGAAGCTGCTGCACTCAAGTATCTAGGCAAGAAAGTAGGGATAGGAAAAGAGGATGTGATTCTAGATGGCTTTACTGTAATGGCCGCCCCTCAGAAATCATATGTCATAAAGGGTGAACCCTTCAATGCAGACATATATCTGACGGCGACTACTGGCACTGACTCCCGTACCAAGGTAGAACTCTCAGTCAATGGCCAACCACTGAGAGTAGATGCAAAAGGAAAAGGACTGTATAGTATCAATACCTCTACCCCAGGGCCGAAATCATACACAGCCACAGCCAAAGTCTATAATCCACTAACGGACAGGACCACAGAGTACACAAAAGAATTTACCTATGAGGTCGGCGAAAGGTCAGTAGCTGTCTCCCCTACTAAGATGAACGTATTTTATATAGGTGTAGATAACCCAGTAGATATATCCGCCGCAGGATCTAATTCTCATTCCATCAGCGTCAATATGGGTGGTGCAGGCGGTGGCATTATAAGAAAAACTGCGAATGGCAATTATGTGGTCAATGTCACCACACCTACCAGAAGAGGTGAATATGCAGAAGTAAAGGTTGTCGCAGAAGGCATGAATGTCAATAAGCAATTCAGAGTCAAAAGAATACCTGACCCCATACCGAAATTATCGGGCAAAAAAAGTGGTGCCATGAGTAGTGGTGAATTCAAACTTCAGAAGAAACTCTTTGCCGTATTGGAGAATTTTGACTTTGAGGCTGAATGTAAAATAGAAGAATTCAGATTAGTTCGAGTCCCTAAGTACAAAGATGCCATCGCTGCATATAATAAAGGCGCCAACTACAATTCAGAAACGCTTTCCTTGATAGCTAAGGCCAAACCTTCAGACAAGTTCTACTTTGAAGATATAAAATGCAGATGTCCGGGAGACAACAGAGTGAGGGATTTAGGCTTTACCTTATTTAAGATAATATAAAGAAGCAGCATAGCATTCTTCATTTCGGGCCACCTGAATATCGGGTGGCCTTTTGATTGTAGATTTTCTAGTGTATCAATTTCTTATATTTGATTGTAATACATGAACTCGTCAATATTCAAATAGCATATGGAAATAAAAAAACCTCTACCTCCATTTACAGAAGAAACAGCTAAGCTAAAAATACAAACAGCGGAAGATGGTTGGAACAGCAAGAACCCAGAGAAAGTGGCCATGGCGTATACTCTGGATAGTGAGTGGCGTAATAGAAGTCAATTTATCAATGGCAGAGAAGAGATCATTAAGTTTCTTACTGACAAGTGGGCTACAGAACTTAATTATAAACTCAAGAAAGAATATTGGGCACATACTGATAATAAAATCGCCGTACGCTTTGAGTACGAATACCAAGATGAAGATGGCAATTGGTGGCGTGCTTATGGCAATGAGAATTGGGAATTCAATGCACAAGGACTAATGCAAAAAAGATATGCCAGCATCAATGATGTATCTATTACAGAATCTGAAAGGAAACTGAAATAGCGCAAGGAGGCTTGACTTTACGATGTCATCATCTACTTCAACTTTCCATAATCTATTTTGGAATGATGTCTTGGATCTCTGGGTAATTTTCTAAGGCAAACCAACTTATCATATCTGACTGAAGGATTTTTCGCTTGAATTAATCCTTCTTCTATCATTGATTCTAGTATAAGGCATATGATACCTTGCTTTTGTATAATCGTTCCAGTACTTACAACTTCAAGTTGCTGCAAAGTAAAACTAATTTGCATGCTCTAGGAAGTATTAAATTACTGAATAGACCATTTAGATTACACTATTTTTATTGGTCGGTAGTTGATTGGACG
>CAZQDZ010000023.1:0-68719 GCA_964591455.1 uncultured Saprospiraceae bacterium
ATAACTTGTAGTGATTTTGTGAGTTCTCAAGTTACTACTTTTACATAGATGCTATGACGATCATGCTCGTTGCACTTCGCACGCCGCATATCATAATTCCGTTATCAACAAGCAGACAGCAAATTCTAAAGAATGACAGAGGCTAAACAAAATCATTAAACACAAATACTCCTATGACAACAGGAACTTCTATCATTGTAACTATTGCATTTATACTACTAGTAGGTACTGCTATCCAATTTATAATAAGGAGGTCAAATAAAAGAGACAAACTATCATTGGATAAAGACTGGATGAAATTTATTGAGGCATCAACACAATCTGATATTGATTTAATTAATGAATATGGTGATAAGCTCATCTGGAATAAACATTTAAAACAAGAGCAACTAACCAAAATAAGTGAAGTAGTTGAATCCAAAATTGAGAAGAATCCCAAATTGGAGAAATTGAAACTAAATGCTTATAACAAACAACTCCATTATGATAGAACATTGCCAATTGGCTACGGAAGATAGTTATGAATGAATTTAGTAATCATCACTCTAAACTTGCGAACGAAGATTTAATTAGCATCGCATACTTTGAAAAGAGGACAATCAAAAAGAAAGCAAGAGACTCTGCTAAACAAATTCTAATAGAAAGAAGAGTTCCCGCAAATGAAATAGACGTTATTAAGGGAGACATTAGGGGAAGGAAAAAAGAAGAGAGATTGGCCAAGCTAAGGAGCAAAGAAGTACGGAATATGGAATTTCCTTATAGATGTATTGCTTGGCGGTTAAGAATGCCAGCTGATAACATGCGACGATGACGATCATAGGCTATCGCCTACGACGCCTACCGCCGATTCGTTAGCCATAATAAATCGAAAATGAAAGAAGTAATAATTCTAATTTTGGTTCTATATTCATATGCCTTATGTGGTCAGGTTAATATTGAAATACAGGATTATCTGCATGCTTCTCAGAAAGTTCTAGTCGACAAAGAAAGAAACAGTCAAATTCAGAGTTTTTGGGTTACTCCTCAATTGTGGAGAATACTTGTTGGTGAAAATGAAAAAGTAGTTGAGTATAATTTATTACGTATGGAATCCGAACTTTCCAATTATCTAATTTGTGGACTGTCTAAAATCAATCGAAAGGACAATCAAGAACTAGAATTCGACACAAACTTAAGCCCTATTCTAATAAACTCAGAAAACCGTCAAATCAACTACCTAAATGATGATGAAATAGACAAAAACATACAGGAGCTTTTAATTAGGTTCGAAGCACTTTTTGGCGACAACTTAGGGATGTTCGGAACAAATTTCAAGCTGTACATTTTTGACATCTCAAATTCTAAGAATCTCTTTGATGTGTATTCAAGTGGCTCCTTTAAAATACAAGTTGATGGTAGTATGATAGAATATTCACTTCCACTAACTTGTTATAAAAAAAAGGCAGTTTCCACATCAATAGATTTGTATGAAAAATCTATAAAAGAATTTGATAAGGGCAACATAATTAAATCACTTGATTTAGCGGAAAAAGGAATTAATGAATCAGAAGGCATTGTCCAAGCTAGATTAAATTTGCATCTAGGAATTCTCAAACTTATCCAGAACCAAAATGAAGCTGCTTACAAGAATCTCGAAAAAGCAAGAAAAATGGAGATCTCAAATGATAAAGAATTTAGCATAAAACTATTTTGGGCTTTAGGCGATTATCACATTAAATACTCTAATTATGGTGAGGCTAATAAACAATATGAGAAAATTTTAGAGATTGATCCCTTATATGATGCTGCATTAATAAATCTAGGAATCTACAGTATAAACGATCTCAAACTAGAAAAAGGTATTGAATATCTAACTAAAGCAATTGCAAATAGTACTCCTCATGAAGGTTTAGCAAGATTGAATCGAGGCGTAGCATATCTGCAAACATTTGAGCTGGATTCGGCAAAAAATGATTTCGAAAAATGTATTATAATTGACCCTCTAAATCCGTTTCCTTATCACAAATTAAGTTTGTACTATGAAACTATTGGAGATAAAACAAAGACTTGCGAATATCTAAGGAAAGCTTGTGAATTAGACTTTAAGAACTATGGTTCAGATCTGGATAAAAATTGGTACAAAGTTGAACTTGAAAGTAAATGCAAATAATTACTATGGCTAATACTAGATATCATTCCATACTTATCGTCCAATGCGCAACGACTAAACTCATAAGTACAGAAAATATCATTATTCGTTAGTGCACCTAAATCTAAAATTTGAACAATAACCAAACTCTAAAAAATGAGATTACTAAGCCTATTTTTATTGAGCATTCTGTTAGGTTTGCCACAATTGTACAGTCAGAATATGGAATTAGAAATGAGTTTTGGAACTCATCTTTCAAGAGCTAACTATAGTCATATCTCTGAAGTAGAAAACAATGATAATACATTTCATTCCAATGGCAACTCAAACTATTCAATCGCTATTTCATCTCCTTTCAAAAACAATAGGTGGTATTTGCGAACCGAAATAGGTTTAATTAAAACCAATTCACTTCTTAATTATAGTTTCACATTCAACAACGGCATAATTGAAGAAAGACGAAGCTTGATAACAAATCTTTCCAACCAGAAAATACAATTCTCAATTTTACCAGAATATAGAATCACACTTAAGAAATGCAATATTAAATTATATGCTGGACTAATATATACATCAGACCTTACAAATACGTTTACTACAACAAATCAAGATTTTTTAACTGTTTCATATCCTTTTGGTGTAAGAATAGGGTTTAGTCCTCAATTTAAGATTGGTAATTACTTGTCTATAAATGGAAGTCTTGTCTTGTCAAGATTAGGAAATAGTCAATTACAAGGAACTTTCAGTCCTCAAATAAACTACTCACAGTTAGGAATTAGTATAGGTATAGTGTACGTACTTTTTGCAAACAATAGCAGCAAGTAACATTAGATAATCATTCCATACTTATCTGCAATGCTCAACGGCTCAATACATAAGTACGGAAGATATCTGTAGTTGCTGATAAGCACTAAAATGCTTACAGCTAGAAAGTTTTTCATATCCTAGATTTTTCGGTGTTCTGTCTGTTCTACAGATACTAGAAGTTACATAATTGCTGCTTACAAAATTAAATATTGTTAAAATCGGTACAGGAGGTGACCATGACAGCACTCATAGTGCAGATGTTGATTATGCAGAACTTATCCCGCTGTTCTTGACTTTAAACTCTGTTAACTTTTATATGCAAATGGCGAACGAAAATAATCCAGAGAAAGCCTTAAAGCTAATTGGAGAAAATATTCGCCCTAATCAAAGAGTCTATATAGGAGCAAAACGGACTATCGCGTATGATAAATCAGTCTGGGCTTGTAGACAAGTCATGACTGATACTACCAGCATCGTCGTGAACACCAATTGTATAAGATGCTTCACTATTGTCTAATATCTATTTACCTGAGGGTCGACCCTAAAGATACAAAAGCCAGTCCTAATTAATTGAGGTCGATATAATGCTTGCTAAAGAACTGTCTGTACTTAGCTGCCGATCGCTGCTTTATGACCTCTCTATAATTCTTTTGTGTTGCTGCATATATATCAAATTCTACTTTCTCTACATCCTTGACACCATTTTGTCTAATCACAAATTCGTCCCTATTGTTCAGTATCCCTTTATAGTAGTTCATAGCCTGATCTTTTCCTTTCTTAAAAGACCTTACTATTATTACTTGTGAGCCTACATCTGGATTCAAGGTTATATCAGAGATGTTAAGATTATCTCTTCTATGGTACTTCTTGTTGTAATCAGACATCGCAATTTTGATATCCTGGAGTTGCCTTTGGTCTTTATTATAGACCACTACGAATATATAATGCAACTTATCATTTTCTAAGACAAAGTCTTCCAGCGCTTCATCATACAAGATGTCATCAAAGGCTTCTTGGTCTCCTTTAAGAAATCTAAGAATTTCATTAGCTTTCACCTCTTCAGGAGTATTCTTGTGTTTTCTGACAAGATTCTCCAGCTGTTTGATGTACTGTTGCTTACCCTGAGTGGACCCATAGCTCATTGCCAATAACAAATCAAACTTGGCATCGTAAGAATCATCATTAGGGAAGAGTTCTGCTTTTTCATTATACCTTTCTATCACCGCCTCAAACTGCCTATTGTCGAAAAGCTTGAAACTTCTCTCATAATATGCTGCAATAGTGGCTTCACTACTTCTCATTTTCTTAGAGAAGTTAGGATCCAGCGCCAACTTAGTAAATTTGGAATCCGGAAATTCTGACTTCAATTTATTAAGTACTTGCGCCTCCTGGATATTGTTATTCTTTTCCTGATGTGATCTATATAGATAATATAATGCTTCGTCTCGCTTATCGTAAGAAGGAAACTCGTTGATTAATCTGTCTAGTACTTCTATTGATTTGTCATAGTTCTGCAGTCTGTCTCTAAAGAGCACACCTAGATTAAACAAGGCATCTGCTATCTTTCCATTAGCCACATTTCTCTTTGCATCCGTCGTCGGCACCTCTCTCAAGTATTCTTCTATCTGCTGGTCTGTGACTACTATCTCTTCTGGACTCTCGTCGTCTAATAAATCATCACCCAGTAATCCAGCATCCGCTCTCAGTGATCGTCGCCAATTATCTTCTAAGTTTCTATCACCCCATGAACGTTTGAAGTCTACCTTCCCTTTCACGGTAGCCTGTTGGTTATAGGCAAAGAAGCTACTGGTGCCAAATCCCGCTTGCCTATTTGAGCCGGAAGCGAAGACATTGCTTTCCCTTTTAGAGAATGGATCTTTGCTAGTAGCAGGTTCTTGAACCGCATTATTGGTTATTGCTTCTGTTGCTAGTTCTTTTAGTTCTTCATCTGATAATCGACTTACCTTTAATAGACTATCCTGATGTGCTACTATTTCTATATTTCTAGCTATCCCCGTTAAGTTCTCAGAAAGTCTTTTCACCTGTCTCCGTCTGTCATCTGTGAGCGCCATATGTTTTAGTACCTCATCGTAATTCTTCTTTGCTTTGGCATAATATCCCTGTGCAAAGAGTAGCTCTGCCAATTTGTAATAAGCTTCATGCTTGACATTCTTATTACCGCCTGAAGAAGCCAGCGCTTCATTGAAATCAGCAATAGCACCATCTACATCCCCAGATGCTAATTTCATTTCTCCCCGAGTAAAATATATTTGATCACCATAGTTAACATTCTTTCTATCCACAGACATCTTATCCAGTCTAGCCAAAGCCTTACCCATCGTCGTTTGTCCTGTTTTATAGGAAAGTTTTAGTTCATTAAGTTCAGCATTGAACTTCATCTCATATTCAGGACTAAACTTTTTGGCTCTTTTATATTCTGTATATGCCAGTGCAGTATTATCCTGATACTCATATATCTGACCTTTGATGAATGCGTATCTTGCTTTCAAGCTTTTGTCCTTTTCCACATCTATTGCCTGATCCAGTTCTACGAGTGCATTATCGAACTCACCTAACTTCATATGCATATGTGCTTTGACTGCTGGTAGCTTATCTGATAGGTCTTCATCCAAATATGCTGTCGTTTCCAATCTCTCTACTATGTTTCTCGCAGATGAGAATCTCTCGGTCTCTAGATAAGTCCTTGCCAGCCAATAAAGTCCTGTGTAGAAGGCCGTTCTATTCTTAAAGACTCCGCCTTCCCCTTGCGGTCTATTTAACTTTGCTTGTTCCTCTTCTTCCTTCTTTCTAAGTTTCTCCTTTTCCTTCTCATATCTTTCCTTCTCCTTCTGGGCTTCATTAGCTGCTTCTTCTACTGCTTTTTTAGCTTCTCTTTCTTCCTTCGTCATGCTATCAGTAGGAATCTCCGTTTGCTTAGCCAACTCTGCCTTTTCTTTTTCCTGCGCTGCGTTTCTCTCCTCTCTTGTCTTATATTTTTTCTTCTTCTTCTTTTTGCCTCTTCTTGATCGCTCTTCTCTCAACTTTTTCTCTGCTTCCTTTGCTTTCTCTTCTGCTTTACGTTTTTCATCTCTTTCTTTCTCAGCTTCCTTTCTTTCTTTATCTTTTTCCTTTCTAGCGGCGTCTCTTTCCTTTTTTACCTCCTTAGCAGATTTCCTTTTCAGCTTAGCTTTAGAGTATTCTCTTCCATATGGATTCAGTGGATCGAACTCCTCTTCAAAAAACTGAAATGTTTCCTCCGCAGAAGCATAATCTTGTTTTAGATATTGTGCCTTACCCATTAAGACATAGCAATCATCCACATAATTACCTGCATCATGGATAGTGGCTACAGTAATAACCTTCTCTATTGCCTTATCCATTTGGGGTGCTATGGCTGTCGGGTTATCATATTCTACTGAAGCGTAGACTGGTAATATCTTATTGTAATTATTCTCCACTATACCATCCAATTCCTGCTCAGTCACTGTCATGATCTCTTTCGCATTGAAATAGCCATTGTACTTAGAAGTGGTATTATGATAGAATTTCTTAAATCCCTTAACCTCGTCCTTAGATCTTGTTGTAGAACAACTGATACATAAAGAAAGAGTAATAATTATGCTTAGAAATTGTATTGCTTTCTTCAAAATATTAAACTCGTCAAATGATGAATATGTACTATGCTTGGAGCATTCATACTGTATGATATAATGTACTGATAACAAACGATTTATCAGTCTCCTATATTATATCTGGTGTAGAGGATCCTCCAGGATTATAAACGTCCTCGTTGGTTAAATCTTGTACAAAGAAAATGCAAATTTGGAAGGGATGTCGCAACGATCCATCAAGAGGCTTGACTGTAATATATAAACAACTCATAATCAGTAGTGTATAAATGCGTTTTTATGTAATGAAATTATATTGATGCAGTTATAGCAGCTTTATCACGAAGGTTTTAGCTTTGTGCCAAATTTTCACACTTCTGATACCTGAGAATTCTTAATGGCGGACTTAACAGAAAAACATAGTAATAACCGCTCGGACAAGTACCGAATTGTCGTCTACGATGATGATACGCTAGCGGAAATCCGTACAACAAAGGTGACGAAGTCGGGAATAGTCCTTGGCATCATTCTATTTTTTCTGACCTCTAGTCTTTTGACTGCCTTGCTCATATCATTTACACCATTAAGGTATCTGGTACCCGGCTATGCTGATATAACCAATAATAGAACCTATGTGGAAATCAACACGAAACTCCAATCGTTGGAAGATGAGCTTAATGCTCAAAGAGTCTACACCAATGGGCTAAAAAATATGCTCAATCCTTCAGGGACAAAAATATCCGATTTAGCTGGTCTCGAGGAAGCTAGTGGTGGCAAGATGGGTGCTCAGCCATCTGCGCTAGACATCGCTCTGGATCACTATTATTTTTATAGTCCGCTGAATGGCACTGTAAGTTCTTCTTTTGACAATGAAAGAAAGCACTTTGGGGTAGACATTGTCTCCAAAAAAGATAGCCCCATTAAAAGTGTTCTGGATGGTGTGGTTATCAATGCAGACTGGTCAGCAAATACGGGTAATACTATAAGTGTTCAGCATGACAATGATTTGATTTCAGTGTATAAGCATAATTCCAAATTATTAAAGAATATTGGCGAAAAGGTATCTGGTGGTGAAGCGATAGCAATTATTGGCAATACAGGACTACACAGCAGTGGGCCTCATGTACATTTTGAGTTATGGCACAAAGGAGAACCAGTAAATCCATTAACATATATAGATTTAGAAAAATAAATCCGGTTTTATATGGACAAGCAACTTAATGAACTGAAGGATAAAAATGGCAATGCATTAAGCCCAATATTATCAGATGACACAAAAAACTATCTCATAGATATAGATGGGACTATTTGTGATGACATCCCTAATGAACAGCCAGAAAGAATGATAACGGCTGAGGTATACCCGGATGCGCTAGAAATTCTCAATAAGTGGTATGACGAAGGTCACATTATTACCTTTTTTACTTCGAGAACAGAAGCACACAGGGAGGTGACTGAAGCTTGGTTAAGTAAACATGGTTTTAAATATCACGGCATGTTGATGGGCAAACCACGTGGCGGCAACTATCATTGGATAGATAATCATCTTGTGAAAGCAACACGGTTCAAAGGTAAATTTACAGACCTGATTATGGCTCAGAAAAACATTGAAGTTTTTAAGGATTAAAAGCTACACTTTCCTTGATAGAATATCTCGAATAGCCACCTCGGGATCCGTGTAAAGGAATCGATAGCCTTGATGATTAAGTTTTGTCGGTTCTACTCTCATGCTGTCTGTCAGCATCTGGGTCATCTCACCGAGCATCAGCTTCAGTGCCAGACTAGGTACAGGGACAGACAGACCAAAGCCTGCTTTCGCTTTTTTCATGGCATGGACTAAGGTCTTTATCGTTACTGGCTGAGGTGCTGTGGCATTATACGTACCTGTATAGGATTTATCTATAATGCACTGTGCTATAATCTCGCAGATATCATCGATATGTACCCAGCTATAATAAGCTGAACCATTGCCAAAATATCCATATACACCAAATGTGGCTGGCTTAAGCATTTCTTTTAATGCGCCTCCGTGGGTAGATAATACAATGCCTATTCTTAGTAGTACTTCACGGTCAAAGTGGGTGAATATTTGCTGATGGGCTTTCTCCCACTTATCAGTTACTTCTGCAAGAAATCCAGTACCAGCGTCATCCGTTTCCGTTCGCACTTTGTCTTTATGATGTCCATAATATCCTATGGCAGATGCGCCGATATACAGTGGTAATTTGTCCAGAGATGACATGGCATCTTTCAGCGTCAGTATACTATCTATCCTACTGCTCAGCAATTCTTCTTTGCGCGACTTCGTCCACCGTTTATCAGCGATACCTGCCCCTGCCATATTAATAACAACAGACACATTCTCCCAAGCCGTTATATCCATAGTACGAGACTCCGTATCCCAGGTGAAGTATTTAATGCGATCAGTACTTTTTCTTTTGGACCTAGATAAGACATGGAACTGATAATTATCTGGTAGGTACTCCGTGAGCCGTGTGCCTATAAGTCCAGAACCTCCTGCTATAAGAATGGTATTATGCATACTGATTAAATGGGAATGAGGGTTGAAGGTTCATTGATTTACCGATAAGCCTTTTGACGTATAGGAACAGGTGGATAAGTTCGTGTCCAGCGGCCACCACTATAAATCATAACCAATCTCTGGTGACAGCAATTTTTTACTCTTCGAAAAGTTACCTGTACCAAAAGCTATCTCTTTGCCATCTTCATCATATAAAGTAGATTCCGCTACAAATATATTATTTGACTTAAACCTTAATTTTCCAATTGCTGTTATTTTGCCACTACTAACTGGTCTGAGTATATTGGTACTAAAAGATGTCGTTAATAAAAAAACGTCTGTCACAATTGAATGTGCCGCAAAATATGATGAATCATCTAATAACTTGAAATATACAGACCCATGTATTGCACCTAAAGCGTGAAAGTACTTATCCGAAATGTCTATTGAAATTGTGGCTTTTTCATGTTCTATCTCACATTTAGTCGTTTCGTAAAAGGATGCATTTACCTTTGCCTTCGCATACATATTTAGAAGCTTCAAAAAATGCTGTTTATTCATATATTTAATTTGATATGTCTTTGCCACAGTGATTTACCGTATTCCCACACCTGACATGTTTTCACATTGTAGCATTGTTTTAAAACACAATTATACAAACTATAAATCCAGCATATAGAATGAATCACATCCTGAATGTCCAGTATTACCTTGACATTTCTCCAATCGTCTAAAACCAAATTTTTGATAAAGCTGTGCTGCTGCTTCCATCCTTTCCACTGTTTCCAGATAGCATTGGGTGTACCCAAACTTTCTCGCATCTTCTAGTAATAAAGCAAGTACTTCTCTACCATATCCTTTGCCCCTGATTTCTGGATAGTAATACATCTTCTTTAGTTCACAAGTATTCTCTGCGCCACCTTGTAGAGGGGCTACCCCTGCCCCACCGTAGATTTTATCTTGATACGCCAGCACATAATATCTCGAACGCTTGCTCTGATAGTTAGTATACATGTCCTCGACTTCAGGATCTTGAATAGAATATCCATCCCCTACACAATTGTAGGCTGACATAACTTGTCTGATGAGTTGACTGACTTGTGGATTATCCTCAGGTTTTATGTCTCTGATGGTAATCTTAATGTCTTGAGGATTAATTCCTAATTTATTTTTGATATTGGTTTATCGTATTGTGAGTTACTAAGATATGAATTTGTCATAAATAGATGTTTTATTTGAAAATAATCTCTCTAAATTGAACATTGTTAACAATACATTTTTCGCTTTTTTCATTGATAAAAAAGCTAACAAAAAATCTAGTCAAATCAAATGCATGGCACTATGCCGCTCCCACCACCCACTATGATTTGACAGTTGCTCGGCTCTGGTTTACCACATGGTCAATTGTACAGCTTTTTTATAAATGAAATATCAGAAATTAGCATAAATGGCATCGCACCATGGATGTATATCTTGACTATTACAATAAGAAGTATCTTACTATCAGATCAGAAATTTTTCTATATTAAAGTAACCAACTTTGAACAACAACTATAGATAATCAAACTATCTATTATGCATTGTTAGAAACTGACAGCAATTAAGTAAACGAATTACAAAAGGAGGTTATTTATAGTTGAGAATAGAAAAATAATGTTTAGATATTTATTAAGTCACTTTGTGCTCTTCTTTACCTCAAATAAAGTAGTAGATTTAACTGTTGGATATTTTTTCTTTAGATTTTTATTATAACAGAGAGCGGCGTTGGAATAACAACTTTCAAGCAATAGAAATATAAATAATATAAATGAAATATTGGTTCTTACTACTTAACCTTTTTCTTTTAAATGACACTTTGTTGAGTCAATCTATATCAGAAGACTCCATTCAATTTAGTAGCGAAAATGTAATATCGGAGGTTAAGCTAATTATAAATAAATTAGACTACGCTAAAAAGCTTAAAGAAGAGTGCATTAATGAATTAATTTCTATCATTGAGGATGAAGATATAAATAGAGCCTCTAAAGAATTAGCAACTCAAAAACTTGCTGAGTCAAGAGATTTTAGAGCCGCAGACTATATAATAAAGAATCATGCTTGGATGAACTATTTTGACCTCAGTCAATTTAAGTCAAATGAAGAATTTATGGAATTTAACCAAATTGGGTTTGGGTTCCAGAAAACTGGATTATTTAAGTTGATTCAGATGTACACCGAATATAATGGTAATCAACCTAGTGGAAGGTTGAATGAGCATGATTGGTGGTATCTCTTTCCTTTGTTTATTGAATACTTTGATGATATGACTGAAGAAAGTTTGAGTCCTTCAGCAAATTATTATTTGATTAAAACCTTTATGATTAAAAGCATATTCGAAAGTTATAATGAACCTTGGCTACTTACAGATTTTATGTACGCAAACATGAGTAATAAAGAATCAGTTTTTGCAAAGGCAATAAAACAATCATTTGATTCCCAAAAAAAACAACAGAAATGATAAAAATTCAAAAATGTTTAGCATTCTGTTTAGTCTATTTTTTATGGTAATAAAATAAAAAGATAATTCGAGGCTGACTAACTATGAGTCGGCTATTATGCAATCTTATGATACGACATTCACCAATACTAATAATTATCATTTTTACTCAATTAAGAATGGTCTCTTATTCACAGAATATTGTTGTTAACGGAGATATAGAAAATCCAAATAGATGTTTTCCAAGCCATTGGGAGGCATCAGATATTCCTGGATGGTGCAAATATAAGGTCCAACGGTTCAGGGTACAAAGGTGCAACGGAGCGAATTAAAATCCTGTTCATCCCATAATCCTAAAAATCCTAATCCAGACAAAAGGCATGAGTGGGTAGGTCATCCCTCCCCTCCTCAATTGATGTTGAGGTTCCTTCTCTTGAAAGCATGGTTTTGATGAATCAGAAATAATCAGTCACCTTAACGAGAACGGAGAACTCTCCGCGCCGCTTCGCTATAGTCGAGTTGAAAAAATTGTGGAAAAGAAAGACTTCAACCAAATAGGAGACAACGCTTCTAGGTGCAGTGTATAACGGAAAAATTAAATAATCCTGTTCATCCCATAATCCTAAAAATCCTGTTCAGACAAAAGGCATGAGTGGGCAGGACTTCCCATTCGACCTCAGCTGATGTTGAGGTTCCTTCTCTTGAAGCAAGATTTTGATGAATCAGAAATAATCAGTCACCTTAACGAGAACGGAGAACTCTCCGCACCGCTTCGCTATAGTCGAGTTGAAAAAATTGTGGAAAAGAAAGACTTCAACCAAATAGGAGACAACGCTTCTAGGTGCAGTGTATAACGGAAAAATTAAAAAATCCTGTTCATCCCATAATCCTAATTCAGACAAAAGCATGAGTGGCAGCTCTTCCTTTTCAACCTCAATTTGATTCCTTCACTTGAAAGTGGCAAGGCGGTAAAGGGTAGCATGACGTCGAGCCTGACGACCGAAAGTGGGTGTGGGATGACTGAATGTTTCTGATTCATCAGAATCAAAGTAAGTAAACCTTGCTTTGAAGTGAAGGAACCTCTACATAAGTAGAGGATGGGATGCATAGTGAAGTGCATTCGGTCGTCTAGATTTTTTGCTAGCTTTTTTATCAATGAAAAAAGCGGAAGAAATAATGCTAACAAAGCTCAATGAATCTTCTTAGCGCTGGGGGCCTAAAAACAAAAAAGCAAGCTCTTAGTATAAATGGCTTAACACGACAAGCACATAGGGTCGAGACTAAAATTACTAAAAGTCTCGGCCAACGATAGTTCATGTTTCGAGAACACCAATCGCAATTGGCTATTTCTAAATCTTAGAAATAAAAATTCGATAGAATAGGATGTATCCATTCCACTGCGTTTCAGTCTACATGGAAAAAGAAGTGATGAGTGCTTTCTATGACTTACTCATTATAGACCCAAGTCAAAGGCAATGGCACTTTCATGCGTCTCTTATAGTCATACGGTACGATGTGTTGGTGAGACACGGCGACGATACGATCTTGGGTGACACTATACACCTTTGCTTCCAGCACAATCCGATCATCCAGAATTTCTGAACGATCTATGCCTACAAGGACGGTATCTGGAAACGATACAGGTCTTATATACTTGATTTCTTGCCAGGCTAGAACAGGGCCGATATCTTCTTTCTGAGTATATCGTCCATTATTAAGGTCTAGGAAATAGGAAATTCTGGCGCTTTCAGTCCATTTCAAATAGACCACATTATTCACATGTAAGCCAGCGTCCATATCTCGCCATTGGACCTCAATTTTCTTCACTATTCTATAATCATCCAACAAAACTTATATGTTTTTGGTTAATAGCTTAAATATATAGCAATAATGACAATTGTAGAGTTGGATTAGAAATAGATGTTGCCTTTGACCTAAAATTAAAATAACTTGGGTTAGACTTAGGGTAAGAAGTTACCTGACATACCTTTTAGAATTAGTAAACTAAATAGTATAAATAATGGATATCAAAGTAGAAAGAAATGTAACAGAAGGGAAAAATTATTTTGAAACGTACGCCAGAGAAAATCTCCAAAAGTACTTTTCACATTATCCATTTATCGAATCCATAAAAGTCTTTTTTAGAGGGAGTAAGCACCCTTCCAAGAAGATTAAGCTCCAAGCCCGTATGAAGGGAAAGGATGTCTTTGTGGAAGCTTCAGGCGCTCGTCATGATTTGGCGATTGATGCCGCAGGAGACAAACTTCGTCATCAGTTAGAGAAGCACAAATCCAAGCTCTATAGAAGAGCTAACTAAATTATCTACTCTACATAAGTCGTAATCTTGTCTCATAGAGTTGTTTAGCTTGCAAGTCTCCTAGACCATATTGTCCTTCTTCAAGGCAGAA
Source organism: uncultured Saprospiraceae bacterium (assembly GCA_964591455.1). Taxonomy (GTDB): domain Bacteria; phylum Bacteroidota; class Bacteroidia; order Chitinophagales; family Saprospiraceae; genus RFSX01. The sequence continues at coordinate 13,949 of CAZQDZ010000023.1, forward strand.
GGCTTTGAAAAAGGCAGGAAAAGTCTTGTGCTTGGCAATCAGGGTATCTACTCTATCGTATAATCTGCAATTGCCTTGCTCGTCAGGCATGCGTTGGCGTTGTGCCAGTAGTGCTGTATGCAAATAATCAGTCCAGTAATCCTTTGCTAATGATTGCGTTAACTGATGACGATCTTGAGATATATATACTTGTAAGGCTTTTTCCATAAGCACTAATTCTGTGTCTGGCAAAAGTCTCGCATTGTCATAGACTCCCGATAGGTCATCAGTAGATAGGGCACCAAATCCACGCCAATCATTAGGCTTGGGGGCTGCCCAATAAAAAGATACGTCTTTGAGTGTTGTTCTTATCCATGTGACGGCGGCCCACATATTCACCTGGCAGAATAGATCGTACTCAAACCACAAATATATCTTTGATCCCTTAGCCATCTGCTGAAGATGCATCAGCTCTGGGACTACATGGCGTCTGTAAAAATCCTCCTCTGGAGCATCATACTGAGAGAGGTGCTTTTCTCGCTTCACAAATAAAGCCTCATCTAAAGACACGGATAGCGGGCCATCCATCAGCATCTCTCTGAATATTATATGTTGCCCATAGATATCCTGTGGAAACTGTTCTCTCAAGGCATCTCCATTGAGAATATGGTATGTATCTTCTGAATTGTTAGGCATATTTTTGTCTACCTTGAGCACAATATATGAACTATCTCACTCTAGAAAAGGTCAGCAAATCATTCGGAGAGAAAATCCTGTTTTCTAATCTGAATCTCACTATAGCAAAGGGCCAGAAGATTGCACTTATAGCCAAAAATGGTACAGGGAAGACGACGCTTCTAAGGGTCATCGCTGGAGAAGAAGCGCCAGAAGGCGAACAATCTAAAATCCTGGTCTCCAAAGAAATTCGGATAGGCTATCTCAAGCAGGATCCAGAATTTAACCTAGAGGCTACTGTGCTGGAAGGGGCGCTGGATTCTGAAAATAATAAGGTCAAAGCCATTAAAGAGTTGGAATTAGCCACCATCCTAGACAAGCAGGATGAAATTCAGCAAGCCATAGAAAAAGTGGATAATCTCAAGGCTTGGGATATAGAAGCCCGCATTAAGGAGATATTGGGAAAGCTAAAAGTCTCTAATTTTACACAGCAGATTGGCACGCTATCAGGGGGTCAAAGAAAGAGATTAGCACTTGCAAAAATTCTCATTGAAGAGCCTGACTTTCTGATTCTGGATGAGCCCACCAACCACTTGGACTTGGATATGATAGAGTGGTTAGAAGCGTATCTGTCTAATCAGAACCTTACCCTATTTATGGTGACTCACGATAGATACTTTCTCGAACGCGTCTGTAACGAAATTGTGGAATTAGATGATGGACAACTATACACTTACCGAGGCAACTATAGTGATTATCTGGAAAAGAAAGCTAACAGAGAATTAAATGAAAAAGCCAACCTCGAAAAAACAAAAAAACTATATAGAAAGGAATTAGCTTGGGTCAGACGTCAGCCACAAGCTAGGGGGACCAAAGCCAAATCGCGGGTGGATAAGTTTTATGAAATAGAAGCCAAAGCCAAGAAAAAAGTAGCAGATGAGGAGATGGTGCTGCCTATCGACATGGCCAGACTGGGAGGCAAAATATTAGAAGCCCATAATGTGGGTAAGTCTTATGGTGATTTGCATATTATCAAAGGCTTCAATTATAAATTCAAAAAAGGCGAACGGGTAGGACTAGCTGGACCCAACGGCGTGGGAAAAACAACTTTCATAAAACTACTCACACAAGAAGTCAAACCAGATACTGGGAAAGTTGTCGTAGGAGACACTGTGGTTTTTGGTCATTATACGCAGGACAATGCGTCACTGAATGAAGATCTTAGGGTCATCGATAGCATAAGAGAAATTGCAGAATTCATCCCCCTTAAAAAAGGAAAAAAACTTACGGCAGAATCCTTACTAGAGAAGTTCTTATTTCCAAGATCACACCAGCAAGTATATGTGTCACAACTAAGTGGCGGAGAAAAAAGACGTTTGTTGCTATTAAGAATACTGATGAAGAATCCAAACTTCCTGATTCTGGATGAGCCGACTAATGACTTAGATATATTGACCTTAAATGTACTGGAAGATTTTCTCCAATCGTACCCGGGTTGTTTGTTGGTCATATCTCACGATAGATTCTTTATGGACAAGTTGGTAGATCACTTGTTTATTCTAAAAGGGGAAGGGGAGTATAAGGACTTTAATGGATCTTACAGTGAATACAAAATTGCAGAACGCAATAGTCAGAAAAACTCATCTACAGGTATAGCAACCACAATAGAAGAAAAGCCATCAGAAAGTACAGAAGTCAGGAAACTCAATTATCACGAGAAAAAAGAGTTCGCTGGGCTGGAGGATGAGATTGCCAAGTTAGAAAAGCGTAAGAAAGAAATAGAGGATTTATTCATGACAGGTGACCTGGCGGGGGATAAGATAAGCGAGTTGTCGCAAGAGCTTGGAGATATACAAAAGAGTATTGCACAGAAAGAAGATAGGTGGTTAGAGTTATCTGAGTTTGTTTAAGTCTAGAAGTACGTAACTAATTCTGAAGATCACTAGGCATGCGTATATGCCATCGGCTCTTAGTACTAAGAGAAATCTAACAGTTTTTTAAGGACACCTCTCCTTTTGACCCCTAAATCCTCTTAAAAGGGGACTTTTCTCCTTCCCTTTTAAGGGAAGGTCGGGATGGGTCAAGCTAGGTACTCAAAAGCCATTAGTCATTTAAAATTAAAAGACTATAAGGTCGATTAGTAGATCTCACACTGACATATTGGATTATTCAACTAACCTCAATGCTTAACAAATTGAGCTGGTTGGTTTCTATTGTTTTCATCTAACACCACGTAATACAAACCCTTTGGCCATTGGCTTACATCTATCTGAATTCCTTCATTCACAATGTCTTTAAACATCGTCACACCTAAGGCTGTGTATATTCGTTCGCGTGGTACGACTTTGCTCGAAATTCTTCATTTCTATATTTATGATGTTGTCCGTTGGATTTGGGTAAATCTCAAAATCGACATTTTCAATTTCACTTGTAGCCGTAGTAAGAAATGGTTCTATTATATTAGCTATTCCCCAGAACTCAAATTCATCGATGATGCTATGCCCAAATGAGGAAGACCATGCTAGTGTACCATAAATCTCAAAATCGTCTTTTGCATTAGGTAGAAAGAATGAGCTTCCAAGCTCTCCCAGAAAACCTTTAGGGTCGGGAAAAAAAGAGCCGACATATGTTGGAGGATTAAACCTATCATATAATCCGTAACTATAATAAAGAGTATCACCATTAATTTCCCCATCAAATGGAATGAACATAGTTGAAGAAGGATAGGAATACTTGTGATATACTTGATTCAACAACTCATCTTTGTTGTTATTAAAAGCGACACCTATCCATCCTGTTTCTGCTCCTATATCTTCATCTATCTCCAGAATCATAAAATCATTTCCAAAAGTCCAATTCAAAAAAGAATATGCCTTGGTTACTAGATGGCTCCCGAATAGAGGATTTTCCTGCCCATCATTGTATCCTGGAAACACTAGTATAGAATCTGTTTCAATGGTATGGTTTCGTTGTGATAAGAAGCAAGCGGCGGAAGTAAGAATATGCCGACTACTTATCATCGTTCCTGAACAAATATACTCTTCCTGACCATCCACCGACTCTATCCTCACTGAAGTGCTGATTGGATAAGATGAAGTTTGTTCTACATTTTCTATTCGGACGAAATTATTATTAGGTTCTAATGTACCTAATGGAATTACATTTCTAGCATTTCCAATGAAGCTCAGTGTACTTGCATTATCTTGGTTTAAGTTGCTCTCACCGAAATTAATGATGGTTGAGTCTTTAGTTATAAAATCATACTCTACCATTATAGCCTCTTGAGCAAAGTTGAGAGATGCAACGAAGGTAAGAATGAGTATAAATAAATATTTACGTTTCATTGATAGCGTTTTTCTATTGGTAAGCATATGATTCTTTGTTGCAATAATCATCCAAAGAATAAGAATTTGATACTAAAAGAATCCATTCTGAATGGCGTATCACTAATGCTCCTAAAATTTTCGTTCTGAATATTATCTAAGCCTCGTGTATATACAAATGTAGGCCTTAAGGTGATATCTTTTATTTTAAAATCTATTGAGACCCCTACATCAAATGAAAACTGATGAGATGAGAACGCTAAAAGCGCTTCAGAATCATTTCCAATGTTATACCTATATCTAGGTCCAGCTAGTACTCGAGGTTCCAAAGAAAGCGCAGGAAAGGGCAGATACGAAATATGAAGAGGAACATCGATTGTCAGTTTGTTAAATAATATTCCATCCTCTAAAAATTCTCCATTTATGTCTGTAAATAATAAATTATTATCTCTAAATACAATTATTGATTCTAATAAAATTGAAGTCCTCTTAGAAATATTATACTTAGTCAATATAGAAGTTCCAAACCCATAGTTTTCTGAAATTGACAAACTTGATATGCCAGCACCATCTAGAAATATATTATTACGATTAATTTCAAGGCCTATACCAAATTCAAATGATTTTTGTGGATTGTTTTCTCCTTCTTGAGAATATAGAGTTAAGGAGAATAATGCTGCCATAAGGCATGTTAATGCAAGTTGAATTTTCATCTATTTAAATTAATGTTGGTTAAATTTAAAGTTGCCGCAGATTATAAGTTTTCGTTGTTTTGTCTGATTTGTTATTAGAACTTACTTATGAAGAGATTATTGTGGAAATAATGACTTCACTTGAAAGTAGACCATAAAGAACCTAGGCAGGTTAATTGAATAACAAAAGCGCTTGGAGATATACAAAAGAGTATTACACAAAAAGAGGACAGATGGTTAGAGCTATCAGAGTTTGTGTGTTACATCAATTTTACTAACTAAAGATTCATCTGACATCATGCTTAGAATTTGCGCCATATTATATAAATGTGTAATTATTTTCATACTTAGTCTCACTCTAATTGAGTGTGGCACTACTAACAAAACGCTTTCGCCTGAGCTAAGCAAAATCATTAAAATATCTCAGTCCTATTATGGCGGCTTAGCTAACTACAATAAAATCAACGTTATCTCCTATAAAAAGGACTATAAGCTATATGACTCTTCAGGCAATATAGACGCCGCTGCTTCCCAAAAACATGTATATAACATCAAAGAGAACACCTATCATTTAGAATCAGATGATGGCAAATCCATAAGCAATTACCGACTGCTTAATCGTAACTATGAAGAACTGAAGGATGGCCAATGGATACCGTCAGACAGAGCAAATCGCATTATTAACGCAGCCATGTATGTGATAAGTATGCCATGGAATTTTGACAAGCAGGATGGGCAGATTACGCTTGAAAACAGTGCTGATAATTCGATTCTACGTCTTACCTATAATGAGACAGAAGGCACTACTCGAACCAGTAAGGATAAGTGGAATTATTACATAAATCATGAGGGCTTAATCACGCATCAGGTCGCCTACCCTAGCGACCACATATCACTGGTAGAGAATCTTTCACATACTATTGTCGAAGGAATAAAATTGGTATCAGAAAGACAGGGGTACAGGGTGGATAGTTTGCTTCAGAAGAAGTACAAACGATCTGATTATAAATACTATGACTATCGTATTTGGTAGGGAATATCAAATATTCTGTTATAATAGAATTTAGACAATTGCAGAAGTCTGGCGGTTCTCCCTCTAGAGCCTGCACTGAGCGGAGTCGAATGTGGAGTTAGAGGGTAGCGTTGGCAATCACCAACGGTGTTCTTTCTTTCTTAGAAAGAATCAAAGTTGCTCGACACAAATTATTACCTCACCCAATAATACTTAGTCATACATTCCACACAAGCTCTACTCTCATTAGCCTCAAACCTAATCTTAAAAAGGGCCTCTTTTAGAGGCTCCGTCAATTCGGGGTTATCTCTTGTGTCAAACTCCATCGCTACAATATGACCTTGTGGATTAAAACAACTTTTGGTCACTATTCGGTTGGTATGTGTTTCCGACCTTGGTGAATGTATAATCGATCCGTCAGTGGAAATCACCTGAGAAGGCGCCCTATCATCTTTATCTCCAGAATGATTCTTCATGATTGACATCACTAAATCATCTCCATTCAATTGATGAAAAGTACAATCTGCCTTATTAATATCTTGTTTAGTCAAATAGACCAATGGACCACGTTCCAGACTCGCAATAGGTGTATCAACAGCCTGACTTAGTTCCTTCTTTGCCCCACAGGATACTAATCCTATGACCAAGAAACTCATTGATATTATTTTCTTCAATGCTACCTTTATTCAAGAATGTTTTCAATTCTCATCTTCAAGTCCGTCTTATGCATCTGCTCTATGTTGCTGAACTTCTTTTTAGTCTTTATAGACTTACTGATTGTCTGTAGGGTCGCCGTTGCCGCAGCCTGAATATCACTAATCATCACATCTCTATCTTCCATCTCTTTGATATCCTTGAGCTTCTCTACATATATCCTTTGGAGGTTTCTTTTATATAAATCCAAATCCCCTCCATTGAAAATAGCTTTCCTGGTATCGTCAAATAATTCATAAACCGTATAAGCGGCATTACCGTTCAGGGCTTCATTCTCACTCATACGATTAAGTCTATCTGTATTAAATAATATATTCAAACTTCTTGACTGAAGACTTCCTATTCTGTCCACTAATCCTTCCGCCTCAAATTTTCTTGCCAGGTCCTCATTCAGTAACCAACTTGGTGTGGTGAACAGATGTCGGTCTAGGAATTGCATCGCTCTTTTTTGCTTAGACCTACTGACATGATTATAGACGGCATCATCTTGATCATGTGTCTTGCTGATCTCTACTACGCCACCGACATTGGCGATGACATGACCTAAATATCTTCTAAACTGATTTATAACCTGATTATATAAGTCTTCTGTCTCGTCAAAATCCTCACCCTCTTCATACGACCACTTGCCTATATTGGGTACTATCCGCTTAAGATTCTTTATGCCATATTCACTGGCCAGCATAGAATCATCACCGAGGTCTTCTGTCTGTGCTGTAGGATCTAAGGGCAACCCACGTTGACGGCCATATCTATATACTGGGTCATTGGCTCTGTCTTTTACCCATTGGTTCAAGACTGATTTCTCTTCATCTTTATCTTTTTCTTCTACCATCTTGTATCCATATACGATAGACCAAGTATCGTACGGTCCTATATTTGGCATAAGTCCTACATCGCCATCCTCTGGTTGTGCCACATAATTAAATCTGGCATAATCCATTATAGAAGGCGCAGTACCCATCTTCTGACTAAAAGTTACCGACCTTAATGAATCTACCGGGTAAGCTACACTGGAGCCCATATTATGTGGCAATCCTAAAGTATGCCCAACCTCATGAGCGGCAACAAACTGAATGAGTCTTCCCATCACTTCTTCTTTGAAGTTGACCCCTCTGGCTTCTGGATTTATAGCGGCTGTTTGGATAAAGAACCAGTTTCTCAATAATCGCATCACATTATGATACCAAATGATATCTGACTCTAATATTTCTCCAGTTCGTGGGTCATGTACGTGGGGCCCTTGCGCATTTTGTATGTCTGTTGCTACATATCTGATGACAGAATATCGTGTGTCCTCAGGAGACCAATCTGGATTCTCTTCTTCACTCGGCGCTTCTAAGGCATAGATGGCATTCTTGAATCCGGCTTTTTCGAAGGCCGTTTGCCAGTCGTTGACCCCTTGCATCAAATAAGGCACCCACTTAGTCGGTGTCGCAGGGTCTATATAATACACGATAGGCTTAATGGGTTCTACCAATTCTCCTCTGGCATAAGCCTCAGGATCTTTCGGCTCCAGACGCCATTTAGTGATATATCTATTACTCGTCGTAAATTGATTATCAGAGCTATAATCTGTCTGCCTCACTGAGAAATATCCTACACGGTCATCGTAGTATCGGGGTTGCATAGGCACTTCTGGTAAGGTGATAAATGACTGATTCATCTCTACAGATAAGGTGCCCGTCACTCTATTGTCAGGCAACTTATCTCCGCCCTTGTATGTCAAGACGTGTTTCACTTCTACATTATTAGGAAAGCTCTTCATAGATGTAACAAAACTTCTTTTGCTATCTAAGCTTTTAATGCCAAAATTCTTCCTTTGTCCTTCCGATACAGCACCAATCATGGTTACGTCAGTAGTAAATAACTTATCTATTTCAATAACTGAGCTTCCTTCTCCTTTGGTCACAATGTCAAAGACCATGATGACTGGTTCAAAGTTGTTATTCTTGACAGATTCATAGATAGGGTCATCGAAACTAGCTACACTATTATATGATACAGAACGCATCATAATTTTCTCACCCAATTTCTGCCATCTTATCACCTGCTGTGGTCTAGATTTGACACCAGCACCTCCGAAGTTGAGATTCTTTACAAAACCACCAATACGGCTTACCACTAAGATTTCTTTGTCCAATATGTCATCAGGAATCTCAAAGTAGCTCTTACCTTTTACCGTATGGGTACTAAATAGACCCTTGGAGCTTACCGCTTCATCTGTGATAATATCAGAGTATACTTTCTCCTTTTTTTCTTTATCGCCTTTCTTGTCAGGCTTATCTTGAGCAGAGATAAATGCGACTTGTATCATTAGAAGAACTAGGATCAAGAGATGTTTCATTATATAGGTTGTATGGTTAGACAATTTTTGAGTCGGCCTTACAATTATAAGGCCTCATCTAGGAAATATAGAGTTAAGAAGCGAAAAATAACATTGCAAAACACGTTTATGTTAATTTCTGAACATATAGGTACCCCAATCCACTGTGCTGTGGCTTCGACAGTTAAAGAAGAATTGCACTGAGGTTAAAATAATAAAGTTCGATATGGCTTTAGCGTGATTGAGTCTGACAGTTAACAAACCAATCCTGAACTAATAACCTTACCTGAACTGCAGTCAGGAATTAGCATCAGTTGCCATCCCTTTTCAAAACGATTATTGACATACCTCAATGTGACGGATTCCTTGGCTTCTTCTTCTATGATATTAAATATTAATCTGTCTCCATCCTTTGGTGTGTAGTCAAAGTCAAAGCATGGATTCTGATTGAGTTCTTTTTGAATCCAGTTATATTTCTTAATGACTTCGAATCCCTGAACAATCATACCGATGACAACAGGCTGAGAGGGGTTCACTTGTCTAAGCACCCAATGAGTCTCATTCAGCGGAATAGTGCTACAGGTACACAATTTGAATCCTTCACTCAGTTTGCACATAGTTTACATTTTGGAAATCAAAATATATACTAGCATGCACTACAGGTGCATGAGCCAATCTTAATGTAATCATTTACATTGGTCTTCTCTCAGCGCGGTTTTGTTGATATGGTTCCAGGCTTCATCCCCGACAGGCTTCGGAGATAACCTGAAAATGTAGAAGTGCTTATTTGTCTTATCACAATAATCATACTCTCCATTCACATTCAGTGTAATCATCTCTGATGTAAAGAAGGCATCATAAAGCTTGATCTTTCCAGTATACTCTAGTTGTGATTTACTTATAGGCGATGAAATGAATACTGCATTTGTGAGTGGCACAGATAAGGTCGTATCTCGATTAACAACCGTCATCAAACCATCAAAATACAATTCCAAATAGTACTCCAATTCTGTATCTGTCAATTTTTCTTCTAGATCAATTTTCCAAGCAAAAGCATAAGACCAAAAAAGGTCACTATCCACATCAGACCATCCTTTAGTAAATCTAACGTCTGCTACACCCTTGAAGTCAACCTTTGGGGCGAATGGTTTAGGAAATTCAAAGGCCTCTTTACGCCAGCTATCCTCAGTAATTACCAGATTGATATTGGGGTCATCTTGCGCTGTGGCAGACAGACTTGATAGTAATATCATCAGGAAGAATAAGCGACTAATCATTTTGTAAGATTATTTTAATCCTTAGAGAGAACGGGGTATCGCTATGATTGTTTATAAACAACACATAGAAGTTTGTACTTTGGACGTACGATATCTAATAACTTTAAATGATTCAGTAAATGGGAATGCAAGTCACTGCCGAAAAGAATGAAAAAATAGGGAATCTTATTTTTAGTTCTATCTACCCGCTCTATTTAAATCGACTGGAAAAAAATGGCAGAACCAAAGAAGAGTTTCACCAAGTGATAGAATGGTTCACTGGGTATAACGAAGCTAAGCTGCAGAAATTCATAGACAAAAAAGTTGATTTCAAAACCTTTTTTGCTAAAGCGAAAATTCATCCTAATGCACACATGATTAAAGGTGTTGTGTGTGGCTACAGAATTGAAGAGATTCCTGAAGAATTCGAATTATATAGACAATGTCGAAGTTTTGAAAAATTGATAGATGAGTTAGCGAGGGGAAGGAAGATGGAGAAGATTCTTAGAAAGGAAAAGTAGTGGTTTTATAAATACAAACTAAGATGATATTACGATGACGTTAACTTCTAAAGCAAATATTCAAATACTTAAAAAACCAACTGAGGTTTATGAGACAATCATCAACCCTAGTCACCTGACTCAGTTCTTTATCAGTGAAAGCTCAGGGCCATTAGAAACTGGCAAAGAAGTTCTATGGAAGTTCCCAGAATTTGATGACCGATTCCCCATCACTCAGGTAAAGACGGAGACCAATAAGTTAATTTCTTTTGTATGGGATCCTGAGACAGTCGTCACCATTAAGTTAGATGCATTTAAAGACGATAGTACGGTAGTCCATGTAACGGAGGGACCTAAAGAGTTATCTGATGATAATCTTAATTGGCTTATTAGTAACACTGGAGGATGGTCTAATTTTCTTGCCTGTATGAAAGCTTATTTGGAATATGGGGTGAGTCTTAGAAAAGGAGCCTATGACTTTATGAAACCTGAATAATCACTAATAGGCTAAGTCTCCTAGCCCAACTTCATAGGGACATCCATCAATAAGACTTTGGCATCACTATCCGCAGTAATAATGATCTCTTCCGTTTCCCAAAGACCAAAACCATCCCTTTGTTCCAAAGCTTGGTCTTCTATAGTGACCGACCCTTCAAGTATAAATGCATAGACACCATTACCTTTATCCTTTATAGTGTATGTGGTGTCACATCCTTTCTCTAGATAACCTATATGGAACCAAGCATTCTGATGAGCCCACACGCCGTCATCCTCTGGAGAGGGAGATAAAACTTGGAAAAACTGATTTTGAAGCGCCGTCTTTTCTAACTTAATCTGATCATATCGGGGTGTCACATTCTTCTTATTGGGAAACATCCATATTTGCAAAAACTTGACGGCTGCATTACTATTCTTATTCTTCTCACTATGATAAATGCCCGTGCCTGCACTCATGACTTGGACATCACCTTGCTCTATAACGGCCACATTCCCCATGCTGTCCTCGTGCTGTAGAGCCCCTTCAAGTGGAATAGAAATGATCTCCATATTATCATGCGGGTGGGTATTAAAACCTCTCCCACCTGCTACAACGTCATCGTTGAGTACTCTAAGCACACCAAAATTCATTCGCTCTGGATTTCTATAGTTAGCAAAGCTGAAAGTATGATGCGTATCCAACCAACCATGATTAGCATGTCCTCTAGTGCTGGCTTTGTGTAGTACTGATTTCACTGTCCTTGTTTCACGGTTAGGTAAATGATTGAAGCCTACTTGATTCATTAATTTGTCATAAGTAGACGCCTCTTCCTTGATTAGCTTTTTAGAACCAGCAAGGGCTGCTGCACTCAATAATGATTTCTTAATAAAGTCCTTTCTATCCATTTTTTTTCAATATTACTATAGGAATCTACTATGATGCAAGATAACAAGACAAGCTCCTTAAGTCAATTCTTAGAACCAATCAATTTTAAAATTGCGGAAAGCCAAACAGTTTACATTGTAGGGCTTTTGTAGCGTTTCGTACAGTGCTTGTAGGTGTTTTTGTTGTCTTAGCAATACCAAACTCAGGCCTTGACTAAAGGTATTACTTAATTTTAAAAATGACTATTATCTACTATACTCTATTAATAAAGCAAGCCTTCCCTACGCTTTACCAGACTTATACTCAACTGACACTAGACATATTTCGAGAACAAAGATTGGAGCGACAAGCTATCCCTGTCTCTCAAATAAACCCATATTTCGACTCAAGAAAAAACGAAAGAGGAATATAATTGGCAGCAAATAAAATGAGTTACAGCAAAGTGACTAAGTGCTGTTTTCAGAATAATTGATGTCGATAAAAAATACGTGAGAATATTTTCTCCTCTTAACTGAGAAGAAGTATTAGCTGCACATACTCTGCATGTGTGGCTTTTTTCTGATTATATAATTGATTGTTATTGCCATCAAACAATAGTCCCAGAGGGACGACATCTTTATAATATAATCAAACAACCAAAATCCAAGCGCCGTAGGTGCGACACACTCACACACCGTAACCTCTTACCAAATGCTCAAAAAACCACAGCACTCATCTAATCACAGAAAATCCAATATGTGAGTTACCTGTTTCCTTATCTACAAATAACTCTCGGCTAGGTTGGGTGCCATTACAGGTTTTGGTATTGCACAAGTAAGATCCCCCTGCTAATCTTATGAATCCTTTCCTATTCTCCGTCGTAGTGATTTCCCACGTATTACCTATAATATTACTTTGAGTAAGTCTATATATACGATCTGAATCTTGATTGATGTGTCGTTTGTCATTCTCTACTAAGGTCCAATACTCCTCATAGCTAGGCAGCCGAGTATTCGTCCAGTTACAATAAGCCAACGCATCATTATAACTTACTTGAGTAACTGGATATCCATGCTGTGACGAATCTACTCCGTTAGGAATCTGCCATGTCAAACTACTGTCTACTCTAAAATTATATACATCTTCCTGTATAACAGACCAGCCATATCTTTCAGCATCTGTTACATATTCTGTCGCCGCTACAAACGCTTCAAAATCCTCTACACTTACCAGCATAAGCTTTTCATCTTCAGCACAACCCATACACAGGCTTACAATTAATATGAATGCTAATTTTCTCCTCATCTAGATATAAAATTAACATCATATCCCTTTTCTAAGCCAATATTTTATACCTTAAGACTCCATGAAATCTTTAAGAATAAATACACTTCTTTTCATTTTGACTATCCCGTTTATGGTCACTGCTCAGTATAGCATAACTGGCCAAATCACAGACTCAGCTAATAAATATGCTACAGTTGTTCTAGAATATGTACCAAATTCAGATAAGTTGAATACGGTAGACATAAATAATCTTATCAAAACAGTACCGATAGATAGTTTGGGACGATTTACTATATCAGGGATTGACTTAATAGAAGAAAAATCACTATACCGACTCTCATTGAATAAAAGTAGAGTCGCTATAGGTATATCAAATGGCCTTGCCAAAAATCATATTCTATTAGCCTTAAATAATAATAGTCAAATCCAATTATCAGACTGCCAAGATGTTTCTAATTCTTTTGACCAATGTTCAATAACAGGAGATCCAGAATCTAATGTTATACAACAAGTCTATGAGCAAATCTGGAAACCCGTATTATTGGAATATAAAGATGAAAAAGGCAGAGTTTCAGATAGACGAGAGATGTTTATAGAAGATAAACTGATTAAGGACTATAAACAATTTGCGGATACGACTCAATTTATGTTGGCAGGCTTAGTCGCTTTAGGGTCAATAATAAACTTAGAAGAAGAATATAAAATTGACCCTGAGTATTACCATAACTTCGTTTCGAAATGGCAAAAGACAGAAAAAGAAAGCAGTTATCTCAATTATTTCAAGAAGAAAATAAACCTCTATAAAGCCATCCACTTTGAAGATGCGGCTAAAGAAAGTACCCTCAGTTGGATCACATATTTGCTAGGTACTATGCTCCTAGCCGCCATAGGTTACATCATTTATCTACGTAGACAACTCCAGAGAACACTGCAGAAAGAAACAAAAGTGGTTTCTTTTAATTTTGACCTCCTATCAAAGAAAGAAAAAGAGGTCGCGGACCTCATGGTGCAAGGATTATCTAATAAAGAAATCGCTTCTTCCCTATTTATAGAGACCAATACTGTCAAAAGTCATGTCACTAAAATCTTTCAAAAACTCAACATTCGTTCTCGTCAAGAATTGCTGAGAGCAATAAAATAGGGGACTAATACCTTTTTCATACCCGTACTAAGTACTTTTATAGACCCCAAAAAATAGCTCAAAGAGAAGGCAGCAGCTACCTTGCAATCATTATTCACTTATAAACAATCACCATGTCTACTTTAATCAAAAGCATCGTTTTCCTTCTATTTTCAATCAGTCTTTTTGCTCAACAGCCAATCATAACTGAGGACTATATAGAAGTTAAGTTTACAAATGAAACGACTCAACAAAATCTCAGCGATATCAAAACAGCTCTAAAAGAACGCAACATAGATATCGAATATACAGAGACTACCTTCGATAAGACTGGCCAATTAGAGGGCATTTCTTTTAAGGTAGATTGTAACGATGGGTATAGTGGTTCCGCATCTATGAGTACTAAGGGTATTGTGGGTCTACTAACGGATTTGGATGTCGGTTTCTACAGAGACTATCGAGAGAATAGTAGTAGTTCCTTTGGAAGCGGCACATTTGAATCCAAGAAATAAACATGATAATAGTCGACTTACTTCTGTGTGGGAAACTATGCAGAAGTAAGTTTATCCCATTCTCAACCAGCCAACCACATCATCGGCATTAATGGTATAAGTCCCGTTGCTTTTAACCAATGGGAATCTTCCTCGGCTTGGATTCCTCGAACCAGGATTCTGCTGAACAAATTCGACAGCATCGTTCGTCACATTTGTGACTATAAACAAGTGGCCAAAGCTGTTAAAGGAAGAAGGACCAATAACTACCAAATCATCTGCTTTTGGCTTTTCTCTAGATCCATTCCGAAACTGATACATGCCTCTGGCACGATTGAGCTGGCCATCTCCAAGACTATTGTCGAAGAAATCCTTTGCATGCCCATAACTGTCTGGCATCTTATGCTTGTATGCCTCGTAATAGAAGCGCTTGGCAAATTCCACACATTGATATTTTAGCCCCAAATTATATCCATCCGAAGTCAGATTTCTACCTGACACGTTGGTAACATTGCCATTATAATAAACTTTGACACCTTTATAACTATCTATAACCTGACCTGTATTATACTTAGAATTAGAACTCTTGCGATTGCTTTTGGTCTTATTTGTAGTAGTTTTTGAAGTTGTTTTATTACTGGAGAACTTTTCCTTTATACTGCTAAAATCAAAGTCTGGCAACGCTATACCTCCCATTATATACAAACCCAGCCCGCCAAACAGCAGTACAATTATAGCTATAGACTTCACTTGTGCACTCTTCATCTCAAATTCATATTATAAAATGTACAATATATAAAACGTCAAAAATAACCTCTTGTCCCACTCGATGCTAATCCCTTAACTTAATTATTGAAAATCTAAAGCTCATTTAGGTGTGATGACTATCTCAAGCAGATGTTCTACCTTTGTCGGCATAATAAAAGCGCAAATTATGCATCAAAATGGCACACCTACAACGGCAAGGGTTGATAAATTTCAATATCACGACTACTACAATGTAGACGAGTTATTATCAGAGGACCATCTTATCGCCAGAGCGGCTGTAAGAGACTGGGTAAAACAAGAGGTAACGCCTATAATAGAAGACTTTGCAGAGCGGGCAGAATGTCCACACCACCTCTTCAAGGGGTTAGCGGATATAGGCGCCTTTGGGCCCAGCCTTCCTATGGAATATGGTGGCGGTGGCATGGATGAAATTGCTTATGGTATCATCATGCAAGAATTGGAAAGAGGAGATTCAGGCGTCAGAAGTATGGCTTCTGTCCAGGGTTCACTCGTCATGTATCCTATATATCGATTTGGCTCTGAGGCGCAAAAGCAAAAGTACTTACCTAAGTTAGGGTCTGGTGAGATGATCGGCTGTTTTGGATTGACAGAGCCTGATCATGGATCTAATCCAGGGGGTATGATTACCTACTTCAAAGAAGATGGTGACCATATCATACTGAATGGTGCTAAGATGTGGATTACTAATAGTCCAGTAGCAGATATGGCCGTGGTATGGGCCAAAGATCCTGAAGGTAAAATTAGAGGGGTCATAGTAGATAAAGATACACCAGGATTTTCTGCTCCAGAAATACATGGCAAATGGTCTTTACGTGCAAGTATAACTGGAGAATTAGTCTTTGAAGATTGCCGTGTGCCTAAGTCAAATATTCTTCCTGAAGTAGCCGGACTCAAAGGACCACTCTCTTGCCTTTCTAAAGCCAGATATGGTATCGCATGGGGCGCCATCGGTGCAGCATTAGATTGCTACGATTCTGCGCTTAGATACAGTATGGAACGCATACAGTTTGACAAGCCATTAGCTCAGTTCCAACTGACACAGAAAAAGCTGGCGGAGATGATCACTGAAATCACCAAAGCACAATTATTAGCTTGGCGACTAGGGACGCTTGCCAATGAAGGCAAGGCCTCTCCCGCTCAGATATCCATGGCAAAAAGAAACAATGTCCATATGGCATTGGAGATAGCTCGGGAAGCCAGGCAAATTCATGGCGGAATGGGTATCACCAATGAGTATCCTATTATGAGGCATATGATGAATCTGGAAACAGTCCTGACTTACGAAGGCACGCATGACATTCATTTACTGATTACAGGAATGGATGTTACGGGATTAAATGCGTTTAAATAGGCTACTGTTAATTCTGATCTCTACCCTTCCTATAATGATGGCTGATAAGATAGACTGAAGAAGATGTCGCTCCTACGGAGCTACTGTCTTTCACAACCTCTAGATACTAAGCTTTCGCTCCTATCTATGGAGCTTTGAGAGTAGCTGTGTTGTAAAGTTATTGATTGTAGATTCATAGGGCATAGTCCCATGGGACGACAACTTTGTAATAAAAATCCATTCTCATATCCAAGCGCCGTAGGTGTGACAAAAAATCACCGTTGGAGAAGACTCGCAGTCTCGAACCAGTTGAAAGGATGGTCTGGATTGCTTTATCACCTAGCTAATACTTTTGTATATTGCTCACATAATAACTTTCTGATATGCTTGTAAAGACGTTTGCCGCAGCGGTCCAAGGAGTAGAAGCTCAAAAAATCATTGTCGAAGTAAATGCAGGGGGTACTGTCGCCGCTGGTAAGCAAATGTTCTTTATGGTGGGTCTACCTGACAAAGCAGTCAGTGAAGGATTCCAACGGATAGAGGCTGCCGTCAAAAATGTAGGTTATAAGATGCCTCGGATGAAACTCGTGATTAATCTAGCCCCTGCCGACATTAGGAAAGAAGGGTCTGCATACGACCTTCCCATATCACTTGGCATCCTAGGTGCTACCAAGCAAATAGAGTCAGAAAGTCTGGAGAAGTATATGATTATAGGTGAGCTGGCATTGGATGGTAGCCTACGTCCGATTAAAGGAGCGCTGCCTATCGCGATTCAGGCTCGTGTAGACAAAATGGATGGACTCATACTTCCTTATCAGAATGCAAGGGAAGCGGCTATCGTGGATGGCCTTAAAGTATATGGTGTCAAAACTATTATCGAAGCTATTTCTATTCTAGAGGGTAAGCCATCTATTCCCCCCTATGAATATGATACTCGGGAAGCATTCAAAGATCAAGTAAGTGATTACAAAGAAGACTTCTCAGATGTCAAAGGTCAGGAGAATATTAAGCGGTCACTAGAGATTGCCGCTGCGGGAGGCCATAATGTAATTTTGATTGGTCCGCCAGGCGCCGGAAAAACGATGCTTGCCAGGCGCTTGCCCTCTATTCTTCCCCCGCTAGATTTGTACGAGGCACTGGAGACGACCAAGATACACTCAGTATCTGGCATCTTGGGATCCGAATCTTCTTTAGTGACACAGCGACCATTCAGGTCTCCTCATCATACCATTAGTGACGTAGCGTTAGTGGGTGGTGGCTCCAACCCTAATCCAGGAGAAATATCTTTAGCCCATAATGGCGTGCTATTCTTAGATGAGTTGCCGGAGTTCAAAAGGTCAGTGTTAGAAGTACTGCGACAACCTATGGAAGAGCGAAAAGTAACAATTTCACGGGCTAGAGTAACCGTAGATTATCCGTCAAGCTTTATGTTAGTCGCTTCTATGAATCCGTGTCCTTGTGGCTTCTATAATCATCCAGAAAAAGACTGTGTCTGTGGCGCAGGCGTCGTCAAAAAATACTTGAATAAAATATCTGGACCATTGCTAGACAGAATTGATTTGCATGTGGAGGTAACGCCAGTGTCTTATGACGAATTAGCAGAATTCCAACCCGCACAAATATCCAGTAAGGATATTGCACAACGCGTGGTGGAAGCTCGAAAAATTCAAATAGAAAGATTCAAAAAATTCAAGGACATTCACTCTAATGCACAGATGCCTTCTCGGATGGTCAGAGAAGTATGTCAGATAAATACAGCTGGGCAAACACTTCTTAAGACGGCCATGACCAAACTACAACTATCTGCCAGAGCCTATGATCGTATTCTAAAAGTAGCCAGGACAGCAGCAGATTTAGGCAATAGTGAGGATATCAAAATAGAACATCTCGCAGAAGCTATCCAATACCGCAGCCTTGACAGAGAGGGATGGGCAGGCTAATAAGGTCAAACAATTTACTTTTAATTTGATACTAAACAATATGAACCTCTTTTTTGAGTTAGAATAATAAACCTAACTCGATTGCGAATTCTACTACTTCTGGTTTCACTACCACATTTTCTCTTGTCTCAAGTTACTGTGACAACTGAATCTTTCTCAGAAAACAGATGGATTCTTAATAGTAATATCACAATTCCAGCCACAAAATTTTTTATAGCTGATCCTATACCAAACTCCTTAGATGGTGGAGAAGAACCAAAGGGATTCTTGGAATTATTCTCTTCTATTGGGGTGGGTTTTAGTTTTAATTATGGTAAGGCTTCCTTCAAAAGGAATGTCGATACTAAAGAACTAATTAATAATGAAACAACTTTCAGCAATCTGATAGGATTGCAATTTGGCGTATTATACTCTAGTAAGCTCAGCATGGACAACCAAAATAATCTAAATGACTTTTCCCTTTATACTGGTCTCAATATTTTGGACATCCAAGTTGGCGCTGGTTACGAGTTAGGGGTCAGAAGACCAAACGCTTCCAGATGGTTTATAAGTGTCGCATATGGTATACCGTTATACAAGCTAACTGGCAAGGGTAGTTTTATTTTCACTAAAAAGGAAAAACCACCTCTTCGCAAGACAGATTCGGCTACCACAGTAGAGATTGCCGGCAGATAATTAATTATATCTTTTCTATAGTCTTCAGGTAGTCAATGGCCTTATCTGTATCCAGGTGATAATCATTAAACACTACCTGTCCTTTCTGGTCTATAAATATAAACCATGGGGTTCCTCCTGTTCTATAGCTATTCATGGTTGTAGATCTGTGTCTGCTGGTCGCATCTCCTGGGTCATGTCCAAATGGGATATCTAACTCATATTGCTTTTGTATCTCTACCATCCTGTCGTAGGTATTAGAACTCTCTCCCTCGAAGACTGTTTGTATAGCCATGAATTCTACATTAGGATTATCTTTTAGCTCGGCAGACATTTTCTTTAGAGAAGGCAAGCCTCTGCTATGGCAGCCAGGACACCACGCTTGAAAGCAATAGATGACTTTAAATTTTCCATTTAATTCAGATAGCCTAATATCTTCTGTAGCTGCTCCCTGACCATCTATCCATTGGCTGACTTTAAGCTCAGGGGCTGATTGTCCTACTATTCCATATCTGGTAGCACGATTATTCATTGATAATTCTTTTTGTAAATCCTGACTATTTCCTTCACTGACAGCACCAAGCATTATCATAAGTGATATAAACTTTATATATCTCATATCTATTCAATTTTTTAGAAACTGATTAATAACGGTATATATAACCGCAAGACATAGTAACTAGTTGCTGACTTATGGATTTACACTAGAAACCACCATATAGAAGACAATTAAATACTAAGGTTCTATTAAAAGATTTGTCTTCAAACAAAAAAGAGGCCACCCATACTGAGCAGCCTCTTTTTATCTTTTATATGTAGTCGTAGAAATTACTTCTGTCTTCCACCTATATTCAAGCCTAGTCTAATCCCTAAATAATTTGGCACTGTCTCGTCAAACGCTAGATTATATTCTAATCCTAACCTAATTAATCCAAGCTCGTAGCCAATTCTCGGCACAATGCCAATTGAAGAGCCACCATCACCTTCAATCTCATTTCCATTTATATCTGTGATAGTAACTGAAGCCCCTCCAAAGTTACCTATCCCTAATCCTGCATAAAACCTTTTGTTGGCATTATTAGAAATGTAGTAGTCCCCAAAAAGAGCTATTGACCCTGCAGCCCCTATATCTCCTCCAAAATCATCACCACCTCCAAATAAAGCAATTTCCCATCTAATACTGGCAGAAAAGGTATTTCCGATATTAA
Organism: uncultured Saprospiraceae bacterium; assembly: GCA_964591455.1. Classification (GTDB taxonomy): domain Bacteria; phylum Bacteroidota; class Bacteroidia; order Chitinophagales; family Saprospiraceae; genus RFSX01. The sequence goes on from CAZQDZ010000023.1 coordinate 34,587, forward strand.
CTCTTGGTTCTGTACCTAATAGAATACCTCCAGAAACACCATCACCTCCTGGAATAGCATATCCAAAATGAATGACATCCCACTCAAGAAGCTGGTAATCTTGACTAAAAGAATAAGAGATAGAAGCTGCAAATAATGTAAAAGAAAATAGTAGTTTTTTCAACATAATTGTTTTGTTTAAATGATTTAAAAGCATCTAATATATATCTTTTTACATATATCTACTTATATATTATAAAAACCCATTAACCTTTGTACTGTTAGCATATCATGAGCATCAAAACACTAATCAATGCATGGAAGTATATGTGTCCACGTTGTCGTAGTGGCCCTATGTTTACAAGACCTTTTGATATAGGAAATCCGCTTTCTATGTATGCCACCTGCAGTCATTGTAATCAGTCTTTTGAGCCAGAACCAGGGTACTATTATGGGGCGATGTTCATTTCCTATGGTATATCAGTCTTCATGCTTTTGCCGCTAGCACTTTTGCTCGTATTTTACTTTAAAGTCTCAGTTAACGCGGCAATGGGTATTATAATTTTACTGGGTGTCCTGTCTTTCATTAGATTGCTCCGATTTTCTAGAGCCCTTTGGATACACATCATGGTCAAATACAATCCAAAGCTTAAAAAGTAGCATGATTCTCAATATCAGTTATAAGAATAAGAAGAATGATCGTCAGATAGAAGAATGCATTGGACCTTCATTTTCCTTTTTGGAACGATTCAAAATGGGTGGAATAGGATGTGCCAAACTCCAAATTGTAGAATCCAGTCCTGATATCCACCATATCATCTCTGCCAATAAAAATACGGCCTATTGCAATATCGAAATGAGACTAAAGGGTCTCCTTGTCGGTTTTAATTCTACCATGCGCATTTATGCCTGGTGCATCCCGTACTATAGACTCAATATCTACTATAATGGTGGCAGACTTACAATCTATGGCCCAGCAAATCATATTAAGCTCAAACCGCCCTTTAATGGCACTTTGGATAAGAAATTTCTTAAAAAAGTACTGGCTCAAAAAGCACAATGGCGTAGCGATTACCTCTAAATATCCATTGTTTTTATGCCCCCATTATACTTAATGACGACTTACACATTAGAATAATTCGTAATTTGTAATTTCGTAAGTTATGGCCAAGTCCAAAAAATCAGGCAAAAAGGGCAAAAAAGCCCATTCTAAAGATGCTTCTCTTGATGAGAATCGATCTTTAGCTCAACCACAATCATCCCTATTAGGTCAATACAGATGGCATCCTTGGATTATCTGCATTGTGGGGGTTTTGCTCTATGCCAATACACTTACAAATGGATATACGCAAGATGATGCTATCGTTATTACAGAAAATATGTTTACCCAAGATGGCGTCAGTGGTATCCCTGGCATACTCGGCAATGACACTTTCTTTGGTTTCTTCAAAGTCGAGGGTAAGGCGAAATTAGTCAGTGGTGGCCGTTATAGACCATTCACACTTATCATGTATGCGATAGAATATCAATTATTTGGCAGGAATCCTTTCATGGGTCATCTCATAAGCGTCTTACTCTACGGCCTGCTGGGATTCATGATTTACAAGACGATGGCACTCATGTTGTTAGGTATCAATAAAGCAGGTAAGAAAGAAGGTCAGATTCGGACTTTCATACTTGTAGCCAGTCTACTTTACATAGCACACCCAATCCACACAGAAGCAGTCGCTAACATCAAAGGTCGCGATGAGATAATGACAATGCTCGGCGCAGTCTCAGCGTTGTGGGCTAGTCTAAAATTCTATCATACCAAGGCCTTGAAATGGAACTTATTGGCTTTGCTATTCTTCTTTATTGCACTAATGAGTAAAGAGAATGCCATTACTTTTCTAGCAATTGTGCCACTGGTCTATATATTCTTTAAGAGAGTCTCCCTAGTCAACTCATTCAAATACCTGTGGCCTTTTGTCGTTAGCACCATCATATTTTTAGGCATCAGAACATCTATCCTAGGTATGGACTTTGGTGGTCAATCTATGGAACTGATGAATAATCCGTTTCTCAAACTAGTAAATGGCAGCTATATAGACTTCAGTGGCGGAGAGAAATTCGCAACGATTCTATTTACGTTAGGAAAGTACATTTCGTTGCTTTTATTTCCACATCCATTAAGTCATGATTACTATCCGCGGGCAGTAGATATTATGGAATTCGGAGATTGGCAAGTGCTCCTCAGCTTACTGCTCTATATTGCCATCATCGGCGCAGGCCTTTTCTTCTGGAAGCGGGATAAGCTGATAAGCTTTGGCTTGTTGTATTACATAATCACCCTATCTATAGTATCTAATATTGTTTTCCCCATAGGGACTAATATGAGTGAGCGATTTCTTTTTATGCCTTCACTGGGTATTATGATTGTCATTGCACGCATACTCACCAAGTGGATTTCTAATAGAAATATCATATATGGAATACTCGGTGTCATATTAATAGGGTTTGCCGCTAAGACCGTCGTCAGAAATACAGTCTGGAAAGATGATTTCACACTCTTTACCACAGATGTAAAAAATCAGCCTCGTAGTGCCAAACTCCTCAATGCTGCTGGTGGCACCTTGACCACGACTGCTGGAAAGATGGAAAATGGACCACAAAAAACCAAGTACTTAGATCAGGCCATAGGATACCTTAATAAAGCTGTTGAGATTCATCCCACTTATAGAAATGCCTACTTATTGCTCGGGAATGCCCATTATTACAAGGAAGATTATCCTCCCGCTATTGCTCAATATGAAAAATTGAGACAATTATATCCTGATTTTAATGATGCCAACAAAAATTATCCTGTTATCCTAAGGGATGCGGGCAAATACTATGGTCAAGTAAAAAATGATATAGCCAAAAGTGAAGAATATTTAACACGTTCATATCAGATTAGCGCTAATGATCCAGAGACTTTAAGACTACTAGGAATCGTTTATGGTATTAAGAATGAACATGATAAAGCGATTAGCTATTTTGAGCAAGCTTTAAAAATAAATCCTAATGTCGCTATGTCTTACGTTAATCTTGCTACCGCTTATAGAAATAAAGGCGATGCTGTTAAGGCAGCTGAATATTACAATAAGGCTCAAGAGCTTGACCCAAATGCATTAGATCAGATTACGAGGCAATGATAAAAAAAGTGACATATTTAATCCTATTACTTCTACCCTTATTAGGCAATAGTCAAGACCAATCTATGAATGATCCTGACGAGATGTGGGCACAGACCAAGTTGGCCACAATGACGCTGGAGGAAAAGATAGGACAGCTTTTCATGATAAGAGCTCACTCTGATAAAGGACCAGACCATATAAAAAGTGTAGAAGAGCAGATAAAAAAATATAAGGTTGGTGGTCTTTGCTTTTTCCAAGGGTCTCCCACTAAGCAAGCAGAATTAACTAATAAATATCAGCGGTTATCGGACACCCCACTTATGGTGGCCATAGATGCAGAGTGGGGCTTGGGTATGAGACATCTTGATGATGCAATCTCTTTTCCTAAACAATTGACGCTTGGTGCTGTCTCAGATAATACATTGATATACGAAATGGGCCAATCCATCGCTGGACATCTAAAAAGGATAGGCGTACACGTTAACTTTGCCCCAGTTGTAGATGTCAATAATAATCCATCCAATCCAGTGATACATAACCGGTCATTTGGAGAGGACATATTTGAAGTGGCCACTAAGTCATATGCCTATGCCAAGGGTCTTCAGGATGCAGGTGTCATCGCTTGCATGAAACACTTCCCTGGACATGGAGATACCGATGTAGATTCTCATTATGATTTACCTCTTATAAATCATAGTAGAGATAGACTGGATAGTTTGGAGATGACGCCATTTCGAGTTTTGTCGGAGTTAGGAATAAAAAGCACCATGACGGCTCACTTAGCCATTCCTGCGCTAGATGATGAAAAAAATAGACCGACTTCATTATCAAGAAAAGTAGTCACTGGTATCCTACAAGATGAAATGTACTTTGATGGCTTAATATTTACTGATGGACTAGAGATGCAAGGTGTGGCCAAGCACTACAAGCCTGGCATTATGGAACTAGAAGCTATTAAAGCCGGAAATGATATTATGCTCTTACCTATAGATATCAAGGTCGCTATAGATAAACTCGTCTCAGAGGTGAATTCTGGCAGATTGGATGAATCCATCATAGATCATAAAGCGCTGAAAATATTAAGGGCTAAATACAACTTGCATCTTACAGGCAAACCATATATCAAAAACACAAATCGCATAGCTTATGAGGTCAATGACCGCGCTGCCCTAACAATCAAAGAAAATCTCTACCGCAAGGCAATAACCTTGGTAGCAGATGAAAACAAGCAAGTACCAATTAGAAAAATAACAAAGAATATTGCCAGTCTTTCACTTGGCTCAAAAGAAGAAACAACTTTTCAGAAAGAATTAACAAAGATAGGACTAACAAGCCATTTCCAAGCCGGAGAAAATATAAGCGCTAATGAGATTAAAAATCTAATAAATAAATTAGCGCCGCACGAGACAATCATCGTGTCGTTGCATGATATGTCCATCTATGCCTCTAAAGATTTTGGCATAAGCAAATCTATGTTTGACCTGATATACCAACTACAAAGCAGAAAGAATCTGATTCTTGTAAATAACGGCAGCCCATATGCATTGAAGTTTTTTCCTGAGATTACGACGATACTACAGACCTATGAGGAAGATGATATGATGCAGGTAGCTGCAGCTCAGGCTCTATTTGGCATACATAAAATAGCTGGAAAGCTGCCAGTAACAGCCCATCCAAAGTTCCCGGTCAAATCAGGAATAGTTAGATCTTCACTATATCGGTTAGGACATGCCGCACCAGAAGAGGTCATGATGTCATCAGATTCTCTATTGAAAATAGATACAATCGTACAAGAGATGTTGGATAAGAAGGCCGCACCTGGCTGTCAGATCTTAGGTGCCCGAAATGGTAAAATCTTCTATCATAAAGCGTTTGGTCATCATACTACAAGCAGGAAGCAGAAAGTGTCAAAAACAGATATATATGACGTGGCCAGCGTTACGAAAATTCTAGCCTCCACCATTGCCATGATGAAATTATATGATGAGGGAAAAATTAATGTCAATCAAAAGTTATCCCATTATATACCTCATCTGGATACGACTAATAAAGGCAACTTAATTATAGAGGATGTACTGTCCCATCACTCTGGTCTCCCTGGATGGATTGCATTCTATGAGGATACGATGGAAGAGGAATCAAAGACGCCGAAACGTCAGGACAGATATTATCGCTCCGCACAATCTGATGAATTCCCTTATAAAGTTACTGATAAGCTTTATCTAAAAAAGGAGTTTAGAGATACGATATATAAGTACATCTATAATTGCGATCTGCGAGAAAAAAGAAACTATAGATACAGTGACTTAGGCTTTTATATATTTCAACAGATTATAGAGCAAGTCACTGGCCAGACGCTTGATGAATATGTTCATGAGCAATTCTACGAACCCCTCGGACTGCGTAATACTTTATTTAACCCATTGAGAAGAATACCGAAGGACCGGATTCCTCCTTCAGAGAAAGATCAATACTTCAGAAATGAAGTCATACATGGGCATGTACATGACATGGGGGCCGCTATGCTTGGCGGTGTGGCTGGCCATGCTGGCCTGTTCTCTAATTCCGAAGACCTCGCCGTACTGATGCAGATGCTGCTCAATGGTGGTTCCTACGCTGGTAATCAATACATCCAACCACAAACCGTTAGAAAATTTACCCAGAGATACTATCGCTCTACCAGAAGAGGCTTAGGGTTTGACATGAAAGAACTAGATGAAGATCGAACAGAAAATATGTCTGTGGATGCTTCCAAACTAACGTTTGGTCATTTAGGATTTACAGGGATATCTGTCTTTGCAGACCCTAAGTATGATTTGATCTACATATTTTTATCCAACAGGACATACCCAACAATGGAAAACCGCGTCTTCTCTAGAAAAAACTATAGACCCCGTATTCAGTCTGTATTCTATCAGGCCATAATGGACGAGCGCCTGAATTAGCCATATGCCCTCGTTAACCATAGACATAGCAAGGCGATATCTTTTCAGTAAGAAATACTCTAACTCGATAAATATTATTACAGGGATTTCTATTATTGGTATCGGCATAGGAACCAGCGCTCTGATTCTAATACTTAGTGTATTCAATGGATTCGAAGGATTGTTAACTGGTTTATTTAATGCCTTCAATCCTGACATCAAGATTGAGGCCCAAGAAGGGAAGTTTTTTGAAGTCAGTGATGAGGACATGTTGGAATTATCTTCTTTGCCTGGCGTGGAGTCCATCTCTATGACCATAGAAGAAGTCGCCCTCTTCGAGTACAAAGGTGTACAAGAGATAGGGATGATAAAAGGGGTAGACGATTCTTACCTGAAGGTGACGAGATTAGACACCTTGCTAGTAGATGGAAAATATAAGACCAAGGACGGAAAGACGCATTTTGCTATGTTGGGGATAGGCATGAAAAACAAGCTGTCTATTAACGTGTCTGATCGGATAACTCCGATGACTGTCTATATGCCTGCTAAGAAAAAGTCAATGCTCGGCTCAAAAGACTTTATAACCAGAAACCTATACCCTGTCGGTGTATTCTCAGTCAGAAGTGAAAGTGACTATCAATTCATATTGACCTCCTATGATCTCGCAGCTAATCTTTTGGATAAGCGTGGCAGAGCCTCATACTTAGAAGTCAAGAAAAATCCTTCCGTCTCTGATAACGAACTCAAAGAATCACTGAGTAACGTCCTTGGGACAGCATTGGTGTACAAGAACAGATATGAGCAAGATGAAACTACCTTAAAGGTGATGCAGATAGAAAAATGGATTACCTTCCTTATTGCTGGTCTCACGATGCTTTTGATTGCTTTTAACTTGCTTGGTGCCCTTTGGATGATTGGATTGGAAAAGCGAAAAGATATATCTGTTCTAAAGGCATTAGGATTTGCAAACCATCAGATCAGACGGTTATTCATGCAATTAGGGACCTTAATTACCTTAATAGGCATCTTCCTCGGGTTTATAATAGCTTTAGTCTTTTACTATATTCAGAAGAAATTTGGCATAATCGGTGTTCCTGCCAGCTTCCTCATGGATGCCTACCCTATTCAACTCAGAGGCAGTGATTTTATCATAGTATCACTTACAGTTTTGCTTATCGGGAGTCTAGCGGCCCTCCTACCAGCTATAAAAGCCAGTAATAACCACCTTGTTTTGAGGTCTTAAAAGGCGATTCTATCCTTGATACTATTTGTACCATGTTCAGATTATGGGAGAGGAATACTTAGCGATAAGGAATCCTTCTTCAGGCCGGTTCGTAGGGGGAAAACTTAGGGCAGGCTTTATTTATGTAGGTAGGTCAAATCTTAAGGTAATTTGAATAGATAATAATGTAAGATAATAGTCACATCTATCAATGTCATAATGTGATCTGCTAAGGCAATCTTATCGAAAGCAATTTTTCTTATATTTAGGAATCACAAATCAAGTGTATTGTAGTCTTTGTTTGGACACCTTAAAGACAACTCTATGAAACTCGCTTCCACCTTCTATTTCTTGTTATTTGCATCTTTTGCCTTAGCCCAAACCATTCAATGGACTACCATCGCTGAATCCAGAAGTAGGGGAGGTCAGATTACATTTGACGAGCAAGGAGATATATATCAGGCAAGAACCAGTTATGATGGTAATTCTTTCGCTGTCTATTCTTCTGGTGGTGAACTTAGATTTGACTATAATCTTTGTAATGGATGTGATATGGAATACATCTCATATGGTTATCCCATAAGTGAAGATAGCATCATATATATAGTTGGTAGTAATGAAGTGTACTTTAGTTCTATTTTTGGGACTCAAAAAGAACACTTAGGCTCCATTGATAGGATTAGTAAACGAGGAAAGGTATTCTTTAGAGAAAATAATTTAATCCTTGTAGGGTCAAGACTTGACAGTGAGAATTATACTTTGGTTAGATCCAGAATTAATCTAAGCAACTTTGAAATAAATAATGAGTATTCCACAGTAGAATCCCATGTATTATTCATGAACTATAACAGTCATAATAATACAACGGTAGAAGTCTTTGAAGGTATAGAAGATTCTATAGCGGGTCGGATTACTGTATACGACAAAGACTACAATGAGCTATTTTCTATTGCTACAAATTCTGATGAGCGGGTTATTGATGCATACTTTACAGATAACAATAACCTAATTACAGTAGGTACAGAAGATATACCATGGGTCAATAAAGGAATATGCAGAGCCTATGATTCTCAAGGTGTGTTATTGTGGGAGTTCAAACTTGCATCTTCGAACTTAGGGATATTCCTTACACAAATAGCACAAAAGGGTGATAAATTAATAATTGCAGGTATAGAAGGTCTTCTTCATCTTAATAGTTTTCTTGTCTATTCTATAGATGAAAATACTGGAGAACGCATATGGGAGTTAAAAGACAAACTCTCCCCTACTGATGGGCACCCACCAAGTGACATTCATATCCTAGATGACGGAAATATTATTGTTTCTGGCACTGAGCTTTCTGATTTCACAGGACCGGAAAGGGCCTATTTATTCAAAATTATAGATGATGATGCGACTTCTATTTCAGATATCAAAGAATCCAATTTTTCTATCTATCCTAATCCTGCATCACATCAAATAAATATAAAAGGATTATCAAATTTTAAAAGAGTTGAGATTATTAATTCTGCAGGAGAGATAGTAGCTGTTAGTTCTTACCTGCCGAATATTGACGTATCTCATCTTTCTTCTGGCAATTATATATTGAAGGTCTACACAAATGAGACTGCTTTGACCAAGAAATTCATTATAGAACATCCCTAGATAAATAGCTCTTCATCCCAAAAATGAGCCAATCCATATCCAATCTGACAACCTCTTGTCACTTTTTATCCAATTTTCAAAAGTTGTAGGGTGTCCGTAGATAGGCTGTGTAGAACCTGTAGAGTGAATGATTAAGGGTAGATTTCAGATTTACAGTCTTATAAGTGTAACACGCAAAAACAAAAAACATGAAAAACATAATTACAACTCTAGGAATCATCATACTTACATTAACTTCAGTATTCGCTAATATAACTCCAGAAGTGTTGATCTCAACATCGGAAATAGAAGTAGTATCATTCAATGATTTGGATTTATTTGCTTCAGCAGAATTTGATGTAGAGACAGAAAATTTGGTTTTCAATACAAATGATAACATCTCAATGGTTCTGATATTAGACAACTCAGGAGAAATCATCTACTTACGACCAGTGAAGTCTGACTATGTGCAGATCAAAAAGAAACTTTTCGAGTCTGGACAATACAAATTAGGATTTGTAATAGACGGAAATACTCAAGTTCACTTAACAGATGTTACAATCAAATAATAACAAAAAGGGAGAGAGTCTAGTCAACTCTCGAATAATAAAAATATAGAGTATTTAAGGTGAAAGAGCGGCATGAAATGCAGGATTGACTAAATGTCAATCCGAGAGACCGCCCTTCAAAAGACAACGAGATTAGTCACCTCGAAAAAACAGCCTCTGAGCAATCGGAGGCTGTTTTTTTTTAATAGTAGCGTATGAGAGAGTAATAGCCTAGTACTTAGGTCAAAATAAGAGGTACTTTTCTTCTCCTTACTCCCACTCAAAAGTTTCTATCATATGTACGATATCCTCTCTCAAAAACTCATACACGGGAGCGATACTATCCCTATTGACAGAGGACTTGAAGTAGAGACTACCTCTAATAAAATGTTGTATGCTATCGGTCATGTAAAATTGCAACGGCGTAGCAACAGGGCCTTCTATTTCGAAAATTATTCCATGGAGATTATCCTCAGGCTTAGAAATAACAAGCTCCTGCCTGTGGCTGGCTTTAATATTATGCTTGTCCACCATTTCAAAAGCATCTTGGACCAACTCATCAAATTCTGCTCTTCCATTAAAGTCCAAGTAACTAAGATGAATATATCCATTCAGTTCTTCACAATATAAATCAAACCAACACTTGAATTTTCTTTCTCTCTGATTCTGATTTGCATCCTTCACATACTGAAAATACGTTGGTGCCTCTAGAGAGAATGGACAGTCCTGTAGATTCATTGCTGTCAAGTTTTTCTCTGGATAGATTACCTTGGGGTATATGCGTGGCTTAGGTAATGGTATTGCCTCTTCCTTACATGAACTCAGCCCTAGGGTAATCAGAATTATTATAATAAGTCTCATCATCTCTTTGACTTATAATAACGTGACATGAATTCTTTCTATTCTTCGCTTTGTCACAGCTACTATTTTAAATTTATATTGTCCAATAACTATTTCTTTATCTTTCTTCGGTATCCTTCCAAAATGATTGAGTAATAATCCAGCTAGGGAATCTGATTCGTGTCTATATAAATCGAAAGCTTCCTTTTCTACATTAATCAGTCGTGCGACATCATTGAGCAAGGTCTTTCCTTCAAAGATATAATTCATATCATTGATTTTCACATAGTCTACTTCCTCTTCATCGTCAAATTCATCTTTGATTTCTCCTATGACTTCTTCTACGATATCCTCTAAGGTGATGATGCCTGCACTCCCACCAAATTCATCTACCACTATGGCCATGTGCATTCTCTTCTTTTGAAACTCTTTCAAAATATCATCAATCTTTTTTGACTCAGGGACATACAAAACGTTTTCACGTATGTGTTGTTGCCAATTATAACTATCATCCTCCTGAGAAAAACCTAAAAGATCCTTCGCATATAAGATGCCAATAATCTCATCGAAATCTTCTCTATATATGGGTATCCTGCTGAAGCCATTGTCCTTAATCATCGTCATGATGGCCTTAAATCCATCTTTCTCTTCTGCAGCGATGACATCTACTCTAGCTTTCATTACCTGCTTTGCAGATACGTTTCCAAACTTAATAATCCCTCTAAGGATATCTGCTTCCTCAGATGCTTCACCTCCGCTTACCGTTAATTCGATCGCCTTGTCCAGTTCTTCTTTACTCGTATCATCTATGCCTGTTCTGGAAGCAATAAACTTTGACTCCATCCAGGTAGACCAGCCAACGAGTAGACTACTAATCGGTCTGAAAAAGCCAGAAAGAATGGCCATCGGTTTGGCCATCATCTTAGCAAAAGAAAGATTATTGATATTGGCATAAATCTTAGGTGCTACTTCACCGAACAAGACAAGCAAGAATGTAACCCCAACAACAGTGAAAAGAAAATTGACAACGCGACCAAGTGTCATCGCCTCACCCGGAAATACCCTACCTAACCATTCTCCCATATGTATGAGCATCTCATCTCCAAGTAAGCTCCTGATTAAATAGTCGGATATGATGACTATACCAATATTGACAAAATTATTCGCGATTAATATTGTGGCCAGAAGATGTCTGGGCTTTCTTCTGAGTCTAAGGACTTTCTTGTTGGCTTTGTGCTCTTCTTTTTCTAGGTTTTCCAAATCATTAGGAGAAAGAGAGAAGAAGGCCACTTCAGATCCGGAAATTAAAGCTGAGCAGCATAATAAAAGCAGCAAACAGACAACTGTGCCCGATATGGCCCATATCGTCAGTAAAAAGGAGTAAAGCGGGAGAAAAAGTGAAATATATTGGGAGGGATCTGGGTCCAATTTTTAGTTTTTAGTTATGCCAAATCGGCGTCTGGTATCAGAATGGAAGGTCATCGTCATCAGCAGGAACTGCCTTCTTAGCGGGCTCTACTGTGGCAGGGCTTTCTTTTACTTGACTTTTGCTATTAGGTAATTCATCTGCTACACTAGGGAAATTGTTTGATTGTCCCAGCCCGGAAGACTCTCTTCTTTCTAATGAACGCAATATCCTTGCCACGACATCTGTAGAATATCTATCATTACCGTTCTGATCTTGCCATTTTCTAGTAGAGAGTTTACCTTCAACGTAAACCATACCCCCTTTTTTCAGATAATTCTCTGCTCTTTCTGCCAATCCTCTCCAAGCAACAATGTTATGCCACTCCGTTATCTTTTGCCACTCACCGGATTTGTCTTGGTAATTTTCATTGGTAGCAACTGAGAATTTGGCCACTTTACTGCCATTTTCTAATGTTCTTATTTCAGGGTCTTGTCCTAAATTTCCTACAATAATGACTTTATTTATCATCGTTCAGATTTCATTTATGGTTATATAAAGATATAAAACTATACAACTCTATAGCTTATTATATCAGCACTTAAGTCTCATTATTTAATAATACTCAGGCTCTCTTTCTCCAGGAAGTGGCTAATAATTCTGGGCCAAGGTAAATTGTGTAATTCACTAATCCCCAGCATTCTATATTCCCCTATCCAGCTACGCTTCATCTTGATTCTTAGTTGGTGGACATAGAACGTTCCAGATATATGCTGATGAGTTAAGGACTGCTTATATGGCCCATAAACTGTCGTTGTCATTTTTTTAGTACCAATATCTATTACTTCGTGCAATTTGCCTGCATGGTTAGGGTGTTTTGCTTCAAATAGCGGAAATTGGAATAATCCATGCCACACATCTTTGGGTCCTCGCTGGGCTACTAATGTATTACCAGCTTTATCTAGAAGAATATGAAAGTGGAAATGACGTTTTCGTTTTTTGATTTTCTTAGTTCGTACAGGAATATTAGACACCTGATTATTATGAAAGGCCTTGCACTCTGGCTGGAGAATACATTGTGTACAGGATGGGTTCTTAAATGTGCAGCATAGTGCACCGAATTCCATTATTGCTTGATTAAATTCAGCTGGATCTACTTCATCTTGCATGCGCTGGGCAAGGTCCTGTATCTTATTCTTAGTAGGTGCAAGATCTATAGAGGTTTTTATGCCAAAGTATCTGCTAATAAATCTCAGCACATTACCATCTACTACCACATATGGGAGACCGTAAGCAAAGCTGCCAATGGCAGCAGCACTGTAGGGACCTATCCCTTTCAGACTCAATATTTCCTCGTATTCGCTTGGGAAAGTGCCACCAAATCTTTCCATAATATCATTAGCGGCTGCGTGCAGATTTCTAGCTCTACTATAATAACCTAAGCCTTGCCACAGCTTGAGGACTTCATCTAGATTTGCCTTGGCTAATGCAGCTATACTAGGATAAGTCTGGATAAATTTTTCATAGTAGGGAGTGCCCTGACTCACGGTTGTTTGCTGGAGTATAACTTCAGAAATCCATATATAATAAGGATTTTTTGTTGCGCGCCAAGGAAGAGTTCTTGCATGACTTCTATACCAAGAAACAAGTTTTACAGAGCCATGTTGGATTTTCTCTAGTGCTATCAGAATGGAATACTGTTATAAAAAAAGCGAACCATAAAGATATGATTCGCTTCTAACATTTTATTTCAATTAACTATTATGCTGAGATTTTTCTTCTTACTGTTTCATAATCTCCATAGTGTCTGAGTATAGAACTCTTTAAAGCTTTTCTTGCGAAGAAAATTCTACTCTTTACCGTACCTAAAGGCAACTCTAATTCATCTGCAATCTCTTGGTATTTGAATCCTTCGAAATGCATAATAAATGGTGTCTTTATAGTCTCATCTAAGTCTTCTATCATTTTGACAAGCTCATCCATTAGGATATTGCTTTCTGCGTCATTGAATATTACATTAGAACCAGAATTGATGTAAAAGAGATTCTCAGTGCTATCAATAATCGTATTGGCTTTGACCTTTTTACGATAGTTATTGATAAAGATATTTTTCATTATTGTAAACATCCATGCTTTGAAATTAGTGCCTGGACGGAATTTTTCTTTGTTACTTAATGCTCTGAAGGCCGTTTCCTGAAAAAGGTCTTGTGCATCTTCTGAGCTCTTTGTTAGATTAAATGCGAAGGAATTTAGTGACCCCGTGATTTGATCTATTTTGCTATAAAATTCTACGGTCGACATAATTTAATCGTTTTGATAAAGTAAAAGTAATACATTGTTGAACAAAATATGTACAAACCTTCAACATGGTTGCCTGAGCATAAAATTAATTTTAGTAGTTTTTTTCTAAAATATTGATAATCAATGATTTGCGCTATGAAAGAAATAATTATACTTTCAATATTTTTTGAAAGTTCTTTTTGAAATGCACTTCTTTGATTATTGTCAATGAACATATTCTATCCCTATTATGCACAGAATTGCCTTAAGGTTGGCTATCATACCTTTAATTCCATTTCTCTATTTAGATGGAAAAAAATTGCGGAAGTCCTTAACTCCCCTACCAGAGGCCAAAAACCCAATTGGCGAGATTACTGGAGAGTATTCGAGACATCTAAAACTGGTAATTCTGGGTGAAAGTACAATGGCAGGCGTAGGAGTAGACAGTCATGACCAAGGTTTTGCAGGTCATTTGAGTAGAGCGCTTTCCATGCTTTCTCAAGCATCTATTTCATATAATGTGTTAGCAAAGACGGGATATACAGCGGCTCATGTTGGCCAAAGATTGATAGAAAGCGTACCTAGAGATCCTGACATAGTCGTTATCGGCTTAGGTGGGAATGATGCATTTACGCTGAATTCTCTCACAAAATGGAATACAAGCATCCGTGATATTATAAGCCTTCTAAGAATTAGAATTGGGCCAGATGTTCCCATTTTCTTTACTAATATGCCACCGATTAGAGAATTTCCTGCATTTACTAGTCGAATGCAATTTGCCCTAGGTAATTGGGTAGAATGTCTGGGTGCACAGTTACATAAGCTCATACAAGAGTATCCTAAAAGCTATTATGACAATGAAATTCTCAGTTTAGAACATTTTGCAGAAGCCCTAGATGCCGGAACAGATAAGCGATTGTTATTCAGTGACGGTATTCATCCTTCTTCACTGACCTATCAGTTATGGGCAAATCGGTTCGCAAAATTTATATTGGCCAAAAAGCAATTGTTTTAATACAACATTATATATACTGATTCTAAATAGTAGATTTATACTGACTTAAGGGCGCATTCCTTAATTTTGATAGAAGCAAAAACGCAACTTATGAAGTGGATTACTGATTTTCTAACTTCCAGTATAGGTAAGAAATTAGTGATGAGTCTTACGGGCTTATTTCTCTGCAGTTTCTTGGTTATTCACCTGCTGGGTAATCTCCAATTATTGATTCCTGATGGAGGAGCCAAATTCAATGTCTACGCCAAGTTTATGACCTCTAACCCTCTGATTAAGTTTATTTCAATTGGTTTGTATGCTGGTATCTTATTACATGCGATCCAGGGTATCCTTATCTGGCTGAGCAATAAGAAAGCTAAAGCATCTAAGTATGCTGTCACTACTTATAGTAATGGTTCATGGATGTCTAAGAACATGGGACTGCTGGGAACCTTGATTCTGTTCTTTCTATGTGTACACATGGGAGACTTTTGGTTAAGGATGAAATTCGAAGGTTTGATTCCAGAATCTTGGCATATAGCAAACACTACAATAGATGGTGTAGACATGAAAGATTTATACAGTAGAGTTAGATATTCTTTTTCACACGTTTGGATAGTAATTGTCTACTTGGTAGGCCTGGTAGCATTGGCGCTACATTTATTGCATGGCTTTCAAAGTGCTTTTACAACCTTAGGTCTTAGGCACAAAAAATATACTCCTCTTATAAAGCTCATGGGCATTGGATTTGCGATTACGATTCCATTGCTTTACGCAATTATTCCTATTTGGATACTGATCCAACAATCTGCTAACTATTAAGAAATCTCAGACTTACTAAAGTCTTTTAAAAATAAATGACATGAAACTAGACGCTAAAGTACCTGCTGGAGAATTAGCCGAGAAGTGGACAAATTATCGAGGCTCCATGAATTTGGTTGCACCAAATAATAAAAGGAGACTGGAGGTAATTGTAGTAGGAACAGGTCTGGCCGGTGCATCAGCAGCGGCAACGCTTGGTGAATTAGGATACAATGTGAAATGCTTTACTTTCCATGATAGTCCCAGAAGGGCCCATAGTATCGCAGCACAAGGAGGGATCAATGCCGCCAAGAACTATCAGAATGATGGTGACAGTATCTACAGATTATTCTATGATACTATCAAAGGTGGTGATTACAGATCACGAGAATCCAATGTGCACAGACTGGCTGAATGCAGTACAGAAATTATAGATCAGGCTGTTGCACAAGGTGTCCCTTTTGCAAGAGAGTATGGAGGTCTATTGGCTAACCGTTCTTTTGGAGGCGTGCAGGTATCCAGAACCTTTTATGCCAGAGGACAGACTGGTCAGCAATTACTATTAGGTGCCTACTCTGCCCTATCACGACAAATAGCCAAAGGTCAGGTAAAGATGTACAACAGACACGAGATGTTAGATCTAGTCAAGATAGATGGTAAAGCGAGAGGTATAATAACCAGAAACTTGCTGACAGGAAAACTAGACAGACATGCTGCACATTGTGTGGTATTAGCCACAGGAGGATATGGTAATGTCTTCTATCTATCTACTAATGCTATGGGTAGTAATGTAAGTGCTGCATGGCGATCAGTAAAGGAAGGCGCCTTATTCGCTAACCCATGCTACACACAGATTCATCCTACCTGCATACCTGTATCTGGAGAATACCAATCTAAGTTGACGCTGATGTCAGAATCTCTTAGAAATGACGGACGTGTATGGGTGCCAAAATCACTGGAGGATGCGCAAGCAATCCAGAGAGGAGAAAAACGAGCAGAAGACTTGAGCGAAGATGAAAGAGATTACTATCTGGAAAGAAGATATCCTGCCTTCGGAAACTTGGTGCCGAGAGATGTTGCTTCCAGAGCAGCCAAGGTCGCTACGGATGAAGGCAAAGGTGTGGTGAAAACAGGATTAGGCGTCTATCTGGATTTCTCTGATGCGATTCAGCGTTATGGAAAGTCTGAAGCTTTCTCTGCGGGTATAGATAATCCAAGTGCCCAAAAGATAAAAGAATTGGGAGAAGCCATGGTAAAAGCTAAATATGGTAATCTCTTTCAGATGTATGAGAAAATCACAGGTGAAAATCCATATAAGACGGCGATGAAAATTTATCCAGCCGTACACTATACCATGGGCGGTCTTTGGGTGGACTACAATCTACAGACCAATATTCCTGGACTTTTTGCCTTAGGTGAGGCTAACTTTTCAGACCATGGTGCTAATAGGTTAGGTGCTTCAGCACTTATGCAAGGACTGGCTGACGGTTATTTCGTTATCCCTTATACTATCGGAACTTTCCTTTCGGATGAGATAAGAACACCGAAGATAGATAGTGAATCATCAGAGTTTCATGCTGCAGAGGCTAGAGTAAAAAACAGATTGGATAAGTTACTCACTATAAATGGTAATCAATCTGTAGAAAGCTTCCATAGAAGATTGGGCAAGATTATGTGGGAATACTGTGGAATGTCTCGAAATGCTGAAGGTCTGAAAAAAGGCAGAGAGCTGATTAGAGAACTTAGAAAAGAATTTTACACTGATGTATATATACCAGGTACTGCTGATGAGTTTAATCCAGAATTAGAGAAAGCAGCAAGGGTAGAAGACTTTTTGGAGCTTGGAGAACTCTTTGCTGTAGATGCTTTAGACAGAGGCGAATCTTGTGGTGGACACTTCAGAGAAGAGTCTACAGAGAATGGAGAAGCCAAAAGGAATGATGCGGACTACACCTATGTTTCTGCTTGGGAATGGGATGACAACAACCCTATACTCCATAAGGAGGAATTGACTTTCGAAAATGTAGAATTAAAAACTAGATCGTATAAATAGTGCAGAGCACTTTATAATAAAAGAAATAAGTTATGAAGCTTACTTTAAAAATCTGGAGGCAGAAGAATGCTAAATCTGATGGTCACTTTGTTAGTTATCAAGTAGAAGCAGAAGAACATATGTCTTTTCTGGAAATGCTAGATGTACTGAACCAGCAACTCATAGAAAAGAAAGAAGATCCTGTAGCCTTCGAACATGATTGTCGTGAAGGTATCTGTGGTGCTTGTAGTATGGTAATCAATGGACGTCCTCACGGAAGTCAGACAGGAACCACTACCTGTCAGTTGCATATGAGAGCCTTTAAGACTGGTGATACTATTACAATAGAACCATTTAGAGCATCTGCTTTTCCTGTTATAAAAGACCTTGCGGTGGATAGATCATCATTCGATGCTATTATACAAGCTGGTGGATATATCTCAGTAAATACAGGACAAGCGGTAGACGGTAATGCGATACCTGTAGATAAAGCTGATGCTGACGAAGCATTCGACTCTGCGACCTGTATAGGCTGCGGTGCTTGTGTGGCGGCATGCCCTAATGGGTCAGCGATGCTATTTACATCCGCAAAAATAAATCACCTGAACAAACTCCCTCAAGGAAAGGTGGAACACGGTAGAAGAGTGAAAAACATGGTAAGAGTTATGGACAAGGAAGGTTTTGGTAAATGTTCTAATGTAGGTGCTTGCGAAGTAGATTGTCCTAAAGAAATATCTACTGATAATATTGCCGCTCTGAACCGCTATTACTTAGGTTCAGTATTTGGTAGTCAGACATAAAGCGATTTTTTAAATAAAATATAAGATAGAGTCCAGACATAACTGTCTGGACTTTTTTTGGTTATAGTAATAATCATAGTAACTAAACAGCTATATGCCCATATCTGACCTATATCAAATGGCTAAATCTACAATTGTAGAAGCACATGAGATTTGCTACATAGACCAAGGAGATGGTGAGCAGGTTCTGCTATTTTTACACGGGATGGGTAGTAGCTTAAAAGCTTGGTCTAAGAATATTCCTTTCCTAAGTTCTTCCTTCAGATGCATCGCTTTGGATGTTCCTGGTTTTGGTCGGTCGCCAAAAAAAATCAATCCTACAGATGTACAGCACCTATCCAGAATCGTAACTTCTTTCATAGAACAATTAGAATTAAGTCAGGTGGTCCTGGTAGGCCATAGCATGGGCGGACTGATGAGCATCTTGATTGCAGATCAAAATCCTGAATTAATCAGTAAACTGATACTGATAGCTCCTGCAGGTATAGAAGCGTATAGCAAAGAAGAATCAGAACTGATTAAGACCTATTTTACTGCTGAGCTTCTGGCAAGTTATGGTCCTGCATTTATAAGAAAGAATTTCAAATTGAATTTCTACAAGATGCCAGACGATGCAAATTTTATGATAGAGGAGAGAATAATAAGAGCAAAAGATAAAGAAAAACATTTTTCATTCTCGCAAACGATGGCAGATACCAGCTACTCTATCTCTATTAATAATGTCAAGGATGCCTTGGGTCAGATACAAAAGCCAGTACTCATCTTATTTGGAGATAAAGACAAATTAATTCCTCATCATATTATGCATCCTGATCGGACAACAGAGATGATTGCACAGAAGGCTATCCAATTGTCCAAAGCAGGTCAATTAAAGATGTACAATAACTGTGGTCATTTTGTACACTGGGAAAGAAGTGATGAGGTCAATCAAGAAATTACAAACTTCATGGCAAGTTAGAAATGAGATCATTATACAATTTTTGCAAAAGATAAAAACAAGATTTTATGAAAAGGATAATGGCATTTGCAGCATTAATATGCACTACAACCATACTAGTTAGCCAAATTCCGGAGATTGCAGTAGGTCCCGAAATTCCTTTGAGGCAAAGCGATGAATACCAAGGATTACTACACTCTGATGAATCAGGCTATACCATTTATTTGTATGAGAGATCAGGCAAGGGGATTCTAGGTGAGGCTGGTAGAAACCTAATCATTGAAAAATATGATGATGCATTCAACCAGGTGTACAGTTATGAGTATGGTGAGAAAGGAACAATTACTGTGGATTTAATCTCTACAGGAAAGTCATTTGCTTGGACAGTTATAGAGAAAGTAGGCAGTTACAAGTATACCTATAAGTTAATTCCTATCGCCTTAAATGGCAAACAAGGTAGGGCTCAGAAATTGTATACATTAGATATAGGTAAATCCTCTGACATACCTAAAACGAGAATGTTGGTTTCACCAGATTCCACCAAAGTAGGGTTTGTTACTTTAGTAGATAACAATAGTAAGAAAGATGAATTAGAATTATACTGTGCAGTAGCTTCGGACCAAGGAGATATCTTATGGGATGATTGGCCCAGACTTCGTGGTAATCAGAAGCAATATGAAATACAAGATGTCATACTCAATAATGATGGAGAATTCATTTTTCTGACTAAGTACAACAAGGACGAAAAAGCCAAAGAAACTGTCAAAAACAGGAATGATGAAAAGATAGCAGGATATTCAATGCAGATAATTCAAGTGCACCCTGATCTCAAAAAAGTCCAACGCTATCCTATAGAGGTCGACCAGCAATTTGTACACGAGGCAGCCATACAGATAGACCCACTGACTGATGACATTATCTGTTCAGGAATGATTTCTACTAAGGAAGGAGGAAATATCAATGGAGCTTTCTATACCCGCTACGATAGTGATTACAACCAAGTGGTCACTAATAATCGGGAATTTAGCAAGAATGAATTAATCAGCTTTGACAAAGCGAAGGTGGACGTCAATCTCAAAGAAGGTAAATCTGGGTTAGATGATGATTTTAATATCAGAGAACTTGTGGTGCTACCTAATGGCAGCACTATCATGATAGCAGAAGAAGTATACACAAGAACAACCACTAACAACTTAAACCCTGTTAATGCTGCAGGTACATTTAATCGTTTCAATAATAGATCAGAATCCACAACACTTCATGCCAATGATATCGTGCTTGTGGACATAAGTCCTGAGGGAGATATTTCCAATGTAGATATCATACCAAAGAAACAATCAGTACAGGTGGCAAGAGGTGTCTTTCGAGCCATAGGTTCCGCAGATCTCTTTTTGAAAGATGATTACTTTCTTTCGTATAGTCAAATTAATATAGGTAATACGTTAATGCTAATGTACAATGAACGGGATAGCAATTTTGACAGAGAGACCAGTCGACGACGCAATATTACCACTGGAAGGGACTTACGAACAGCAGCCTTAGATATTTCCTCTAATTCAATATCTCAAATTAGTCCCCTATTTGATGAGTTAGGAGATGATTATGTGATGGCAACGAATCGTTCTAAAAAAGTAGGAGAAAATCAGTTTTTCATGACACTTGTGGATCCACGGTCACGGAGAATTCGACATGTTAGACTTGCGGTGATGACTTTCTAAGCAGGTTACTCTTGTGGATGGCTAACCCAATTATAACTCCTATCATACTATGAGTCAGTTTGATTTGGGTGAACAATAAGGTGACGAATAATAAAAAACAAAATAATCCCAATTCACTTGATAATAAGGGGCGAAACGCCAGATAAATGGCTATAGGTAAGAGCAGCCCCAAAAATCCTAATTGAAACAGCACCATATTTATAGCACCATCTAATCTATCCTTGTTCTCTATGATAGGAATGGTAAGAAACGACTGGCATTCACCTGACCTGTATAGTTTCCAAAGAAAAGACTGATAGTTACCTACACCTTTGGGTTTAAATCCATTGTATTTAAAGTTTAGGAAAGGGGCAATCGAGCTGGTAAATCTGACACCAATACTCCCATCTATCTTAGTTATATTCAATGGATTCTCTATAAAATGCAAAGCAATTTCACCCGCTCGCGTCTCTTCCAGTTTTTTCAATTGCTGATTTCCTACAGGTATAGCGATAGCCAGAAATAAGCCTATAAAAAATACGTAACGAAACTTAAATCTGAGTAGTTGTATAGCCGCAAATAGTAAACAGGCAAGCAAGAAAATTACGATTGCTGTAGAAGACCTGCTTAGAAAAATGAACTGTGCTAAGATAACTGGAATGATGTATTTGCTTTGTTTTTTAGTATAATTCAAAAATGAAAAAATCATAAAGAACAAACAAGTACTTCCGTAAAATGTAGGTTCTGGACATAATGATAGCACGCCTCTACCACCTAACAATGATCCTCTGTTAGCATTCAGCAAAAAACCCATAAAATCCGGATACCAATAAAGCTGGACTAAACCCACAATGCCATATACAACCACCGCAAAAACAAATAACCCGAATGGCAACTTCAACTTAAGTTGGCTATAAATCGTATAGGTTGCAGACGCTAATAATGGAGGTGATAAGTAGTTCATTAATATCCTCAATAGTCCATAAGTTCCGAGGGTGTTCATGAAGATTAGCGAGAGTGAAATCAGAAACTGTACATATAATAGGATGATAGCAGGTGTGAGTTTCTTGTTTCTTACTGCAAACAAGACTATACATGCAAAAATCAAGGCATTGGGTTGCGTATCTGTTCCTAGCTGAAAAAAGTCCAGATAAGGGAACACAGCCATAAAGAAAAATATATATACCAGGATTCTCACACCCGAAAATTACTATCTATTCGCGAGACACTACTTACCAAAGTGCAATTGCTCCTTAAGTAGTCTTACCCGACCCTTAGCATACGACTTGTAGCTATCATTAGTGTCCGCGCTATTCATATACTTCTGATAATATCTGACTGCAATATTCTTGTCCTTATAATATTGGTCAGAAGCTCGGCCGAGATAGAAGAGCACCAGTGGGTCATCCCCATATTTGTATGCATCCTGGTAGTGAGGAATGGCGTCTTTGTTATTGGCATTCTTAGAATAGATTCTGCCTAGATTCCGATGATAGATATCTATGTTGGAAGAGATACCTTCTTCTAGGGCTTTCTGAAAATGATAAATGGCGTTTTCTGCTTCTTCTAGTTTTTCATAGGCGATTGCTAGATGATAATGTGCATATTCTTTCGTGCTAGAATCATCCAGTGCTCTTGTCAGATAGAACACGGCTTGGTCAAGTGAATCAATTTGCAAGTACGCATAACCAAGTATCTTACTCTCATGGGCCCGAAAATCTACGCGGCCAATGACCTTTTCCATATAGTACGTCGTAGAGTCATAGGCTTTCTGGCGGTATTTACTATTAGCTATGAGTAAAGCATAATGATGGTTGGTGCTGTCCTGAGTCAAGCCTTTCCATAGAAGACTATCCGCTTCGAGATGCTTGTCCTCCACTATATATATTTCTGCTAGACCCTTTAGGGCATATTGATCGAAGGGATTAAGATTGAGTGCCTCATTATAAAATGTCTTTGCATACCTGTATAGCTTAGCGCCATAATATTGTCTTCCCAACTTTCTATAGTAGATAGGATCATCTGGAAATTGATTGACAATCTTAGTGTAGTACTTGATGGCTTTGGGGGTGTTGTTTTCCTGCTCATAGATGCCAGCAAGTGTGGAGAGGATAGATTTAGGTGCCTCATATAGTGTATCTATTTGTATGAAATAGTCCTTGGCATAGTTAAGCCTACCCATTTTGTGTGCACTCAGCCCAGCACGTGACAAGGTGTGCAGAGAAGTATCGCCGCTGAGTACCAACTTATTATATTCATCAAAAGCTGATACGTAATCTGCTTTGGCAAATAATGAATCGGCTGTCACATGCCTAGATGCCTCTTGACTGTTGAGTACTTGTGCTACAATCAGGCATGACAATGTAATAAGGTTGACTAATTTCATTGGCCTATTTATCATTGAGATGTCAATATAGTGAGGAATGGCGTATGAGTATACGCTAGCATATATAATTTGATTACCTTAACTCCTATGAGTAGCCATGTTAAGAGGAAAAATGTAGGATTTGGAAAATCAATAATACCAATAGCCTTCTTTGCTATCGTATTGATTTTCGGGTTATTTGTACAGCCAGTCATCTTTAAGGAAAAACCCCTACCCTTAGGTGTGCTGATTATGATGGCGTTTTCATTTAGCTCCATGTACTTGTTATGGTTGGGATATAGTTGGGATGAGATACAAGCTAGCATAGTCAAAAAAGTTGGAGATTCTGTTGGTGTTATTCTAATACTATTTTCCATAGGCGTATTGATTGGGAGTTGGATTATCTGTGGTACCATACCTATGCTCATTTATTATGGTATCTCTTGGATAGATCCTAATTGGATTTATATCTTTTCCTTTCTAATCTGCATTATATTCTCACTGCTTACAGGTACCTCTTGGGGATCGGCTGGGACCATAGGTATAGTGATGATGGGTATATCAGAAGTATATGATGCCAATCTATGCATTACTGCCGGTGCGATAGTCGGTGGCTCTTTTTTTGGTGATAAAATGTCTCCCTTATCTGATACCACCAATGTGGCCTCACTGGCTACAGACGTGCCCCTCTTTCAGCACATTAACTCCATGATGTATACGACAGGACCAGCAGCGCTGATTGCGGGGGTAATTTATATCTTTTTGTCTCCTGCCGTGTCTGGTGAAGCGCTGAGCGCCTCAGCACAGCAACCAGAGCTAATAGAAGAGACCTTAGTGGGATTGGAAAATATGTTCAATTTTAATCTGATTCTGCTCATACCCCTAGTCGTGGTTGTGTGGGGTTCTGTGACCAAGAAACCTATCGTATTGACTTTGCTAGGCTCTGCGTGGATTGCCATGTTGATAGCTCTTACGATGCAATCTTTTTCATTTGGAGACATTATAGAATCTTTCAACAAAGGATTTTCTACGACGATGGCTGCCTCCGATGCCAATGCAAAAGCACTTAATATTCTCAATAGAGGTGGTCTTTACAACCTGATAGATGGCATAGTAAGTTGTTTTCTGGTGTTTGCCCTCATCGGTACCTTTGATGTGATTAATGCCATAGACAATGTTATAGGAAAAATATTAGAGAAAATTCATAGTAGAAGAGCCACTGTGGTCGCTGCACTCTCTAGCACCTTACTGACAAACCTAACAGCCTCCAACCAATATGCTACTAGTTTCATAATCGCGGAAGCATTTAAGAAGAAGTTTGATAAGTTAGGCATAGACAGAAAGGTCTTATCCAGATCCATAGAAGATGCCGGTACCATGATGGAGAATCTAGCACCTTGGACACCGTCTGGAATTTTCATGGCAGGGGCCTTAGGTGTAACTTCATTGGAGTATGCGCCATATCAATTTATCTCTCTGGCCAATATTGTCATCGCCTACTTTTTTGCGATGACAGGCATCGCTTGTTTTTATAATAGGAAGGATTAGCTATAGTATGAATAAAGAAATATTACTTAAAAATTTGGCATCCTTAGAGCTAAAAGCATCAGCCTCTAGACTTCACAAATTATTTACTACTCCATTTAAGTATATCCATGCTTTATTATTCAGAGAACTTATATATAAAAGAACACGTAAGGAAAAGAAAGTCAAGACAGAAAATTTTTTCGGCGTAAAGATGGAACTTCTACTTCCATCTAGTACTGACATCTATCTGCTTGGAGGCAAGTCACATTTGTCTGAAATAAGACTTGCCAAATTCATGGTTAATAATATTGAAAGTGGACAGACATTTGTTGATGTTGGAGCACACTACGGATACTTCACTTTACTTGGATCCACGCTTGTAGACGTTTCTGGTCGTGTGTATGCATTTGAGGCAGCACCTAAGTCATATAATATTCTTTTGGAGAATACGCAATCTATTCTAAACACCGAAAGTTATAATCTCGCTGTATCTGATAATAAGGCTGAACTTATATTCTATGAGTTTCCAAATTTATACTCTGAATACAATACGATCTATCCAGATCAGTTTAAGGATGAGGATTGGATTACATCTTATCCCCCTAAGAAAATTGCCGTCGATAGCATTACGTTAGATGATTTTTTTTTCGAGCGCAGTATAGTACCCGATATGATAAAGATAGATGTAGAGGGTGCTGAACAGTTAGTGATAAATGGAAGTTTAAATTATTTGGACCAACATGCTCCATTAATAATTATGGAATACTTGGGAGAAAGTAGAGAAAATTCAGAACATAAATTAGCTGAGACAAAATTAAATGCCCTAGGCTATCATGCTCACAGAATAGACCAATCTGGAGAGATTATGATTCTAAAATCAGCATCGATATATTTTGAGGAAAACCATATAGATTCTGATAATATTGTATTTAAAAAGATCTAGGTACTTCGCAGAGCATCGTTTGTTTTATACTAGGGAGCAGCAAGTGATCTTACTCTCCATAAGCCTCCATTGATTTCTCTATATGCTTCTTAATCCTATTCCTTAATCTTCTTGGTTTAATTACAGTCATAGATGAACCAAAGCCCAGGATTAATCTTTCCAGTTCAAAATTGTGGTGAGCCCTCAGAGTAATTAAAATGGATCCATCTGCATACTCACCTATCATTTCTTGTGATGGGTGCAGTGGCTTTGTCATAACATAAGGCGCATTGGAGATATCTACTCTGAGTTCTATATCGATGATGTCCTTGTCTGATAAGACGGTGACACCGATTGTATTCCTATAATATTCATCTGGATTAAATGACGGCTTAGTATACCTGTGCTCTGTATCAAAAGTAATAGACAAAATTCTGTCTAAGGCCAGCGTCATTATTTCTTTTTTACCCTTCTTTTTTCCTACAGTAAACCACCTGTTATTATACTCCTTAAGTATATAAGGTGTAAAAGTTATATGTGAAGGTTTTCTAGCTCTGAATGACTGATACTCTATTACTATGACCAGTTTTTTGAGAATGGCTTGATAGATGGTGTCCAGATGATTAATCCCCTGTAACAACTCATTTTTATCTAGGTGAATGATGGCGGGCTGATCTTTCGTCTCTCGATACACCTTATCCTCCAGTTTTTGTATGACCCCATTGAGCTCAGAGAAGAGGGAGAAGTTTTTGAATTGTCTCAGCATCTCCATGGATTCAGCAAGAATATCCATGTCCATATCTGTGATAGGTACCTCAGTTATGGAGTAACCCGTTGTCTCATATTTATAATATTTCCTTTCGTACACTACAATAGGCGCACTATACCCCAATTTGTCACTACGCATGTTTTGTATATCCAGTTGCACAGTACGTTTGCTGACATAGCTATCCTTTCCTTCATACTCATACAGCGCATCTGAGCAGGCTTCTATTAGGTTATCCAGCGTCCACTTCCTGTTTGTATTCTGTAAGCACTTATCTATAGTGAGATAGCGCATAAGCGCATTTTTATTAGTAGCCATATCATTGTATCTTAATAAATCTTTACTGCGCAACAAGATTGCGCAGTCACAAAAATATATTGTGTCATAATACAATAACAATGAAAATTACAGGAAAACATTTGCTCTCGATGGGTTACCGACAAGGTAAGTGGTTTAGAACTGCCTTGGACCATGCTAATGAACAGCGACTCACAGGTGATGAGCTCACAGCCTATCTTGATAGTGTGCAACCTGTACTTATAGAGCCACTAACAGAAGGCAAGCCATATCATATCAACATCGACTCACAGAATGAGATGGAAGAAGCTAATGTAGCTACGGTATGTCACACTATGGACCAGCTGATGTTGACACCAACACTTACAGGTGGTGCAGTCATGCCTGATGCTTGTCCGACTGGTCCTCCAGGACACATTCCTGTAGGAGGGATTGCTATAGCCAAAAATGCGATCCATCCTGCCATGCATAGTGCAGATATATGCTGTTCTGTGATGATGACCTCTTTTGGGATGGCTGACCCAAAGCAAGTCTTGGATGTTGCACATTCCATTACACATTTCGGCCCTGGCGGAAGAGATGATATGTCGAGGTTGCCTAAGGAACTATCCGATCAGATCAGAGGGAATATGTTTTTGGACTCTAAAAGATCGTATCAGTTGGCGACTAAGCACTTAGGCACCCAAGGCGATGGTAATCACTTCCTTTATGTGGGACAGTCGGAGCAAACGGGGGAAACGATTATGGTGACTCATCATGGTAGTCGAGGATTTGGCGCCAACTTATATAGAGCAGGAATGAAAGTCGCGGAGAAGTTTCGAAGAGCAATGGCACCTAAGGTGATGAAGACCAATGCATGGATTCCTTATGATACTGAGGAGGGGAAAGCGTATTGGGAAGCTTTACAAATCGTAAGATCTTGGACTAAGCTGAATCATAACACTTTGCACGATGAGGTCGTCCAAAAAATGAAAACAGATATTCAATCCAGATTTTGGAATGAGCACAACTTTGTTTTCAAAGATGGTGAGGACTTTTATCATGCCAAAGGGGCTACGCCGCTTGATGATAAATTTGTTCCGGATAGTTATGAAGGGTTAAGACTGATACCACTTAATATGAGTGAACCAGTATTGGTTGTCAAAGGAGATACAACTGAAAACAATCTTGGTTTTGCGCCTCATGGTGCTGGCAGGAACGTAAGCCGATCACAACATCGAAGAATAAACCAAGATCGAACCATTGAAGAGATTTTTGCGACAGAGACCCAAGGTCTTGATGTCAGATTCTTTTCAGAGCAGATTGATATTACGGAACTGCCATCTGCATACAAAAATGCCGATGCCGTCCAAGAACAAATGAAAGCATTTGGACTTGGTGAAGTAGTAGACAAAATCTTACCGTACGGGTGCATTATGGCAGGTGACTGGCAAAAAGATGCACCTTGGAAGAAAAGAAGAAGAAAAAAGAAATAACTTTGTAGTCTAATGACGCAGAAAAATTTACATACGGAGAAGCTTTTTGAAGCACTAGGACGTATAGATATACCTAATCAATATTTGATAGGAGAACGTATAATGCAATAATGATATAAAGTATATATCGAGATAAAATGCAGAAAGCGTTCAAAAATTTTTTGGACGCTTTTTTTTATAAATTTTTTTAAGAATAGAATGAAGAAGATTAATAGCTAATAAATAAAACGGATTTAATCATAAACTATTGGGAGACAGACAATTGGTAAAATATGATTGAACTGCGCTAGGCAGAACGGTCAATCCATGCCTTTAACAATCTTCATAACTATCTGATAATCAAATCTTTAACAAAAATTTATTTGGATAATTCGAAACTTTGATTCTAACTTTGCGGTCGTAAAAATTGATAAGAAGTGATTCGCATAATAACAGAAATAACATTGATAAAAAATAAAGAAATGCAAATACAGAAGATACATATTGATCAGCAGGTACCCACACAAGGACGTGGCTTTAGGAATCTGTTATTCGATAATGAATGTCATTTCATTTCCAGAGAAATCATGCACATGAAGTAGTCAAAAATATACCGGACAACTTCTAAGTAAGCACCTCTCTGGAATTCAGGGAGGTGCTTTTTTTATGTCCACAGTAAAATTGAATTGCAAAAGTGCAAATCAAATAAAGACTCAGAAACGAGAGGATGACTGAATGGTCCTGACAAGTCAGGATGGGACAAACTGAATGTCTGTCTGTAAAGAAGGAAGAAAACTTGATAGATATCAAGGCTAGTACTCTTTAGGGGTGCCATCCCATCCGTTTCTGATGAAACGGTTCATTCACTAGCTTAACCCATTTAGGGTTTCGCTTTTGCCTTTTGGGCAAACCGTTCATTCCGGTTCGAATCCTACTCCTCAGACTTTTACAGTTCTTCATAAAGATGATAGGACAAGAAAATTGACAATAATGAAATTGTGGTGATGGCGGAATGGTTTACGCAGCGGTCTTAGAAACCGTATTCAGAAATGAATTGAGAGTTCGAATCTCTCTCACCGCACAGAAGGTATTGTAGCTCAGTTGGTGGACTGAATGGTCCTGACAAGTCAGGATCTGACAGACTAAATGTCTGTCTGAAATGAAGGAACCTTGATATCAATCAAGGGTGGGTGGGGGAACCGACTGTCCTTTGCCTCCCGTCCGATTCTGATGAATCGGTTCCTTCATTACCAAAAGACATTTAGTCTTTTGATTCTTGATAATCAAGACCACTCAGTCACCAGTTCGAGTCTCGTCAATACCGCTAATGTGTCTGATAAGAAAGGAACCTTGAAATCTATCAAGGGTGGGCTTGGTTGAGACTGTCTCTCTTACCGCCCTACCGATTCTCATGAATCGGTTCCTTCATTATCTGGAGTCGTAGCTTCTACACAAGTGCCATCAATACTCGGCAAAGGCCTAGTTTGAATCTTGAGTTGAGCTCGACATCATAGCAATAATGCCCCGTTAGTATAATGGTTCAGTACGGCTGACTTTCTATCAGTAAATATGGGTTCGATTCCCATACGGGGTGCAAATGTTAGGGGTTAAGATTATTCTGTAGTGTAATGGTAGCACACGAGGTTTTGATTCTCGTAGTACAGGTTCGAGTCCTGTCAGAATAACGATAATGTATACCCTCTCGTAGCTCAGTTGGAAGAGCACCGTGCTTTTAACACGGGGGTCGTAGGTTCGAGGCCTACCGGGCGGACTGATTTAGATAACAACTGGTGCCGACAAAGGTCGGCATGAATAAGAAGTTTGAAATTTTGCTCCACTAGCCCAATCGGAAGAGGCATCGGACTTAAACTCCGTACAGGTCTACGTTCGAATCCTAGGTGGAGCACTTATAATAGATTCTTAATTAGAGATATAGTTTAATCGGAAAAACGTTAGGCTACGAACCTAAAGTTGTGAGTTCGAATCTTACTATCTCTACGAAGAAAAATCGAGGTATAACCAGCATGCCTGATACGCATGACTAAGGTAGCGGTTGGAAACAGTAGTTCGAATCTACTTGCCTCGACTTAAAATATGATTAGCGGGTAAAGCATAAGTGGTGATGTGCTAGGCTTCCACCCTGGAGAACAGAGTTCGACTCTCTGTACCCGCTCTTCGCTTTTGAAGCATTTAGGTGATGCCCTGGTTTTGTAAAACCAGAGAACACAGTTCGATTTTGTGCAGAAGCTCATGACACAAACGAATGATGTTGACAATGGTCCTTGACAAAGGTCAGGATTAGACAGACTAACGTCTGTTTGAAAAGAGAGTAACATTTCATCAGAAATGGGATGGTGACAATTTTTTATGCACAAATAGAAAGGAGATTTAATGATAGACGATTTAGCCAAGCCTGATGGCTCGGTTCTCTCACTAGCTCATGACATTTAGTCATTCGCTTTTGCCAGCGGCAAATCGTTCATTCATCACCGCAACAAATTAGTCATTATGATTAGAAGCTTAAGTGGCATAAGCGACAGTTTGTTAAACTGAAGATAGTGGGTTCGAATCTCACCTGGTCAGCGCATGGGATGGACGAATGGTCAGGACAAAGGTCAGGACCTGACAGACTAAAAGGCTGTCAAAAATTATAGAAGGGGTTTGCAGTACTTCTTTTTTCTGGACTTGTAGCTCAATTGGTAGAGCAGCGCACTCATACTGCGCCGGTTAGGAGTTCGATTCTCTTCTAGTCCACTTAAAGCTTTTAAGGGATCACCTAGGACTTCTAATCCAAAAGTGCAAGATTCGAATCTTTGGAAGGCTAAAATAGCTTGCAATTGCAAATTGCTTACGGGTACAAGAACAGGACAAAGGTCGGTTCGTATTTTTTTACATTTTAAATTTTTTAAGTTATGGCAATAACACTTGCAGATCAGTATTATCTGAAAGCGGCTGCTGCCTATCCTTGGAAAATTGCCGACGCATTAGAAAATCTAAATTATGCATTGTCCTACGAAGACGAACATGCTCAGTCGTGGTGTCTGCATGGTATAATACACATGTATAATTTGAAAAACTATGCTGAGGCAGAAGTTTCATTTAATCAAGCTTTACAAGCTAATTTGAATTATGTCGATACCTACAAGCATCTGACAATACTCAAAATCTGGTTAGGCGAGATAGATAAAGCACATAAGATTATTGAATATGCCGTCAAGGTAAAAGCTATGGATAAGAGCACTATCCTAGGTTTGAAATCAATGATTCTTGAAATCCAAGGAAGGTATAAAGATGCAGAAGGAATATTGACAACAGCGAGATTGCTTAGTCTCAATTGTGACACCATCAATTGGCTAAATATGATATCGAATAGAATCAAGGCCAAGAAAAAGGAGTTCAAGAAAATGAGAAAGCAATCAAAAAAGGAGTCAGGAAATAGGTCCTGACTCCTTCACAAAATGGTGGCTTTAGTTTAACAGGTAAAACAACTCCTTGTGACGGAGTAGAACAGAGTTCGAGTCTCGAAGTCACCCAAGATGGTAACGTAGCTCAATTGGTAGAGCGCCTGTGTGAAGAACAGGAGGTAGGTGGTTCGATACCATCCGTTACCACTTAGAATTAGTCGTTTCTTATTACGCAATATGACTGCGTAGTATTAAATCACCTTTGTAGTGTCAATAGAAAGTTATTGACACAAAAAATTGAAATAAGAATAATCACATAGCGTGATGAAGAAGGATTTTAGATTAGTAAGAGATACCTGATGTGGGTTTCTGTATAGCCCCATGTAGCCAAAGTAGTCACTATTGGTTTGACGATCGTACTTTTCTAATTGCCACCATATTCCAAGGGTCGTGGGTTCGATTCCCACTATTACCTAACGGGTATTATAGCTCAGATGGTTAGAGCATTGGACTTCATTGAATTGCAGGTTCGAATCCTGCTCCTGATGCAAATCGGGATGGCGAAACTGGTAGACGCGATAGACTCTTAATCTATTTTCATTCAGAGAGAGGATCACTCTATAAAATGATTACCACAGGAGCGCTGTGTCTTTTTGACATCGAATCAGAGGAAAATTTTCTATTAGTAAAAGTACTAAGCGAAGATTATCATTACTGAAAATCAGACAGATATCTGTGTGCCACTTAGAGGGTCGATAGACAATTCTGAAAGAACTCTTGTTCTATGATTTTAATGAGGAATAATCCTAATAAGAATCATACAGCTTGAGCACGACCATTATAAGACATCAATCTGAAGTGACATCCATTGACGTCTGATGATGCACAAAGCTCAGCGCTCTATTTAATACTAATTAATTTTTTTACTCTATAAATATTTTAGACATGTTACTTATGAATCTATTCAGAACTCGAGTACAGGCTTATGAAAAAGCCCTTGTATTCAAGCACGGGGCACTCATCAAAGTATTGGACCCAGGACTACATTGGGTGGGACCATTTGTTACAATCATAAGATATGATGTGACAGAGATGTTCTACCATGACGACTCTGACCTATTACTACAAACAGAAATCTTATCTGACAAGATAGATCAGGTAGAAGTCTGTGATCACGAAATAGCGATAGAGTACAAGAATGGGAAATTCAATCGAGTCTTAGTCCCTGGCACTTATGCTTATTGGAAAGACGGCATCGAATATGATATCCAGATGGTAGACCTGAACAAAATAGAGGTGGATAAGTCTATCAGTCGTAAGGTATTACAAAGACCTGAGGTGGTCAGGTATCTTACAGCTCATGCTGTGGAGAGTTATGAGAAAGGCATCCTCCACATTGATGGCGTATTTGTCAAAGTCTTGAATCCCGGTGTATATTACTTCTGGAAGGGTGAACAGAATGCTGTAATTAGTAAGTCAGATATGAGGCAGCAGCAAGTAGAAGTCAGTGGTCAAGAATTGCTTACTGCTGATAAGGCTGCTATGCGAATGAGTTTATTTGCGCATTATCAAGTGATTGATATAGAAAAGGCCTTGGTAGATACTAAGGATTATTATCGACAGCTTTATGTAATCCTGCAACTAGGTCTTAGAGAATATGTGGGTCAAAATACACTAGACCAGCTATTGCAAAATAAAGCAAGTATCGCACCTTATATCATGGACTATGCAAGAGATAGAGTTAGTGAGTTAGGGGTAAGCTTGAAGGATTGCGGACTGAGAGATATCATCTTACCAGGAGATGTCAAAGAGATTATGAATCAGGTTCTTCTTGCAGAAAAAAAGGCGCAGGCCAATATTATCATGCGAAGAGAAGAAACTGCCTCGACCAGAAGTCTTTTAAATACTGCCAAGCTTATGAGTGATAATGAAATGTTGTATAAGCTTAAGGAGATGGAGTACATGGAGCGATTTGCTGATAAAATCGGTCAGTTGACGGTCAATGGTGGAGGTCGTATCGTCGATCAATTCAGAGAATTGGTTGGAAGTAAGTAAAGTTGGTTTTCTTAATGTGCATAGTGAAGTGAGAATTGCTGTCCTGATTAATTTTGGGGCAGCATTCTTTTTTGTTAAACAAAAAAAAACAGCCTCCGATTGCTCA
>CAZQDZ010000024.1:0-68422 GCA_964591455.1 uncultured Saprospiraceae bacterium
GTCTGATCGCTATATGCAGATATAAGTCTATCTCTCGTTTCAGGCTGTCGTCGGTATCTTGGCAGTAAGACTAAAAGTGGATATAGCTTACACTTGCTCTTAGGATTGGAACAGAGGGAATTTTGATTAGGGAAAAATATGCAATCGTAATTATTTTTAGTCAAGGTATCGTGTGGCTATAATTCTCAGCAAAGAAAAATTAGAAGCTATATCTGTCCTCTGTGTCTTGTTCTTGGGAGTTTGATGAAAAGGTCATATGTAACACTAGATAATGACATAATACACATCTAACATTGTGATGGCGAAATATTTAGAAGTGATTCAGAAGACTCACATTTTTTACTTAGCTTTAATGGTCTTGATGTGTACTATGCATATCAGGATTCGTTACGTGGCATTACCAGATTCACTCAAGCAATAACCATGATTAGATAGCTGTTTAATTAGTATATACAGCAGCCAGCTGTCATAAGAGTTTGGTTTTCAAACAATTACACCATGAAGCTGTTATTTTCCTGTTATAAATGTTTTATTTCGAATTTTAATAGAGAAAATAGCATTGTAGTAGTGCTTGGAAAAAGGTATAAAATATGTAAATTTATGAATATAATATGTATGACGTTGTTTTTCAACTATTTATGCATATTGATATTCTGTAATATTTAAGCGAAATTTGTCTTAATTCACTATTTTTGTAATCCTTTTACCTATATGGCACAAATATTTCTAACTAAAGGGTACATGACTACCATAGATATTAAAAATATAAAGGATTCCGACATTAAGGAGATAGTAAAGCTATTGTCCAAAGTACCGCAGTCTAGACGGAACAAGATTGCTAATCAAATATTCTCTAATGCCTTGAGAAAAGCATCTTCTAATATCCATGACGTCACAACGTTCAATCCAGAGGCACTACAAAAGCAATTTGATATCATAAACGACTAGTTTTGGTTTATGACTTTACTTCCACCAAAGGAAGAGGTAGGTTTTTAAAACTTGCTTTCAAAGATTCGAATCCTAACTCAGTAAGGATTAAGGCTTTTCTTGAGTATCTAAAAAGAATCAAAGTAAAATCATTAATAGTCGAAGAGAAATATATCGACAAAGATTATCTCATTGATTATGCTAATTACTATGCAAGATGCTTTACCGATTATGGTCATGAGTGCAAAAGAATACATTTCTTTAAAACAAGGCTAACAAATGAGCAGTTAGAAAAAATCCTAACAAATTCAAGCTCGTCCAAAACTCTTATAAAAAGAATAAAAGCAAATTATTTGGGGTTCATGGTTATCAAACCTATACCAACTTCAATTGGAAAGACTTGCTTGAAGGTTTATCCAGAATCAAACCTGAGAAAATATCCAACAGTTCGGGATTACTTCGTAAACCTATTTGGAATAAGTCTTCAAGTTAGTTCTCTGGCATACCAAGAACAAGATGGCTCAGTAGCAGTCTGCGCATCAAGTGCATTGTGGTCGGCCGCTCAGAAAACAAGCGAACTGTTTAAGCATAGACTGCCATCACCTTCGCAGATTACAAAACTATCTACTGCTCAAACAAATTTTACTAGGAATTTTCCCAACAACGGGCTTACAATCGAACAGCTTGGAGTTGGAATCTCACGACTAGGGCTAGAACCACAAATCTATACACCAATAGATATACGCATTAATAAAATGATAATGTATGCATACCTAAGAGCAGGTATTCCAATTATTTGTGGTCTAAGCTTATTTGAAGTACAGAAAAACAATAATTTAAAATTATACGCAGAACATGCAGTGACTGTTGCAGGTTATTCATTTGAGGATGGACTAAAAGAAATACGAATAGCAAATGAAGTAATACTAAAATCATCTTCTTTAACAAGAATCTTTTGTCACGATGATCAGCTATGTCCTTTTGCAAGAATGAAATTTGATAGCAGGTTCTATAAAGTAAATGGCAACATCACCAACCAGATGATGTTGACATCGTGGAAAAGCTCTAAAAACAAATTGCCAATAATTGCTAAAATAGATGCAATTCTAATTCCGCTTTACAACAAAATTAGAATATCAATTCAATCAATTTATGCGATTGTCAACACCTTGGAGTTTTCGTTCCAAGGAGTATTCAAAGAGGTGAATAATCTTTTGGAAGGAATTCTGAATATTAAAGCATCTTCATTAACTTGGGATATATATTTATCAGAAGTTAATGATATTAAGAGAGAAATAATCGAGACTCCGACTAAGTCTATAATCACAAATAAATCTAAGATACTAAAGGCGTTTCTGCCTAAATACATTTGGAGAGCTGCCGCATATTACGATTCTAAAATCCAATTCGAATTACTTTTCGATGCAACAGATATTGAACAAGGAAAAATCTACTTGTCTAGGATTGATTATAGCAATGAAATTCTTAGCTTTATAAGAGCAGTAGAAATGACAAAAATATCTAAGGCAATTGCTCAGAACAATACAAATAGTAAGATTGGATTAATTACAAGAACAATTCTCAAAGACATCTAAATGATTGAACTATTAAACAATATTGAAACTCCTAATAACTCAACTACTTTAGAAGGCTTAGAGGATTCCGAAAAACTACAAGGATACTTTAGCTCTTTAGATAATCCTGAAATAGATGATTTCGATAGTCTTTCCATTCCTGTATTATCATTTATGCTCAAGGATGTAACAACCCTTGAAAAGGGAGTTTACTCTAGTTCAGAAGAAAAAGAAGAAATTGTAACGGAAAGAAATAAGCCTGTTTATCGAGCCATAAAAACAGAGTTTTTCAAATTCATATGCACAGATGACAAGACTTATAAAGCGGAGAGAAAGAAAATTACAGGAGAATTTGATAAAGCAGCTGAAATAATTTCATCAGCTATATCTGCAGCAATCGCAACTGCAACACTAGGACCTATGGCTGGTGTTGCAATTGGAGTAATTGCGGCACTAGTTACTGTAATGCTAAAAATTGCTATCAAAATAGGCATCAAGACCTGGTGTGGTACGTTAGCATAACGTGCCTTATTGAACAACGCCACATAACTCTATATATCACGCCATAGCTCCTTCGTCACTACGTCGGATATAATTGCTACGTTAACTCACATTTCTATTCTCGCAGAAATACCCGTAAAATAAAGGCTTCTAGCTATTTCATTCTTACATCTTAGCATATAATTTTTATTGGCAATATTTTCTGATTTGCCTCATAGTCTCCAGCAAGGCAAACGCTGCATCAAGCAATTATTTATTCTTTAGTAAGTACAGATTTTTTCAAAATTAAAATTTAATGCTATGACATTATTAAGTAGAATATACAGAAGAAAAAATCAGACAACTTCTTCCCTAGTAGAAATGCTAGATGCAAAAGCTTGTCCCAACTGCTGGGGCAAACAAGAATACGCCGGTCAAGAAAGACAGTATTTCGGTGGGTATACTCATTCTATAATGCATAGTCCCCCCAAAGCGTTTATTCTAAAATTTGTCCAAAAGTATGTGACGGGCATCCAAATGAAAACGGCAAGCTTTGTGTTTCTGTGCAAAATGGAGAAATAAAACTAGTAGAACCCGAATAGGTATACTCGGTAACTTCTGAGCGGATCTTCAAAAAGGTTTGGAGTCCTCAGGCTCACCAACTTGAGTTTTATGTAGATTTGAGAATTAGTTAGACAGGTATCTACTTTTTCTAAATGTACACTTCACAACAATACCACATTTTCGGTTTTACGATATCTAGAGATAACTCATAAATTGTTACTTTTAGCTATGCACACCAGATATTTATTGTCTGTTCTTATCTCATTATTTCTACTTATTGGAGATATCCATGCTCAGTGCATAGACCCTTCCCCTGCAGGTGATTGTGATCAAGATGGAATTATAAATGGCCTCGATTCTGATGCAGACAATGATGGAATATTAGACTTGTTTGAATGTCAGGACCTAATAGAAGAGACTTTTGAGTCCTCCGATGGCATATCAACCACCTTCGTATTTCCTGCGGCCACTACTGGAATTTTCATTGATTTGTATGCGCTTGATAATAGTTTTAGAATAAATATTAACGGTACCGATTTAGTTGATGATGAACTACAATTTGAGATTGGTCCATCTACACCCGCAGATTCAGATTTGATATTTGCATCTGATAGAACAAGGTTTGGTAGAAACGGCAATCCTCA
This sequence comes from uncultured Saprospiraceae bacterium, assembly GCA_964591455.1. Lineage (GTDB taxonomy): Bacteria > Bacteroidota > Bacteroidia > Chitinophagales > Saprospiraceae > RFSX01. The sequence goes on from CAZQDZ010000024.1 coordinate 4,190, forward strand.
GATTTGGAACATAAATGGTGGCCCTGGAGATCCGATAATAAGATTGAAAATGAGTGCAGATGGGCAGGTATTGATTCTTGGCAAAAGATTTACAAATTCAACCCTGGAGCAACTAATTGTCCAACCTGGAGATCCTCAGTTTAATAGCATTACGTGGAATCAGAACGCTACCAATATGGTAACAATTAGCCAGGAAGTTGTTGGCCCCACATATATCAATGGTCAGATATTCGGATTAGACTGTAATAATGACACTGATGGAGATGGTACACCTGATTATCTTGATCTTAATTCAGATGATGACCTCTGTCCAGATGCCATCGAAGGAGATGAAAATTTAATGAATGAGGACCTGCTGGATAATACAGCTTTAGACAGTGGTGTAGATGAATGTGGAATCCCGCTTGTCTTAGGACCACGAGGTCAAGGCATAGGCACCAGCATAGATCCCACTCAAATGAGTGCAGCTTGTTTAAGTTTTTCTATAGCATCCTCTAGTCCTAGTTGTATAGGTAATAATGATGGCGTTGCGATAGTAAATGTTAGGAACGGTATAGGTGATTATGTTTACGAACTTATTCCAGGGCAAGTAATACAAAGTACGAATGAGTTTAACGAACTCGCAGCTGGAGACTATACAGTAATCGTAACAGACCCTAATTCTAATTTCGAAACGACTTTATTCTTTACCATTGACCCATCACCCTATGACTGCTTGGCCTGTCAGGCCAGATCTACCATGTTTGATTGTGCAAGCAATACTAGAGGGTCTATAGATGTGATACCTTCAGGAGGGATTTCTCCATATTGCTTTTCCATAAATGGAAGCCAAGTACAGAAGGATGGTTTGTTTGAGAATCTGACAGAGGGCATTTATACTTTTGAAATATTAGACGGGAGTGGGCAAGCAGTTACTTGTAATGAAGTGGTGGGGGTAATCGAGTTACCGATTGTAGAATATATGCAGAGTATATGTTTTGGAGATTCGGTGATGATAGGGAACCGTGTGTACGCAGAATCTGGGATGTATGCTGACACCTTGGAAAGCATAGCTGGGTGTGACAGTATTGTAAATCTGGATTTACAGGTTTCAGATTTAATCCAATTTGACCAAACGATTTCCTTATGCAGTGGAGACGTATTAACAGTAGGGGCAAACAATTATACACTTCCAGGTAATTACGTGGATACATTACAAAGTGTTACGGGCTGTGATAGCATTGTCACTAGTCGTCTGAATATATTTGACAGCTTTGACATTAACCAAGCGGTATCTATATGCAATGGTGATACGTTTCGAATAGCTGAGAGCATTTATTTATTTCCAGGTAGTTATACGGATACTTTAATTAACGCCAATGGTTGTGATAGTATAGTGAATACAGAATTGGAATACTTCAATGTGCCTGAGACCAACCAAGAAATATTCATATGTGAAGGAGATTCTCTGAGAATAGAGAGTAACATATACTTTTTTCCTGGCAACTATATGGATACTTTAATTAATGCCAATGGCTGCGACAGCATATTACTTACGGAATTGGATTACTTTCCTATGCAAGGAACCACCCAAGCATTCTCTATCTGCGATGGTGACTCCATAGAGGTAGCCGAGAGTGTTTATTATTTTTCAGGTAACTACACAGATACCTTACGTAACCAAAATGGCTGTGATAGTATCATATTAACCGAATTAAATATTCTAGATCACACAGAATTTTTCCAATCGATGGCGCTTTGCAATGGGGACTCCCTATTAGTTGGCGCTAACATATATACGATAAGCGGAGACTACATAGACACATTGCGCAATGCTCAAGGTTGTGATAGTCTTATACATACTAGCCTGGAATTCTTAAATCAAATAGAATTTACTCAGGAAGCTGAAATCTGTCCTGGCGATTTTATAGACGTAGGACTAAGTACATACGCGATTTCTGGCTCATACATAGATACACTCATAAGTCGGAGAGGCTGTGACAGTATAGTCAATACGATTGTAAGGGACTTAGAGCCTTCTGAGTTTTTTCAATCCATTGACTTATGTAACGGAGAATCGCTACCAGTGGGCTCACGTATTTACGATTCATCTGGAATCTTTATGGATACATTAGAAAATTCTGTTGGCTGTGATAGTATAATTCAGACTGAATTGTTTGTTAGAGAAGAGATTGTATTTACTCAATCTGTAGAGCTCTGCGCAAACGATTTTATTTTGGTCGGAAATACGGAGTACAATGAATCTGGAATTTACTTAGACACATTGCTTAGTAGAGAAGGTTGTGACAGTATTGTTAGTACCAATTTATCCTTTCTGGATATTGAACAAATTTCTGAGTCATACAAATTATGTGAAGGAGATTCCATTGAGCATGACTTAGGCGTATTTGTAGAACCGGGCATTTTCACATTCCTGATAGAGGAGGAGGGTGACTGCGATTTTGAGTTTATCGTAAATATAGAATCGGAAGATGAAGAAGTATGTAGAATAGAAAACTGCAAGGCCTTCATCCCTAATGTATTTTCTCCTGGCAATGATATTATGAATGAAATGTTTCAGCCATTTTCCGAAGCGGTGACTTTCACACAGATGATGATATATGACAGATGGGGAAACAAAATATTTCATTCTGAAGACCCTAATCCAAGCTGGAATGGCACACTTAATGGCAGGCCTTTAGTTCCTGGGGTATTTGTATATGTGATAGAAGGGTTTTGTAAAAATGGTGAAGAGATTCTTTTTGCTGATGACGTTACATTGATAAGATAATTACTAGACAGATAGCAAGTTGCATTTACTTTCGCTTCTTTTGTATCTCCATGAACGCCTTCGCAAAATAGGTTATTATCACATCTGCTCCTGCACGCTTGATACTTAGTAACGTTTCAGGCATAACTGTTTCATAATCTAACCAACCTTTCTGACAGGCTGCCCATAGCATCGCACATTCCCCACTGACATGATAAGCAGCAACAGGAAGTGTGCTTTCTGATTTAAGGTGGGCTATAATATCGAGATAGTGGACGGCTGGCTTTACCATTAGAAAGTCGGCACCTTCCAGCGTATCTAATTCACCTTCCAGCAATGCTTCAGTGCTATTGGCTGGGTCCATCTGATAAGATTTTTTGTCCTTGGGTATATCAGCACTTTCTACCGGCGCAGAGCCCAACGCATCTCTAAAGGGACCGTAAAATCCACTCGCATACTTGGCAGTGTAAGACATAATACCTACCTCTTGGTACCCAGCATGATTCAGAGCATCTCGGATAGCCTCCACTCTTCCATCCATCATGTCAGAGGGTCCGATAACATCAAATCCTGCCGCTGCCTGAGCTACAGCCATGCCTGCGAGGATAGCAATAGTCTCATCATTAAGGATAGTGCCATTGCTCACGATCCCATCATGCCCATCTATATTATAGGGATCTAAGGCGACATCACTGATAAGTGTGATTTCGGGAAACTTCTTTTTGATTTTAGTAGCGGCTTTCAAGTAGAAGTTTTCATTGGAATAGCTATAAGAGCCCATCTTATCTTTATACTTTTTAGGCACTTTAGGGAATAGTATAAAAGCATGGATGCCTAGCTTCATACAAGATTTGATTTCTATGAGTAGCTTATCCAGTGATCGTCGATAGGCAATTGGAAGAGAAGTTATTTTTTCTTCCTTGTTTTTACCCTCTATGAGGAAGAGCGGCATAATCAAATCATCAGTAGTGACTCGATTTTCTCTGACCAGCTTCCTGATACTTGCGGTTCTTCTATTTCGTCTAGGTCTGATATGCATATGGTTAGTATTGTGTCGCAAAAGTAAGCTATACATTTAAATCATTACTAGTCAAGGATTTGTTCTTCTAGCAGAATGTTATAGGCTATTTCTTAGCCTTTTTGGGGTTGGAAGGTACTGGGTCTGGACCAAAATCCGCCCATGGGTGACAACGAAATATGCGTCTAATTCCTAGCCATGTGCCTTTGAATAAGCCCCATTCTTCCACTGCGATAATCATATAAGAGGAGCAAGTGGGGGTGTATCTACAATTAGCGCCAGTGAGTGGGGAGATATACTTCTGATAGAGCCTGACAGGCAAGATGATGAGCAGCTTGGGTATATTGCTTAACTTCAAAAATCGACTTTTAAGGCGTAGTCTTTGACACTAAATATTTCGAATGCTTTTCTTTTCTTGTCCTTTAGTACCGTGGTAATGTTACGCTGATCATCAAAGAGGTCCATTAGAATGTGGTTTTCTATTTCCAGTGTTTTCACATCAGAGACACCAAGAACTTCTATGTAAGAATATAGTCCCTGTATATCATCACTCGGCTCTTTGCCCAACCACTGCAACTCCGCAGGCTGGCCATCTATCTTGACGATTAATTGGTCCACAAGGTACTGGGTCAGTATAGAATCAGTAGCTGGATGTTCTGCAGATTCAAATATTTTGTAGTCCAGCTTTTCTAGTTTCTGAAGCGCTTCCTCAGTATCATCTATAAAAGTGTGTATTGTAATCTGTATTGTCTCGAGTTCTGTCTTGTAGTGGATATCAGTCTTGCATAAATGAAAATCGTGAACACCCACCATTGAAGGAGGAGATACAAATAAGATACTCAGAATAAGCGTTAGACATTTCATTGCTACATTTCAGATTTGAGACTATAATTGCATAACGAGCTAAGGGATTAATTAGTTTTATTTATAGGTCATAAGTGACAAAAGCCCGTATCCTTATTGTGAGCTATTGATTATATAATAGGTGATTTTAGTTAACCATTTAGTAGGATCTTTCTCAGTGGTAGGATCCGTCACATATTCTTCTATCACTGGATAATTGACTAATAAACCATGATCTTTAAGATAGGCATCTATCGCATTGTGGGCTGTTTCAGTCTTGCTATAATCACCATAATAATCTACCTGGACAGCCTTTCCATCCGGTAGGGTTTGGCTGATAAAACCGGGAATATTAGCCAGCGTTTTTGTGGGGATAGCAGCTGCCATGTCTGTGGTGCTATTGGATTGATTCCATGAATAGAACAAACCACTTGGCATACCATCCATCTCCAGATTTTCGCCTTGAGCCTTAGCAAACAAAGCGCCTAGATTTTGTGCATAGAACTGAGATATATTTTCTTGACTGACTTGCTGTCTGTTCATAACATAAGACTTCTCACCTACATAGACTTCATTTATTTTGTATCCATTGTAGACGCCATTTTTTGCTCTATCTTCTACAATCTTTCTAATATTTGATAATCCTTTTACATAACTCTTCTTGAGCTTACCCTTCATGAATAAATTAAATGGTCTGAATATGAAAGGTGTATCAGCCCCTTCAAAATCCCAGGTAACACTAGTTTTCTGACCTTCAGACTTAAAGGCCCAGTTGCTTTTTGATTCTCCATCCCAGTCACTGAATTTAAGCGTTGTATTGATGCTTTCGTTAGGCACAGAAGCAATTATACTTTGTGATCCTTCGCCCACCTCTTTGTTTCCTTTCCAGCTATAGGAAGCGCCGGCTCCTTCAGACTTTTCAGAATAAGTGCTGACCATATTTGGATCCAGCTCCAACCATGGAGACCAATCTTGCCATTTTTTAAAATCATTGACAATATTATAAACCATAGCAGGAGGAGCTTCCATCGTCTCAGTTTGTGATAGCTCCATTTTCTTTGGAGATAGGGCCATCAGGATTATCGCACCTACGGCAATTACCACCAATATTATGATTAAGAACTTTAGAAAGGTCCGCATAAGTAAAGTTTGAGTAGTTATTTATTAAGTCTAATTCGACGATATAATCTTGTCAGTAAGACTAAGACAATTGCAAATAAAATAATTCCTGCGATGGTATATCCAAAGTTCAGCAAATTCTTGTAAACAGCAAGTAATATTATTGTTACCAAAAACAAAGTTGGAACCTCATTGAATAGCCGCATTTTATGAGAAGACATAATCTTATGCCCCGACTGTAACTTGCTTATCATTTTGCCTGCATATTCGGTATAACCAGATAGTAAGAATACCAGTACTAATTTCGCATGTAACCAATAATTGGCTTGAAAATACTCCATTCCTCTAATTACAATCAGCGAAATGCCACAAACCCAGGTGAGTATCATAGCTGGTTTCATTATAATGCGAAAGAGTCTCTTTTCCATTATATGATATTGGCTAACTAATATCGACTTGTCAGGCTCTGGCTTGTCTAAGGCTTCTACATGATATACGAAGAGACGTATCAGATAGAATAGACCCACAAACCATGCGACCATAGATATGAGATGCAAGCTCTTGAGGAAAAGAAAATTCATGATGTAAATATAGGCTCTATGAGAAGAGCATGGACACCAAATCCTCTATTTTACTCACAGGAAATAGCTCGATGCCTTTTGGCTTTTTACTTATGCCTTTAAGATTATACTTAGACAAGTACATAGCCTCGAAACCCAATCTACTTGCTTCTTCTATACGTTGTTCTATACGATTAACGGCTCTCACCTCTCCAGTTAATCCTATTTCTCCTGCGAAACACACCTTTCCGCTCACGGGAATATTATGTAATGAAGATATGAGGGCGGCGATTATAGAGAAGTCCACAGCAGTATCTTGTACTTTGAGTCCGCCAGCAATGTTCAGAAAAACATCATTTTGGCCAAAGAATAAGCCTGCCCTTTTCTCCAGCACTGCTAGTAGCATACTTAGTCTTCTTAGGTCAAAACCAGTACTAGATCGCTGAGGATTGCCATAAATCGCCTGACTCACAAGTGCTTGAGTTTCTATGAGCATAGGACGCATTCCTTCTATTGTCGTGGCCACTGTACTCCCACTGAAGGATTCATCACTCTGGCTTAGCAGTAGTTCAGAGGGATTAGCGACTTGTCTCAGTCCTGTAGCTTCCATAGCGTAGATTCCAATCTCTTCCGTGGATCCGAATCTGTTTTTCTTGGTCCTAAGTATCCGGTATATATGATTCCTATCTCCTTCAAATAGCAATACCGTATCCACAATATGCTCTAGTATTTTAGGGCCTGCAATAGAACCTTCTTTATTAATGTGGCCGATAATCATAACAGGAATGGCATTCTCCTTGGCAAATGATTGTAGGTCTGAAGTACATTCTCTAACCTGAGAAATGCTTCCAGCCATGGACTCTACTCTAGGTGAGGTGATGGTCTGGATAGAGTCTATCACCAGAAGCTGTGGATTAAGCGCTAGGCCTTGCTTCAGTATGTCATTAAGGTTCGTTTCAGATAGGATATGACAATTTTTGTTGTCTATACCTATTCTCTCAGCTCTCATCTTAATCTGCTGTGGCGATTCCTCTCCAGAAACGTACAATACATTTAGAGGACTTTTGAGCGCTAACTGAAGTAGAAGGGTAGACTTCCCTATACCTGGTTCACCCCCTATTAGTGTTATACTGCCTGGCACCAAGCCGCCGCCGAGTGTTCTGTTTAATTCACCATCTGACAAGATTGTTCTTGTCTGTTGGTGTTGCTTAATCTCCTGAATTTTGATAGGCTTGGGTGCGGTGCGCTGCGCTTCTCTCCAAATATGCTTTGTTTGTTCTTTTGGTGTTAGTTTTTGCACCGTTTCTTCATGCAAAGAATTCCATTCTCCACAACTGGCGCATTTACCCTCCCACTTGCTAAAATTGGCACCACAATTACTACACGAAAACACCTTCTTTACCTTCATAATACACACATTATCAGTTAATTATACATCACAATAAAAAATCTAAAAAAAAATGTGACCAATTCCGTTTTTTTCAGTCTCAATTCTAAACGTCTGTTCTCAGTTGTTTTTAAAGAGATAAAATAAGAGTCTTCTAATAGTGAGAAGATTTGAAAGATAGATTGTTTTCAATTGGTTTTTTGGGGTTATACAGAGTGCTATTTTGCAAAAAAGGGCACTCTGTTTTTTCCATTTTTATCGGTTGAAATATAAGAGAATTGTTTTCAATTGGTTTTTTGGGGTTATGCAGGGTGCTTCGATATTTCGATAGTACCCTGTTCTTATTTAGGCTACCTCAGTAATACAATCCATTACAATTCTACCCAATTTTAAGAATTATCGTGCAGCCATTGTGCGCTGATAGTTACTCTGATACGATAAGTGACTATAATCTTTCTGATTTAAAAGAGACGAAGCCTAAGATCTCACTTTCAATCCTATATAAAAAGTCCTTGGCTGTGCTGGTCCATACACAAAATTGCTATCTCGATTCTTTCCAATATCGAAGTCATTTTGGTAATCATTAAGGATATTTCTTATACCGCCGTAAAGCTCTAGGTTATTACCGAGCTTCTCTAGCTTAAGATTGTAGGCTAACCGTAAGCTTAATTCAGAAAAAGTTTCTGTGGTGATAATCTCGTCACGAAGTTGATTGGGAGCTCCTGCAAAATGAGGGACTTTCATAGTCCCAGTGTAAATATAGTTTAAGGCGGCGTTCCATTGCTTATTTGGCGTAAGCGTAAGTATCGCATAACCATAATCGTTAGGTGTGCGGACAAATTCTCTAAGTCCTTCTAGTTCGTTTATGTATTGAACTGGTGAATCAAATTGACTTGTCTGGAGGGTGAAGCCACTTTCGAGTTGAATTTTTCGGTTGTAGTTGGCTCTTAGTTCTAAGGTGACACCTTGGACTGTGGCACCATCGCCATTCTGCTTTTCGAACAATTCTCCAAACGCATCCTCCCCCACAGGCTGAAGGACAAACGCCTTTTCTAATCTATTGTGAAATCCTTCTAAGGTAAAGCCTGCAACCCAATCCTCTGTCACCTTATCATAATTAATAGAGGCACTATAGCTCTTAGAATTCTCTTCTAGAAGATCTGGGGAAAGCGCTACTCTCGAAATACCTCCTCCCGCAAAAGCGATATGTAAATCAGTGTCAAAGGCTTGTGGTGCTCTGAATCCAGTTCCATAATTGACTCGGAACTGCGTGGTCGATCCTAATTTGTACAGTATAGATGCTCGAGGACTGAATAAGACTTTGTCTAGCAAATTGTGCTTATCCATTCTTACCCCAGATAGAATATTTACCTGAGGTAATATCTCCCAGTCACTTTGTATAAAGACACCTAGATTTCTGGTTGTCTGATCTATCAGATAGTTATAAGCAGGAATATCATCTAGAACCGAGTCATAGACATATTCCGTACCCACAGTTAGAATATTCTCACCGAAAATAAATGACTTCAAGGCATGATTAAGCTGGATACCAACATTATAGGTGCTTACATCTGATGTACCATAGGGTGGATTGGCTATAAAACTATCGAACGCTTCAGTACCCTCATCTGGTTGTATGCCTGTATAATGTGTACGGTCTGTATTTTGCCATGCGGCATAGCTTATGAGAGAACTATTGCCATGATTAAAATTGATTTGATAATCAGCACTACCCAGCCATACACTGGTATTTCTTTCTTCTGACTGTAGCGTCAGATGTGCGGGAATGTCCGTTCTCATTTCTCCACCTAGTCGATATTCATTGATGTTACTTAGGCTGAATTCCAATTTTTGATTGTCACTAGGAAGAAAAAAGAAATTCGTTCCTAGTGATGTATTACTTAGCAGTGGTATTTCAGAGAAGTTATCTGCGTTGGCATCATAGAATCCCCGGTTCCTATGGTTCATAAAAAATGAAATACCGGATCGACTGTTCTCAGATACAAGAGTCGCATTGCCACTAAGTATGTTGTCACCAGTCTGTCCTTCTATGTTTTGGTAGGTATAGTCGAGTTCATAACTATTGTCTGTAGGTATTTTAGTTAAGACATTGACCGTACCTCCGATAGCACTGGACCCATATAGAGATGAACCACCACCACGGACAACTTCTATTTTGTCTATCATATTTGCAGGTAGTTGTTCTAGTCCATACAATCCCGTTAGTGGACTAAAAATCGGTCTACCATTAATAAGTATCTGAGAATAGCCTCCAGCCAATCCATTCATACGAAGTTGGGTATAGTTACAGGTCTGGCAGTCGGTCTCTACTCTAAGTCCTGGTTGGAATTTGAGGCCTTCTGAAAGGTTACACGCTTGCACATTATCCAAAGTCTTACTGTCCACAACATTGACAATGATTGGTGAAGAGGATTGTCTTTTGAAGGTCTTCGTGCCTGTAACGACGACTTCATCTATCTGAAATTTCGACGGCTTAAGATTTATTGATAAGGCTTTGCTGGGCCCTTTTTCACTGATACTTATTTCAGTGGTTTGGTCCTCATAACCAAGGTAGGTTGCCGTGATGTGATAGGTTCCTACGGGAATATCATGCAATGTATAATGTCCTTCAGAATCAGTAGTCGTACCCAGACTCAGAGAATCAATGTATAACTGGGCATAGGCTACGGGTTGACCATCTCCTGTTAGATAACCGGACACAGTGCCAGTTTGTGCGGATGCCACTCCTAGTGTTATTGATAATAGGGTAAAGACTAATTCGATTCTAAGACGCATTCATTCCAATTTCGACTACTAAAATACAAAAGTTAGACATACCTAACAATAGAATTAGACAATTCTCTATATCTTTATAGGGAAATGAGCAAACACAACACCCAAACCAAGGAAAATTATATCAAGGCCCTGTATTTCTTGCATCTTGAAAATGAAGAAATCTCCTTGTCTAATCTGGGGAAAGCACTCAATGTAAGTAAGCCCACAGCAAATGATATGATTAAAAAGCTGCAGGCAAATGGGATAGTGGTTTCAGAGAGATACAAGCCAATTAGAATTACTGAAAAGGGAAAAAGGAATGCAGCATCTATTATTAGAAAGCACAGATTGTCTGAGATGTTTTTATCTCAAATCATGGAATTTGGATGGGAAGAAGTTCATGAGATAGCAGAAGAATTAGAACATATAAAGACAGAAAAATTCTTCGACAGAATGGATGAGCTATTGGGCTTTCCATCAGTAGACCCACACGGCTCACCTATACCCGACAAAGAAGGCAACTTCAATAGGCCTAATTACATGCCTCTATCGAAAGTACCTGTAGAGTCCACAGTCATTGTCAAAGCACTCCAGAAAAGCTCTACTGATTTTCTCTTGTTTCTCAATAAGAAATCTATCCAACTAGGTACACACATCAAGGTATTGCACATCGAAAGTTTTGATAAAAGTTATACGGTATCTTACGATGATTTGTCTGATGTAGTCTTGAGCCAATCGATATGTGAGAAGCTGTTGGTGGAGTTAGTTTAATGAGGTGGCATAAGTTTGTTTTTTAGATTTAATAAATGGTTTGGTGTTGTTTGTGATTAGCTAGTTATAGACGATTACATTTCCATCCATTCTAAGGGTGGTTGTCCAGCTCTGGAACGTTCTATAAGTAATTTGAAATGTGATTGGATTGCTGACCAAATGCTAGGTTGTGGAAAAGTCGCTACCTTAAATTTGTCACTGATAATTCTAATACGTTCCGTTATTGCTGGATAATGCACATGCGATACATATGGAAACAAGTGATGGGTCAGATGATGATTGAACCCACCATATAGAGCAGTAACCAATTTGTTCTTTGTAGAAAAATCTGAAGTTGTCAGGAATTGGTGGCGCACCCAACTGTGATTAATTCTGCCGTTTTCATCTGGCTCTGGAAAGTGAGAGTGTTCACCGACATGCGTCGAAACCAAAGCAAATGTTACCGTGACACTGGAGATAATATTTCCTATAACAAAAGCTAATATTATATCCGTCCAGTCAAATGGACATACCATAATCGGTATAATAATCATTCGACTTATGTATAAAATCTTTGCTCCAAAGAACTTCAAGTCACTTGAGCGCAAATTCTTAGTTGTTACTTTCCTTAGTTTTTTATAATCGATAAAGTCCCTGTAACAAAACCATACTAAGGTATAAATGCAATATAGAAGAGGCATATACAAATGTTGGAATTTGTGAAATCGCCTGTGCACGTCTTGTGGAAATATTCTTACAATATCTGATTGTTGTAATTCGAGGTCTACCTTATATACATTAGTATGCGCATGATGCGAATGCACGTGCTTGTATACCCATACTTGACTGCTAGCGCCTAGAAAATCAAATATTTTCACCCATAAACTATTCCATGGTTTGCTTCTGCAAAAAATATTATGGGCCGCCTCATGTCCTATGTTCAAAGCCAGGAAAACAGTTAATGGTCCCATAAGAACATAGCAGAGAATCAATGAAGTCAAGGATTCTGAAGCAAAAATCAATGAATAGCATAGTAAATAAGCTTTAAATAATAGGGTAGCTTTTAAATGCAATTGCCAGTTCCCAATCTTGTCCTTATTGCTGTTTGTGTCAAAGTATTCTTTGACGCTTTCATTCATGGCTTTTAGAAAAGCTTCATCACCCTGACTGTATGAGAGTTTACTTTTCATAGTTTCCATATTTTAAGAACCAGATATGTTGACCATTGCTTTCTGTTTCTGTATAGCATTTAAATCCTGCTCTAAGGTATATTGGAAGCATTCGTTGTACAGCGGTCTCTATATAAATCGGTAAGTTATTCATCTTACTTTCGACCTTAAGATATTCCATGGCTTCATATAGCCCTGCATAGGTTTGTCTCTTCTCCTTTCCTGCTAGAAACCACACATATAGATAATCGTTATCTCCTTGACGTATGGCATGTGCAATTCTTATTGCATTGACAGTATTTATAGAGGCTAGGGTTTCTTTCAATCTGACAAGAGAAAAGTGATTGAGTAAAAGGTTTAGTTTTGCTTTAATTAGTTCCCAATTTTGTCCTTGATTACTTTGCTGATAAAAGAGTAACAAGGTAGATTCGTCTGTAGATAGAAATATCCTTCCGCATCTCTTCACATGAGTATAGATGTACTCAAAAAAGGCTCTTAAGTGGATAGGTCTTCTAGACCTTAGCATGTTTTGAATGCGCTCATTTTGCGCAAAGGATTGCATCAGCATGTTGACAATCTGATGTCTGTGGATTGTAGTTGTCATAATGTTTTCAGATTTAATTTGTTATTAATTAGATAGTCATCAAATCATGTTTTGTATCAGTAACTAGCTGTCATCTTTATCATTCATAGTTCTCAAATTTAGGAGACGACTATTCTGAGATTTATAAAAAATCAGGCATTAATACCTATAATGGATAATTTGAAAAGTAATTTTGAGCGCAAGCGACACATTTTGCCTATATTAGGTAATTACTTGGCGTGAATTACCTGATATGGATATTAACAAAATCATTTCCTTAGAAAAGCCAGACAAGAAGCCTGTAGACCTAGTCATGTCAATATTAGGACTGACTAAGAGTGGTGCTTACAAAAAACTTAATGGTTCTTCTAAGTTCAGCGTGGAAGAGGTGATTACTATATTTAATAAACTCGATATATCTTTTGACCAGTATTTTCTGTCTGGCCAGAAAGAGATGAAAAACTATTCCTTTTCTACGGATACGATCAAGTACAGGCCAAGAACTTATAGCGAATTCTGGACCCAGATCAGCCTTCATTTGGGCCAGCTTGTCCAGGACACCAATGCCGCAGCCATTTATTTGGCTAATGAGATTCCAATCTTCTATTACCTTCAATTTCCGAAACTGATGGCATTTAAATTGTTTGTTTGGGATAAAACCAATTGGAACATATCAGCTGATAATGACCATTTTTCTTTTAATCTCATCTACGACATTCCTTCATTGAAAGAGATTACACAGAAAGTTCTGGACATCTATCTCTCATATCCTAGTATCGAATTATGGAATCCAAATATGTTTGCTTTGACCATGATGCAATTGTCCTATTATACCAGGGCTGGTGTCTTCAAATCTGCTGATATTATTAGGGAGATTATCGGTGACCTGGACAAGTTAATGGTGTTCATGAAGAAGAACTGTGAAAGTGGTAAGAAATCTTTTTTTGGACAAGAGTCCAGTAATAATGACGTGGAAATTTATCTCAACGAATTGGTATTTAATTCCGAAATGATTTTTATAAAAAGTGACAATCAAAAAAGTCTCTACAATAAATACGATACACCAAACTATATTTTCTCAGACGACCAGCGAGTATGCAATCACATAGAATCGTGGCTTGATAGAATCATAAGCAAGTCTACGCTAATCAGTACAAGAGGCAAGCGCGATAGGGATCTATTTTTTAAGAATGCATTTGATGATTTGGATATTTTTCAAGAAAGAACAGAGGGAATGATAAAGACATATTTTTAGCAAGCACATTTCAATCTATTAACAGGCCTCTACTCTTATTTTCGGTATAGCTTACTTCTTCCCAGTCCCCATTTATTGAGTCTATGCAAGACTGAAACACCGAGAACACCTAGACCATACTTTATGCTTCGTGGCAGATTGATAGAAGAGGCCTCTTCAAAATATTTAGTAGGACAAGTCACTTCCCCTATATCATATCCAGCGTAAATAATCTGAGACAGCATTTGATTATCAAAGACAAAGTCATCAGAGTTAGAATTGAAATTGATGCCAAGAAGTACTTCTTTACTAAAGGCCCGATAGCCTGTATGATATTCAGATAATTTATAAGAGACCAAGATGTTTTGAGCCAAAGTAAGGAAACGATTGGCAATGTATTTATAGATAGGCATTCCTCCTTTTAGGGCCCCTTTGCCTAGAATTCTAGACCCTAATACAACAGGGTAGAGGTCTTCTCCTATTATATTGACCATAGAAGGAATAAGTTTAGGCGTATACTGGTAATCAGGATGGAGCATAATTATAATATCTGCCCCGATTTCTAAGGCTTTGTTATATAGAGATTTTTGATTTCCGCCATATCCTTTATTCTCACGATGGCTGATTATATACTGTACACCAATCTGTTCTGCGACCTCTATCGTATTATCCTTGCTTGCATCATCACATAGGATGATATCGTCTACCAAGTCCAAGGGAATTTCATTGTAGGTCTTCTCCAGAGTAGCTGAGGCATTGTAAGCCGGCATAACCACAGCCACACGTTTTCCTTTATACATTCGCTAACTTTGTACAAAGATAGCTGTTCTGTATAGAATTGAAGATACACTAATAACAAGTTGCGAGTATTAAAAGTCAAAAACACCAGTCTGAAGAATTGAATTGCCTAAACTTTGAATAACTGGAACAGAAACACTATTCCCTATTAACTTCATCCATTTAGACCTACTTTCTTGAAGCTTATAATTTGAAGGAAATCCTTGAATCTTACATGCTTCAGATTTAGAAATTTTTCTGAACTTTTGTTTTCTGTAGATTTGATCTATAAAGCACGCTTTGTATTCTTCAAGATTTTCAAATTCTACATTCTCAGTGGCAACATAGTCATTTGTATCACTTGCAACCAATGTTGAAAAGACATCAGATAGAGGAAGATAAATTCGATTTATTCCATTTATCCCAGATGATATCTTAGAGTTCTTGAATTCATACCTTATTTCTGAGGGTGATATAATGTTCTTAACTTGTAAACTTTCAAGAACATTCGTGAACTTAACACCATTAGAAACTAAGCTTTTATTCATTAAAACAAGATTGTCTAAGTGAATCTCAGATCCATGCTTGTAAGACAATACAATTTCTTCCTTTGGAGATAAGTTTTGGACTAGCCTATCCCTAATATTGAATGCGTAGTTAACTTTTTTAAGAATTCCCATGGACACAAGCTGGTCAAGAGTGCTCTGTTTTACTGTGGAATCTAATGATTGAAGCTGACTTAATGAAAGCGGATTACCATCTCTTGGTCCGAATACTTTTTTTCTTCGATTCCTCAATATCAAATAACATAGTTTTTCTTGCTCCTTAGTTACTTTATTTAAATCCCATGAATGGACTGTAGAATGTCCATTTCTAATATCGTTGAAAAGGAAAAAGTCATTTACTTCATCAACTTTCTGAAATCGAGTCCTTGCCATAGGTACAACCTTACCAAAAAGTTTATTTTTTTCGAATTTTCGCTTACTATAGTTATTAACCTCTATATTATCTAATACTTGATACAGTTTTTTGCTTGAAGGTTTGGTAGAGGGTAAATTAAACTTTTCAAAGTGCTTTTTATTTTTAAATCCGACTATGTAAACCCTAATTCTATTTTGAACCACTCCATAATCATAAGAATTGATTACATGTGCTACGGCATGATATCCTGAATTTTTAATTCTTCGCAGGATGTATTTTAATGCCTCCTTGTTTCTTGGATCAGCGAGGCCTTTAACATTCTCAAAAATAAAAGCCTTAGGTCTAGACTTATTCAATAGATAGATAGTATCATTCCACAACTGACCTCTATCATCATCGAAACCAAGATTTTTCCCAGCAATAGACCAACTTTGACAAGGAACACCTGCAGTCAATAAGTCATGCTTAGGCAAGGAATCAATTTTAGTGATATCTCCTAAGTTATTGTAGGATTCCAAAGGAAGATTTGCACAATAAGCACTTATAGCATTCGGAGCTATTTCGCTGAACGCTAAGCATTCACCACCATTCTTCGCCAAACCAAGGTGAAACCCCCCTATACCTGCAAAAAGGTCAATAAATGTAAACTTTGCCAATGCTTTAAGTGTATTTTGCTAAAATATAAGAATCAATGTAATACAACTGCACGATATGATTAATAATGAAGACATAAAGAAATATGTAGAGGCTAATATTGGCACATTTCACAGAAAACGGATTGAAAGTCTCAATAAACTAAAACTTGACAAAATTCTTAAACGAAAAAACCCTTATCTATTTAAGGCTAAGTATGTTCAAACTGCATCTGAGATTGTTACAGGAATTGTTGATGCTCATATATCATCAAGTGAAGA
Organism: uncultured Saprospiraceae bacterium; assembly: GCA_964591455.1. Taxonomy (GTDB): domain Bacteria; phylum Bacteroidota; class Bacteroidia; order Chitinophagales; family Saprospiraceae; genus RFSX01. The sequence goes on from CAZQDZ010000024.1 coordinate 20,989, forward strand.
AGGAATCTTCGGCGATTGGCTAGAAGGATTAGCAATCTTCATTAATTCACACACATTCAAAGGATGGAAATCAGGAATTGAAGGAATGGATTTAGAATTTGATAAAGATAAAATTAGATATATTGTTTCAATTAAGTCTGGACTTTATTGGGGAAACAGTACGCAACACAAGAAGCTTAAAGATTATTTCAAAATAGCAAAAAAGGCATTAAGAACTAGTAACTCAGGAATAATAGTGCAGCCTGTTTTAGGTATTTGCTATGGTAGAAATAAGAATATTGACCAAGGTGATTATGACCGATATTGCGGTCAAGACTTTTGGGAGTTCATATCGGACAAAAAAGAATTATACAAAGAAATAATTGAACCTCTAGGATATAAGGCTAAACTGAAAACTGAAGAGTATGATGAGGAGTATGCTAAAAAGACAAATCTCTTCGTAAAAGAATTTTCAGAAAAATACTGCAATAGAGATGGTAGTATAAACTGGCCCAAGATTGTTGAAATGAACTCCAAATCATTTAAAGAGTGACCACCTTTAACAATTTTTGATTACGAATTTTTCCTTCATCACGCCATCCAATTTAACTACTAAGTAAAACATAACTAACCATCGCTATGAAAATTTTAAAATACCTTTTGTTTCTTCTCCTAGCTTTGGTTGTAATAGGGTTTGTAGCCATCAAGGTGATGAGTGATCCACTGCCTGAAGGACAATCTGGCAGTGAAGCAGATCGGTGGGCTAATCAGATTCAGCAAGCACTTAATAGACCAGCCTTTGATACTTTAGGATATTTGGAGTGGGAATTTTTCAGAGCTGGTCAGAAATATCTTTGGGATAAAAAAAGAGATTTGGCAGTCATCGAATGGGGTGAGAATAAAGCTATCATGAATCTTAAGACACAAGAAGCCATTATCACGACAAATGGTGAAGTCCAATCAGGAGATAAGGCTGAATCACTAAAAGCAAAAGCTTGGTCTAATTGGTGTAACGATTCTTTTTGGATGATAGCACCATTTAAAATGAATGACCCAGGTACGAGTAGAGCTATAACAGAAACAGAAGATGGGAAGAAGGGATTAAGGATAACGTATGAATCTGGTGGGGTTACGCCGGGGGATAGTTATTTATGGCTGATGGATGATAAGAATATACCTACTGGTTATCATATGTGGACCAGTATAATTCCAGTGCAAGGTATGTATGCTGGATGGAGTGGATGGGAATCTCATAAAGGCATATTGTTGTCTACGACACATGAGTTGCTAGGAAAAGAAGTGAAAATGAAAGGTGTCAAAGCAGGACAAACATTATCGCAGATGGGGTATAACACGGATCCATTTGCACCACTATTCCAATAAAGAAATCTATGAAAATTATTAGCTATAATCTTAACGGCATAAGAGCTGCGCTGAAGAAGGATTTGATAGACTGGGTAAAAAAAGAAAACCCAGATATATTCTGTGTACAAGAGACCAAGTCTCAGGAAGAACAAGTGCCTCCAGAAATTTTCGGAGATCTAGGATATCATGCCTACTGGCACAGTGCAGAAAAGAAGGGTTATTCTGGCGTCTTGACATATACTAAGGAAAAGGCAAAAAAGGTAGTCGTCGGGATGGGAATGGAGAAGTATGATATAGAAGGACGCGTATTGCGTACGGATTTTGATGACTTCACTTTGGTTAATCTTTACTTACCCTCAAGCACAAGCGGCGCTGAAAGACATGATTATAAGATGGAATTTCTCTCAGACTTTGATTCCTGGACTAAAACGCTTCTCAAGAAACAAAAGAAGGTCATCATCCTTGGTGATTACAATATCGTGAGATTGGATATAGATATCCATAATCCTACACGGAAGGATAAGCCACCAGGCTTCAGACCCGAAGAACGAGCTTGGCTGCAAAAATGGTTTGACAAGGATTTTACTGATGCCTATAGACATTTACATCCAGATAAGGAAGATGAGTATAGTTGGTGGAGTTATAGGTCAGGAGCTAGAAAGAATAATAAGGGATGGCGTATAGATTATATTTCCGTCACACCTAATCTAGCGGAGCGGATTAAATCTGTAAGGCATGGACATGAAGTCACTCATTCTGACCATGTGGCTGTGGTGATGGAATTAGGGTAGATAGGTGAAGTTGTCTTAAAATTAAAACTGAATGAAATATAAATACCAAGCAGACTTGGATGCAACTCCAGAAACTTGTCCTCCAGATAATTTCGTAAACAAAGATATCGAAGCATTTAGATGGGTCTTTGATGAGCTAGAAAACATTGAGAATTTTAAACCACTAGCTAAAAAAAATCCTGCAAGAGTTCTATCAATGGACGATAAATCGAAGTGTATAGCATATTCCCTCTCTATGTTTAATTCCCAGGAAGCGGCTAAGTCAAGATTTGAATTTTTACATAAAACCATGAAGGACAAAGCATACAAACTCTTAGGGACCAAGATTGCAAAAGGGAACATAGAAAAGAATCATGGCGTTAATAGTAATAGTGGTAAAAATGGACATTTCAGCCATTTTCAATACCAATCGGTTGATTTTACCACTATTTTTAAGGTAGTAGAGATCCTTAAATGATAGAATATCAGCATATCGAACTTAAAACCTTAGACTTCAAGCCGAAGAAGATTGGGGATTTACTGTATTCTGAAGGCCCAATTCTATCACATTTCATAGGAGATGATGGCAAACAGTACCTATTCACGTGGGTTGACAATAATGATATATTAAATAGATGGCTGATATTTGAAGTGACAAATTTCGAATTTTATCTTTTTTTCAAAGGATCACTTAGTCTAAAAGATATAATCTTAAATAAGGATTTTGTTTACACCCTAGACCTCGATGCTAATCTAGAATCTAGTAGAGTCCAAATTGTCGACAAAAAAAATATACCAATTGAATATCTCCCTTCGAAAGATTCATTCTTCGACGAAGACAATTATGAACCATATTCTCTTAAATTAAGAGAAGAAGTAGAGCATGAAATAAGGTTCAATCATTTGATAAAGAATTCCCTTGCCAAATCCTTTTCTAATTCAACTCTCATCAAACCTCTTATTAAAAATATAGATATTCCATCATTTATTTTATTTGGGCATATTCAATATTTAAATACAATTCTAATAACAGCGCTTATTGATTCTGCTCTCAACTATGAACTTACCCGTGAAAAGCGATTTGAGGATATTGGCTTTTCTATAATTGATAGTTATAGGACTAATGAAATGTCTAATATGTTTATGAGGCAAAAATTTCCGATTGATAAATTGCAATTTGACTTTTATCAATTTTTGAAGTTGTATGACCATAAAGAGAACTATAGAAAAAACAAATACCTCCATCTTACTATACTATTGAGAAGCTACTATCAAAGTTTATCTCGCAAAAGGGAGTTGAATTGGATAGATGAGCTAGAACAACAGATCGTCAAAGAACTAGGCTAAAAGCTCTCTTTTAGATAAATGATATCTCTCCATAGCTAATTTGTCACTACAATGGATATAATTTTCCAATTACATATTACATAGTAATTTCATTCCCACCCTACGTATTAAAACTAATCATAATAGGACAATTACCATTATAATTTAGAAATCTCTGTTTTTTGCTGTACACTGCTAGGTAGGGACAAATTACGCATCAATTTGTAACTAAAATCACCCTATTTTTCCTTTTTCAGTACTACGTTTGTATCCAATAGGCTTTGTAAGTAATGATAAAATTAGAAAGCAGGAATATGAGGATGAGCGGTTTAGGTTTGGTATTTATCCTACTATGTGGTGTCACCCAGATGCATGCACAGTCATTCACTGGTCAGTTAATGGACATGCGGGGAGAACCAGTATCTTATGCCCTGATTCATGCCATTGGTTCAGGAAGCCACACCCATAGCAATGACCAAGGAAGATTTACACTTGAGAATATAGAAGTAGGGGACACTTTATCAATCTCGCATCTAACCTATTCTGCGTCTAATCATATCGTCAGCCAATTAGATAAATTGGTAAAGATTAAAATGAAGGCATCTGAAATATCTCTCGAGGCCATCACAATATCTAATGAAAAGACTTCTTCAGATATCTTATCTGGATTAGATATAGAGCTAAAGCCAGTTTCCTCTGCACAAGAAATCCTCACTAAGGTGCCCGGCCTCTTTATTGGCCAACATGCAGGGGGCGGTAAGGCAGAGCAGATATTTCTAAGAGGATTCGATATTGACCATGGCACAGATATCACAATAACAGCTAATGGTATTCCAGTCAATATGGTTTCTCATGCTCACGGGCAAGGATATGCTGACTTACACTTTTTGATTCCTGAGACAATAGAGAAGATTGATTTTGGACTGGGTCCGTACCATGCAAATAAAGGAAATTTCAATACGGCTGGCTATGTAGATTTTAAAACAAAGAGACGGGTGTCAAATAATCTTATCAAAGTAGAAGCAGGACAATTCAATACACAAAGATTATTATCCATACTAAAACTTGTAGATAACGAAAAGCAGGGCGCCTATCTGGCAGGAGAGTATTTGATATCCGATGGTCCATTCGAAAGCCCACAGAATTTTAGTAGACTAAATCTACACGGGAGTTGGGAAACTGAATTGACTGAGACTTCTTCTCTAGGATTATCTGCCTCTCATTTTACCAGTACCTGGGACGCCTCTGGTCAGATACCACAAAGATCAGTAGATGTAGGAAGCATCACTAGATTTGGTGCGATAGACGATACAGAAGGCGGCACGACTTCTAGATCCAATTTCATATTAGATTATAAAAATCTCTTGTCCTCAAATTCAGTAATTAAATCTAAGCTTTACTACTCTAATTATAATTTTGATCTTTTCTCAAATTTTACGTTCTTCTTGGAAGACCCAGAGAATGGAGACCAAATCCGTCAACAAGAAAATCGAAACCTGTTTGGATTTATCACTGATTATCAAAGGAGTATTCCTGGGGAAAAAGTTAATACTGATTTGCACTTAGGTGTCAACCTGAGGGCAGATGATAGCAACAATAATATATTGGCACGTACGCTTAATAGGACAACTATTCTCAATAGAATCCAGTATGGTGATGTGGCAGAATACAACCTATCAGGATATGTCGATGTCGGTTTTGATTTTGGGCGATTATTGGTCAGGCCAGGATTGAGGATAGATGCATTTCAGTTTGCCTATCTGGATAAATTATCACAACGATTTGATAGAGTCTCTGCGTCTAGGTCTATCATTAGTCCTAAACTAAATCTATATTATAACACCACATCGAGCCTTCAGTTCTATGCCAAAGCGGGCAGGGGTTTTCACAGCAATGACTCTAGGGTATTTCTCACAGACCCAGAACGGAATAGAATACCTGCAGCTGTTGGCGTTGACTTAGGTGCCGTATGGAAGCCATTCACAAGTCTATTTCTTAATGTAGCTGTTTGGAATCTATTTCTGGAGCAGGAATTTGTCTATGTAGGGGATGCAGGAATCGTAGAACCTAGTGGCGAGACATTGAGAAGAGGCATTGACTTTTCACTCCGCTACCAACCTCTCGAATGGCTCTTTTTCAATACAGATATAAATTACACGCTAGCGAGAGCTATAGAGGAGAAAGAGGGCAATGACTTTATACCGTTGGCGCCAGACTTCACCATCAAGAGTGGTCTTACGGTAAAGCATCCTTCTGGGCTTAATGGTGTATTAGATGTCAGACATCTTGGTGACAGAGCGGCCAATGAGGATAATAGTATAATAGCGCCAGGGTATACCGTTGTAGATTTAAATATGAACTATAGTTTTATTAATCTGACCGTAGGATTCCAAATTCAGAACTTGCTTAATACTGAATGGAATGAAACTCAGTTCGCTACAGAATCTAGATTATTGAGTGAGACAGAAAGTATCGAAGAAATTCACTTTACACCTGGGGTGCCCTTCTTCTTTAAAGGAATCGTAAGTTATCGATTCTAAAAATGATTAAGTGTGACTAAGGTCACTTTATAATTATATGCCACCTTCTACCTTTATCCAATTTATTATATTCTATTTTTAAGGTAGTTATTCATATAAGGTTTGATCGCATCTTCAAATATATATTTTCTGTTAGTCCTATTGACCCTGATCTGTGGTGTTGCCTGCCAGAGCAGTTCAGAGACACCACCACCTGAACCTCTATCGGATAGTAAAGATGATATCAAAGCCTATAACTTAATTACAATAGATCAAGCTAAATTATTATTGCAATCTGCAGCTGACCACTATCTTCCAGTACAGATTTCTCCTCAGAAGACTTTTGGTGAAGACCACATCCCTAATGCCCAACAAATATGGAGACCGGATTACACCAGAAAAGATACACTTAGAGGAATTGGTGGACTCATTCCTCAAAGAGCACAGTTGGAAGACTTGATACAGTCGTTAGGATTTAATGAAGGAGACACCTTGTTACTCTATGATGCCAAAGCCAATGTAGATGCTTGTCGATTTGCATGGACGCTGAGCCTTTATGGATTTGAAACATATAAGTTGATTAATGGTGGATTAGAGTATTGGAAGCAGCGTGGTCAACAATTGACAAAGGAACCATCTCCTCTAAGGGTGAGAAGTGACTACACTTTGTCAAATTTATTTCACCAAAACATGATGACTAGTAAAGCAGACATGCTAGCCGCAATGGACGATACCACGACGATTATTGTAGATACCAGAGAGCCATATGAGTATTATGGACAGCCATTTATAAATAAAGGAAAACTTTTCGATTACAAAGATGGTGCATTCGACCGTGGCAGTATACCAAAGGCTATTCATAGCAATTGGTCATCACTCGCAGACCTCAATGGTGACCATAGAATAAAGTCAGAACAAGACTTAAGGTATAATCTAACATCTAAGGGCATTACCCCAGACAAGAATATCTTACTATATTGTCAGAGTGGATCTAGGACTTCACATAGTTATTATATATTAAAACATGTGTTGGGTTATCCCAATGTGAAAAACTACGATGGCTCTTGGATAGAATGGACGTATTATAATCAAATGGATAAGTCTACACCTATACATTACCATTTAGACAACACAGAATTTATTGCATATAGAGATTCATTAGAAAACACAATCAGCGATAATGAAATACATTGAATTATTCTTAGAGGGCTACAAAGGATATGCTGGATACTTATGGTATGAGATTACCCACCCGTCTTTCAAAAATTATTTTTATTGGCTGATAGTTGTTTCACTTTTTTTCTTTGTCTTAGAAGTTGTTATTCCTTGGAGGAAAAAGCAAGCAGTCTTGAGAAAAGACTTTTGGCTAGATGGTTTTTATATGTTTTTCAATTTCTTTTTATTTTCTCTGATTATTTATAGCGCTGCATCTAATGTCGTCGTGAATCTATTCAATGATGGGATCAAAGCTATTACTGATGGCTTCGATTTGCAAGCTTTGAATCCGATGAATAGCTGGCCTGTCTGGGCGATTCTACTTGTTGGGTTTATAGTGAGAGATTTTGTGCAGTGGTGGGTGCATCGGCTATTGCATCGATTTGATTGGTTGTGGCAATTTCATCAGGTACACCATTCCGTAGAGGAGATGGGTTTTGCAGCACACTTGCGCTATCATTGGATGGAAAACGTGGTCTATCGTACACTGGAGTATATTCCTCTGGCTTTATTGGGTATAGGACTTCATGACTTTTTTATAATTCATATTTTCACCCTAGCCTGGGGACATTATAATCATTCAAATATTTCTGTCAATCACAGATTTACTGGTGCCCTTGTTTTTGGTTTAATTGGTATTATCCTAAGTCAAAATTTACTGGGCTTTTACTTTGTAGAAACTCCAACATTAATTACTTCATTATTGTGGATAGCAGGTGCAGCAGGTATAGGCTATTTACTTATAGGCCCAGTTATGAAATATATTTTCAATAGCCCTGAGATGCATATTTGGCATCACTCTTATGAGCTGCCTGAAGAAAGACGATATGGAATTAATTTTGCCCTGACGCTTTCAGTATGGGATTACCTATTTGGTACAGCCTACATTCCTCATAATGGTAAGGATATAAGATTAGGCTTTCCTGGTATAGAGCATTTTCCGGATTCTTTTCAGGAACAGATTGCATTAGGTGTACTAAATAAAGGATTTAAAGCTAGCGATTACGAAAGAACAGAGAATGAGCAAAAGACGTGAATTTCTGAAACATTCTCTAGTCACTGGAGCCGGCACCTTAGCTGGACTCAATATCGTTTATAAAAGATATCTACCCGATCAATTACAATTATTAGGCTTAGCGACTGTAATGGATAGTTTTCCTAAGAAGCACTCGGATATGATTGTGCTTAATGACCGACCTGTAAATATGGAGACCCCTGCGCATTTGCTAAATGATGTGCTAACACCTAATAATTTATTTTTTGTCAGGAACAACGGTTTACCGCCACAGAATATCGATGTAAATAATTGGACCTTGACTATAGGAGGGGAGAGTGCCAGGAGGAAAAAATCCTATTCGATTCAAGAATTAAAAAGCAATTTTGACAATGTTAGTCTCACCATCACATTGGAATGTGGAGGCAATGGCAGAAAGGAATTTAACCCACCAGCAAAGGGTAACCAGTGGGGTACTGGTGCAGTCGGTTGTGCCAAGTGGACTGGGGTTCGACTTAGTGATGTGCTTAATGATGTAGGTCTTAAGAATAATGCTGTCTATCTTGGGTACTATGGTGCGGACATACATTTGTCTGGTGCTGTGGATAAAGATTCCATTAGCCGTGGTGTGCCAATTGCTAAAGCACTGGATGAGAACAGTCTCATCGCTTGGGCTATGAATGATAAGCAGATACCAATACTTAATGGTCATCCATTGCGATTAGTCTTCGGTGGCTATCCAGCCTCTTGCTCTGGCAAATGGCTAAAAAGCATTGTCATCCGAAATAAGGTGCATGATGGACAAAAGATGAATGGATCATCATACCGAGTGCCATGCAGTCCAGTAGCTCCTGGCACAAAAGTAGAGGATGATGATATGTGCATCATAGAAGAGATGCCTGTCAAGTCATTAATTACTTACCCAATGACGGGTGCGACAATTAAACAATCACAACAACTACCTATCAAGGGGCAGGCTTGGACGTCAGCACAAAATATTTCTAAAGTATTTTACTCCATAGACTTCGGTCAAAGCTGGCAAGAATGTACGGTATCCACCTCAGCCAACAGATATGCTTGGCAACAATTCAGTGCAAAGGTGAGCTTTCCAGAAACTGGGTACTACGAAGTCTGGTCTAGAGCGGTAGATGCTGAGGGACAGACTCAACCCATCATCCTTCCCGGATGGAATCCTAAAGGTTATCTGAATAATGCTTGTCACCGCATAGCTGTCAAAGTTGTCTAGATGAAGAGACCAGCGCACAATACAGAATCCCTTTGGAAGTCATTTCAAATATTATTATTCCTGCTCATTAGCATAGGAATTAGTGGCGTAGGCTATATCTCACTTCACAAACCCATTTCGGCGTTTCTCAATAGACCAAAGTACACAACAGAACAACTAACCCAATTCACCAAAGCAAGAACAAAGGCCAACAGGCAAGATCGCGCCAACAACTGGGATCTCGTAGAGAATGGTATTCATGTCAAGACAGGACTTAAGGATGGTGAGCACCTTCAAGTAGTCATACAGAGTTGCCTTTCTTGCCACTCTGCTAAGCTTATTACCCAAAATAGAGCAACTCGCCAAGGATGGAAAGATATGATTGTGTGGATGCAAGCCACCCAAGGACTCCAAAATCTTGGCGCTAATGAACCTAAGATTATTGACTATCTCACTGAGCACTATGCGCCTAAGGAAGTTGGCCGCAGACCCAACTTGAATATCGAGGAAATCGAATGGTATGTCTTAGACTTAAAAGAAGAATAAAGAGGAATTCTTATTTAAGTTACCTGCTTGGAATCTCAGCAGCTCAATTTCATTAAGAAAATATTAAGACTTATTATATTACTGATAATCAGTGAGTTACAATTTATTTTTATGTGCTTGGCAACCAATGCGATTGAATCAATATATAGAGTGATGTATCTAATAATTGGAGACATTGACTGAGGGCTTAACGAAGTGACAGAATCTCTGAAAAAAGGAATCCACTTTGAATAAAAGTGGATTCGAAAAATAAAATTTCTTTAAATCTATTGAGAAGAGTTTGAAGGTTCTCAATATCAAAAAAATTAAAACTATGAAATCCTATTTTAAATTTTTAGCATTCTCGCTATTAAGTGTAGTTATAATAACTAGTTGTGGAGATGATGATGAAGGAACACCAGGTCCTGGTGTTGTACCAGGCGAGGACTCTGATTTCATCGGTGCTGTTTACGCTATGACAAATGGCGATGGGCAAGTAGAAGGTACCGCTGTTCAGGGCGCTAATTCTATAGTAGCTTACGGTAGAAATGATGATGGTTCATTAGAATTGATCGGTGATGTACAAACTGGTGGTAATGGAGGAGACTTCGATGGTGGTGAAGGACTGGATCCACTTATCAGCGCCTATGCATTAACTAAAACAGTGGATAACAATTTCGTACTTGCAGTTAATGCTGGCAGTAATAGTATCACTTCCTTATCTGTTCAGAGTGACTTTTCTCTCAGCCTAGAGAATACACAAAGCACTAATGGTGTAGGACCTAACAGTATCGCTCACATCGAAAGAGACATTGATGGAGTAAATGGACTAGTGTACGTCACAAACATCTCTAGACAAGAATTTGCAGACCAAGGTGAGCCAGCTCAGCAGGGTAGCGTTATGGGTTACTGGTTGATGGATGATGGAACTCTAGCACCTATAGCAGGTTCTATGAGAGACCTCGCTAATAGACCATCAGCAGTTCAGTTTTCTCCAGATGGTAGATTCTTAGTTGTTGCTTCTATTAACTCTGGATCATCTGCATTAGCATCTAATGACCAGAATGAGATAGTTGTATATGGTGTCAATGATGATGGAACATTAAGTAATCAGATTCTTGATGGCGCTACTTCTACACTTAGAGACAATACACAAGGAAGAAACTTGCCATCAGCTATAGGTTTCCAGATAGTAGGTGATAATTATGTAGTTGTGACAGAAGCAAGAGAATTCAGAGCAGATGGAACACCACCTGTATTTCCAGGATTACAAGATGGGTCAGTTTCTACATGGAGAATTACAGACGGCGGTACTTTCGAACCTATAAGTCTAGACATAGCTTCTGGGGTAAATAACACTGGTAGAACAGCTTGCTGGTTAGATTTCAATGAAGATGAAAGTATATTCTTTGTATCTAATGCGATAGAGGCAGGACTAGCAAGTTATAGCTTTAATGATGGTGAGGTTAGCCTTATGAATCAAATAGCTGCACAAGGGACTGGAGCAACAGGAAATACAACTGACCCTGCATCGGCATTTAGTACGACTGAGGGCTGGATAGATATGTGGATTTCTGACGATGGTCAGCACCTTTACCAACTTCATGGATTTAGAGGGACGATAGGTGTATATGAAATCGATGGTGAAAACTTGAATTTAATAGAGAATGAAACGGGCAATTTGCCTCAAAATAATGTGCAAGGTATAGTTGCAATATAGTAGTTGATTTTTAAAGTTACGAAGCGGCTTGGATGGTAGATCAAGCCGCTTTTTTTATTGCTATAACCTTTATGTCTATCTGTATAGTACCTGTTGTATCCTCTTTAATGTCTAGGTGCTAGTTCACTACTGTTTGTTCACGATACTCGAATAATTGTATTGCAGCATTGTTATTAGTTACTAGGATACTTGGAGTAGGTTTATTAGCTTGAAGAATGAGTGATAAATCTTTTACATCACCTGGGATATAAAAGCCACTCTTCTCATATGGCATAGATTTAAAGTCACCCTTTCCATCTCCGAAAAGTAGTAATCCTGTTCCCGCATCTGCACGTCCAGTTTCTACTTCTGATACATATAAATTACCTCCAAGTAGAAGGTCTACATTTCCATCTTGGTTGAAGTCTTGACAGATAATAGCATTTACAGGAGAGACTTGTGCCTCATGGGGTAATGCATGCAAAGAGTAATTCCCATTTCCATCATTCATTAGGATAGATGTATTGAAGTTATTTACTTCAAAATGTAAGGCGCCATCCAGTACTTGTTTGCCATAGACATCTTCTATGGAGGCTGAAGCAAAAGCAGTATAAGTAGGAAATTTCTTAGAGAGACTTGGCATCTGCTCAGAAGAACATTGCCGCCCTCTCACTGGATAGATCTGATTTTGGTCTATATAACCCAGAGCTATATCAAAGGATCCATTGCTATCAAAGTCGTTAGCGTAGACATGGAATGGCTCTTCAGGACTAGCTTGATATTTATAGTTGAGTCCGAGATTACCTATTACAAAATCCTCATCTCCATCATTATCTATATCACAACTGCTTATCGCATTCCACCAACCTTTACTATTAGGAAGATTACTATTCTCATGCTTTACAAAAGAGCCATCTTTATTTAGAAAAACAGTGATAGGCATCCATTCTCCTACTACGAGTAAGTCCGTGCTTCCATCAGAATCGAAGTCCGTCCAGACAGCATCAGTGACCATACCCAATTTGGAGAAGTTAGGTGCTCTATTGTTATCTAATTTCACAAATTGGCCGCCTTTATTTTCTAGTATTCTACTAGGTGCAGGACTAGGATAATTATGTGGCACATGTCTCCCTCCTATAAATAGATCCAAGTCACCATCTCCATCAAAGTCAAATGGTTTGACACAAGATCCACTCACCGAAGCGTTCGGCATTTTTCCTTTTGTTGGACTGAATTTTCCCTTACCATTATTTAGATAGAGTCTGTCATAATACATAGGACTATTGGCTTCACTTGCATTACCACCACTGACGATATATATATCCTCATCACCATCAGAATCTGCATCAAAAAAGGCAGCTTGCATGTCTTCATATGCTTTGTCTTGCACAAATGCTGGATTGGCCAAGCGCTTGAATGTCCCATCTGTTTTTGTACATAGATAGCACCAGCTTGTCCTGAAGCACCACCTACGAAGATATCCTCTAGCTGATCTCCATTGACATCACCTTTCGCTACAAAAGGGCCAAACTGAGATAACTTATGAGGAAGTAATATTTGCTTGTCATAATCATCAAATGTATTCTCCTCGTGTACAAAATCTATCCCGGCTTTAGATGCATTTTCTACAAATAATGTCGATGGAGTTTTTTTTCTATCAAGGCCATCTGATATCGCCTCAGCGTAATCTACTGCAAGCACTTGATTGGCAGCAACGTTTAGTAATATTTGCTTTTTACCATCCGGCCATTCGATACTGACTGATTCTATATTATCTAATTTACCTAGACCAAAATGAACAATAGATTCTACCATGGACTGATAGCCACGGGTAGGTAATAATTCTTGATATTGTATTAAGTCACCACTTTGGATTGTTACTTTGGAGCCTAATGCATGCATCTGATTAGAGTGGTTAAATTTCACCCTCAGGAAGTTGTTAGATGAATTAGAAACATTCTTATAGATGTAAGCAGGGTCATCTATATTATTAGTTACTAGATCCAATTGCCCATCATTGTCTAAGTCCGCATATGCAGCTCCGGTAGAATATCCTAAATGGTCCAGTCCAGAGTCACCTGAAATATCTGAAAATGTCAAATCCTTGTTATTGATGTAGCAGTAATTTGAAGACTTGGTCGTTTTCATGTTTTTAGCATAGGCAAAGGCAATTTCATTGACGCTTTTGTTTTGTGTCTGTGCGGCATACATATCTTTTCGTTGATTATATACCACATCTTTATCCAGCACATCACGGTAATAACCATTAGCAATGTATAGGTCTTTCCAACCATTATTATTCAAGTCTGCAAATAGTGCAGCCCAGCTCCAGTCCGTCTGGTGTACACCTGCCATTTGACCGATATCTACGAAAGAATTATTTCCAGTATTGAGATGTAACTGATTTCTCATATACTGGAAGTGATATCCAGTTTCAGTTAGATTCCAGAATCTCTCTGGGTTCATAGATCCCATCTGGGTCTTCTGACGAAAATTATCTGTCTGCAACATATCTACCACATACATGTCTATGTTACCATCATTGTTAATGTCAGCAGCATCCATGCCCATGCTAGAAGCTGTTATATGTTTGAATTTAGTATCTATGACATTAGTGAAAGTGCCATCTCCATTATTTTCATACAATTTATCTGGCTCTGTATGATCTACAGCAACATATATATCTTGCCATCCATCCTGATTATAATCTGTAGTACTAATTCCTAAGGTCCAACCATAATTGAGAATACCAGCTTGCTTAGTGACGTCTGAAAAAGTCCCATTACCATTATTATGATATATCCTGTCACTATATTCTAGTACTGGATTATTGTAGTATTCAAAATGGACGTCCTTTTCTTTATTCCTATATCGTGGGTGATTACCTACAAATAAATCTAAGTGCCCATCTTTATCATAGTCAAAGAAGCTTGCTTGAATACTGTAATTGTTGTCGTTTATACCATACTCAGCTGCTTTTTCGGAGAAGGTCAAATTTCCGTTATTGATAAATAATTGATTTTCTCTTAGTGTTGATTCTCTATCATGATAACTCCTACAAACATAGATATCAAGCCATCCATCATTATTCACATCAGCCATGGTTACACCAGTGGACCAAGCCCTTGGACTACTGACACCAGCGTTCAGCGTTATGTCTTCAAACTGAAAATTACCTTTATTAAGATATAACTTATTAGGAACTTGATTACCTGTAAAATATAAGTCCGGCAGTCCATCATTATTGATGTCACCAACTGCAACCCCACCCCCGTTGTAGACATTAATATAATCTAAGGTTATCTTAAGTTGATTAATATCTAAAGTATTCGAAAAATTGACACCAGTCTCTTCTGGACCTAGTCTATCGAATCGTATATCATCCTTGGGTATTTTTTTTTGTTCTGATTGGACTAAATTATCAGACTGAGAATCTTGTTTGCAGGAGGGTAATATCAAGATTCCACAAAGTAGCAAGCTTGCAACAAGCAGGGTAAATCTATCCATTTTGGGTTAGCAGTTTTCTTAGGTTGAAAGTAATGAAAGTTTTACAATATTTTGGCGTCAGAAGTCAAGGCCAAAACCAAGGTGAACCAACTTTACAATAGATAAAAGTTGTCTATAAGACTGATACACTCTCATAATCAGTATTTTATATATTCTTATTCAAATGTATATGCATTTAATTTCCTTTCTATCATACGGGCCTGCAATCCTGAGATATATGTAATGATGAACCGGATATCATAACAACTAATTTGTAAATTAACATATTAAAATATTATATAATATTCCTACGATTCCTATGAATAGTTGTGATACACTACATATGTATGCATCGATTGCCGGGGAGCAAATCAGCATTATTATGTATGACAGTTCAGAGCCTAGAGTAGAAGGTATGGGCATATATGATATTAATGTCTCTGCCAGCCAAGTAAAATATGACTTTGATGTTTCCTATCTGCCTTCTGGAATATATTGTGTTCAGGCCACAATAGGGTCTAGGTCAGAATTAAAGAAGATTGTAGATTAAGATAGAGTAGATGAAATTAAAAAGAGGTTGAAAATATTTTTCAACCTTTTTTTCAAGTTATGTGGCTCCTACAGTTATCATTGATTATTCTTTTCTATCCATTCATCTCTAAGTATACCATATCTATGTTCATCTAGGAACTTTCTATTTTTGTAGACGGCATCTCTAAGCACACCTTCTTTAACATAACCATTTTTTTCAAGGACCCTCATAGAGGCGTGATTAGCTTCAAAGACACTGGTATATATTCGATTTATACCTAGATTCTTAAAAGCATACTCTGTTATAAGTTTTAATGCAGAAGATGTTATCCCTTTACCCCAATATGGTTCTCCTAACCAATAACCCACCTCAACAGATTTATGGTAAATATCTTTTTGTTTATTCATTCCTATGATCCCACAGAATTCATCTTGATATAAAATGCCGAAAGTCATAACATGATTTTCCTTACTAGCCATTTCAATGAAACTAACAGCATCATCCAAGAGGTAGGGATGTGGCATATAATCTCGTAGGTTATTCCAAATATTTATATTGTTGGCTAGCCTCGCAATATGAGGTGCATCAGCAGACGATAGTTTTCTAATACTTACTTTATTCATTTTATATCATCAGAGAAGTGACCTGAATGTTTACCCTGTGCATATTTTTTCTCATTAAATGCTTGAGATTTATTTTTGGGGATACTAAGACTTTGCCATTTTGAATCTTTTACCATCCTTGCAATGTAGACTATTTGACCTACATGATATGCGTAATGTGCTAGTTGTCGATTAATTGCTTCTGATATGGTATGCTCTTGTTTGCGGATAGTTACTATGTGATCAATATTATCATCATTTATAGTGTCCAGTGCGGTGAATAGACAGTGCCATCCTTCTTCCCACTTAAGCCATAAAGCGTCTTTTGTTTTGATATTGTCTTCAAATTCCTGGTCTCTCTGTCTCCATTCCTTTTCTCCATCACTGCTCACAAAATCAGTCCATCTAGACATCATATTACCATGTAGGTGATTTACAATAATGGCAATAGAATTAGAAGTCTCATTGTATTGCCAGAACAGTTCAGTATCTTCCAGTTGATTGATTGCTTTTTCACCTAGAGACTTATAGTACTCAAATATTTTTCGGACATCAGTAAGATATTTTCCCATATTGGACCTTTAGAATAAATGAAATCATTTGCCAATTAATTAAATTATTCATTCAATGTCCAATCGTAATCTATGTATTCCACTTTATTAGATTTATTGAGCACTTCGTTGTATTGCTGAATGTAGTCTAGGAGCGGCATGACCTTTTCGAAATCTGATTTAAACCAATCGAATATACTGGATAGTTTGGTCTCAGTATCGCTGATGATATTTTTGCTAAGGTCACTGACAAAGTCTTTGGCCTGATCGTCCAATTGAAAATCTAAGTCTGATGGGGTGAATGCTTCATTTCTAAGTTTTGGACAAGAGAAAGAGGCGCAATTAATGGCAAAGTGAATTCTTGGATCATCGAATTCTACTCTTAGAATTTGGTGTTCTATGGCATTAAGGTTACAATCTATATTTCCAATCTTGAAAAATTTTATATCCCAAGGCGAATTAATAATCGGCAATCCCTCTTTGATATGTTTGATGCTTTCTACAGGATAATTGTCAATGATGAGTTTTACTGTAAAGGCATTGTAGGCATTTATCCAATAAGCCATTGTCTCTTCACTTGACCAATTCTTGCCTGGAGGATGAGTAGAAAGGTTATGCAAGTATTTTTCTAACAGAACACTGTCCTGAATGAAGCCTTTGTAAGTTACCTGACCTTGCACCGTGACGTGCTTTACTAACAGCTTAGTCCATTCATCATGTATGATGGAGGGTGAATGCGCTTTTGTTATCTTATTTATAGTGACGGTGCTTCCTTTCATCTTCTTAATGGTATCCAATATCTTGAAGCCAAGGTCATTCAGACTCATGTTGTTATATTTTGCATAGCCAAATGCCACAACAATTAAACTCAATAAAATGAAAGTTAATCGTTTTAAGTTATTAAGACTAAGCAAAGTTAAATGAAGTAGATATTAATGACTGAGTTTTTTTCTCATTTCCAATCTGCTTGAAATTCTCATTACCAGTTCTTGCTCTTTTGTAAATATGTGCTCTTTTAGATAACAAGGTTTGTAGTAAGACATGTAATTATTTAGAATAGGATTGTAGCTGTTGCCATTCTTATCTTCAAATCCTACCATTTCACAAGTCGCATGATTCACATATATTTCATAGACAGCTCCTGGGTCGGGTGGGGTGTCACAGATAAGATCACCTTTCTTAGTACAGCTGTTAGGAGAGAAGGTATCCTTTCCAAAAAGACTTTCTTCGAATGTATGATATAAGCCAAAAAAATGGCCAAACTCATGTGCGACTATCTTTGGATTTGTCAAATCAAATTGGCTGAGAACTAGATTGTTAACTCGACTGGATAGAATATATGAGAATCCACCCACTCTGGAGCAACTTATATTATTACCTGATATCCTACAGAATTCTTTTTGATGTTCTAGGATATACACTGTAATCATATCTGGCAAATCGTATTCTCGAGAGAAAGAGTCATATAGATTATATGCATTTAATGACAGGTCTTCCAGTTTGGTTTTTGATTGAATTTGAGTAATCTGATCCTTTGTAAAAACAATACCTGTATTTCTATATGCGTAATTGAGTTCTTTGACAGCCTTGTCTATAGTGGCATGTACTTCCTTATCTATCGTAAGTAAATTTTCAGTGATATAAGTAAATCTCAATGGAAATCTAATTTCTTCAAAATCTAAGGCCGAAGTAACGACCGTGTCATTCATAAGATTATCATATAAGAGATTTTTGTTTTCTAAGTGTATAGCAGGATCACAATTGACTAGACACCAAGTTTTCTCTTCATGGCCTTGGCACAGTAATATGCCATAGCTAAATAGGAGAGTGAAGAGTATGTTGAATTTTTTCATGGGTCAATATTATGGGTTATTTATTGTGATGTACTTCAATATCTCTAGAGACAAATTTTTCTTAGCTTTTAAAATAGACCTTAATTTAGCCCTTTTTGTTAAGGACTGGTAGAAATATTGTGTGATACAAATTGGAATAGTCGCTTTTGTGCTTCTCTTGATGTTATTGGAAGTTCTATATTTCAATTAGATATGAGGGTGTATTACAAACAGAATGGAAATGATATGTCTAAGAAACTTAATATCTACTATACGTCTTTCAATCAATTACCAATTACCAATTACTTTTATATTCTAAAACAGTGCATTTGTCTGATATAAGTATCCTAAAGAAAAGACTCACCTACTCGCCTAAAGCTATAGACAGTATCCTCAGATTAGCAGAAGAAGGGTCTACCATACCATTTATAGCCAGATATAGAAAAGAGATGACAGGTTCGTTAGATGAAGTGCAAATAGGTGAGGTGCTCACTGAGTATAAGAAACTGGTCGCGTTCGCTAAGCGGAAGGAAACGATATTGGATGCTATAAGAGAACAAGGTAAATTGACTTCTGAATTAGAAAGAACAATCAAAGAATGCTATGACAATAATATCCTTGAGGATCTGTATTTGCCTTATAAAAAGAAAAGAAAGACCAAGGCCGCTGTAGCTAGGGAGAGAGGACTGGAGCCATTGGCTAAAATTATTATGAACCAGAATGCCAATAACCTAAGAAAGAAGGCAGCGTCGTATATAAGCAAAGATGTCCCAAATGTAGATGCGGCCTTGGAAGGGGCAAGATTTATTATATCTGAGTGGATAAGTGAAAAGGGAGTAGTTAGGGATATTACAAGGAAGGCTTATGGTTATGGAATCTTGGAATCAAAAGTGGTCAAGTCAAAAAAAGAAGCGGCAGTTAAATACACAGATTATTTTGAGTATAGTCAGCCTCTCAAGAAATGTCCTTCTCATAGATTTCTTGCTATGAATAGGGGAGCAGAAGAAGGATTGTTAAGGGTAAAATTAGTAATAGATGAAGAATGGTTGGAGGGAAGTATGCAGCGCTATCTAAAAGTAGGCAACCATGACTGTGGGGAACAAATCAAACTGGCCATAGAAGATGCAAGAAAGAGATTGCTGATGCCGTCTATAGAAAACGAGACTCGGAAAGCTGCCAAAGCAAAAGCAGATTCTGAAGCGATTGCAGTATTTAGTCAGAATGCCTATCAGCTACTTCTGGCGGCTCCGGTAGGCAACAAAGTGACCTTGGCTCTGGACCCTGGATTCAGAACAGGATGTAAGGTGGCTATTATTTCTTCCACAGGAGCATTATTAGACAGCAAGAACATCTATCCACATCCACCGCAAAAGTCATTACTAGAAGCTGAGGAAATTATATATGCACTTATAAGCAGATATGCTGTAGAAGTCATCGCCATAGGAAACGGTACAGCTGGAAAGGAATCTTATAAATGGATCAAGAGCCTTAGATTGGATGAAGAAGTGCAGGTCTATCTTGTGAATGAGGATGGGGCATCTATATACTCAGCTTCGGCAATTGCTAGAGAAGAATTTCCAAATGAAGACATAACAATCAGAGGTGCTGTCTCTATAGGTAGACGACTGATGGATCCGTTGGCAGAGCTGGTAAAAATAGATCCCAAAGCCATTGGAGTCGGACAATATCAGCATGATGTGAACCAATCACTCCTGAAATCAGAATTGGATAAGACAGTCTCTCGGGCAGTGAATGCGGTAGGGATAAACATCAATACGGCCAGTAAGCACCTGCTCACATATGTGTCAGGCCTTGGCCCTGGATTAGCCAGTAATATTGTAGCTCATCGCGAGCAGGAAGGGCGCTTTGTTTCTCGTGTGCAATTGCTGGAGGTATCCAAGTTGGGCAAAAAGGCATACCAGCAAGCTGCTGGTTTTTTAAGAGTTTTAGATGGAGAGAATATTTTAGATAATACAGGTGTGCACCCTGAAAGATATTCTCTAGTCAATCAAATTGCTAAAGCAGAAGGAAAATCCTTACAAGAACTGATAGGAAATAAGCAAACACTAAATCAAATAGACCTTAAACAATACATCAGCAAAGATGTCGGGCTCCCCACGCTGCAGGATATTGTTCAGGAATTAAGTAAGCCGGGATTAGATCCAAGGGGAAAAGCAGAAGCCGTCAAATTTGATGACAGTATACAGTCCATTAGTGATTTGTCTGAGGGGATGCGACTTAAAGGGACAGTCACCAATCTTACCAAATTTGGCGCCTTTGTAGATTTAGGAATCAAAGAGGCCGGTCTTATACACATCTCTCAGATTGTAGATAGATTTATTTCAGATCCAGCGGAGGTACTAAGCATTAACCAAGCAGTAGATGTCAAGGTTGTTAGTATAGATATAGAGCGGAAAAGGATTGGATTGACATTAAAAGAACGGTGATTAGAATATTTTTGGAATCACCATGGGAACTTTCTGTGAATATGCTTCAAAGCCTGATTTCCTAGCACTCATCCTTTCTTCCTTCATTGGAATAGAAATAAATGTAAATAATGCCATCATAGATAAAGCCCCGATAACAGTATAGTAAGGTGCCTGATAAGCATAGCCTATGGCAAATAAGCCTAGCCAAAATAACATTTCACCTAGATAGTTTGGATGCCTTGACCTTGACCATATTCCAGTATCTAATAACTGAGTGGATGGGGGATTGGTCTTTCTAAATGCTGCCAACTGATTGTCTGCAACGAATTCCAGTACAGTGCCTATAAGGCTTACTACAATACCCAAAAAGAATATACCTGAAGAGAATAACTGATTCTGAAAGATGTAATATATCGGCCACATTCCGGCAAAGACTAAGAGGGTAGGAAATAAGTGAATTCCAAAAAAGTTTACCAGCGGGTATAACTTACCATTCTCTTTGGCCAGTTTGACATACCTCCAATCTTCATGATGAAATCCCGACCAAGATCGAACCCAATTAAGCGTCAATCTCCAGGACCAGATACTAATGACAAGCATGACTAGTATTCTATGTAAATCCAAGTTCTCTAAATAAAGGATGGACCAAAAAAGCACAAAATAAAAAGGAATAATACTCCAATAAGCGTCATATACAGAGCTGTTCTTTTTGACAACAGAGAAGAAAAAACAAACCAACGTCATCCCAAGGTCACTGACGAGTAATCTGATCACTTGATTCTCATAGGGCCAGATATACCACAGGCCTAATCCCACCACAGCTATAATAAGGTAGATAATAATTATTTGGAGAAGGTCATTGGATTTTTTACTCATATGGTAATTGGATCGTAAGAAGTTAATGTAAGCAACCTTTCTTTAAAGAGTTCATTTTTAACAAGTTCGTTGGCGGGAGGCGAAAGCGTTATTTTGGCAAGTTTACTTACTAGTCCTTTAGCAAATTTGTCTTCGTCATGTGTGGCTATGATGTGCTTGGGATTAAAGTCTGTAATTAATTTTTTGACAGCATCTATGCCTGGAGAAACAATCCCTCCAAGGAAGAAAGGTAACTTGTAAAGATTGAAAGGGGTAAAGGCCACTGTTATAGGTGGGATATCTTGCAAATTCTGTTTCCACTGATCCGCTTCTGCATATCCATGGGTTGCCAATAAAATACTCTCTTTACCATCATCTAGAACAAATGCATCATAGATAGGGTCAATATGCCTCTTGCTGGGCAAATGTTTTAAGTTCAATTCATGAGCGATAATATCACTTACATCTTCAAGGTGATGCCTGACCTGGGAGTTAGGCAATAATTGCGAAACCCTCTTGTGTATAGATTTAGGAACTATGAGACAATCTGGTTGTAATTCCAATAGAGTTTCTTCGTGGAAATGATCAGGATATTTCTGGGTTATAATTACAAAATCATAGTGTGGGATAGACTGTGGACTCATAGGCGGTGTTCTATGCCATTGCATATTAAACCAAGAAAAGAAATCAATTTCTACACCTTTCAGCCAAGGATCTATAAGTATGGATTTTTCTCCAAATTTTATGTGCCAGGAGTTATCCATATTAAGCCTTCTAATTTCCATATGGGTCAAGTTAGGGAGTGGAAAGATAGAAAAGTTATATAGAAAATTATGATTGGTCTGAAGCTTAGATAGATTTATTTCGGATCCAGCATAGGCACTAAGCATTAAGCATTAACCATGCAGTAGGTGTCAAGGTTGTTAGTTTAGATGTAGAACGGAAAAGGATTGGATTGACTATGAAGGAATTGTGATTTGAGTGATTTTGAAATCATACTCATCCTATCTTCCTTCATTAGAATAAAAGTAGATGTAAATATTGCTTTTATAGTAAAGCCCCTAAAACAAAGAAGTAAGGTTTTTTGATATAGCAATGCCTATGACAACTAATCTTAGTCAATTATGGTTAGTCTATAGCTTGTTGAAAGATGTTTATTTGCTGAATAACGCATTTAAGATACACCATAAATCAACAGATTCTCTAGATATAAACATAGTTTGATTGGACGGCCTTGAGCCTAGAATTTTTTTTCTTTTTTTCAATGAAAAAGAAAACCGCAGGTAGGCAAGTATGATTAGCTAGTTTCTAAATGTGGAACTTCTTGTATTCGACAACAGACTACCTATCAATGAAAATTGTGTAGCCTAATTGGTCTATTCAGTTTATTTATTTTGAAGAGATTTGTAATTGAAGTAAGACCTGTGCTCAGAGATATATTTATAATCTATACAATCCTCTGTTTTCTTTAGGAGAATCTAGCGTAACTTTGGCTCGATAGTCAATTAGATATAATAATAGATTTCTATGAGAAAATTGTCTTTAATCTTAGTAAGTATGTTCTCACTCATGCAATGTACACTAACAGACAGTGATGAGGACAAATTTATTTTCATTGGGCATTCATACGATTGGCGAAGCGTAGCAGGAGACAAGGTGGATTCTAGGTTAGAATTGTTGGATTATAGTAAGTATAACGGAGTATGGCTAGGTGGAGATATGTGCGGCAATACATCGTTAAATCCTAGGACCTTTGAATATCTGGATAGTTTATTTGATCTAAAAAACCCCAATACGCATTTTGCCCTCGGGAATCATGACTATAGAGATTATAACTTGGAAGCATACTTTGCTGCAACTGGACGACCAGATTATTATACTTCCAGTTTTAAAAATATTGCGATATCTGTGATTAATACCAATCTGAATTCTAGTGATTGCGAGAATCTAAATGCACAATACAAAATGTTGAGTACGGTAACTGATACACTTAGCATGGCTTCTCATTATGTTATACTTGGACATCATGAGTTTTTTTATGGTGTTCCTGGACTTGAAGAATTTGAATCTAATGGTCCTTTGTATAATTACCCTATGAATTGCGACAGATTTGATTCGTATTTTAGAAATACCATTTATCCCAAATTAGTAACATTGGAAAAGAAGGGAATTGAAGTGATTGTAGTAATGGGGGATATTGGATGGCGTAAAGGATGTGAAATGAGATGTAAGAATGGAATTAATTTTGTAGCATCTGGGATAAATAATTCATACTATATAGGAAAGGGAAGAGATGTTAAAGAATTACATGATGATTTGGTGCTGATCTTTAAGTATAAAGAAAAAAATGAAGAATTAACGTGGAAGTATACTAGTCTTAATGAACTGACTAATACTGATAAGGCATTATGGTTAGCGCCTAGAACAAATTGATTTCTCTTAGTAATTTACGGGATTTATCTATCTCAAAGAGTACTGCTTGTGGTTCATCTATCCTTGATGATCTTTTGTTTGCGGAAATATAAATTCTATTCTTTGTTACTAGAAAATCGGTTGGTTTATAACTATATTTCGAGTCACCATATTCCTGAGAACCAATATATTTTCCATTTTTAGAATAAGTCAACTTACAATTAAAATTTTCTGATTTATATTTTTGATTTTTACTCAGAGTGAGTATTGTATCAGTTAGCATTAAAGACTTTATGCCTTCTTGAACTCCTTCTGCATTGAAAGAGTATATTTCTTCTACTATTAATTCCGCACTAATCTTATAAATAATTGTATTCATCCCATTTCTATCATCTTGACTGGTTCCGGTAAGAAGAAATTCGTCCTGAATTATTTCAAGATTATTTATAAATAAATTTTGTGTACTTAGGATGCTATCTCTTTTTATTTCATTTCCATTTGTGTCTGTTTGAAGTAAAAAGACATGTGTCTTTTTATTTATATAATCATGGCCATCTCGATACGTGTATCCATGTGCTATTCCACAAACGATGAGTGAGTTGGAGGACTTATCGTAGATTATATCACTTGGTATGCTTGATTCATTACTAAACTTAAATTTATTAAACCTAGGTGGATTATCCTTCCCAAAGAAACCAAGAGTAAGTGATCTGTCAGATCTCTGATAATTGAGGGATATCAAATTTGTGTCAATTTGTATTAATTTTTTGACCCTCGTCCGTTTACCATATTCTATCTTGTTATAGCTATCTCCATATGGATTCATCATGTTTAATTCTGAGATTACTTTTGAATTATCAAGCCCTACAGCTCTATAATGTGAAAGCACCCAAAACTTTTCATTAATAAATAATCTAGAATGCTTGCTCGTTGTTTTTGTTGGATATAAATGCTCTTCTATAGTATTAAGGTTTTTATCTAATACAAGTATATACGGTGATTTAATGTAAGGGTCGGTTTCTTTCGAACTTCTATCACCTATTATCAGCAGGTTGTTTTGATCATTTAGTATGAGCTGATTGACTGAGGAGATATTAGGATGTGACGTATATTCACAACTTACTAGCGACGAAATTATAATAAGGTAAAGGTGCATTCTAATTGCCATTATGGAATATCTTTCTCTTTGTCAGTTCGACATTTGAATATACTGCCAAACTTAGATTATAATAGCAATCTTACCAAATTGACGCCATTGTATAGTTAAAAATCAAAGAGGCAAGTATATAACAATAGTTAATCTTCACGCATTTATCCTATTATAATTCTTCTATAGTCTAAGCTCAAATGAGAAGGAATTAATTCCTTTAGTACAATAGTTATAACAAAAGTTATATAGGCCCCCATTCTAAGCCCCACTACCTTTATATAAGAGGATATTGAATAATTTACTTTGGTAAAGAGGGTATTATTTTCCCTACATATGCCTCTATAGTATTGTATAAGAATGTATATAAAATACCCATAAGAGGGTATGGTATATTATTTATGGGACTATGCTCCCATACACTATTACGTCTGTGGCCACCAGATAATAGTCTTAGAAATTTTTTCACTTATTAAATATTTTAAAAATGAGCAAATTTTATTTGATCTCAGTGGCCTTGCTATGCCTTTTAGGTACGAGTTGTAGCCAAACAGAAATTGATGACGTAGATACTTCTTCACTTGAATTAGAGTCTCGTTCATTATTACCTATTTCAGTCACTTACAAAACGATAAGCGGTTTATGGAAATCTCAAAATTGTGATAATCTAATCGTTGAATATGATAATTCATCACAGGGAATTATCACCATGTATTCTGGGGCCAATAGTACACAGGAATATGGAGGTAATATAAATATAGTCCCTACCAATGGATCTGAATTAGAAATAACCTTAGACGGAATGACCACTGAGACTAGCGATGATTTATTCATAGATACTTGTGAAAACAGTTTGTGCTATGAAAATTCTAATCAAAACTTTATTGGAACTGCGTTAGAGTTTATCGTAGATGATACAGCTATAGGATTCTAGATTTCTTGATTTGTGTTGAGCAGAAAGAAATTTTCTGCTCAATCTTTTAATTCTTTTAATACCCAATTGTGGTAGAATAATGGTAGGTATTTTTCTATAGGAATCTTTATCGACTTATCTCGTTTTGCTTTGTTCATCTCTAGAATAATCTTTAATAGATTTTCTATCCTGTTTATGTTAAAAGTGGGGATGCTAGAGCTATTTCTTCTAAGTTGTTTTCTAAAATTATTTATAAGATTTATTAAAGTGTTTTCTTCTGATAACTTGTACATAGCAATGATATTGAGTAATTGGCTTAATGGGATATATTGCTGATTATCAAAGCGTAGTCCAGTTGTCAGATGAGGGATATCCTCATACCTCTCATGTCTGAATGCGTTTAATGCATTGCAATAATTAATCGCAGACTGTTTGTGTGCGGTGTGCACCTTGGGCACCCACTTATCTATAAACTCCTTAGTCTTATCATAACTGAGCATAGTGGCTAAAGTAGATACTCCATTAAATAAGTTGACAGGTAGAAAGCGTTGGTGTTTATTTTTTTCAGTAGCCAGAAAACTCATCTGATGAGCAATGAGAATGTTATTGGTATCAAAGGTTTGATCCTGCAACCAGATTAATACACTACTCCTTCTTAGATATATGGTCAGTATGAGATATAAATCTGAATGTGAATCGAATATATTATCCTCCAAGGCTGATTTAAGAATCTCAAAGTCCTGGATAGACTTATGCTCCAATAACCTAATAGTACAATCTAAGATATTTGATATGTCTGTACTTGGAATAAGTGACTTTAAGGATGTTAGTATCTCCTTAGATTCTGCAGAATCTATTTCTCTTATATGGGAAAAATTTGTTATGTCCATTAGGTAGGCAGAACACCTATCTAATACTCCTTTAGTATATAGGTCTATGCACTCACTCAATAAGTTTTTGTTTTGCCTTTTAATCGGATTGCTAGAATAGTATTGATAGTGGTAGACTTTTGAAAGTATCTCGTGATGGTATAAGTCTAGATGCGCTGACTTCAATATTTGTGTTTCTACATTGTCACTTAACTTATTGGCGAGATGAAATAGGCCACGTTGATTGTAGTTTTTAATGAGGGTAAGTTCCTTAGTATATGGTTCATCCTTAAATGACTGAATAGCAAACCAATCTTCAAACAGCTGAAAGAGCTTAGACAGGATATTAGAAAAACTCTTAGTGGATATTTTTGAGAAATGTTTTTGTCTTAAGTTTTCATCGAAATCTTTATCGAGCAGCAACTTTTTGTTTTCTAATAGTAAGCCAAAGCATCTATTATTATTCGATTCTGGCCGTGTATGTACCGATACGTACTTTCTGAGAGATGACCATTCATCCTTAGTCAGAATATTGAGTGCGGTAAATAATTTAGGACTTGCCATTTGAAAAACTAAGGGAAAAATACATCTTTTATTTCAAATTAAGTAACTGATATACAGTAGATTATACTACTACTTGCAGGTCGATTTGCTATTTGTAGCAGAGGAAAATCGGTAAAATTGGCCTTTTAAAGACTACTATTTGTGCTTAGCTTTATATAGCCACTTATTTAATATACTTACCGATAAAATTTTAACCCCGATTTTTTTGGTAAGCATAAAATCAAATTGAAAATAAATGTCTCAAAACACAATTGTTGCAATTCCCTGTCTTCGCACTTATGAATTTATCACACTGAATCAAATCGTAAGGTGCGAAGGATACCATAACAATACCAGAATCTATCTGGAAGGAGGGAAGATGCTTATTAGTTCAGAATCTATAGGGGTATATAAGAAGGTATTAGAGGATAAGGAGTTTTTCTGTTGCCACAAGTCGCATGTAATCAATACCAATCACATAGAAAGGTATAGTAAAGATGGATTTGTAGAAATGAAGGATAAGTCCACAATACCGGTTTCTAGGAGAAAAAAAGATGAGTTCGCCAGATCGATTCTGAATAATTATAATTTGTGTATGAATCCGCAGAGGGTCGAATCAAAAGTTGGAGCCTCTCATTGATTGTATATTATATCTAGCCAGTCTTTACATCGCAACTTCCAATTAATTTCCATTAGAATCGCAATAGGAGATTACGGTCTTCAGATGCATTGGGTGAATTACGTGATGTAATTACCTATTAGGTCTAGTATGGCCCGAATAAATATTATACCTGCCGTTCAAATATTATTTGGACCGATTATCAAGTTAATCGTACCGAATATATGATTTATAATAGATACTATCTATTTCAAATATAGATTTGGATTTCCTTCGAGTGCAAATCCTGCCCAGTAGTAGGGGTGTGAGAATTCTGTGGAGTCTTGCATGTATTGTTTTGCTTCGTATTGGGCATCTAGGACAGAGATACCCGTCAGCCATCGTTCGTAAAATTTAATCATGAAGTGCATGGTAGCTTCATCGTCCACTTTCCAAAGGGTTTTGAGGACAGTTTGGGTAGTGTTGGAAAGGAAGGCTGATGCCAAAGAATATACTCCTTGGCCTGATCTATATATCCCTTCACCACTATCACATGTGCTTAGTACTATAAAATCAGGTGTTTGCTCCACTTGTTCTATATCTGTAGAATAGTAATTAATCGGATTGCAGTTAGAATCTCGAAGTACTAAATAACAATCTTGCCTAAGACTTGAATTAGAAAAACCATGAGTCGACAAATGAACAAGTTGTTCATTTCTAAGTTCTTCTTCGAGTCGCTGATAAGTAAAATCGCAACCATAGATAACTTTGGAGTAGGTCATTAAATCATTGAGTTCCCTTACTTCTTTAAAACCATGTACTAGTTCAATAAGTGATCGAGGTTCAATACTACTCATGGTTTTAGAATCAGAATAACTAAACAGTGATATCTTTCCTAAATTCAATTGTTGCTGTTCATTTCTTAAGATAGCCTCTAAGTTGGCTCTATAGATGTACTTGTAATTACAGTCTATATCAAATGGCATATTAAAATTTCTCTCATCTGGGATAATGATGATATGGTCAAATTCCATTCCTTCAATATTTTCAGAAAGACTATACTTTCCAATGATACTTTGAATTGTGTCAGATTTGCTAACCCCTAAATCCGCAAAATCATACTTTTTCAACTCCATTTTTTCATCGAGGATTTCGATTAAGTATTGATCGGTTTTGTAACTAATAAAAATAAGAATTAAATGATTCTTTGAAAAAAAGGATAGCGCATCAAGGTCTACTTTGAAATCATTCTTACTATGTTCTAACTGATTGATATAAAATTCTTTTTTTCTGTATAGATTGGCGAGCTTAGAATAGATTACTGAACTGTACTTACCTGATGCATAGAAGTCATCTATGTCTCTAAGTAATGGATTAATTTGACTTTCTATCTGAAATATTCTGTTATTTAGACTATCACGTTTGCTTGTTGATTTTTCATACCTCTTTCTCTTTTCTTTTTCTATCAAATTCAGAATTTCAAATCTTTGGTTAGATGGAATATGATCAAAATGAGAATGAACGAAAGATAGGATGTCAGCACAACTCTCTGCAAACAAGTCCCCTAGATGATGCTCATCACTATCAAAGAAAATATCTTCAGCCAGCAAATTTCTATTTATCTTCAAGGATAAGATTGAATCCCTTAATGCAGCTTCATTAATACTACTGTCCTCAATAAGTTGTTCTTTCAACTCTGAGAGATAGAATTCTTTCCATTTTGTGTGTGTTGTAGGACAACCAGCCGTATTACTAAGTTCTGCCAATTTTGACTTAGCATTATCATATCTATCCAGGGAAATATTTGCAGTAATAATATACCATTGTGTATAGAAATAAAATTTTGAGCAAACTTCATGTTGAACAAATTCCAATGCCTTTTCAAATTGTAAGAGGGCTTCAGTGTAATTTTCATTTCTCATATGAAGAAAACCAAAATTTATCCAGAAATAGTAATTGCAGAATGGTGCAGACTCATGTAAGTTTTGTTTTACATCATCTAGAATGGTAAAAGCCTCTTCCAAATTGTCTAATCTGATATTCATTAGAGCTAAATGAATTTGAGATATAATAATTTCATCCTTCATCTTGTGCTCTTTGAATATTTCTATAGACTGATTTATAATTATTTCAAGTTCCTTTTTCCTTGGATTAGGCTCATTGAGCAAAATAGAAGCCTTTGATTTTAGGAATTCTCCCCTTATTATATTTAAATTTTTGTCAAAGGTTTTTTTGCTGATTTTACTAATCCCTAGATCAAGTTGGGAAAGAGCATAACTAGACATGTTTCGAGAATGCAAGAAAGATGATCTTTCTAATAAAGACTTCAATACTTGAATTTCATCAAGGGGTCTTCCAAAATTTTCCAGACTATCAATAGTATTTATCGTCTGAATCCTTTCGTGATAATCAAATTGAAAATCATTAAGAATTTTTAACTTTTGAGATAATAAATTGTATTTTAAAGTATCATTAACCATACTAGGTTTAGAATATACGAGCATAGAATCAATGATGTTTAGCGCATTTGAAAAATTTAAATGATTAATTTCATGTTCTATCTTTCCCATTAATGAACTAGTAGTTAGTTCGTGATTGCTAGTGCAGCTTACAAAGATTATTGTACTAATATAAATTCCTAATCTTTTAATCATACACAATTGAAATACAATAAAGCGATAACTCTTTTCATCTTTTTGGCCATGATTATTCTTTTCTGGTTTCTAGGCTTTCGCGATCAAACTATAGGTAAAGACTACTTTGGAGTAGTATATGTACCTGCTGACTCTAATAGTAACATAGGACTTATCAAAGCTATTGTTAAACATACGGAGATTGATTCAAAAATACCACTTGTTTTCTATCAAGGTAAAGTTAGAGAATATTCTCGTGGTGACACAGTATTGCTTGATCTTTGCAAACAAAGTGGGAGCGGTTTTATGGAAGCAGTTAATATTAGAAAAACCTCTAGCCCAGTTAGTCTAGATAGTATAAGAGTCTCGAAAATAAATTTAGGTAATAAATTTGGCAACAATTCTGGACACAATAATTACATAAACCTTCATTTAAGAGATGACTATTTGTCTAGTGAAGGTGCTCATACCATAAAGCATGTAATTATAACAAACTTCACGCCTGATGCTAAAGGCAGGTATGAAGGTGAGTATTATACAACAGAAGAGCCTAACAAAAGAACTAGGTTTAAAATAAGCAAACTGCCTATTGGCTTCAGTGAGGCGAGTAATACCCAAGATTTATTTGTTTATCCTTACAGAAAGGAAATTATTAATGGCGTGACTTTTGAAATTATTGAATTACATGAAGAGCACATACACTAAGCTTCTTTTATCTTCCTTGCTAATATTCCTTATTGTCTTCTCCTTGCCGATAATTGTTATTTGTAATGATTGTGATGAGGTAGAATTAATACGTATTCCAAGATTTAAATTGAAAGATCTTGGTCATGGACCAAATCCAGAGCAACCTATAAAGGCAGAGTTGATATACAAAGATGGCATCTGCCAAAAAAAAATATCAAGCACCTGGTTTGGTAGGTTTAAGTACAAATTTTATCTCATCGGTAGAGACAAAAGATTTACAAATGCCAAATTAGTATTCACAAATCTTGGTAAAGTTAAGGCTGACAAATTTAAATTGTATTCTGACAAAGAGGACATAGTAAATCTGACTAAAATTGTCAAAGAGTATAATCTTCTTAGCGGTGTTTTATGGTTTGGGATTAACATTGACTTAGAAGACACAGAGCCTGTTATTCACGAGATTAGCTATGACAAATGCTATACGCCAAATTGTATTTTTCGAGAATTGGATAATATTGAATACCCTTCTGAATATAATCTAGTTTTGTTTGAAGAATATGAGACCATACATAGGAAGGCTGAAGCTCAGACTTCATATCTTGGTAATATTATGATGACATCTCATCACGATCTTAATGCAATAATACTCTTACACGAGACAACCCATATGTTTGGCCTAGAGCATGGCGATAAAAGTTATTCGAATAATGATTCCTGCAATGTTGTTTCTTGGTATCAAGCTAATTGTCGATTAACCTCACATAGGGAAGCCTTGGTCGAAATGGTGGCCAGAAAAGAAGTAAGGGAACTTGTTGAATCAAGAAGACTTACAAAAGGAGGCTGTCTCTGCGCCCAATCTAACATTCATTTACCTCTTCTAGCATACGTACATCTTGACATTTCAAAATTGGCTGATATATATGATGAAGATATTTTAAGGGAGATGGAATATGTAGTTAATGATAACTTGGATTCAAATTACTTAGGTCAACTGAGAAGAATTTATAAAAAGGAATTTATTGAATTAGGAATTCTTAATCTCAATTACTGGGATGAAGCTAGTTATATAGAATATAGAATTAGAAGTTTAAAACAGATTAGGTCAAGAAATTTAAGAGCTGTTGTTGGACACAAACTTAAACACTTCGATGTTAAGCAAAGAGATCTTTCTAATAATGTAAAGCTAAAACAACTCGTAAAAACTCATTTTTCAAGTGATGAGATTCCAGTAATAAGTGAGAAACCTGATACTACTTTGATACTAAGCGATCCAGAGATTATTCAGCAAGCGCTAGAATTAGTCAAACCAGAAGAGGCAATTATTATTAAACCTAATAAGAGGGTTGACTTTGAGAAACTCAACTTGACTGCAGTTGAGAAAGCTAAACTTATTAAGGCTGCTTTTGATGCTGAGGATAAAAGAGACAAAAAATTACTCAATAGAAATCGAAATTAAGTATTGATCAGTTTTCTTAATGTTCCTAAGTTTGGCTAGTAGATCTTTTGACTTCCTATACTCTCCCTTCAAAAAACTAATATGCCCCATATACCGATTCGCATCTTGATGTAGTGAATCGATTTTTAGAATCTCTAAAAACAATACCTCACTCTCTGCCATCCTTCTTAAGTCGAAATAATGGATAGCACTATCTAGTTTGGTGGTTGATATATCTAATGAACGAGTGCCGCGATTAGGGGGATATTCATACGAAGCAAGTAGCTCTTGATGTTTTCTGTTCTTATTGTTCTGTTCTATTAAGTAAAATGAGACAAGGGCCAGCACACTTAATACTGCTATCAACCATAGCCAGTTTCTGCGCTGCGGTTTATTAAGTTTCTGTTCTTTCTCTCCTTCCTTCCGCTCTCTTCCCACCTCCCTCAACACATCCAACGCCTTTCCCTTCTCCACCCGCTCTCCTACAAATCCTTCCATCTCCTGATACAGCTCAAATTCTCTTCTAAAATCCGCATCCTCCGCCAATCTCTTCTGGAAAGCTGCCCGCGCTTCCTCCTTCAGAGTGTCTTGAAGATACTTTTCATATAATACTTGATGCTCTGGCTTCATTCGTATAACGTATTATATAGAGGGTCAGTTTTGATTAGTTGAGACCATCGGTCTATGCAGGCTGCTTTACGGCGGTATAGACTATTAGCATTAGAGAATGAAAGCTCTTTCACAATCTGGGTAACAGCAATTCCTTGTTTTACCATTTGCATGACTTTCTGACAAACTTCACTCAATGCAGAGAAATGCTTTTCCATCAATCTATATTTATTGTATGCAATATCAATATTTTCTAAGCTGATATTTTCTATTTCACTCATTTGATTCTCGTTGCGAGATTTCAAAGCAATATTCTTCTTTCTAAGTCTATCTATCCATTTATTCTTAGAGATTCTAATAACCATGCCTTCAAAACTACTATGGACAGAGTCTACCTTAAGTAAGATAGTTTCTAAGGTCTCTTGAAAAATATCATGTGCATCGGATTCGCTACCATTATTACTTGTAATCCAGTCAGAGACCCTCGGCAGGAGTCTTTCATATATCTGCGTGATGGCGTACCTGTCGCCATTCTTCAATCCATTGTAGAGCTCTAAGTCTGACACTATTTAATCTAAGTTCAATAAAAATAGAATTTTTTTCTTCCCCAAGGGTAAGATTTCCCTTCCCTCTTCGACTATAAGGTGAGATCCAGTACGAAATACCTAAAGAGGATATATCGAACTATACTGGAAGGGTAAGACTGTAGTCTTGCCTAAGGACCTCTATGTCTAGTGGCCACGAGACGCTTAGTCCTAAGCATATTTTTTATACAACACTTAAAACAAAAGAAAATGAACAAATTGTATTTGATCTCAGTGGCTTTGCTATGCCTATTCTGTATGAGTTGCAGCCAGTCCGAAACAGAAGAATTAGACACCCTTTCTTATGAGTTAGAGTCTCGTTCAGTATCACCCCTTACTATCAGTTATAAGACTGCCGCTGGCATACAAAAATCGGAAAACGGTGATAGAGTTGGTATTAGTTATCTGAACACTAACAAAGCAAGTATAACTATTCTATCTGGGGAGGAGAGCTTGAACACAGAAGGTGCTAATATTCAAGTTATATCTGCAAATGGCCAACTGAGTGTCACTCTTGATGGAGGTACTACTTTAGAAATAGATGACATATTGATTGACCCGTGTGGCGTAACCTTATGCTATGAAGATAGTGGACTTATTCTGAGTGGAACGGCCTTAGAGTTTATCGTAGAAGATTTGGATTCTGGATTTTAACAGTATAAAGCGAGAGGGTAAGATTCAATTAGGTCTTACCCTTTTTTTCTAATTCTTGTAATACCCAAAACTTGTAGTATAGGGGCTGGTATTTTTCGAGTGGAATGGTCAGTTTTTTGTTATATCTGGATTTATTAAGTATGAGGATAATCTCCATTAAGTTGTGCAGTCCTTTTATGGAGTGCTGAGGCAATTCTGAGCTATTTCTCTTAAGTTGTTTTTTGAAATTAGAAATTAAGTTAATCACAATATCGTCCTCAGATAGTTTGTACATAGCGATAATGTTCAGTACTTGACTGAAAGTCTTATAATTTTGATTCTCAAATTTGAGGTCTCTAACTAATAGAGGTATTTCATCATATCTTTCGTGTCTAAATTCATTTAAAGCCGTACTGTACCTGATTACAGAATCTTTATATTGAGTATGCACTTTTGGGATCCACTTATCTATGAAAGCCTTAGTCTCATCATAAGTCAGCAATGAGGCTAATACAGAGAGACCATTAAAAAGATTTACAGGAAGAAATTGTTGGTGTTTGTTTTTTTCTATAGCTGCAAAATAAATTTGATAGGCATCTAATATATTATTGGTGTCAAACGAAGTGTCCTTATTCCAAATTGAGAGACTACATCTTCTTAAGTATAGTGTCAAAATAAGATAAAGATCAGAATGGGAATCTAGAATGTCGCTGTCTAGGTATTCTTTAAATTTTATAAAATCTTGATCTTCTTTATATTCAGCCAACCTGATAGCACATTCTAATACCTCAGCTAATTCAGTACTAGGAATGAGACTGGTAAATCCAGTCAATATCTCTTTGGATTGGCCAAATTCTTTTTCAAGTAGATTAGTAACATGGACCATATCCAACAGGTAGGCAGTCGATCTGTCTCTTATACCTTTAATGTATGTATCCACGCAGTCTTTAAACAAGTTTCGATTCTTACGCTTTATGGGATTACTAGAGTAATATTGATAATGGTAAACCTTTGCGAGAGTTTCGTTTTGATCCAAGTCCAAGTGGTCGGAATTAAGAATTTTGGATTCTAGCTTTGAACTGACTTTATCTGCCAAGGTGAATAGGCCTCGCTGGTTATAATTTTTAATGAGGTGCAATTCCTTGCCATATCGTTCTTCTTGAAATGAATGAATGGCGAACCAATCTTCAAACCATTGAAATAGTTTTGAAAGAACATTGGAAAAACCCTTTGAGGACATAGTAGGAAAGAACTGACTCCTAAGATTCTCTTCTAGCCCTTCATCGAGTAGATGATTCTGCCGCTCAGCTAGAAGGCTAAAGCACTGAAAATTATGAGACTCTGCCCTCGTATACATCAATAGAAATTTCCTGAAGGATAACCATTCCTCCTTATTCAAAACTTGGAGTGACGAAAATAATTTAGGGCTTGCCATAGGAGTTAATAGAGGAAAAATACAAATAATTCTCTAAATTAAACACCTGATATACAGGTGTTTATGGTTTAGATGCTCATTTTTTGGTGTTGAAATAGATTAGGATATTGGAGGAAAATAGTCTTTCACTAATCGTTCATCTGAGTTAGCTTTATATAACCAATTATTTCTTATACCTACCGAAAAAATATATTTGACTGAGGTATAGGCCACCAAAATCAACTGAAAACTATGAATACCCAAATTACAATTCTACCTGTACCCTGTCTTTGTACCTATAGATTCGACCCAACTGATTAGAGTCAAGATTTAGATGACCTCTCTGCCAAAAAACAATCCTACATCAGAAAGAACAGGCTAGCCAATCTCTAAACCAACAACTTCTATTTTTTATTCAAAACGCTTAACACCCTACCAAAATGTTGAAAGCTATAATTATAGAGGATGAATTAGATGCACAAGTATTGCTGCAAAAAATCATAGAAGAGTATTGCCCTGATGTAGAACTCTTAGGTACTGCTAATAATTTACAAAGTGGTAAAGAACTAATAGAATCAACGCAACCTGATATAATATTTCTAGATATCCAATTGGGATGTGAAAATGGTTTCCAATTATTGGAAATGGTAGATCATAAGACTTTTAAACTAATCATTACGACGGCCTTTCAGGATTTTGCGTTGAAGGCCTTTAAGTACGAAGCTATAGACTATGTGCTAAAGCCATATAGCCCTAAAAGTATTCTCGCTGCACTAAATAAAGTGAAAAAGCAGACGATAGATAATAGTGAGGTTTACAAAAAATTGGAGGCTTTACTAGTATCACAGACCAGTCCTACTAAAATTTCTTTACCTACAAGCGAAGGCTATATAATGGTTTGTCCTGATGATATTGTACATGTTGCTGCTGATAGATCCTACAGCCAAGTGTACCTGGCTTCTAAGAAAAAACTCTTGATTAGCAAACCACTCAAAGAAATAGAAGCAGTATTACCGGCCCATTCTTTTTTTAGACTTCATTCTTCTCATCTTATTAATATGAACAGACTAGAAATGTATAATAAGGAAGACGGTGGATATGCTCTAATGACGAATGGGACACAAGTTCCTATAGCTCGCAGACGGAAATCAGAATTTATAAACAGACTCACGAACAACGGCCAATCCTCTATAAACTCTAATCTATAGTCTTGTGCTAAGAGGCAGAGATTTTCTTACACGTTTAGTATTCTATGGTATCTTATTATGCTATTCCATCAGTACTCTTAGAGGACAAGATCTTAGTTTCCAGCAAATTAATTATACAGTAGAAGATGGTCTCCCTTCTAATGAATGTCATAGAATCTTGCAGGATAAACAGGGATATATCTGGATAGCTACAGATCGGGGTCTAGTAAGATATGATGGCTATGAGTTTAGGACCTATGGTGTTCAAGAAGGACTAAATGACATCAGCTGTCTAGACATGCAAATCGATAAAGAGTCGAATATCTGGATTCGAACTTACAGTAACAAGATTATAGTCTTTGATAGGTCTACTAGTAGCTTTCAGCCATATCCACACCAGCATATTATAGATTCTTTATTATGGGTTTCAAAGATTTATGATTTTTATATAGATAGACATTCTGAGCTTACTTTATCTATGCCTGGTTTAGGGTTTTTATCAATAAATAAAAAAGGGGAGTACGTTCTCGATAGGTATGATGAGGTTAAAGATTCTATTCATGTGTTTACCAAGACAGTTGAAGGAAAGTTGCTTTTATCCAATAATAGCAAGGGACCAACAACAAGGTATTCGGAGATATTAGATGAGGCTTTATATCTACTACATCATAATCATAAAACAATAGAAGTCTTTGATGAAAATGTTCATTCAAGACTCTTTTCTTTCAAGGTATCCGATTCTATAGATCTTGTTTCTCATTATGGCGTTGACTATTTTTTTATAAGAGATAGTATAGTATTTGATAAAACCTATAATAGGTACAGTGACATGCTGAAGACCCAAAAAAATTCACTATTGAGCGCTCAATTGGGAAAGCAAGGTGTAAAGTATTTTAGTAATGTTAATGATTTGATACAAGGCAATGGCGTTCATTTTCTGGAAAATGTATCAGCATCTAGCTTGTTGGAAGATAAGAATGGAGACATATGGATATCTACTTTGGAGAATGGAATTTATAGATTTCAAAGAGACAAAATATCCAGCATCCAAGGTAATAGTGCTAGTTATCAAATCAATAGTATAGAACTTGCTTTTGGTGACATCTATTATGTCTATAATTTTAATATGGTCTCTAAAATAGATGAGAGAATGAATGAGGAGCAAATGATCAATAAACAACGAAGAAAAATTTTCTCTTTGAACTATAACCCCTCTAGTGATGAGTTGATTGTTAATAAGACCAATGCATTAAAACTAAGTAGAGAAGGAGTTCTAGATTCTATTAAATATACTTACCAATACCCTAACAAAAGATATTCGGTATACGGTGCTTCATTTAAAGAAGCCTTCTGTTTCGACACAGAGGTGCTGGTATCTACTATGGAAAATTTTATGGTCTACGAAAATATTGATAGTACTCAGGTGATTAGTTTTTCTCCTCATGAGAGAAATGTAATTGTGTTAGGCGCCATCAAGTTGGCAAAAAATTCATATTTGTTAGGGACACTAGATGGACCAAAATTATTTGAAAATGGACAATTTACAAGAATAAAGAACTGTCCTGAGGTCCTAAAGATCAGAATAAATGAGATAATAGAAATGGGAGGCTGGTTAGTCTTTGGAACACAAGGTAATGGAGTGGTATTCTGGGATAGGAAGAATAAAATAGTCCAAAGAACTAAAGCAACAGGATTGGTTTCTGATAATATAGAGCATGTGGTCAAAGACAAAAATGACATAATACATTTGTGCACCAAAGCGGGTTTGTCTTCATTATGGTTTGATAAAAATGATAGTCTCCATATAAGAAGTTTAACAAGTTTTCATGGTCTTCCTTCAAATGAGGTGAATGATGTTGCGCGGCGTAACGACACCTTATTTATTGCGACTGGTAAGGGAATTGCTATACTAGATCGTAATATAGAATATGCGAAGGCGCATCGGGTATACATAGAGGAGCTGAGTGTCAATGATAGTTTAATAAGACACAAAGGAATTCTTGAGTTAAAGCATAATGAAAATAACGTCATAATTCGCTATAAAACCATAGATCACACTATGGATGGAAAAATAGACTATCGATATAGATTGAATGGTGGCGCTTGGACAATTGCTGAAAGTACGGTTAGTAGTTTGACAGCTTTGCCTCCTGATAATTATTTATATGAGGTGCAATCAAAAAATATCGATAATGTATGGAGTGATTCAACCATAGTTCAGTTTAGAATCCATTCTCCTTGGTGGCAGAGAAGTATATTTCAGGTATTAGCAATTCTTTTGATTTTAATGCTAGGTTTTTTAATCTATAAATTCAGGACCAAACAACTTAAGAGTCAAATAAAAGTAGCCGCGGAATTAAAAAATCTCGAAAGATCAGCTCTACAAGCTCAGATGAATCCCCATTTTATCTTTAACTGTCTCAACTCTATCCAGCGGTACATCATGGATAATGATAAGGAGCAAGCCATGGAATACTTAAGCATGTTTGCCAAACTAATCCGACAATCTCTTAATGCTTCTGTAGAAAACAAAATCACATTGGCAGAAGAAATCTCAATGCTTCGCAATTATTTAAAGTTGGAAAAACTACGCTTTAAAAATTCTTTTGACTTTAAAATCAAAACCTCAAATCAGGTAACTCCAGAAGAAATAAGTTTACCTCCCCTGTTAGTTCAGCCTTATGTTGAAAATGCTGTTCTTCATGGTATGAAGACCAAAAAGTCTAATGGCTTAATCGAAATTTTATTTGAGAAAAATGAAAGTAAAATTCTTACAATCACAGTAATAGATAATGGAACTCAGCGATCAAGTACAACTGCTGCTAAACACAAATCGTTGGGTATGTCCATTACTAATAAGCGCTTGGCTTATAATAATTCCGTTGCCAATAAAAATTTTAAAGTCACTCCCAACTATACTGAGCACGGAACCACTGTGAGGATAAATGTAATTCTGTAGTTTTTCAGACTCCGTGAGAAAAGTCACCACTGCCAAATATCACGATATACCGACCACTAGGAAACTACCTCAATCTCAATCTCAATTCAGATTATAATTTCATGACGAAATAACCTTTTATTATTGGTCGACAATTACATTTTGTAGAGGCTATCTAACAAAAATATTATGAATACATTTAGATCTATATTGTTTTCCATTATAACAATATTCATCATTGGATTTATTTTCCAATCCTGTAAAGATTCCGAGCCAGTATATATAGACTATGAGGTAGCTTTCTTTAAGGACTCTCCAAATCTTATTGTTACTCCAACACAATGGGATACATTGACAGAACAAATTCTCAGAAGAGAAGGTCATAAGGCTGGTGCTACTTTTACAATAGTCACTGAACAAAGACTGGCTAAAGATGCTTGGACTTCTGTTACGGCGACCTCTAATGATGTTAGCTTGGAAATGGTAACAGATGTAGAGAATAACACAATTCAAAATGTAAACTGCAAGGATTTTTTAGAAATTTCGGAATTAACAGAAATCGAAAACCCTGCTCAATTCAGAACAGTGTCCTGGGAAGTAGTACTGGTAGATGGTACGGGGGCAGATGTACCTGCTGAGTTCACAACTATAAGTTACCAAAGATTGATAAGTAATGCCACATATGTAGATGGAACTAATAGCGAAAGTACTATATCCTTTACAATGACATTTAGATTACTAGAAGGCGAAGATCCTGGGTCATATATCAGAGATGAATTTAGAGATATGATTCAGTTTGACTGTATAGAAGGAGTGAGTTTCAGGGTGCTTTAAGTTAGTTATGGAATATTGAATTATTTATGGCTGCCTCCACAGTTAAGCACGATATAGAATATTTTATAAGGCCAATTGTATATCCACCTGATGCTACTTCTACATTTAAGAAGTATTCTATTGATTACAGATGGATTAAAGAAAATAGAGATAAGAAAACATATTTTGTAGTAAAGGATAAGTCGCTATTAAGTAGTGATGTCCATGGCAATTTTCGTAAGTATTATGAAGATGAAAAAAGATGGTCTACAAAAAATTGTGAATTCTTCAATGCTAATAGAATACATAAAGAAATTAAAATTACTAATAGTATATATAGAAAATTATGGTCAAAAAGTAACATTGATAGAAAACCTTTAGGCACAATAATATTAGGGTATAATTTTAGAATAATGTTTGATTTAGGTGAAGGTCATACTGTTGATCAGGTCCAAGAACACTACAACAGATGCTCGGCTAATTTCATAAAGCATTTTGAGAACATGGTCGAACTAGTAAAAAACAAACCAAATTTAAAAATCAAAGTGTCTGGGTACGCTAGTAATGAGTATGATGATGATTTAAAGAATATTACAGCAAAAGCTAAGGCCTCAAATTCTAAATTAGCTGAGAATAGACAAACTGCAGGAATGGAGTTTTTAACCTGGTATTTTTGTTTGCCTTCTGAATCTATAGAAGTTGGTCAAAGTAATATTTTGAGCACAGATTTAGATTTAAATCAATTTAATAGAGATCGTTCTATTCACTTTAGTGTTACCTCCTGAAACTATAGTAAAGTAGAATGAAATCGCTTCGCAACTACTACCTAAGTAGAAATAATATTCAGATAAGAATCATTACTTCAACCTTATTCACCTCATTCGATTTTTCCGATTTAGTTTATCACCTATTAATAATTATCATCGAGATCAAAAACTCATTCATTTTACCACCTATACCCAAATCATGACCGAAGGGAAGTTGACTCAATAAATATCCTAGCCTAGAACGTAGTTTCATATCGAATAAGATATGATTACTTCAATCCACATAAAACAAGTCGTTTCCATAGCTCAAGCTATTGCAAAAGAAAATGCTCAGCCGAAATTCTCTGCTGGACATCTTCTTAAAGCCGTAATGCATAATGAGATTGGCCTTGCTGCTACTTTAGCGACATGGGGGAAGGACATACATTATATAAGAGAGTGGGCAGATTTAAGAATAGAAAAAACAGAGAAAGGAGGCACACCTAGTGATGCTCCTACTGCTGATGCTGCTGCAAAAAGGGTGCTAGAAGTAGCTGAGATGCAACGCCTCAAGCTTGGTCAAGATGAGATCGGTCCAGAATCTATATTAGCTGCGTTGTGTAAATCTGAAGTTGGATTTTCAGCCGAGCAACTTAAAAGCTTTACACTAACTGAAGAAGAAGTGCTTACCGCTTTTATTTCGGAGAATGGCATACAAGCGGCAGTAGGAAATGGCAAACCTGATCATTCTGGAAGTGGACAAGCAAACTTAAAAGCAACGAATTCAGACGGTGCTTTATATAAATATTGTATTCTAAAAACAGAGCTAGCTGCAGATGGGAAACTAGATCCTATTATAGGCAGAGATAAGGAGATCAGAGAGATGATTGAAGTACTAGGCCGTAGATCTAAACCCAATCCTATCATCGTAGGTGAGCCTGGTGTAGGCAAAACAGCTTTAGTAGATGGCTTCACTAATATGCTTGCTGAGGGGGCAGTGCCAGAAGGATTAAAAGGTGCGGCACTATTTGAACTCGACTCTGGGGCACTTATAGCAGGCGCCTCATATAAAGGAGAGATAGAAGAGAGACTAAAGAAAATAGTAGCAGGATTAAAACAACATGGAAATGCAATTCTCTTTATCGATGAGATACATATGTTATTGGACCCAAATGCTGGATTTGGGGGCGCAGCAAATCTGCTTAAACCAGAATTGGCACGTGGAGAAATAACGATCATTGGTGCCACGACAAACAAAGAGTATAGAGAATATATAGAAAATGATCCAGCCTTCTCTAGAAGATTTGATAAAGTAAAAGTGGATGAGCCAGATGTAACTACTGCTATAAAAATGGTAAGCCATGTAGTAGATAGATATGTAGATCATCATGGTGTAGAGATCTCGGGTGATGCATTATCAGCTTCAGTACATCTTGCTCAAAGATACCTAAGTGAAAAGAGGTTACCAGATTCTGCTATAGATCTTATAGACAATACCATGTCTGCAATCAAGATGGCTAACGAGTCCTCAGAAGTACATATAGAAACTTTCACAAATACCCTAAAAGATCTTAGTTCTACTGATGAAATAAAGTGGATGGAAACTGAAATTTCTACTAGTATTAGTCCAGTCTTAATAGGCTTGGTCTCCTCGTTAGATAACGAATCAGCTTCACCCAGAGATCAGGTCAATCATACACTTAGTCAGTTATCTAAAGAGATTAATAATTTAGGTAGTGAGGTCACAGCCGATCATATAGCCGCACTAGTAGCAAGCAAGAAAAATATTCCTATAGGAAAACTCAAAGGAGACGAACAAAGCAGACTGCTCAATATCGAAGATATATTACGGAAACGCGTTGTTGGACAAGATGGTGCTATAGCAACAATAAGCAAAGCGATACTTGAAAGTAGGGCTGGCTTGAAAAAGGCTGGCAAACCTGTCGGTTCTTTCTTCTTCACAGGCCCCACAGGTACAGGAAAGACAGAGTTAGCTAAATCATTAGCGGAGTTCTTGTTCAATGATGAAAGTGCCCTCATCAGATTTGATATGTCTGAGTT
Organism: uncultured Saprospiraceae bacterium; assembly: GCA_964591455.1. GTDB lineage: Bacteria > Bacteroidota > Bacteroidia > Chitinophagales > Saprospiraceae > RFSX01. The sequence continues at coordinate 65,115 of CAZQDZ010000024.1, forward strand.
TAAAGAGTCAGTTTCTGCCGCCCTACTTTATGGAGCTTCTCCTGGATATGTTGGCTATAAGGAAGGAGGTCTACTGGTCAATAAGATTAGAGAAAAGCCTTATAGTATAGTCCTGTTTGACGAAATAGAAAAAGCGCATTCATCTGTGTTTGATGTGTTTCTGCAAATATTAGATGAAGGACGGCTCACGGATAAGCAAGGTAGAGTAGGGGACTTCTCAAATGCCGTCATACTATTTACCTCCAACCTAGGTCAGCAACATATAGTCAACTATACTAAAGAGAATGGGACTCTTCCTGACAGTGACTGGGTAAAGGAAATGTATATCAATGATCCTGCGATTACATTCAGGCCGGAGTTCTTAGGTAGAATGGACAGCATTGTTCCTTTTAATTCAATTACTCAGGATGTGGTGGTGACAATATTTAATATTCAACTCAAAGGCTTAGTGAAATTGCTCACAAAGCAAGGTATACAATTTAGGATCAGTGATGATGCCACAAAGTATATCGCAATGAAAGGATTCAATCCAAAATTTGGAGCAAGGCCAATTCGAGACATCATACAGAAGATGCTAAGACAGCCCCTCTCGCAAATGATAATATCTGGAGAGTTAAGCGAAGGGAAAAAAGTGGACGTGACCTTAAAAGATGAATTGGTCAAGTTTAATATATCATAATTAATAATCTAGTCAATAACTAAAAAAGATAGCAATGGCAAAATATGAATTAGGAGGGCATGAAGTAAAGCAGGGAACAGGAGGCGAAGGCGTCACACTGCTCGATCAAAACAAAACGATGGTTGTTACCCAATTGACAGGAGATGAACCCTTAGCTCCTGCTTTTGAAAAAGACCTCAAGAATATCAATGACGTATTCGCTCACTACAAGCCTAAGGTGGAAGTAGAATTTGAAGATGCTGAAGGGTCCCCAGTGAATAACAATTTATCATTTAGCTCAATTGCAGATTTTGGTAAAAAGGGACTTATAAAAAATAGTGAATTTCTCCAGGACCTGGAATCTCAAAGAGCAGAATATCAAAAATTTGTCAAAATGCTTAAGATTAAACAAATGGGAAATATTCTAAAAGATGGAGAAGCTAAGCAAGCCTACATTAATGGGATAAAAGCCATGATAGAAGAGTTAGAACAAAATGGCGCTTAATTCTGAATACGGCTCTCTTCGATATTAGAACCTATAACAAAATTTAACGACTTGTTTAAATAATTACCAATGGCAGAATTAGAAAAAAATCAAAATGTAGCTGAAGCTAAAGTAGCTGAAAAAACATCCTCTAAGGGTGGTATGTCACTAAAGGAAAGTGCGGATGCCTTAGTTAAGTATGGAGGGTTCGGAATCATAGACGCGACCATAGAAAAGGCAGGTAATCTTAATCCGGATAAAAAAGCAAAAAGAAATATATTTCTTAATGAAAGTGATATAGAGGATCGAAAAGCGCTGAAACGCCGCTTGCAATTATGGATGAGCTTATTATCTGACAATGAAGCGATAGATGAAATGGTCACTCAGTGTCATGAAAGTTCAGAAAAGGCTGAAAAAGAACTGGCGAAGAATATAGCCAAAGGATTAAAAGCTACTGAACTTCTTGAAAAAAATTATCGTGCTGTAGATCTGTTCATTAAGAACACGGGGAAAGACAAACTGAACAATGTAACATTTGTCAATGCCAGTGAAGATCAAGTTAAAGACTTGGACAATACCTTATTCGCCGATGCTATCAATGAAGAATTAAATATCAATTTCAATCGATTAGATCTCAGGAACTCATATTCTATGATGTTGATGCCTGGATATCTAGGTAAGAATAGTGTCCTTAATCATTGGGGAGAAATCGCCCATAATCATAAGGTGACAATGCTAACTGATTTTAGAGATTTGGATGATGCGGAGGATGTCATAGAGTTGTTTTCTGATGCAGATCACGCTAGTGCTGATGCACATAAGAGTAATATAGTTATGGCTTGTAACTGGCTAATGGGTAGAGAAGGATATCCAGAGCTTGGTATAGAAGATGACTTAAGAGTTGCGCCATCTTCAGCTTTAGCGGGTAAGATTTATCAAAGCAGAAGTTCTATGGCTCAGGTTGTCGCAGGAGTGCAGCATGGTAAGATGGCAGGCATTGATGGTGTAGCCTTTCCTACTAAGAAAACAGAATTGACAAATCTTGAGGATTTAGGACTTGTGCCTATGACCAATGAATTTGGGTCTGTAATGGCCTTTTCTGGGAAAACACTTTTCAATGGAGACAACATTGGTCTACAGAGTTATAGTGTTGTAAGAACCTTTGATTGGGTAGGTAAAGTACTTATAGATTTTCTTAACCGATCTGCATTCGAAAATTTCAATAGCAAGACCCAGCGTGAATTAAAGAAAAAGATTTCTAAGTTCCTGGAAGGTATAAAAGGTAGTGGAAAATTGCTCAAAGATTTCAGTATTCATGAGCTAGATCAGGATAATGAAAATCCAGATATCGTCAACGTAAAAATTCATCTTACACCATTCTTTGCTACAAGAACATTTTTGCTGTCGATGGCGGGATCTAATGGAGAAAAAGGGGTAGAGTGGGATACTGATGTGGATTAAAGATAGAATCATTAATGACAACTAATTGTAAAGATGGCTAGAGTAAACATAGTAATTAGTGTATGGAAAGGAAGTAATACACAAAGTAGAGCTGGACAATCGTTAGCATTCATAAATCACTCTAAATTAACAGTCCAGCTACTTGGAACTAATATAAATCGTAAAAGAAGTTGGACTAGAAGTACAATACCTAATCCTTTTTCTTATCCTTTGGTTCCTTACCGCTTTCTTCCAACAGATTCAACTATTAACAAAATAAGCGAACAGTTGAAAAATAATAGAAGTGTGCAGTGGGTAACACATGTTAATTTCAATAATGATAGAGAAGCTGTAAAGAAATTTAATTATTTGGAATCTGAAATAAAGACTCTTAATTCAAGAAGGCAAGGAAGACATTCTATTTCTGGGTGCAATTATATAGCTTCTAGATTACTAGATAAATCGAAAAGAAATGTGGACGGGTGGGTAGTGCAAGAGAGTGGAGCAAAAAGGATAAATGGAGAACTTAAGCCTGTAGAAAAAATAATAGGAGGAAATCATACTTATATCGATTTTATGGAATATAGTGCTCAGAGCCTTGAACACAATCTAAAATTGTATGGCTTCATAAAAATGAATTAAGGTCCAGCATTTAACTAAACATAGAAATTTGTAGTTACCCCCAAAATTAGGACAGTAGTTTAAATTAATTCAAAATCTTAAATT
>CAZQDZ010000025.1:0-68025 GCA_964591455.1 uncultured Saprospiraceae bacterium
ACAGTTTAACATTACTATCTCTGTGAATCTGCTGATTTATGGTGCATCTTAGATGTGCTATTCAGTAAATTTATTCTGGATATCTCTTCGCTTTCTTCTTTTCTAACAGCACGGCCTTCTCTTCCATATCTTCTTTTCTATAAAGATTTATAAGGTAATCATAGATATCCTTTCTGCTATAATCCATATCAACTAATTCTTCGAATCTAGAAATAGCTTCCTTGTTTTTATCAGACAGTGAGGCGAATACAGCTGTTGTGTACATAAGCGTTGTGTCATGTCTTACAAAACGCGGATAAGCCACTTCCAAGCTATTAAGCTCTACGGCATTGCTGTAGTGGGAATGGGCCATGCTAAAATCTTCAGCTTCATAGCTTTCATTACCTAACTCTGTCATTAATATTTTGGCATTATATAATTGCTCATGTATCATATCTCTCCAAGATTTATTCTGATCTAAGGTGAGAGATTGGTCAAAGTTCTCGGTAATCTCAGAAGCGATAGTAAGCGGCTCGTCTAAATCCATATGTTTAAGCATAAGCATCCTTGTCTTTGCATTCAAAAGGTAGGACTCTGCACTAGGAGAAAAACCCTCCTTGGCTGACAACTCACCGAGCTTCTCTAACGCTGACTCTAGTAGCGCATTATCTTTTTTACTCTCAAAAGATGTGACCAATTTGCTTACTTGGTTAAGCGTAGTGGTGGTTTGGGCATGGCCGATTGACACCCAAAGTCCACAGAAAATTATAAGTAAATACTTCATGGTGTAGTTTTTATTATTTGATTTTTTTTAAAGTAACCTACAAAGTGACCGTGAAATTAGATAAGTCTTGTCTCAAAAATCTGTTAAATAACTTTCAAAACACTTCCTTAACTATGCACCCCACGTCTATATTATATCTGTCCGTATTATTGATTTGATATCTTCTTGATTAGTTTCTTCGAAAATTGGTTTTTTAATTGATTTCTTGAATAATCTAACGGACATTTGTAATTATTTCATAGCTAATAATTCTATATGTATAAGTCACTGATAATAACTCTGATAAGTCTCACTTTTCTATCATGCGATCCTAAGACCTTGCAAAATGTGTTGGATACGGTATCTGAGGCACCCCTAACAAATCTTGATATATCCAATGGTCTTAAGGAGGCGCTTCAGTTTGGTGTAGACAATAGTGTCAATTTTCTATCCGAAGAAGATGGATACTACAGATCTATCTATAAAATCCTACTTCCTGATGAAGCAAATAATGTCATAGATAAATTGTCTTTCATACCTGGATTCAAGAATCTGGAACAAGAAATGATAAAAAAGGTCAATCGTGCAGCAGAAGACGCAGCTTCTAAGGCTGGACCTATATTTCTAGATGCCATCAAGGGCATCACATTCAATGATGCCAAAAATATTCTTCTTGGAAGTGATGATGCCGCTACTCAGTATCTCAATAGCAGAACTTATAACAGTTTGTATAATGAGTTTAAGCCAGTACTCCAGAATTCGCTAAATAAAGTTGGAGCTTTGAATTTATGGACGAGTGCCATAACTAAGTATAATTCTCTGCCGTTTGTCACTGATATCAATCCTGATTTGGCTGATCATATAAACACAAAAGCACTTGTAGGACTATTTGATTTAATAGAGAAAAAAGAAGCAGGCATCAGAACTGATGTAGCTCAGCGAACGACGGGTCTACTTAAGAAAGTATTTGCAGAGCAGGACAGATAATTTTTTTGGACTTAACCGAAATTTGAAAAGAGGAAATACCATTGATTTAGTATTTCCTCTTTTTTTATCTATCAAATAGTTTTGATAGAGTGAGATAATTAGGATTTATCTACATCCCTGCGGTCAACCTTTTCACCACCTCGAATTCTGAGAGATACACTTTGGCCATTACTCTCAATACAGTATAAGCTGGAATGGCAAGCACCATACCGGCGACACCACCAACTTTTGCACCCATCAATACAATTATAAATATCTCCAAAGGATGTGCCTTGACACTTCTGGAGAATATATTCGGTTGGAGTAAGAAATTATCCAACATCTGCATGATGGCAAATATCACTATGGTCTTGATTATTTTCGGAAGCATCACATCATAGAATCCAAAATCTAAATTTGATGAGATAACAATGAGTACGCCAAAGAGATTACCCAAGATAGGACCCACGTAAGGGATCAGATTAAATATTGCAAAGCAGAAGGCCATCAGTAGCGCATTCTTCATTCCAAACAACTTAAGTACCAAAGTAGTGACCAAGGTAATCACCAGAACTTGCAATAATAATCCTACAAAATATCTTACAAGTAACTTAGAAGATTCATCTATGGCATGTTGTGTTTTGCCCTCATGTTTGTTTGGGACAAGAAAGGAGACCATTTTGGTAAAAAGTCCTTTCTCTTTTAGAAAGAAGAAGGCAATAAAGAAAATAGATAGGAGTGCAATAAGTATATTGCCAAAAAAGCCAACAAATGATCCTAAGAGTTTTGGAATCTTAGATGGATTGAATTTTTCGAATATATTGTTTTTGACGCCGAGCAATAAGTCTGTAGAAGAATCCTCAGATTGTGGTTGTACTTCTACCTCTGAGGGTGGTATAATATTTATCACTAAATCAAGACCATCATCCGATAAGGTATCCCCCTCTGTTCTCAGAATAGAATCTAGCTTGATTACGGATGTTTGTATTGTTTCTTCAGTAGATGTTTCTTCAGGTATTTCTTCTATGATTTCAGGCGCAATTAGACCTTTGTCTATGAGCCAGTTATTGACATCCTGGATGGGTTCTTCTAGACCTGAAATCATTTTCTCATAATCCAAGCCTGCTAGATTCTTAGCTTGATTCACAAGTGGCGGTACCAGAATTCTAACAACTATTAGTAATAATAGTGAGAAGACCACCAATGTAAGACCTGCCGCCATGCCTTTGCTCAGAAATTTGCTTAGGAAGTTATTCAGAGGAGCTCCTATCATGGAGACGACCCATGCCATAACAATATACCCGACTATCTCAGAAAAGTAAATAAGTATGGCACCAACAATGATGATTGGAATGCCATATAATAAGTATTTTTTAAGCTGTGCCATTAGCACAAAAATAGGGCAATTATTGCATAGCTGAATAATTCTATACTAAAGCCGCTTTTCGCATGTCTTCTATAGCATCAGCTTCTACGGCTAGGGTTCCGTCCAGATTATCTATATCTGTATCAGTTATTACAAAATTGTCTTCTATTCGGATTCCACCAAAATTGCCTAACTTTTCCAAGGTGTCAAAATGGATATACTCATGAAGCTGTTGGTCATTTTTCATCCTAGCAATTAAATGTGGATTAATATAGATGCCAGGTTCTATAGTAAGACAAAATCCTGGCTCTAGCTTCTTGGCTAATCTTAAATATTTGGTTCCAAACTGATCAGACTTTTCATGTGGGGGGGCATAGCCGACGAACGCTTCGCCTAGATTTTCCATATCATGGACATCCATCCCGATCATATGTCCCAGACCATGCGGAAAGAATAACGTATGAGCGCCATTCGCTACAGCATCCTCTGCACTACCTTTCATCCAACCTATATGTATGAGTGACTCCACCATGGCAAGTGCAGCGCTAAAGTGAACATCCCAGAATTTGACGCCAGGCCCAGCCATTTCTACAGCAGCATTATAACCATTGTGCACCGCAGTGTAGACGTCTTTTTGCAATGGCGTAAATTGTCCTGATACAGGGAACGTTCTAGTGATATCTCCGCAATAGCCACGCTTGGTTTCCACACCACTATCATTGATGATTAGGTCGCCTTCTTGGAGAAGATTGGAGTAATGGTGATTATGAAGGATATGCCCATCTTTTGTGATAATCGGAGAGTAAGCCAAAGATAATTCTCTGGCGCAAGAAAAATGCTTGACTTCAGCTACTAGGTCATACTCATGTAATCCAGCCTTTGCAGAGGCAATAACATGACGATGCATATTGCTAGATATTGTGGCAGCCTCCCTCATATGTTCTATCTCAGCCTCAGTTTTGGTCTGTCTCATATTGATAACAGCATCTCGGAGAGTGCTTGATGGATTGATGTCTGAGATGCCAAGTGATTGGAGCAACTGGGTATGCTTAGCCCTGTAGGGAGGTAGGTAGGACACATTGTCTATCGACGTATTTAGGAAATCAGACCAGCTGATCACCTTGTGGATGCCAACTAATGAAGCAATCTCTTTTAAGTCTGTTTGATGACCTGTCCAGATAATTTCATCAGGACCACTAGGGTCACCAATTAGGGTTGTCACATTTGAATTACCGTCAAGTATAACCGCTAAACCAGGTAACTTTATCCCAGTAAAGTATAGAAAGGTACTATCCTGTCTAAAAGGGTAGGCATTATCTGTATAATTTATTGGAGAGAGGTCATTTCCAATTAAAAGAATCTGGCTATCAGGCATCTGATTGAGAAGTCTTTTTCTTCTCTCTTCATAAACATTCATAAATTGAATTGGAGGGCAAGTGTGATGGGAAAGGTATTAATTAAAAACCTTATTTATTGAACAAAGGTGTGTTCGTACTAACAAATATTCTACTCGTCATTACAAATCAGCACTTTATAATCAAAAACACCTATTAACTGTATTTATCTAATCTGTTAGGGTCTAAGTCTTAGAATATCAAATTTTAATCTGAAATTTAAAAGTAAACACTGTATTTTATTGATATTTAGGACTTCTTAAACATCTTTTATTGCTTAAAACATAAGTATACTCACAACATTCACATAATACCAGATGATTTCAGTCCAAAAAGTTACAAAGACGTATCAACTATCAAAACAACAGAAAAAAGAGCTACAGACGACCGCCTCATCCATTAATGCGGTAAATAATGTTTCATTCGACTGTCAGCCAGGAAGAGTATTCTCCCTACTTGGTCCAAATGGAGCAGGGAAAACCACGACACTAAGAATGATGTCGACTATACTCAAACCTACCTCTGGAGATATAACTATAAGTGGATTTAATGTCAGTTCTCAGCCTGAAAAGGTGCGAAGTAAAATCGGATTTCTAACGGGTTCAACTAACCTCTACGACAGACTCTTTCCAGGAGAGATTGTTGACTATTTTGCAAAGTTACATGGCATGGATGATAGTACTTTGCGCCAACGTAAAGACATGCTTTTTACTCAATTAGGCATCCATGAATTTTCAAAAAAGAAAATTGGACAAATGAGTACGGGTATGAAACAAAAAGTGTCTATAGCTCGAAGCATGATTCATGACCCTGATGTGGTTATTTTCGATGAACCGACTTCTGGCTTGGATGTGATTACAGCCAACAGTATTATAGACCTTATTAAGAGATGTAAGGATGATGGTAAGACAGTCATTTTCTCTTCCCATATTATGAGTGAAGTGGATTTGCTCTGTGACGATTTAGCTATTATAAATAAAGGCGATTTAATCTACAATGACTCGATGGATAAATTCAGAGAGGCCAATATAGGAATATCCTTGACAGAGGCTTTTATCAATATTGTTTCAGATTCCAATGTTCTGGCATAACCCCAATTTCAAAATTATAAAAACGATTCACTGAAGAAGATTTATGAATACAATACTTACGGTTTTTAACAAAGAAATAAAAGATACACTGAGAGATAAGAGGACCTTGATGTCGGCGATTGTTTTGCCCGCTATACTCATTCCAGTAATTATGTATGGTATGACAGTTGTCACCAAGATGGTAATGGAGAAGGAAGAAAATAAAAAACTCTCTATATCACTTATAGATGCTCCTGATTCTTTTTTGACTTATTTAGACACAACCAAAATGGAAATAAAATCGGGTTATGATCTAAAGACAGGAAAGGAAGCCATCAAAGCAGATAGTCTGGATGCCATGATTAGATTCACATCTAACTTTATGGAACTCCAAGAGAAGATGGCTTCACCACGAGTAGTACTGCTGTACAAGCAAACAAATCTTAGTGTGGAGAAGAGAATGAAAAAGATGGTAGAACGCTATAGCGATGATTTACTAGACCAAAGGATAGAGACCTTAGGGATATCTTCAGCGACCATCAAGCCTATTAATCTCAAGACAGAAAATATAGAAGAGCCACAGGAATTATTGGGCCAAACTGTCGGTGGTTTTCTTCCTTATATGTTCATCATGTTTTGCTTCATGGGTTGTATGTATCCTGCATTGGATTTGATTACAGGAGAGAAAGAAAGAGGGACCATAGAGACACTACTGACTGTACCCGCTTCTAGGTTTAGTATCTTATTAGGAAAAGTGATGACGATATCCATTGTAGGATTAGCAGCGACTGTTATGTGCATCGTGGGTATGTACTTTGGTGTACTTTTCTTACCCGATTTACCGGAAGAGATATCTGGTGTATTAAACTCTATCATCAGTCCTAAGTTTGTCGGTATGCTATTAGCAATGTTGCTTCCGCTTTGTGTTTTCTTTGCGGGATTATTATCTGCGATGGTTGTCAAAGCGAAAAGTTTCAAAGAAGCACAAAGTATTGTGTCTCCATTTACTGTTATAATCATTTTACCAGCGGCGCTGGCCCTTTTGCCAGGTATAGAATTGACTTGGGCTACTGCCTTGGTTCCGATACTCAATATTGCTCTGGCGACAAAAGAAATTATAGCAGAGACTATAAACATGGGCCATTTTGCTTTGATAGTTGGTTCTTTAATCGTCTTGGCGATTATAGGTGTATTTATTAGCTATTCCCAATTCTCAAAGGAAGGGATGGTATTAAAATAGGATTTGATAAAAACAACATTATATTATTATTTACTCCTCACTATATTGGCGCTGAGTATAGGATGCAAAAAGGATAAAAGCACCAAGGAAATTGTTGTCGATCAGAAAATAGTGGACAACCAACCGACAGAGGAATCCAAGGTTTGCTTTGCAGCAATCGACAGACTGAGAATTAGAACAGATTCTACTTTGACCTCAGGCACTTTAGTAACTATGTCTGAAGGGGATGAGTTAGAGTACTTGGATGACTATTCCCAGAATAGAGAGATTCTACAACTGAGAGGTAGGTATTTTTATGACCCTTGGATTAAGGTAAAACACATAGACAGCGGTAAGCAAGGATGGGCTTATGGTGGCGCCCTGAGATTTGAATCTGAAAAATTACTGAATACAATAAGATCATCCCATTCCATTTATAGTCAGATTCATGCTGATGATATAGAGTGGGATGGTACAGTGCCTACTTCATGGCAAACGGCAACGATTGCAGACCCCACTAGTTTCAAGCTATTCATGCTTAAGTTCAAAGAAATGGTTGCGAATAATGATATTGCAGGCATATCGGCGTTAATCAAGTTTCCTATACGTAACTTAGAGAATAGGGCAGAATTCAAATCTCAATTCTACAACATATTTGATGATGAGATGAGGGAGGCCGTCAGTTCACAGCGACTAGATCAAATATTTAGAAACAGCAAAGGCGCATCTATAGGTAATGGTCAGGTGTGGTTTCAGCAAGCGGGACAGAAGTATAAGATTACTGGTCTATCATTCAAAGGCAGAGAGGATATTATCAGAGACTTGATGGAAGATCTATCTAAGACCTATATAGCTCAGTCCGGTATTAATAAGTTGAAACTTCATGCGCTTAAAATCAGAGAATTCTTAGAATTGACTTTAGACGTCGAAGGTGATACAGACTTTCCTAGGAGAATTAATCTTGGTCGATTTTCTTTTTCTGATAGTGCTTCAGGCAAGCATACATTCTATCAAGATACACCAGATAGCCTTAAGCGGGTGGCTATTTTTAGAACGGATAGTGTTAGAACAGATTTGCAAGTTAGAGGTGGCAACCCAGATTTGGGAACAATCTTATTTGAACATTAAGTTCTATTTAAGTCTTCTGCGCAGCGTATATTTTCATGTACTTTTTTAACGTCTTTACTTTCGCTTTTTTCTTACTCTGGTAATAGGTGATTTTTATTTTTTCTGCAGGCTTGGCCCGCATTTTTTCTAGAAAGTAAAGCAATCTATTTACTGTGCCTTGATTGCCATCTATAATCTTGACATCATCAGGAATGTATTTTCTCAGGACTTCTTTATAGTATAAAAAATGAGTGCAACCTAAGACAACGGCCTGAAATTTGTCCCATTCTATATCCTTCAACTTTCTCTTCAGATAGGTATGTACTTTCTTCGATGACCATTTATTTTTTTCAGCAAACACAACTAATTTTTGCAGTGACAAAGGCACCACTTTATCTGAAGCACCAAGGTTCAGGATAAGGTCATTGAGTTTCTTTTGTTTCAAAGTTTGTCGAGTAGCACAGACTAGTATCTTTTTGTGGGATGATAACTCTACCGCTGGCTTGACTGCGGGCTCCATTCCTATGATTGGAATGCTGTGTTTTTTTCGCAGAGATTCTACGTAAGTGCTAGTCGCCGTATTGCAAGCCAGTATAAGGATGTCTATTTTCTTGTCTATCAGAAAATTAGTGGCATCGCTGACCAGCTTTTTTATCTTTTTTTGGCTTTTGGTTCCATATGGTACATTCTGGGTATCTGCAAAATATATGTAGTGTAGTGGTGGGCAAACCTCAAGCGCATCAGACAACACTGTGATACCACCTACTCCTGAATCGAAGAATCCAATTTTCATGTAGACCAAATATATAAGTTCCATTTGAAAGAGAAGAGGATGGTAGAATCCTTTCTAAAATATCGTTGTATATAGGAATGGAAGATGCAAGGAATAGAGTAAAAAGCGATTGCGCTTTGGTAAGAAAATAGATAGGAATTAATCAGTATAAATAAAACGAATGAAGCACCTCTATCCCTAGAGGTGCTTCTCCACTTTTAGTACCCTTAATTAAAAATAAAATTGAGAAAATTAAAAATAACACCCTTAATTATCTTGAGTATAAAATTATTCGAATTGGTAGATATTAGTAGAATTGTACACGTTACATGCCCTATACAGCCACCCTACAAGAACCCTACGAGCAACAAAACCAATTACTTAAACCGCTTATAAACTATGATTTACACATAGTAATATGTTGCAATATGTTAATATGAGGCCCTACAGCTTGTATTCTAAACCTAAGCCTAGTCCTATTCTTGTATTACTTTGGTTCAAGCTGTTTTCACCGTTATTGACATTAGCCAGATTGTGTTTGAAAGTGCAACTGGCTAGGATAGAGATTTTTTCTTTCCATCTGTAGCCGAATTGAAATCCACCAGTTAATGAGGCGAGATTAGAGTTTATAAAGTAGTCACTAACGTCATTGTTAGGGACGAGTGAAGTATCTAGTAAGGTGCCTGAGAATTTGTAATTGAAATCATAGATACCTCCAATTTCAATTCCATAAAAGTAACCTTTGGCATCTAATTGATATCCAAAAGAGAAAGGAACACCTATGGTTCTGTAAGTATTAAATACTTTAAATGTGGTGGTTCTAGTTACATCGAATGGTGCATCGCCAAAAATTAAAATTGTCGTGTCTGCTTGTTCTATGACTTCTAACAATTGATTAGGTCTTATCTCAGTGAAAGTCTCTTCGATTTCATCATCAAATCTTTCATTTATCACACCCAGCTCCAAACCAGCTTTGACATAAAAACCTTTAGATGTGAGTGCTTTCAGTTGGAGTCCAGTACGATAACCTTCCAGTTGAGTTTGGGTGGCATCTCTTTCATCTCTATAAGCCAATTCATCTGAGTTTGCGGCGAATCGATTTAGTACATAGTCTACTGACCCATAACCGATAATCGAGTAATTCAATTTGGGTTTGCCGTGGTCATAGCACTTTATCTTTTTGTTGAGGTTGACTGTTTTAGATTCATGCTCCATGAATGCTACTGGAGTAGAGGGACTTAGGCTTTGTATGTCAGTTAGTCCATCCATCAGTGTAGTGGTTCCCACTGATTGGCTTGTATGCGTAAAGTTGTTAGAGGTAGCTGCATCTCTTAGTATAGATGTAGATGATTGAATTTTTTTAACTGTCTTCTCAGAAGATGTGCCAAAATTAGTTGGATTTAATTCTGCAGATTTCTTCTCTCCAAATGCCTTGGATGAAATTATCTTTTTTGACAAAGACGTACCGACTTTAGAATAGTTGTTTTGATTGACTAGGTATTGATTTTTGTTTAGCGTGAGCGCAGCATGGCTAGCGGACCTATTTTTGGACTCCTCTGAGGGCACTGATTCAATTTGAGTAGGCGTCATAATTTCATGATTGCCATCAAGGTTTGGTTGAGGGTCGGAATTTTCAGCTACAGAAAAATTAGAAATATCTCCTTTGCTGTTTTGGTAGTTAGCATCGTTTAATTTCAATAAACCAATGATGGATATCAGAGCAATGAGAGCTGCGAAACTAAAAAATAGCCAACCAAATTTTCTTTTTTGCTTTTGTTCTATGGCTGCCCACAGTGCATCCTTGTCTAAGGCCGTCTTATGATTAAAGAGAGCCTCTTTGAATTCTTTGTCTATAGAGTGTTGATCCATGGATCTACAATTTTTTGCTTATTTAATTTATTTCTTAGAAGTTGTTTTGCTCTGGATAAATTGGATCGGGAAGTCACTTCCTTTATGCCAATCATATCTGCAATTTCTTTGTGGCTATAGCCATCTATAACATATAAATTGAATACCTGTCTATATCCATCGGGCAGCGCCATGACTATTTGCATCAAATCTTGGTGACCTAATTGATTAATGGCATCTGGCGAAACAGTATGGTTAGATATAGAATGATCATCTATCGGTACTGTCTTTAGCTTGTTTTTTTGAATGTTTTTTAGTGCCACATTTACAGTCACCTTACGCATCCATGTGCTGACCGCTCCTTTAGATGAATCGTACTTGTTGAAAAATTTGAAGATGCGTATAAAGGCATCTTGCAATATATCCTGCGCCTGAGCAGTGTTACCTGTATATCTCAGGCAAACAGAAAATAACATCTCTGAGTAATTATCTACCAGCGCACGCTGAAAAGCTGGTTGCCCTTTGCGGCAACCAGCTATTATTTCTTTGGTAGATACTTTTTTACTCAAAGTATTAGAGTCTTTTCTTAATTACTGTTTAATACCTATGTGGGTAGAATTGAATGAAGTACATCCCACTTCTAGAACGTCTGTTCTTCCTGTACTAGGGTCAACATCACTGTCCAGAAAATCATTAACATTGGGGTCTTGCTTTTCTACAAACTCCCGACCTGCAGGAGGAATGACTTCTAGTATATATTCACCTTGCATCAATCTTTCAAAACTGTATCTTCCATCCATATCTGTAACTCTAGTATCTAGTATATTATTGAGATTAGCGACATCATAAAGATTGACTGTTAAACCAGGAATGCCATCTTCAAGTCCGACATCATATTCATTGTCATCATAGATTGGGTTATCTGACCAGACAACACCTCCGATGGTTCGGATTTCCTCATCAAATAGAACAACAAACTCCTGACTGCATCCTGTGTCATCCGTTATCGTTAAGGCATACTCTCCTTCTGAGGGTATGGGAACCCTAAAATCTGTGCTCCCATCAAACCATTCAATTGTAACAGGATCATATTCACAGCTAAATTCAAGGCCGCCCATCATCTCATTGTTAAAGCAATCTATGAATGGGTATATGTCACACATAATGTCATTGTTGGCGGTCAGTTGTTGTTCCCCTGAGCATACTATATCTCCAGAATTAGGATCTGTAACCTCATAAGTGATTAAACCTTCTTCTAGTCCGTCCACTATAGCGAATGGCAAGAATGGAAATTCTTCCACTATAACGCCATCATTAAATACGCGTAATGGGAATCCATTGAAAAGAGTAGAATCTCCGCCTATGACAAATAATTGAATTGTTCCTCCTTGAGGGGAGCTACAGCTGGGTTGTTGTAGAACAGTAGATTGACATAAATCATCACCTAGATGTAAACCTATGTCGTAGTTATCAAACGCTGTTACAGTGCCATCTATAGTCAAAGAAAAACTTCCAGTCACAGGATTGACATCACTATCTATGGTGTCATCACCTCCTTGCTTCTCGGGACTAAACTCATATCCGTTAGGTAAATCAACGAAAAATTCATAAGTTCCAGGATTAATTATTCTCAAGGCGTAGTTGTCATTGATTTGAGTTGTTGCTGTTTGCCCATTAGATACATTGATAGCTACAATTTGGCCTTGAGATAGTGCCATATTTTCTGCATTGCTTCGAATACCATCACTGTCTAGATCCTCCCATACTCTTCCTCTGACGAATACATTAAGTCTAATATCAGATAACCTGATTTTAAAGCAAATAGATAGTTGTTCGCTGACACTTGTTATTTCTCCTTCTACTATGCCCCCAATGGTAAGATCAAGTTCTTTTATGTTGACTTCTAGATCGTTACAATCTGCGTTCTGACAGCTGAATTGATTTGGCGAAATATCAAGATTAAAAAATGATAATTGATTAGGGCCTAATTGGATGTTATTTATGCGAAACTCTATGAGCCGCGTCGAGTCAATATCGGCACCTGTTATAATTAGTTGGTTATTTTCCAGACGGGCATTTCTATTAAAAAACTCTGTATTTGTATTGCTTCCAAATTCCTTTACAGTTAGAAATTCTTCTAACTCATCACAAACCTGGATGATACCTGCATCTAGTTCTGATCCAAAATTTTCGAAAATGGTAAAGTCGGCTGAGGTCGTGTTAGAATCCTCGTCAAATCCTTTAATAGATATTTTTGAGTTTTCGCAGGCGATAATGGAAATTTCATAACGACCATTAGGGTCTGTTTCTGCTATAAATGTTATACCATTATTTAGTACTAAAAGAGCATAGCCATTACTCACTGGTCGCCCGTCACATTGTAAGGTGCCTGATATTAAGAAGTCCCCAGTTCCTGTGTATTCTAAATCTCCTACATTGACATCTTCACTGAATGGTCCTATTTCATCCGCTAATACCGTATTGCCACATTCATCCTTGATTGAAATTTTAAGTAGTTCATCTTTAGGAATTTTGCCTGAGAAGACCCCATTGTAAGAAGTCCAGCCCATCCTTGTATTCGCTCTGGAAAGATCGGTTATGCATACTTTGACATTGGGTAGGGGAGTACCTAATGAATTGACAATTCTTCCTGTTATATGTACAACAGGGAAGGGCGCATCACAATTCCAGAATGAAAAATGACTCACTTGCGCGACGTATCTATTATCCACAAGCTCTGCAGTCCCTTCTTCTATCCAATAGGCGAGCTCTTCATCAAATGACCAAGTCTGTATCGTTTCTGAACTTGTCTGGTTTAGTGGCTCTGGTAGTGGAAAGCTTAGCTCAGCTTCCACACCATCTCTTAATTGTAGTTCTCTATTGCCGTCTCTCATTTCTACATACACCATACCATAGGTGCTTAGTTGGACGAGCTGCTCTTCAGAATTTATAGCTCTAAGATCTCCAGGCATCACCTCTGCTAATTTGTCATCAGTAGGATCATACCAGTGCCCGTAAATTTGTATGTTAGTGGGGGTTAGTGCCTCTCCTGTTAGCTTATCCTCAAAGATGTCGCCAGCAGGGAAAGTCACGGTGGCACCTCCATTCATCGTAAAGGTGCCTCCTGAGCTAGGATTTAAGGTGCCAATACCTGACTCCTCGACAAGTATGACTCTCAAAAATGCTATATCATTTTGTTGTGGATAAAACCACTTATAATTATCTAAGAATCCATCCTTGCTAAATCTAGCCATACCTCCGTCAAATACGGCCTCTATATTCTCCAGCTTGAAATATCCATTCTCGTCTGTAGTTAAATTTTCACCTCTGTAGTTAACCGTCACGTTGTCTAAAGGATTTCCTTCTAGATCACTAACCAAGCCGTTAAGACTGGTTTCCACGCTTATAAGAGGGTTGGGGCTGATTTCTACCTCGCTTGTTGTAATGTCATCTTCTCGGCATGATGAGGCTAGGAGTACTGCCAGAAAGAATAGGAATATATATTTAAGTCTCATGTCCTTATTTGTATGGTTTAAAAAAATATATCTGATTAGACAACTTACCATGGATGTTGTTACTGCAGCATATATCTCTGAGGATGAGAATTCGTTGCGTAGTTATCTGCAATTTTTTTCAGATAGTACTTTACTAGGTATTAACTCCGCGAACAAGGATTAAAGTATGTTTAAGCACTTCGAAACCTTATTAAATATTTTACAATTTAACAATAACATGTTTTATTATTTTGAATATAAAATAAAAAATAGTATATTATGCTTATAATATGATAAATATTGAAATTAAATATTGAATATCATTGAATTAGTCATAGACTAGAGTTGAGCGCTTAATGCTGGCTCAGAGATTGAGAATCCAAACCGTATAATTAATTTTTTCATTCTAAAATCAATAGTTATGATGAACGAACCAGTCCAATCAATTATGACCAAAAATCCGATCACGGTCTCTCCTAATGCCTCTTTGTATAATGTAAGACAGATAT
The DNA here is from genome assembly GCA_964591455.1 of uncultured Saprospiraceae bacterium. GTDB lineage: Bacteria > Bacteroidota > Bacteroidia > Chitinophagales > Saprospiraceae > RFSX01. Next base: position 14,488 of record CAZQDZ010000025.1, read on the forward strand.
TCATGACTAATAGAATTCATCATTTGCCAGTGGTGGATTCGAATAATCATCTTATAGGACTCTTGACAACCTATGATTTGTGGAAGAACGAAATTGCACCAGCGGAATACCAACAAGTGAAGGTGTATGATGTTATGACGACTCGGATAGCAAAAATCTCTGCTTCAGATAAAATAGGAACAGCAGCAGAAATTTTTCTTGATAATAGATTTCATGCTTTGCCAGTCATAAATGAAGAGAATAAGTTGCAAGGAATAGTAACTTCTCATGATGTGCTGAAGTATGAATTTCTCAAAGCGTATCCTAAGCCGATACTATTTAGAGAAATTCTCTTGCAAAACGGAATGAACAGGGTTTCTGCATAATCCATCCCCACATTACCAGCTAATAAGTTTCCACTCTTAAATAAAAGGGTGTAAACTTTTGGTTTATATACTGCGACTAGAAAACAAAGGGCTTTAGTTATTTAATAATACTTGCTCTATAAAAACGCCATTAGAGAGCGCATGCAAAATAGCCCCGACCAAGCCGATAAGAAACAACAATACCGAAACCCAAATCAGCCTCTGTTTTATTGAAATCGATTTGCCTAGAGCATATAAATCTTGAATCATCTCATTATAGGTATTATTACCACTGGACATAATTCTATCCATTTCAGTTTTAAATTGCGTAAATGAAAATTTAGAAAAACTTCCTGCATACAGAGTTCCACTATAATTATTTTCTTTATTCTTCTTGTATCTGTGTGGTAGCATAGCTAACAAGGCAAATACCATAGACCCCATACCAAAATTCAGTAACAGCTTAGATCCAAACTGTATTACAGCTCTGGCATCTGGAGGTGCCATAAACATGACACCCATTAACAGTGAGATAATAATTGAATTGATGGTGAGGATAATACTTGCTTTATTATCGATCATCCTGATGAGATTATAATGGTTTCTTAGTACTGTACGAAACATGGTCTGGACAGCCTTACTATCAAAATAGTTTAGCTTTTCTATTTCTTTCATCGCTTTGCTACTCAATTGAGTGATATTGGAAGTATCAGGTTTATCTACCATAGTAATAAGCTTATTCAATTTTATTATAAAGACTGTAGAGTCTGCCTGTATAGGCTTAAAGGACTAAATTAAATGTAGTTAATAAATATAAGAATGAATCCACTTATATCTTCTAAAGTTACTGCATCTAAGCTAAGGTCTATTAGTAGCGTACATTATATACCTAGGGTTTATGCCTACTGATATAAGGGTTTTAACCCTCAAGAGAAAAGGGTGAAATCACTCTTTTAACACGGTAATATTTTCTCCAACTTGTAATTATAATCTTGCTTTAGTTAATGATTTAAAACTTTTGTATGAATAAGATATGTTTTATGCCTCTAGTAATCTTATTGATAATTCTACTGGAAAGCATCGTCTCTTCTGGAGACCTGACAACAATGAGTGGAAAACTAACCTATGAAGAAGGCAGTGGTATTTTTTTGGTGACTGAGGGGGTTCATAGAAAGGTAAACTTATCATTTGTATATGATAGTGAGGATAGATTAGTTATAGATGACTTTGGATACGTAACTGTGAAAGGAAGATACTACAAGCATTTAAATGTGCTTAGAGTGGAAGCGATAAATGAAACAACCGAATTGACGTATATGTGTTATATAGATTAGATAATTGAGATTGAGTAAGTATAATTATTTTAAATGGAGGTCTTCGTCGGCCTCCATTTTAATTTCGAACCTACTCTGTATGGTATAAAAAAAAGTGAGTGCATTGATTGCACTCACTTTTTTTAGCTAATTATATTTCTAGTCTTTATTTTATAACAGATAGTTTAGACAGTTGGACACTATTTCCATTTCTAAGTTGGATAATATATAGTCCAGGTATCATATCATTTGTTTCTAACGTAGTAGAACCAGTAAATGATTCTCTGTGTATTAATTGTCCATTTGGAGATAGCATATCCAATGTCCATTCTTCACTTGAATTTGATTTCTCTAATACTTGGAACGAAGCGTTTGTTGGGTTAGGGAAAATCTCGAAGAATCTGTTTTCTGTAGAAATATCTGTTGTAGATGTTGGCGCATCTGCACTAGTATTGATTAGGAATGCAGTCTTATCTATCCATCCTCCTTCACCATCAATTACTGTAAATGTGAATTCGTCTGTAACCGCATCAGAGCCGTCGTGTCTGAATGCAATTCTGTTGGCGTTAATATCAGCCTGTGTAAACTGATCGCCCATTCCCATCGCAGCATCATTAAATTCTACCCATCCATTAAGGGGTAATTCCACAATTGTGAAAATCAATTCGTCTGCTGAATTATTGTCATCACTGGCGAATAAATCATCATTTCTGATTGTATTGGCATTTCCTTGTCTTATTTCTAATATCTCATTGTTTACAATAAATGGGTTATCAATCACTCCATCTGAACATAACTGAAATTCAAAATTTGACACACTTCCTCCTAATCCTGCTCTGTTATCTTCTACTTCCAATAGCCAATCTCCATTAATAGGTTCTCCGGCAAATGTTGTAAAAGGCTCTATTGGTCGCATTCTATTTCCATTTACATTTGGACATCCTGGCTGTAGTGCACCACCATCATCAAAACCTGCATTGAAGTCATTTACATTTAGACAATTGCCACCACTGAAAACAGCGACTCTGGTGCCACTAGGACTAACTAGGAAAGCATTTACATCTGTCATTCTGCTATGTCTTCCTGTTAAGTTGATAATATTAACATCAGTGACATTGCCATTTCCACTCACAAAAGTCGTGGAACTAACTGTTGATGGTCCTGTAGATGGTATATTAACTGGAATATCTGTCGCTACAACATCATTACAAGTAAGAGAAGGCGAAGCTAGTGTGAAAATCTCAGAACTCACCTCACCTAAACAATCATTATAAGCGATAACTCTCCAATAATAAACTGTACTATTATCCAATGAAGTCAATGCGTCAGAATTTGTATCCAGTCCTACCTCATCAGATATTATAGTTACACTATCATCAAATGAAGGGTTAGTAGCAAATTCTAATCTGTATCCAGTCGCATTTGGACTTCCGTTCCATACAAATTCAGGGAGTGCAAGTACACCAGATGTGCCACTTGCGGGAGATACAAGTTCGAAATCTTCCATATCGGTACCTGTTGCGAGTACTGAAACACTAAAGTCAAGAGTGTCGGCATTAGGTCCAGTTGCTCTTAAGACGATGTCAAAAATGCCTGAGTCCTCTACATTAGAGAGGTCTATGTTTAATTCAGTACTGCCTTCCGCAGGTATAGGGTTTTGCGAAAATGTAGCTGTTGCATCAGTAGGAAGACCACTTAACACTTCTAAAGTAATTTCTTCACCATAGTTTAAAAACGGCGCTGCATTAATAGTAGTAGTCACTGTTTCTGGCAAGCAAATATCAAATGATTTATCTAAAGCTTCTATAAAGAACCCTGGTTGTGTTGGTTCGTTTACTCGTATATCACCTCTACCTATATTGAAAAATATATTGCCATTCGCTTTGACTTTAATTTTACCTTGAGAAGTAACGACATTCGGAATATTTATAAGTTCTGATCCATCATTCGGTGTTCTTTCCTTGAGTAAGAATGGGAATGTTTCTGCCTCATCAGCTGAGAAATAAATATCAACAAATTGGGCATCTATAATTTCATTATCTGTATTGGCGACATCCCACTCCACCATCATCGTTTGACCTGGCTCTGTATCAGTGAAATTTGAAGGTTCTGTTACCTCAAATGGTCCTGCACTTTCGTCTGAATTAAAAGTAATAGTAGACCATGCAACCCCACCAGCCGTTGTATTATTATCTCTAACCACCAAGTTGAAATTGAATTCTCTGGTTCTTCTAGGTAGCCTTTCTTCATCCCAGTCAGTACCTTGAAGTACATTATTAAGTCTTGGGAATATTCTTGTTTTATCTGGACCAGGTCTGTAAACTCTGAACATTGGACCATCGTTGGCCTGAGCACCTACATCCTTAGGAAAACCTGTATCTATCTGTTCCCAAGAGAATGTTAAGTCATCACCATCTGCATCCGTAGCATCCCCGATAAGTTCGAATGGTGTACTGATAGGAATATTAAATCCACTTGGTTGATCTATAATAACTTCAGGATAATTATTATTAGTAGTTTCCCTAGTTCCACACTGAGAACCTCCTCCGTTTTCTACAAATTGTCTCATTTGATTCAGGCTACATACATGGAAACTAATGATGTCGCCACCTGTAACATTATCTGGACCACAGAGTCCTTGATAGGAAAGTATCGTATTTCCAGAACCTGGTTCGCAAGAACTTGCAAATGCAAATTGGTCATTGAGGCCAGCACATTGGTTCCAGGTGTGCCCAGCAGCAAACTGATGACCTAATTCATGTGCAGTAACTGTCACAAAAAAGAATTCTATATTTGAATTTCCTACACAACTTACACCTGCTGCTTTGGCTGGGCCACATATGGAACCACCGAAAGCTACTCCACCTACGTCTGTACATCTTGTAGTTAATACATGACCAACATCATAGGCATTTTCTCCTACTCTGTTATTGATGATATTCGTGTTCTGAGTTAATATTTCTGTTCCTACATTTGGATTAAGGTAAGGCTCTGTGTCATTGAAGAAGATAAGTCGGTCATTATTATCTATCAATTCGAACTTGATAGCCATCTCAGCTTCCATTAATAGATTTAGTCTATTTAGCCCTGTATTCATCTTGGATAGTACTGCGTCTACAGTCCCTCCTTGCTGAGACCCCCATGCACCTGTTGTTGCCATCGCAAGTCTGTACGTCACTCTTTCTACGGGGACATTTGCTGATTTCAGATACTTTCTAGGTCCTAGTTTTCGCTTAAGACCTTCCGTCTCTAATCTATTGTTGAAATCCTCTACAGCGCAAGTGCCATCCATCCCTTCTATGTTCGGCTTGTGGTCAATGACAAAGTAGGAGATATAATAAGGCATATCAGCAGCGTCCTCAACATACCTATCAATATACATTGTTCCAGTAGGAGAATTGATAGCACCATGGAATCCGTAATTATCAAAATCAATTCTGGCTACCATTCCTGGAGAATCGATAGAAGAGCCTATATAGCTTTTTATATGAGGAAACTTGGCAGATAACACAGGACTCATGCCTGGACTCTCCACAAAATCAAACTGCTCTATAGTCCCATCTGCTAGAGGTAACTCCAAAATGACACCCTGTTGTCTGGTGTTTTTGACATCCTCCATAGGTGCTTGTAACAGCTGCTTTTTAAGGGTATTTATATCTAAATGAAATGTGTGATAAGCTTCAGGAACTACTGTTCTCAGGCTTTGATCGGTTGAAATAGTTGATTCATTGACTTTCTTCCAAGGATTCTGAGCGAATACTGAAGTCGATACTAGAATTAGAATCAAGAGTGTGGAAAATCTCATGTGTTGTCGTTTTTATACAAATATAAAAATGCAAACGCCTATATCAGGCTTTGGGTTTAGGATTTTGCCGACATGAGGTCATAGTTTAGTCTTAAATTATTCTTAATGTTTCAGAAAAATCAGAAAAATCAGAAAAAATGTAAAAATCTGAATATGCTGATTATCTTTGCTTCAGAATTATAATTGTGGAAAAGGCTAAGTTTTCAGTAGAGGCAATAGTGAGCTGTGATGAAAGAGGTCAGCTAGTATTACCAAAGGAGGTGAGAAAAAGGCTAAAAATCAGTTCTGGAGAGAAAATGGCTTTGTTGAATTTCACAAATAAGGATGATGAGTTTTTACTCACGCTTATTCGGATTACTTCATTAGAAGAACTAATTAAAAATTACATGACACCAGTAGTCAAGGACATTATCAAATAATATAGTCTGTAATTAACGTTGCAGCATGATTTTCATTGAGATTGATATCATTTTTTGGAAGGGTGCCACATATTCAGTGGCCTCTTTTTTTTGTTTAAATCGAACCCAAGAATCTAAAAGATGGCTCTTAACTGGGCACCTGCATTGTGTACGGTGCGATTTCCCTCGGATTTCCGAGCACTATAATTGAATATAAGATCAAAGTTCTTACCTACTCTTCTAGTATAGTTAGATTGGAATAAAATATTGGTTCCAGGTGTCAGCCCTTGAAGCATTTCAAAGGTTACTGCTGGGTTACTAGTGCCATCCATGGTAATAAAGACCAAATTTGTGCTCACTTGTAGATTAGATGAAGACGACTTGCGCCATGTCAGTTGCATGCTCAAGTCCTGCTGCAATGCTTGCTGATTCGTGCCAGCCTCCACGGCCATTGGATCTAGAATATTGGAACTTCTTTCTATTCTGTAACTTGTAATTAGCCTGAGATTTGTAGTGGGTCTAAAGTTTAGCTGAGGGACTGCTCTCCAGAAATTTATATCGAAATCTTGGATTGTAAAATTTGAACTATGATCCCGACTACCTAATCCAGTTTCCGCAATAAAATCTAAGGATTTAATAATATTTATTCTGGTCCTACCGAAGAATTCTCTGTTTGTTCTTCGGATGTTATCTGTTACTTGCTGGGTTTGATTTCCTAGCGTTCTATATGATAGTTGGATATCATAATTAGTCTGACCTCTATTGAAGAACAAGTCATTATCTATGGCTGTATTGAATGCAATAAGACTTGGGTTATTAAGGTCTAAGATGATAGGAGAAAAGAACCCTCCTAATGAATCCGTCTGAGACCTTTGGTCCAATCTATACCTAGTGCTCCATTGGAACTTATTCAATACACTTTGTTTGTTCTTGAGAAACTTTTTAGGTATGATTCTGAGAGACTGATTAAGGATGGTGTTATTTGAATTAATAAACTCATTATTGAATATCGTGATCCGTTCGTAGTTAGCCTGATCTATGAAGGTGGCAATTTCGAATTCAAATACCTGTGGGATGCTGTCCATATTAGAATCGATCCATACATAAGAACCTTCACCACGTTGTACTTCTACAAACTGAAATTCTACTTTAGGTTCTTGACCACTATTAGACTCATAGTAAGTGTTTAAGGTGATGCCTTTATTGAAGAGATTGAGACGGTGTTCTATTGTTCCCAGTAAGGTTTGTTTACTCCTATTGTCATCTAGATTATCTACATCCTTAAAGTCTCTGTAGGTTACATTCCACTTCAGGTCAGAGATTTGATTTGATTTCCAGGCGCCTCCAACGGCATAGTCATTAGAGATGGATGTTCTTGTCAGTGCTGTTCTTTCTGACCCTAAAACTTTATCATCTATTCTTCGGGTTACTGAGGCATTGATATTGAAAGCTTTATTAGTGGCTGATGTTACATACCCTTTGAATAGATCATAATTAAAGCTATTTAGATCCAAAGTATCACTGTCTAAGGCTTGTGCTGTATTTCTTTCCTTTTCGAAGTACACACCCAGTGACCAATTTGGTGCAAGCGCATATTCCATTGTGAGTTTAGGTCTCAGAAAGGCAGTTTTCTCATTAAGGAAATCGCTAGTAGAGTTAAGCAAAGTACTTACACCATCCACATAAAGCTTACCGATTCGGTGTCTTCCAGTAACAGTATGCTTGAGGCCATCATATATATTTTGGTTATGGAAGCCTGAGAAACTATACCCAATCTCAGAAATGCCTTTTGATAAAGTAAAACCTGTTTTATGCAATACCTGATCATTTGTAATTGTAAGCCTAGTCAGATTCCAATCTCTAATAAATTCGGTTGGTCTATATGGATTTAATGGATTATAGTTTTTATCCCTTAACTCAACTTGCGTAGATGAACTCAGTTTCCACGGAATGATATTTGTAGAATCAGACGGCGCTTTTCCTATGACTCTTTCATCTGAAATTTTAGCCAATAACGCTATACCAACATTGTCATCATTGTCTACCTCAGAGAACCTATTTAGATTGAATTGGCTCAGTGCGGATTCTACATTCACTGAGGTATTATCCCCAATGTCGTAATTGATGCCAGCTGTAAATAATTGCTTCTGTTCTGGCGCTACGAGTTGGATATTCGTAGAAAAGGGTCCACCAGGTTCAAATCTGTATACTCTTCCATTAGTACCTGTTTCAGTATCTATTACATAGTCACCGTTGCCTTCACCTACAAATGAAAATCGAGCCGAGACTATATTTTCTGTTTGACCAGGAGCATGTACTAGAATACCATTTTCTACTCTATAGGGCACCAGACCTGTAAAGTCATTATCTACTGGAATAAAAAGTCCAGACCTTTGGGCAGGTTGGTCTCCGCTTTCTTCAAAAATTCGGATATCTGTGGAGTCTAACTGGATATTTCCCGTGACATTTTTACTGTCTTGTTCACTGTAGGTATTGAAATAAGCAGTCAGGTTGCCTTTGCTAAAAGAGGATTCAGTTGCATAGAATGATCTCAGATAATTTTGGCTGGCAAATTCATATTCTACAATGATTCGAGTATTCTCTGTGATAATCATGTTTGGTGTAAATCGCAACTCTGCTCGGTTATAATCTATAACGTAATCAAAGTTTTCACCTCTTTTAAGCAATCGTCCATCAGCAAATACTTTCTCTGTACCCGATAGCACTTGTAAGAACACTTCTCCGGGGTCCCCCTCTAGCCTATATGGTCCTTGATTACCTTCTGTAATGGCTAGCAGAATTCTATTAAACTTACCTCTGGAGATCGCAAAACTGCCTTTGTTATACAGAGACCACCCTTTCTTAGAGGAACTATGATTGCTTACGCTGATGCCTTGAAGCTTTTTATAGTACTTCATAAAGTAACCTTCAGGAGAGCCTAATTCATAATCACCAGCAATCACTTTAGTCCTATCTTTTTGAATCTCTATAAACACTTTATCGAATTCCTGCAAGACTTGAGTATTTCCCTCTGGCTGAATAGGAATGTTATCATCTGATATTGCTGCTCGTATAAGCAGCCCATTGCCTAAGTCTCCTGTCATCTGGAGATTAAAGTCAGACATCAGAACCAAATCTTGAGAATTACCAAAATTAATTCCTCTGGTAAAACTCCCTGTATACTCCAGTTTATTAGACTGAATTAACCGTCTGTCAAAAGATTCATCATCGGAGTAATCATTTGCAATTCTGATAATGCTGGATTTCTTTACAATAGCCTCTGGATCCATCAAAGATTCAGATTTGGACAGGTCATAAGGAAGGACCCTGTATTGTAGCCTGATGGAATCCTGTGCGGAATTGGCTTGTATTGTAATTTTGCTATGAGCTTCAGAAAAAGAAATGGCCTTAGAATCCGAGAGATTGGACACCAATATAGAACCTGGAACAATCGTCTTATCTACCTGAATAATTGTATCTTGACTGAATACGAAAATTTCCGTTATCAGAGAGGACGTACCGTCTTGCAAAGACTGACTAGACACATTTATAGACACAAGCACACAACACACCATAGCTAAGCCCCTGGACAATCCTGCCCAGAGAATATAATATTCCATTGCCTTATATATCGACCTATCCAAAATGTGTGAAGACAATCAGTCTTCTAAATCAAGTTTTATACTTTGAAAATAAGTAAGCTTCTTAGTCTTTTTTCATACCACAACGGTCAATGAACGTCTGTATAGACCTATTAATTGGTATAAAGTAAGATAGGTAAAATGGGAAAATGGATGGTGATAGGATATTCCTACCCTAATGTGTAACGTAAAATGTATGCAAAAATTAGTCCTTTTTGCCCAATTATTAAGAGTAGAAATTAATTATTTGACAGATTATATTCTTAAAAACATTCTAAGTATAAAAAAGGATTTTGAATTAGCACATATATTGCAATTATTGTATTAATGTTAGAGATTTGAACTAACTGATTTTACCATGATAAATGGTCATACACATCATTAGTATACCCTATATTTGTTTTTCTTTAAGAATTATACTCAACCATGTACTCCTGGCCTTTATGGAGTAGAAGAAATAGTGAAATGAGAAGAGCTACACTCGTCTTTATTCATGTTATTTTATATTGTTGTGTATCCAATGCACAAGAATATCGGTCTATCTCCGGACATAATAACAATGCGGCAAACCCAGATTGGGGTTCAGTAGAGGCCAATTTAGAACGAATTTCTGACGCAAATTACCAAGATGGCATTCAGACTATTAATGCAGCTGGTCTTCCTTTACCCAGAGTAGTAAGCACAGCACTTTTTACACAAGAAGAAGGTATTCCAGAGCCTATGCAGCTGAGTGGATACGTCTGGATGTTTGGTCAGTTTCTGGCGCATGATATCGTCTATGTAGAAAAAAGTGGGTTGGAAGTAAGTACAATGAGAGTGTCTGCTGACGATACCACATTTGGCACTGGGGCTAATGTCAGTTTTGCTAGAAATGAGTTCGACTCAGAATCAGCGACCTCTATTGACAATCCTAGAGAGTATAATAATCAAGTATCCTCTTTCATAGATGGTTCTATGATTTATGGAAGCTCTCAGCAGAGAGCAGATTGGCTTAGAACATTCCAGGGTGGAAAATTAAAGATATCCACAGAGACATTGGATGGACAAGAATTGCTTCCATGGAATACTACCACAGGGGAATTCAATGACCAAGTAGACTTTTCTAGTGCCATTGATATGATAGATGAGTCAGATAAATTGCTCAAATACTTTGTAGCTGGTGATGTAAGAGCCAATGAGAATGTGTTATTACTATGCCTACAAACTATCTTCCTAAGAGAACACAATAGATTATGTGAAAATCTGGCCGTTGCTAATCCAAGATGGGATGATGAAAAGATATACCAAGAAGCGAGAAAGCTTGTAGGCGCATACATTCAGTCCATAGCATTTAACGAATGGCTGCCTGCAGTAGGCGTTTTTCTTCCAGAATATAGAGGCTATGATTCTACTTTGAATCCAGTGGTATTCAATGAATTTTCTGCTGCAGCAATTAGCATAAGTCAGACCTTGGCAAATAGTAGTATTGTCAGAATGAATAATACAGGTGAGGATGTCAATGAGGGTAGTCTGCTATTTGGCCAATCACTATACAATCCTTTTCAAGTTCTGACGGTAGGAGGACCAGATGCCTATCTCAAAGGAATGGGCACCCAAGTGATGCAAGACTTAGATAGCAAGATAATTCCAGAACTTCAGAATCATGTTTTTGCCAATAATTCTGAGATTGGGATAGATTATGCAGCTAGCAACATATTTCGAGGTAGAGACAGAGGGTTAGTAGGTTATAACACGATGAGGAGCCATTTTGGACTCCCACCACTGACATCCTTTGATGAACTGTCGGAATCAGCTGAAGATGTAGAAGTGTTAGAAGCCCTATATGGAGACATAGACAACGTAGATGCATGGGTAGGTATGATGTCGGAGCCACGTGTATACAATGATGCATTGTTTGGAGAACTGGTGATGGCTATTTATAGAGATCAGTTTAGATTGCTAAGAGATGGCGACAGATTTTTTTATGAAAATGATGAAGTCTTTAGTCAAGAACAAATAGCAGATATCAAATCAACCACGTTGCATGATATCATTGTGCGAAATACTGGTATAGAATTGATGCAAGAGTCGGTCTTTTCTGCCTTGAATCATATAGATATACCTAATCTGGCTATACCCGAGAATAATCTTGAAGCGCTGGTCTACCCTAATCCAATTACATCTAATTCAATAGTGAAAATCCATTCGGATGAAGAGATTATAATGTCATACAGTATAATTGGATCTAACGGCCAATTGGTCCATTTTGGTGAGTTTTTACTGCAAAAAGGACAGGAAAATTATATGACATTACCCTTTAATGAAAATTCCAATCTTGGTTACTACGAACTCGTTTTATCCACGTCATCGAGTAGAAACTCCGTCAAGTTGTTAAAAATCAGATAGAAAACTCTATTTGTATTTTTTATATGTTTTATACCCCGTTTAAGGTATATTTAACTGCTTATTCATGCTTTTATGATATCAAGGAGACGGTTTTCTTACATACTAGGCCTGTTATTGGCCTCTAGGAAGGTTATTAGTTGCCAAGAAAGAAAGCCGATGTCCAGTGCAGGACCGGTCGTTATTAGCACCTGGAATAATAGGGCAGCTAACAAAATAGCCTATAAAACACTGGAAAGCAAAACTGGACTAGATGCACTTGAAGCTGGGATAAGATATGTAGAAGCAGATCCTGATGACCAGTCTGTTGGATATGGAGGGAGACCTGATAGAGATGGGGTAGTGACGCTGGATGCATGTATCATGGATAAAGAAGGCAATGCAGGTGCTGTAACTTATCTCCAAGATATTTTGCACCCGATTTCTATAGCCAGGCTGGTCATGGAGAACACACCCCATGTAATGTTATCAGGCGATGGTGCTCAGAGATTTGCCTTAGAGCATGGCTACAAAAAAACCAATCTATTGACAGAAAAATCGAAGGCAGAATATATGGTATGGCTGAAAGAAGCCAAGTACAAACCAGTTCCAAATATAGAAAACCACGATACGATAGGCATGCTTGTTAAAGACAAGTCTGACAATCTAGTCGGTGGATGCTCTACAAGTGGCATGGCCTACAAAATGGCAGGTCGCGTAGGTGATTCACCTGTAATCGGTGCTGGATTGTATGTAGACAATGAATATGGAGCTGTAACAGCTACAGGATTAGGAGAATTAATGCTCAAAACTTGTGCAGCTTTCCTGGCTACTGAAAATATGAGAAGAGGGATGAGTCCAACGGAAGCTTGCAAGGCGGCCATCCAACGTATAGTAAAGAAGCATAATATAACAGATTCACAGGTAGGACTGATAGCACTTAACAAAGAAGGAGAATCTGGTGCATACAGTGCAGTACCTGGATTCGTTTATATCAGGACAGATGTAAATGAGTCTGTCCTCTTAGAATCTTCTTCATATCACAAATAAGTGATATAGATAGGTTTTAAGCGGTTTTCAGTATCAAAATTGGCATCACATTTGCATTCTGAGGAATGGATTGCTGTATGTCAATACATACGGGCATTTATAGGTTTTATATTTTATGTAATAACGAATGACTGCAATAACTAGCGTCTTAGTCGACAAACAGAGGATATTTAGAGCTGGCCTGAAAGCCTTCTTTAAAGAGAATAGTGATTCTCATGTACACGTGGTAGGGGAGGAAAGTACAGCCGAAGGTTTGTTGATGTTTCTTCAGGAAAACTTAAATACTGAGCTTGTTCTACTTGACTTGAATCTTCCCGATCAAGATGGACTAGAGCTTATTCCTCAGATAAGAAAGCAGTTTAAGTACCTTAAAATAATGGTACTTACCTCATATAGTGACTATAAGTTTGTGGGACAAGCACTTAAAAACGGTGCTGATGGCTATATACTTAAGTCTAACAATCCTTCAGATTTACTTCATGGCGTCAAGGAAGTCATGGAGGGTAATACTTATATAGCTCCTGGGCTGCATATAACCCCTCCAAATGGCAAACGATTGACTAACGGTAAGAAATCTGCTTATGAAGACCGCTTTGTCATTAAACAGAAGCTTACTAAAAGAGAACATGAGGTATTAGAGCTCATTACTCAAGCTAAAAACAATAAAGAAATCGCCAAAGAACTGTATATCAGTGATCAAACTGTAGGCGTTCATAGGAAAAATATAATGAGAAAATTGGGAGTTAGAAACACCATTAATCTCATCAAATTCGCATTAGAAAACCAAATAGTGTAGCTTCTAGTGCTTTAATAAATATTCGCTTATCCCCTAAGCATCCTCCACCAATTACTCTGAACACGTAATTAAAAATCTATCATTTGGCAATGCCAATAAACGATTTAACTATGTGTACAAATTACATTTTTGAACTTGCTGGGAAATTGAATTTTCAGAAAGTATTTCTGACTATGTGTGCGATTATAACATACTCATTTGTGAGCGCACAGTGTCCAGTAACACCAGGCTGTAACAGCAATGTTCAGATTTCCCTAGATAATACTTGTGAAGCTAGACTAATACCTAGTTTACTCCTAGAGGGAGATTTAGGAACTTGTATCTACCAGGTGAGAATCTTAGATGCAAATAATAAAATATTAGCTTCTTCCCAGGTCAATGGAGCGACTATAGAGTACCCGCTTGTAGATGCTTCATTTATTGGCTCTAGATTTAAAGGGGAAGTGTTTTTTATAGATGATAATGGAGTAGAAGTGAGTTGTTGGGGATGGTTTACTGTAGAAGATAAATTACCACCAACATTAAATTGCCTTTCTGACTTCTCAGTATCGTGTAAGGATGATTTATCAGATTTATTTACAAGAGAAAGTGTAACAACTTTCTGTTTAGAGGGTGATGGAACTACTAGCAATGGTTTGACCACTTTTAATCTTGTAACAAATGATGGATCTCCAATAGCGCCATATGAACTAATTTCATCTATAAACTTATCAGCACCACTTACGGGATCTGGTACTAATGGATTCTTCAGTCTAAATGGTATGGACATAATGTTTCCTAATTCTACTGGATCAGGTACTCCGGGGGTATATGACTTATCTGCAATCAATGGATTACAGATTTTAGATTTGGATGATTTCAGCATCACACTTCCAACCTTTGATGCACCTGCGCCAGGATTGTGTTTTGATGTTTCTGCTTCATCATTTGCTTTATTCGATTCTGTAGATAATTGTTCTGATTCAGAAGTCATCATATTAAGAGATGAGTTGGATGAAAATGAGTGTGGACCGCAAGGCTTTACCGCAGAAAGGATTATAGAGTATGTGTCAAGAGATAATTCAGGATTGACTTCAGAAACTTGTCAATTTCTTATTTCATTTGAATCCGAAAGTTTAGCAGAAGTTGCCTTCCCGTCTAATATTGCCGTGGAGTGTAATGCTATGAATAATCCAGGTACAATGGTTACTGGCGTACCTACAATCGGCGGTTGTGATCTAAGCTTATTAGATAATTTATGCAAGTTCAATATTTCATTTGAAGATGATACAACATCGACATGTGGTTCTAATTTTACTATTAGACGTACGTGGAGTATCATAGACTGGTGTGCTGCAGATTCTAGAGAGGCATTTCAGACTATTAACGTGTCAGATACGGAGCCACCTGTTATACAGTGTCCAGCAGGACCTATTGTTTTAAATACGGATAATGGTTGTACGGCTTCTCCTACATTCAATCCATTCACGGATGGTGACCCAACGGCACTCAGAATGGCAACAGATTGTTCTGGAATATCTGCTGAGATTTATATTGAAACTTCAGAAGGGTTCAATCCATTCTCTACTACTAATTTGCCAGCAGACAATTATACTTTTAGATATATAGTTTCTGATGAATGTGATAATTCTTCTAATTGTGACTTTGGAATTCAAATAGTAGATAATGCAGAACCTATTGCTGTATGTGACCAATTTACAGTAGTATCATTAGATGAAGAAGGATGGGGAAGAATATTTGGACCATCTCTAGATGATGGGTCTTTTGACCAGTGTGGAGGTCCAGTTACATTATCTGTAAGAAGATTATCTACGCCATGTTCAGGTATTCCTGATTATGATAGAGATGATTTGACGTTTGGTCCATATGTGCAGTTTTGTTGCGCAGAGACAAATGATACAGTGCCAGTTATGTTAAGAGTAACAGATTCTGGTGGCATGTCATCTACATGTAACGTTAACGTTGTCGTACAAGACAAACATGGTAACTTTAGTTTAGGTTGCCCTCAAGGCATCATTGATACACCTTGCTTGGGTACAGAAGCGCAGTTACGTGCTTTATTTACAGTACCTTCACCAATTAATTCTTGTGGATCTATACCTAGTTTCATCATTGAGGATGGAGAGAGTTCGTTGGATGAATGTGGCGTAGGTTCTTTGTCTAGAACATATATAGCAGTAATAGGTCAGGATACTACAAATATGACCTGTGTACAAACTATCAATGTGTCAGCAGGTTCTAACCTGTCAAATAGTTCGTTCATAGCACCACCTGCAGAAGTATCAAGCCCAGCAGTAAATTGCTCTAACTTCATGGAAGATACAGGAGATGGTCCTCAGCTAAGAGCTGGAACTGACTTGTGTAGCGATGTAGGATTCTTATTTGATGATGAAGCATTTTTCGGTGCTGAAGGATATTGCGTAAAAGTAATAAGAACATGGACTGCAATAGATTTATGTAATCATAATGTGAGTACAGGAGAAGGTGTTTTCGGACCTTGGATCCAGACAATTAAGGTGTCTGATACTGAAGGCCCAGAACTTTCTGATTGTCCAGAAGATATTACAGTATCTGCTTCCAGCATGAGTTGTGACGGATTCGTAGATGTGTCTGTTCCTAGTGCGACAGATCTTTGTCTCAATGAGGCACTGAATGAAAGCGATTTCACTTGGAGTATTACTGGAGACGCGAGTCTAAGTGGCGCTGGCAACACAGCTTCTCAAACACTGCCTGTAGGTGCTTATATGTTAACGTGGTCAGTGAGTGGTGCTTGTGGTGCTACTTCCACTTGTGCACCTATTAATATAAGTGTCCAAGACAATGGTAGTCCAACGGTATACTGTAGAACCAATGTGACAACGGTTATCTCTACCTCTAGTCCTAACCAACTACCAAGTGTCGTTATTTGGGCATCGGATTTTGATTTAAATAGTACAGATGATTGTGATGATAATATTTCTGTTTCATTTTCACCTACAGATGATAATGACATAAGCAGAGAATTTGGTTGTCACCAATTAGGATTTCAGACAGTACAGGTATACTTTACCGACAGTAGTGGAAATCAAGACTTCTGTACGACTTCAGTAAACATACAAGCTAATGGAGATATCTGTGATACAATAGGACAGCGTGATGTTGTTTTTGTAGGAGGAGAAGTATTTACGGAACAATTGGAGATGGTAGAAAAAGTTGATGTCGGGTTAGAGAACATGGCCAATGGTCAGATGAATCTTAAACAAACTGATGTCAATGGACAGTTTGCTTTTGATAATATTATTGCAGAGAATAATTATAGAATTGAAGTTAGTGGTGATTCTGATTATCTAAATGGAATAGATACAAGAGATTTAATTAGAATGCAAAGACACATTCTAGGAATAGAGACACTTGATTCTCCATATAAGATTATTGCAGCAGACATCAATAATAGTTCGTCAGTAGATGGATTAGACATCGTCGAATTAAGAAAATTAATCTTAGGGATTTATACAGCATTGCCACAGAATGATAGCTGGAGATTTGTCGAAGAATCGCAAGAATTCGCAAACGAAAATTCTCCTTGGCCATTCAATGAAGAAATAGAATTGTATGGAATAAATCAGGATATGATGGATAATGATTTTATTGCTGTCAAGGTTGGAGATGTAGATGGAACTGCACTAGTGAGTGATAATCAGGTTATAATTGCCTCGGATAATTCTCAAAGTCTTATCCTAAACACTGAATTACATGAGATTGGCAACAATGAATATTTAATTCCAGTCTACCTAAGTGAGCCTATGAGTGTGTTCGGGATGCAGATGGATATCCTATTTGATGATAATATATCTGTTACAGGTATAGAATCAGGAAAAATCTTAATGGAAGGAGGATACTCTATATTAGTAGATAATCACCTTACAATCAGTTATCACGAAAAGGACTTATTTGCAATAGACTCTAATGAAGCCCTATTCTATCTGACCGTAAAATCAGATTCTCCATTAAAACGAGCGCCACTGACCTTATCATCTGATGTGGTGAATAATGAGATATATGGCCCAGGTTTAAGAAGAATCGGAATAGCAGATAGCCAGGTGTTGCCAACTTTTGTGACAGAATTATTCCAGAATACACCGAATCCATGGGACGTGACTACTGATATAGTGTTTGAATTACCAACTACTTCAGAAGTCAATTTCAAGATATTGGACTTAAATGGTCGGATAATTTACTCAAATTCAGCACTTTATGGGACTGGACGCAATGTAATAACGCTTAGTTCACAAGATTTACCTGGTGATGGCGTCTTTTACTACCAAATAGAGACGAGTTACTACTCAGCTAGTAAGAAAATGGTCAAATTAAAATAAGACCAATCATAAGATAGAGGCACAATTTGTTAAATGTTGCCTCATTTAGGCCTACATATTCTATGTAGGCCTATTTTTTTATACAATAGAATCATTATCTGTAATATATATATAAATAAAATTTTATATGTTTTAACTTTATATTACTCTTGAATCGACAAAAGATTAAGGCTGTTCGTTTAAAAACATAGTTATTCATCTTACCTTTGCCGCTTTTATGAAAGCTAATAAACGTAAGGGGATAACAACCCTTTTATTACGCAAATAAATATCCTGGACATGTCACTACGAATCCATTCGTTCATTGTAATATTGTTTTTTGCCCTCAATGCGTTTTCACAATCACAACCTCCGCTGCAAGTAATTGCTGAGGCAACTTCAATTCCTGCACCTGGAGATTCTTTGGATGTAGAAATAAGAATGTCTGATTTTGATGCCTTGACTGGATTCACATTATTCTATTTGTGGGATTCCACAGTCATGAGGGTGGATACCGTCCCATTTGTGAATACTACTGATTTGCCAGGTTTCAATAGAGCTGGAATCTCATTACCTCAGGACAGTAATAGAAATCCGCAACAGGGTCAAGTCCAAACTTTATGGTTCTCAGGTAACCCCCAAAGTATTCCAGATAGTACACACCTACTTACCTTGCGGTTTATCGTAGTAGGTAATCCTTGTGACACGACCTCAATTTCTATTGGGGATGTAAGTACAGCTTCGACTGATATGTCTAATGTTATTGACAGCAATTTTGAGGAAATCGATTTTGAGATCACTTCAGATCTTATTCAGATTCAAGGCCCTAACTGCGGTGGTGGTGGAGGTAATCAAGGTCCAGTGGGTTTTGATTTACTAGATGTGACCTCAGCAAATGGTACGAATGTCTGTATGCCCCTCATAGTAACCAATTTTGATAGTATAGATTCCTTTTCAGGGAGTTTAGGCTGGAACATGTCCCAATTGACCTTTACCACCGTAAGAGCCTTCGGCGTATCTGGTTTTGCCTCGTCCAATTTTAACATCCTTAATGCAAGCAATGGTGAAATAGATTACAGCTGGACAGATGCTACGAATAATATGCCTGCTTCCATACCTAATGGCGGCACGCTTTTCGAAGTGTGTTTTGATGTAATCGGAACGCCTGGGGCATCAGCTCTTGTAGATATTGTAGATACTCCAACACCGGTGACTGCAACTATGGCACCTAGCGTTCCTGGGAATCCAAGTACCTCACTTGCAACTCAGACTAATGGTGGCATAATTATCATAGATCAAGTGATTACCGCACCACCAGTGACTTTTAGTCTCCCTTCTATTCAAGCAGATCCTAGCGACAATGTTTGTATTCCCATTACAGTACAAGAATTTAACAATATATCTTCATTCATGGCAAGTGTTAGCTTCAATGAAACTATATTGCAATACACTGGCGCTCAGGCGTTTGGAATAACTACATTTAGTCAGAACAATATAAATGCGAACGATGCAGATAATGGGAATGTAGGCTTTACCTGGCTAGATATATCCACCGTCAATGCAGCTACTATTCCAGATGGGGATGCTTTAGTAGAGCTATGTTTTGATGTTATAGGTGATCCTGGACAATCATCACTAGTAGAATTCTCTAATACACCTTTCAATATAAATATTACAACCCCTAATGCAGTTCTAGGAGCCCCAGCGATCCCTCTACTCACTAATTTGATAGATGGATCAGTCACTGTGGCGGGTGGACCACCTCCACCTCCTCCAGCAACAGGAATTACATTAACAGTCACTAACGCATCAGGAGAAAACGGTGATAATGTTTGCGTACCTATTACTGTAGAGGACTTTGTAGATATAACTGCTGTGACAGGGAGTATAATGTGGGATGAAACGATTCTTTCTTATTCTGGTATTGGCAATACGCCTCTTCCAGGTTTTAGCCCAGGTAATAATCTGAATGAATCACAGACGGTAAATGGTATGTTAGGCATTCTATGGAGTGATGCTACTGGCGGTGCAATGCCATTAACATTAGATGATGGAGACAATGTTATAGAGATATGTTTTGATGTTATAGGAGATGCAGGTGAATCCACAGATGTGAAGATTACAGATATGCCGGCAACAATCTCAGCCTCACAGCAACCGCCTAACCCACAAGCCCCTTCTGTTTCTATAGATGTAGAGGTTGTAGATGGCGTATTCAATGTTGGAGGAACCCCTCCGCCACCACCGCCTCCGTCAACAGGACTTATATTAACTGTCACTAACGCATCAGGGCAAAATGGTGATAATGTTTGCGTACCCATTACTGTACAAGGCTTTGTAGATATAACAGCTGTGACAGGTAGTATAATGTGGGATGAAACAATCCTATCTTATACCGGTATTGGCAATACGCCTCTCCCAGGTTTTAGCCCAGGTAATAACCTCAATGAATCACAGACGACAAACGGCATGTTAGGCATACTTTGGAGTGACGCTACTGGCGGTGCAATGCCTTTAACGTTGGATGATGGAGACAATGTCATAGAAATATGTTTTGATGTTATCGGAGCTGCTGGTGAATCCTCAGATGTGAAGATTACAGATATGCCTGCGACAATCTCAGCCTCGCAGCAACCACCTAACCCACAAGCTCCATCTGTATCCATAGATGTGGAAGTTGTAGATGGGGTATTTAATGTCGGGGGAGTTCCACCGCCACCTCCTCCACCAACAACAGAAGTTCAGTTTGTGCTAGGTGATGAAGAAGGAGACTGTGGAGATATAGTTTGTGTGCCTTTGACTGTTTCAAATTTTGTTGCCATTAGTTCTGTAACTGGTAGTATAAACTGGAACCCAGGACAATTGTCTTACTCAGGAATACAGAATGTCGTTCTACCAGAATTTAATGCAGGTTCTAATCTTAATGAGACACAAACAAGCACAGGCCAAGTAGGCTTTATCTGGTCAGACCCTACAGCCGGGAATGCGCCTTTTACCGCTCAGGATGGCAGTGCGATTCTAGAAATTTGTTTTGAAATTGTAGGACCTACCACTAATTCTACAGCTGATGTACAGATGGGTAATAATCCGTCGACGATTTCTGTTTCTCAGCAACTAGGACCACCATCAGAGCCTTCCACTAATTTAGATTTTAATCTTATACCAGGGGAAGTGGAGATTCTAGAAGGATGTTCAGTTACACCTCCTCCTCCTCCTGGAGCAGTATCATTTGTGTTTCCTGAAATTTGTGTTAGTCCAAGTGTAGGAGATATCTGCATACCTTTAGTAGTTACTAATTTTGACAGCATAGTTCAGTTGGATTTTAGCTTGATGTGGGACCCAAATGTCTTATCATTTGAAGACTTTGATAATGTAGATTTGACTGGCTTCTTTGCTGATTCTCAGACTAATACATCTCAAATAAATGAAGGTCGTTTATCATTTGTGTGGTTTGATCAGACAGGAAATAATATGCCCGAGACAATAGCTGATGGTGACGTACTATTAGAAGTTTGTTTCGAAGTTGTCGGTGACTTATTCGATGTATCAGAGATGACTTTGTTTGACGGTGATTCACAAGGATTAACTGATATAGCGGTTGGACGTGCAGGAGCAAACCCTAGTATTCCTACGATGATGGTCCCTCATGCTACAACACCAGGTACAGTCACCTTAAAGGATAGCCCCATATTGCCATTTCAATTTATAGTTGAGCAAAACTCAGTAGATACAGTGCCAACGGAGACTTGTGTAGATATAAGCGTTAGAAATTATGATAACATAGCTGCTACGGAGTGGAACTTAGCACACGACCCTGCACTACTCTGTTTTAGTGAGATTAGAAATATTAACCCCAACGTTCCAACACTAAATGCTGGATTTTTTGACACCACAATTCCAGGCATTGTAAAGTTAGCATGGTCAGACCCTAGCTTACAAGGAAGGACTATTCCAGATGGTGATGTTTACTTTAGCGTCTGTTATGATGTCAAACTTAATTGTCAGGAATCTGCATCGATTACCATATTAGAAGATGCATCTCAAGCTGCATTTTTAGTTGTCACAAATGCAGATGATCCGGATGAGCCTATTGAGGCATCGGGGGCTGCTGGATCTGTATTTGCAGATTGTGAGGTACCCAGTAATCCACTCACCTTTGGCGCTGCTTCTGAAAATAATATCCGCTGTAATGGAGAATGTTCAGGAAGTATAACACAGGAGTTTACTGGTGGAATGGGTGTCATATCTTGCAGTTGGACTGGCCCTAATGGCTTTTCGCAATCAAGTAACTGTAACAATGTATCAGGCATTAGCGGTCTTTGCGCAGGTAACTATACCTTGGTTATTATGGACCAGACGGGCAGCGCGAATGCCATAACCCAATCATATACAATATCGGAGCCAGCACCTATATCAATAAATCCAGAGGTTTTTAATGCCAACTGTGATGCCGCTGGTAACCCTATATTAGGGAGAATAATAACAAACCCATCAGGAGGCACTGGAACCTTAACTCAGAGTCCTACATCTTCGAATTTGATAGGCATAGTTGCAGGTACATATAGAATCCAGGTGACAGATGCCAATAACTGTCAGGAAGTGGAGTTTGTGACTGTAGGTGATGATTGTGAGTTTATGCCAGGACCACCATTCTTTACACGATTGGAAACAACGCCTGGAGATATTTGTGGTAGGCTAGGCAGTATTATTGCTGAAGCAGATGGCGGAGTAAGTCCCGTAACAATCTCTTTTGATCCTGCCATTACGAGCACTAACGCTGTAATCCCAGGCACTTACACCGTTACAGCCAGAGATGCAACAGGACAGACAGCTGTACAAGTCGTGACCGTAAGAGAAGATTTCGTTCCAGAGCCTCTGCCAAGTGTGGTAGTTACCGGTCCTGGAAACTCCTGCACTGGCGTAGGAGGCAGTGCTGAAATTACGATTACAGGAGGATGTGAGCCAGTGTCATGTCTTTTGTTCTTCGAGGATACGGCGCCTATAAATTGTGATAGGAGTGACAATCTCTTACCAGGTAACTACAGAGTAGAAGTTACTGACAATATCGGCAGAACAAACTCTCAAGAATTCGTTATTCCAAATGAGAGTCCTGATGATTTCGAAGCATTTGCTGAGGCATCAAATACCGCACCGTGTAGTTTTTCAGACGGGTTGGTAGAAGTGAGAGTAAATGGAGGTTGTGATCCATATAATATAAATATCATTCCTACGGACGGGTCAGCAACACCTCCTATAGATACGATTGTGAATATTGCAGGTAGTTATACATTTAGTTTATCCACTGGTACATATGAAGTGGAGGTAACAGATAATTCTGGCGCAGATCCAATTGTCATACCATTTATGATAGATGAAGGCGTCGCGCCTATAATTCAATCTGGACCAATCAATATTTCCAATGAATGTATATCCTCATTTCCAGTATCAGGTGGCTCGCCACCCTACGCTTATCAGTGGTTTGATGAAAATATGGTCTTGTTGTCTGATGAGTTTGTGCTTGACCTATCAGACAGAGTTATAAACCTTGATGATACCTTAAGCATCACCCAGGATGTTATTATAGTAGTCACTGATGCCGCAGGATGTACTTTCGACTTCGACCAAACAATAATTTGTGTCGGGTTAGTAGATACAGATGATCCTGTAGTTGTAGATCCAGATTTGACCTTTAGTGGTGTGATAGCCTCACAGCAGACCTTATGCGCTGGCGATCAACTCTGTCAGGGGGTTGTTGTTGGAGACATAGCTCAAGAAGGCGATCTAGGACCCTACTTGATCACACTAATAAATACGACTAACCAAGAGGTGACCACAATCACACAAGAAGAAGAAGGCGCATTTTCCATCGGTGGGCTCTGTGCTGGAAGCTACTCACTATTGGTAAGAGATGGAAATGGAACAGACTGGAACTTTGCAGACAATCTTCCGATAGATTCACCACCTGCCATAGAAGTGGACCTTGTAAATTCTGACTGTGATGAAGATACAGGCCTTGGGACACTAGAGATTGGTGTGGAAGGAGGTACAGGTACTTTTGGATATGACTGGGTCATTCGAGATACTACCATAGACGCTGAAGAGTTCTTGGACGAGTTGGAGAATGGAAGTTATTTGTTGACAATTACTGATTCCAATGGCTGTCAAGAATCAAGAATATTTACGGTAGATTGTATGGACCCGCCTCCCATAGAGACATGTGAAGCAACACCAATCATTACGCCTGGCAATGGAGACGCAGCTAATGAGAACCTATTTATTACTTGTGTAGATGGCAATCAGCCTATACAAATCTTTGATAGATGGGGTAATCTAGTATGGCAAACGAACAGATATAACAATAACTGGAATGGTATCAATCTGGACAGTGAAGAGGTATTAGAAGGCGCATATTTTTGGGTACTTATGGTAGAAGATAATGAAGGCAATACAAATATCTCAAAAGGGACAGTAACTGTACTTCGTGATTAATGGCATTTAGTCTTTTTAAAAAAAGAAAGAAAACAGAAATGAAACATATACTATATATAATCACCATTCTATTTATAAGTCATAACCTGAGTGGTCAAGCCAGATATTTTGATGAAAGATATATATCTACGCTATCATTACTCAATCCTGTCATCATAAACCCTGGTGCAACAGGGTTAAGTGGTAATCATAAGGTTTCAGCTAATTATAAAAACAAATGGGCTACTTTTCCCGGGTCACCTAAAAGTTACCTTGTCAGTTATGATGGTCCCTTAGTAGATAGATTGGGATTCGGTATTCTGGCTAGTACAGATAGCAATGGTAGTCTAGAGACAACCAAAGTCCAAGGTTCTCTCTCATACAGAATCGAATCTGCAAACAATGTAATAGGGGCGGGAATTACTGGAGAATATATTAATCATACTGTATCGGGAGATGTGTTGACTAATAGATATGTGGATAATGGCGATGTTTTGGTTCAAAGCAGAGTAGATGGAAATGGATTTTTCGATGTCAGTCTAGGACTGTATGGCATATTTGACCAAAGAATAACATATGGGATTGCATTGCCCTCATTAGCCAGCTCTATGATCAGTGGAGATGCAAGTAATGCTTTCGACCGAGAGGTAGGCTTTATAGCTAACATAGGCTATATATATAGCCCATCAAATGTGGATGCTATATTCGAACCCTCGCTTTTCATAAAGCAGCTGAATAATGTGCCTTTTCATGCTGATATCAACTTGCTTGGCCGTTTTGGAGATGATAAGTTTAGAGGTGGCGTGACCTATACAGTAGGTGGTGATGAGAGAATAGGATTTATTATAGGCGGCACCTTTAATGCATTAGGGCTTAACTATAGCTATAATGCCAGCAGACATGAATTTCAGACATATAATAATGGGACTCACGAGTTTTCTATCCAAATAGATATAAGTGGAGGCTCTAATAAAGGAAATAATACATCATTACTAGATGAGATATTGCCTGTGCAAAATCTTGATAGTAGTAAGTAATAAAAATGAAAACAGATAGCACTCACAACGGAGGTTTTATATATTATAATAATGTATCATATGAAATATACCCTTTCATTGTTACAAGGAACCTAGTTTGAAGTTCTATCTTTGTACAGAATAGTGGTATACCTATAGGTATGCTTCTATACTAAGCTTGTATTTAAAAGGACGATCTACAGAAGAAAAGACGAAATCATCTTCACAGGTTAATCCTTCATCAAGTATGGTTTTAAGTCAGTTTATATAACTGCCTTATTGTATGGTTTAAGAACCAAAGCACGAACTGTGTTCGTGTCGATTATAGTATTATTTGATTAACTAAAAATTTTATTCTAAAAACTCAATCTCATGAAAAAAGCGTACAACGTTTACAAAGCTTATGAGGAAACTAGCATCACTGCACTAAGGAGACTTGCTCTATTGTTTGTGTTCGGTGTTTGTTTTTTCGGGTTTACAACTGAGGCTTCTGCCCAGGTTTTATCTGCTTCACCACAGGCATCTTCACCTGAAGAGGCTGCTGAGTTCTTAAGAGGATTCACTTTTTCTGTTGTGGATTTAGAGGCGGCATCTATTTTGAGAGATCAATTACAAGTCCTTAGGGATCAGGATCAGCCTGATTCTGGTATAGAGGAACTTGAATTTGGCGCAAAGTATACTGTCTTGGATGCTGCTATTATGTCCTTAGTAGAAGGTGACCAAGTATTCACTTCACTTGCGAATGGATATGTAGCTGCTTCTGAAAGATATCGGAATGTCACTAACCGTATAGACATTCAGCGTATTGTAGAATCTTACGCAAGACTTTTAGAATAGATAAACCTTAAATAATAACAAAGAAAATTCGATTATACAAAACTCAATCTTATGAAAAAGATTTATCATTTATTTACTCAACGAATAGCACTTGTCCTTGCGATGATGTTTACCGTTGGTATGTTGTCAGCACAATGTCCAGTAGGGCAAACTAATGTTGATATAACGTATACAACTGGTGGATTTAACGGCGAGAATGGATGGGCGCTATTCGATGCTACTGCAGGCGTAGTGCTTGCATGTGCTTCTACGGGTGGGGCTGGCCCTGCTGCAGGTGTCACTTCTGTCTGTGTTACTGATAATAACACGATTCAGTTGGTAGGTTTCGAGACATTCGGAGACGGATGGTGTCCTCCTGCCGCAATTCAAGTAGACATCAATGAGACAGGAGCTGCTAACGGTTGTTCATCGCCTGCGGGCGGTCTTGCAGGTGTGCCTCAAACTTTATTTGGTCCTACGGCATCTATGGCCTCTGGTACAGGTGCATACACCTGTGTTGTTGGTGGACCTTTACCGGCCAATGGAACTGCTATCGATTTAGAATTTAGTACTTTCTGTCCAGGTTGTGAAATTCTCTGTCCTGATGACATTATTGTAGGGAATGCATTTGGACAATGTGCATCTGCACCAATTATGCTTCAAGATCCTACATTTAACCCTCCTGGGTGTAATATAGAGACACCAATTGATTTTGTGGATATAACAACTACAGTTCAGCAGAACTTCAATGCGGCTGGACTTATATGTACAGATTTTAGCTTGACGTTACCACCACTACCTATATGTATACCAGAATTTCTGGATATAGAAGTATGTGTGGAAGGAGATTTTGGCTTTGCGACAGAATCACCTAATGTCAATTTAGGTACATGTGCTGCTCCAGGAGCGACAGTAGGTGTTATACCGGGAGGAACTAACGGTGATTGCGGACCAGAAACATGTATTACTTTCCAAGTGATGTCAGCTGGATTTATGGCTGGGGGTCCTCTAAATATGCACCTAGACACAGACGCGGATGTAGATTTATTCTGTGCAGTTAATACAATTACTGCGACTACAACTATACCTACTGCTTGTGGTATCTTTGAGGCTCTATTAGAAGATGGAAGTCCATTGCCAACAGATGGTGTTTTTCCAGTAGGATGTACACGGGTTGTTTTGAATTCTACAGGTTCTGGAACAGGATCAGGAGGAGACCCAATTTCTTGTTCATTTGACATTATAGTACTTGATGAAGAAGTGCCAATAATAAATGCTCCAGGAAACTTTACATTTAATCTGCAAGGTGGAGAGTGTTGTCAGTTGTATGATTTTGAAGTGTCTGGATCTGATAACTGTTCATTGCCACCGAATGGTATAGACAATTTAGTAGTAGGTCCTTTCTGTGACCCTTGTAATCAGCCTTTCAATCCATTAGCATTAGCCTGTGGACTTAATGCTGATAATGATATAACTCAGATTATAACAGGATTGAATGCAGGTGACTTCATTACAGAAGTTTGTTTTACCCAAGCTACATTTGATCTTCCAAATAATGGAATGTTCACAGTTAACCTTTATTGTTATGATGGTGTAACTGTTCCATCATCGTTAGCTATGATAGGTACTCCATATTCTAGTACGACAGTAGCGTTTGACCCTGCAAATAATGGAAATAAAGTATGTGTACCTATATCTCCAATAGCTATTCCAATAGGATGTGCAGGAGTAGCTGTTGAAATTTCAACTTTAGCAGGAAGAATAGTAGGAACTAATGCAGCATGTATTGACGGTACTGCGGCAACAGGTGAATCTACGTTTATTACAGCTCCTGCTTGTGGTCTTGCTACACCAGGCTCAATGGCTGGTATAGGATTCATGTTGGATGCACCTATGTCTGTAGTTACTCAAGGTGCAACGTTACCTAATCCTGCAATTCCGCCAGCAGGGTTATTCCCTGCAGATGCAACTGTAAATGCTTTCGAACCAGGATCAGTTAATCTACCGATAGGTACACACTGTTTCTACTATGAGCTTATAGATGGAGCAGCATTCGTAATGGATTGTGATGGAAACGTTGCTCCAGGAGCTGCTGCTAATAGAACTACTGCTTCATGGTGTGTAACTGTTAACGATGCTGTTAATACAGTAACATCATTAACATGTAATGATGATTTGAATATTTCAATAGATGAGTTTTGTGAAGTATTTATATCCGCAGATATGTTCTTGGAAGGAGGACCGTATTCATGTTTCTTTGATTGTTACGAAGTATACATAATGGATGAACATGGTGTGCCACTCGATTTAGGTTGTGGTGATGCTGCAAGAAAAGGACCAGGAGGTGATTTCCTTTCTGATTTAGGAATAGATATGAGTGATGTTGATGGCCTTAGAGATGTTAATGGTTGTACTTTAAGCTTAGCTTGTGGAGACTATACATATGAAGTATTTGATGCTTGTAATAATAATAGCTGTTGGGGTGCATTTACTGTAGAAGACAAAATTGCTCCTACTATCATACCACCTGCACCAGTAACTTTGAATTGTACACAATCAACTGACCCAGGAGTAGATTGTCCTGGATCTATATCTGCAAGTGCTGCAGCTGTCTTACCTATTACATGGGTTGCGAATGCTGATGTAAACGGAACAGGAACAGCTGATCTTGCTAACTTCTGTGTCCCAGTAGGTGCTTTACCACCGGGAGCAATAGTAACTGATATAAATGTAGATATGCAAATATCTCACGATTGGGTTGGTGATTTAGAAATTGAGTTAACAGCGCCAAATGGTGCAACTGTTACACTCATAGATAACATGTGTGGAAACGATAGTCACTTAGATGCAACATTTAGTGATTCGGGTATGCCAATTGCATGTTCTGGATTTGATGTAGGTGCTGCACCTTGTGGTCAATTAGCCGCAGATGGTAATGCTGCTGTTACAGGTATGGTTGCTCCTCAATTAGGAACACTTGCTGCCTTAACAACAGGAGCAATTTCAGGAGACTGGTGCTTCGATATAGATGACACATTCACTGGTCTATTTGGTGGTTGTATCGAGAGTATTGAATTGAATATTGATTACAATGTTCCTGCTGCTGCGCCAGCGATGTTGGCTGACGTTAAGTATGTAGACGATCTCGGTAATACAGTAGATCCTGAAACGCCAGGTGCTACAAGAGTAGCTTGTGATGATGAACTGATATTTGTAGATGATTTCAATGATGGTGATTGTGGGGTATCGACGATAGAGAGAACATGGATTGCCACAGATGACAAAGGAAATTCAAGTACAAGTGTACAATTGATTACTGTAGAGCAGATTGGTGCCGCAGATGTTGGTATTGATTGGTTCTGGCCAGACAACGATGTCGTCAATTCATGTGTTAATGAATCTGGTGAGCCAGGTATAAGATTGACATGTGGTGTTGATACTTCACCTATGGGTGTATATGAATATCATAGAGATGCATACATTGCTTGTTTCCCACCTGCATCACCAGATGTAGCTGATGATCCAGAATTTTTAGCTAACGTTTCAAGATTTGCAGTAACAAAAGCATTCCCTTATATCCTTGCTAAGGATGGTGGTGCTATGAGTTTCATAGATAATAACTGTAATCTAATCTTTGACTTCAACGACAAGACGCTACCTGCTTGTGAAATCGGTTGCGATGGTAATGAGAAGATACTTAGAGATTGGACTGTATTAGATTGGTGTTCTTCTGAATCATTAACATTCAGACAGATAATCCACGCTACTGATAATGAAGCACCTGTCGTGGATATGGAAACTGCAGCTGGCGTTCAGTCAAGTACTTCGATTACTGTTAGTGTAGATCCTTGGGGTTGTGTTTCAACGTTCGCGTTACCAAGTCCAGAGCATTTAACTGATAACTGTGCTACTGATATTACATATACATACTCTGGTCCTATTGCACCAGTGTTTGATAACGGTGTTTGGTTTGTAAGTGGTGCACCAATAGGTACACATGTATTTACTGTAACTGCTGTTGATTGTTGTGGAAATGAAGGAACAGGTACTGTTCAAGTAACAGTTATTGATAGTTCACCACCAATTCCAGTAGTAACTAGAGACTTGGTTGTTGGATTAACATTCTCTCCAACTAATCCTACAGGAGGAGCAGCTAAATTGTTTGCTACTCAAGTAGATAATGGATCATTCGATGGTTGTGGACCAGTGAAAACGGTTATAAGAAGAATTGATGAAAGAGATGAGGATACTGAGTGTACTAACAACTTAGGATCTAATGGAAACCATAATAACAACAATACATTCAACGATTTCAATAGAAATCCACCATTCAGTCTTTTTGATACTGACGGTGGTGAGTTTGTAACATTCTGTTGTGAGGATTTATTCTTCGGTGATGGAGGCGATTCTGATGGTGACGGTGTTAATGATTATGTTAACATACCAGTTGAGTTAGGTGTATGGGATGATGCTAACATGGATGGCGTACCAGGAACACCTGGGGATAACTTCGCAGTAACTTGGGCTAACGTAAGATTAGAATCTAAGATTACTCCAATATTGACTTGTCCTCCTAATGCAGCAGTAGAATGCTTCGAAGATGAGACTTCTAATTTCATATTAGATACTCAGTTGGGAAGAGCGACTGCAGTTTCAAACTGTGGTGTACTAGATGTTGAGTTTACTGATGTTTGTGGATATAACCAGAATGCAGCAGGTCCAGATGGAATTTTAGGTACTGATGATGATGACACTGACTTTGATGATACATTCTTTATGGGTAGTGTATTCCCACCAGAGCCAAATGTGCCAGAAACGTTTAATAAAGGATGTCACTTTGGACCTATCGTAAGAACTTGGTCTATACCAGGTACTGATATCTCTTGTCAGCAGATTGTAATCGTAAGAGATCCAGAAGTATTCTTCAATGGTAGTTACCACCCAACTGATATGGATGGGAACTATACAGATGATGATGAGAATCCAACTGTAACTTATCCATTTGAAGGTAATGAGGTTGATAGCGATGATAATGGTTTCTATGACTTCACTGAAGTAGAAGTAGGTTGTCTTGATGATTTAGGTGATTTACTTGAACAAACTTCATGGGTAACAGAACACTGTAGCTTAATAACAGCTAGTGTTGATTCTGATACACTTGAGTTCGAAGGTGATGCTTGTAGAAAGATTATATCTGAAGTATGTATCATTGACTGGTGTCAGTTTGAGCCAAATGGTGATGAGCTAATAGATGATGCTACAGGTGATGTTACTGCTGATGCGCCAGGAAAGTGGTGCTGGACGATAATTGGTAAATTACTTGATACTGATGCACCTTCTGTAACTGCTGCAAATGCTACATTCCCTGCTCAGCCAGGTAGTGGAGGATCAGGCGGTGAGCCAACGGCATTAAATTGTGTAGGAACAGCGGCTATGACTGCAGTAGGTAATGATATGGGTGCTTGCCCAAGTGAGTGGTTGAAGTGGGTAGTTCTTGTTGATATCAACAATGACTGGACATTTGACTGGGAGTGGAGTTCTTTCATACTAGAAGATACACCTGCATCTACGTGTGGTGCAGATTCTAACGGTAATGGAATTCCTGATTTCAGAGTTGGAACTTGTGGTGCTGATAACGCAAACGATTTTGCTACATCACCAGGAGATGAGTATACAATATTTATACCTCAGCAAATACTTGCAGATTGTGGTGATACTCAGCATAGAGTAGAGTGGACAGTATTTGACGGATGTGGAAACATAGCTTCTACAACTAGTTACTTCACAGTAGAAGATCAGAAGGCACCAACACCTTTCTGTGTGAACTTGAGCACAGCGTTAATGGATATACCTCCAACAGGTGGTGATGCAATGGTTGAGCTTTGGGCTATAGATTTTGATAGAGGTAGCTTTGATAACTGTACTGCAGACGGAGACCTAAGATTCAGTTTCGTTGATGACTTAACGACGATTGATGATGGAGGTACTTTTGATCCAGATTCTAGAAGCAGTTTCATAAGATTCACTTGCGAAGACTTAGCAGGAGGTAATCCAGCCTTACTTACATTACCTGTATACGTATGGGATGGATGTGGTAACAGAGATTTCTGCTTGGTTAATGTTAGACTTGTTGATAACAACGAAGCTTGTCCAGGAGTAACTGGTACTGGTAGTCTAATTGCCGGTGAAGTAAGAACTGAAGCTGGTGAGATGATAGAGAATGTTTCTGTTGATAACTCTCTAATGCCTAATACAAATATGGGTACAGAGCTTACTGACGCTACAGGTATCTACATATTCAATGAGAATCAGGAAGGATTAGATTATGAGCTTACTGCAGAGAAGAATGATGATCATGGAAATGGTATTAATACTATTGACCTCATCTTGATTCAGCAGCATATCTTAGGTCTAAGACCACTTGAAAGTGCTTATCAGCTAATAGCTGCAGATATTAATAATGACGGAAGAGTTAATTCTACTGATTTAGTAGAACTACGTAAGTTGATACTAGGTATCTATACTGAATTCCCTCAGAATAGTAGCTGGAGATTTGTTGATGCTGATGCTACATTAGATATCAATAATCCTTGGAACTTTGATGAGATTGTTGAAGTGTACGGCCTTAGCTCTGACATGTTACATGAAGATTTCATAGGTGTTAAGATTGGTGATATCAATGGGTCAGCTACGGCTAACGCAGTTACTGGATCTACAGAATTCAAGTCTGGCGGAATAGTCAATCTTGAAGTACCAAGTGTACAAGTAGAAGCAGGACAAACATTTGATGTTGCTGTAAAAGCATCTATTACAGATTTATACGGATACCAGTTTACTCTAGCGACACCAGGATTGGAGTTAGTAGGAGTTACTGCTGGAGATGCGAATGTGACTGAAGCTAACTTCGGTGTATTCAATGAAGCAATCACAACTAGTTGGAATACGACTCAGGGTATCAATACTTCTGATAAACTATTTACAATGACATTTAAGTCATCTGTATCTGGTAATGCAGCAGATATCATGAGAGTTACTAGTGGAATTACTTCTGCAGAAGCTTATGTAGGATCTGATTTAGATATAGTAGACATCGCAGTTGATAATACGGTATCTACTAATGACTATGCATTGTATGCAAATGAGCCGAATCCATTTAGCACTAAGACTGTTATCGGATTTGATCTTCCTCAGGATGCAAATGCAACACTTACAGTATATGATGTAACTGGACAAGTGATAGCTAATAGAAAAGGAGCTTTCACAAAAGGTTACAACACAATAGAATTGAGTAAATCTGATTTAGGAGTTAGTGGAGTTCTACACTATACATTGAGTAGTGGTGACTTTACAGCAACTAAGAAGATGATTATAATCGAATAGTACTAGAATAAAATCGGTTTTTGGGATGGCCTCTCTCCACTTGTGGAGGGGGGCTTTTTTCATTATATCAGAA
This sequence comes from uncultured Saprospiraceae bacterium, assembly GCA_964591455.1. Taxonomy (GTDB): domain Bacteria; phylum Bacteroidota; class Bacteroidia; order Chitinophagales; family Saprospiraceae; genus RFSX01. The sequence goes on from CAZQDZ010000025.1 coordinate 48,283, forward strand.
CTTTTTGACCTAAATAAACATATTATAAAATTTATATATATAAAATACCACTAATATGTAAGCATAACATATTAGAATAAATTTACATTTGTCAGGTGATTATATTTCTCAGGATATAATTGCAACCTACACCTACCTAGGAATACTAATAGATCCAGAAGAGTAAACTGATTTACGAGTAGTCTAATAAGCTACTTCCCAGCAGTAAATATTAAAAAGGATCTCATGAAGTATTTGAAACTTTCAAATTGGAAAGTATCTTTCCTATGCACCACAGCTTTGATTATTCTAAGCGCGGTAAATACAGGCTTGTATTCTCAGACAAGTCCATGTGCATTGTCATGTACAGGAACAGTACAGGTTTCACTAAATTCTAGCTGTGACGCAGAAATTACTCCCAATATGATATTGAGTGATAATGGTGTCTCTTGTATGGATGGCGTATTTAGCGTTGAAGTACATAATGCTATGGGTCCAATATCTGGAGGTAATATAGTTACTAATGCCTACATGGGACAAACGCTTCAAGTCTTAGTTACAGACACAAACTCTGGGAACTTTTGCTGGGGAAATATAATAATTGAGGACAAATTAGGTCCAACCATAACGAATTGTCCTGTAGGATTTGTTAATCTTGATTGTGCTGATTTGAATACTTTCGTGGGTCCTGATTTTACAGATAATTGCGATGGCCCACTTACACCGGTATTGCTAACTGAGGAAGTTACTGCTCCTTGCAACGCTGCATTTATAAGGGAAGTTACGAGAGTATATACAGCTACTGACAATCTTGGGAATGTAGCTGCTAATACTTGTAGTGTGACTCTTAGACTTAGAAGATTCAATCCAGATAGAGTTAGATTTCCAGATAGCTTACAAATAAGCTGTGATTTGGCCAACTCATTTGATGCTAACGGTAATGGAAGAGTAGATGAGGGTGAACTACCGTCATCGGAGTTTGGTGTCCCATTTTATATTATTGAAGCACCTGATGGAATGAGAGATACAGTAGATTTATTTCCTTTCCCTGATGTATTCTGTAATACGACTGTAACCTTAACAGATGTAGTGCTTCCTCGTATAGGGTGTTCGCAGAAGGTTCTGAGGAGATTTAGAGTTAATGAGTGGCATTGCTTGGGTTCTACGGATACAACATTTACACAGCTTATAGAGATTATAGATAATGAAGGTCCTGCATTGACTTGTATTCCAAGTTTGAGCTTTACGACGAATACTTTGATTCCTGGTCCTGGAGGTAATTATAATAATTTCAGCTGTGGTGCAGATGTTCGGATTCCTCTACCCCAAGCAACTGACAATTGCTCTAACGATTTGGAATTTGATATAGCTTTTAATACTGGCTTTATAAATGATTACAAAGGAGAGAATATAGAGTTGCCAATGGGAACTAACGTCGTTCTCTTCACGGTATCAGATGAATGCTTTAATTCTTCTACATGCCATATAGCTATAGACATTCAAGATAATACGCCTCCTGTACCTATTTGCGACCAGAATCTGACAGTAAGTCTTACAAATGGCGGTAGCGCGGTAGTAAGAGCTTCTAGTTTCGATGATGGGTCTTATGATGACTGTAAACTAAATTGTAAGCTAGTAAGGAGAATGGATACAAGTAGTTGTCCTTGTCGAATTCCTGAAATATGCGATATGAATTTTATAGGAACCAGAGATGGGAGCTATTATTATTTATCGGATGAGACATTGAGTGCAACCATTGCTTCCAAAAGAGCAGCTGCATATGGCGGGTCGCTTGTATTATTTGAAACACCAGAAGAAGAACAATGGGTTACAGCACAAGTAAGACAAACTTTTAGTGATAGATACTGGACAGGAGTTGTACGAGACGGGAGTGCTTTTAGGTTTCCTGACCATACCTTAATACCATTTGCTAATTGGATGCCAGGACAACCATCACTAGGTGACGGTGAGGACTGTGTGATGGTAACGCCAACAAATCAATGGAATGATGCTTCTTGTCTAAGTGAACAGAGATTTGTTGTCGAGATAACTGATATATGTACTTTCAGTAATACAGTCTCTTTCTGTTGTGAGGATGTTGGGACTAACCAAATGGTTGCACTTAGGATTTTGGATGCAGCAGGAAATTTTAATGACTGTATGATTAATATTAACATCCAGGATAAATCTGCTCCTCGATTAGACTGCCCTGCTGATATGACAGTAGAGTGCGATAGAATAGTAGACATTAATAATTTGTCTCAGTCCTTTGGTTCTTTAAAGATAGGAGAAAGCTGCGGTTCGAATATAAGAGAATCAGTCTTAGAAGACCTAAACGAATGTGGAATTGGAACCATAACTAGACTATATGAAGCAGTAAGTAGTGATGAGCCAAATGCTGAAATTTTGGCTCACTGTAAGCAGATAATAACATTTGTGAATACAGATCCATTCCCTGCAGACGATATTGTATGTCCAGAACCTGAGATTTTTATTGATGGTTGTGACAGTCCTAATAATTTTGGTCCTGACATTACAGGTGTGCCTGTGTTCACTACAGGAGTATGTAATAGATTAGGTACAGACTTTGACGATAAACTATTCACATTCAATAACGACACTGGAGATGCTTGTTTTAAAATTCTAAGAACTTGGACAATAGCAGACTGGTGCAGAATTGATCCTGCTACTGGTGCATTCTTTGAAAAGACTTGTAATCAAGTTATTCAGATATCTAATAGTGGAAGACCAATTATCTCAGGAGATCAGAAGATTAGCATATGCACCTTTGATGATTGTGAGACAGGTGATGTGACACTTGTTGTCAGAGGGGAAGACGATTGTACACTTCCACAGAATTTATCATGGAGATATGAAATATTTGTTGGTTCCATATCATCATTTCCTACTAGTCTATTTGCTCCAGATATCGTAGTAAACGGAGAAGGAGATGTTATAGATGCTAGTGGTAATTATCCATTGGGTAACCATATAATAAGATATACTTTGATGGATGGCTGTGGTAATACTACAATAAGTGAACAAGAATTTACCATTGCAAATTGTAAAGCACCAACGGTATATTGCTTGAACGGTGTTGCTGTGGATCTTTCAGGAGTAGATGAAGATGGAGATGGAATAGATGATTTTGGAAGAGTGGAGTTGTGGGCAAATGATTTTGATGCAGGAAGTTTCCATCCATGTGGATATCCAGTTTTATTATCATTTTCAGCTGATACAGAGGACCGAAATATGGTTTTTGATTGTTCTAGCTTAGGACTAAGAGATGTAAATATTTGGGCAACAGTTGTTACGCCGACAGGAATGTTGGTACAATCGTTCTGCAGCACTTTTATAGATGTACAAGATAATATGGGTCTATGTCAAGGTCTAAGTGTGGCTATAGACGGTAGTATCTTTACAGAAGAAGAAAGAACAGTAGAGAACGTGGAAGTAGCTCTAGCAGGTACGCCAATGAGTGATATCACGGAAGCAGATGGTACATATGCCTTCCCAAGTATGCCAGCAGGAGGAAACTATGTGGTAGATCCATACAGCAATGACAATCCTGAAAATGGAATTGATACACGTGATCTCATCAGAATACAGAGACATATCTTAGGTCTTGAGCAATTGAATAGCCCTTATAAGTATATAGCGGCAGATATAAATCAAAGCAAAAGAATTGATGGTGCAGATGTTGTAGAATTAAGAAAACTTATTCTAGGATTGTACAATGAATTCCCTAATAATACTTCATGGAGATTTATAAATAAAGATTTTGAGTTCTCTGCGAACGATTATCCTTTAGATATTGATTTTCCAGAGAACCATGAAATTGTAAATCTAGAGAATAACAGCCAAGTCAACTTCATAGCTGTTAAGATTGGAGATGTAGATGGTAGTGCTGTGGTTAACCAAAATGATGCAGGAAAGAAATCTAATAATGGCTCAGTTAATCTAGAATTATCATCTGATTCACAGAACTACAATTCTGGTGAGCTGATTAAGATGCCACTAAACCTTGATACAAAATTGGATTTAGCTGGATTCCAGTTCGATTTATTATATGATAACTCTAAGATTGAAATTATAGATGTAAGTGGAATAGGGATTTCACTTGATGCAAGCAATTATACCATTACTGATAATTCAATTAAGTTAAGTTGGAATGGTAACGCATCTTCTAACTCTGGAATAGAGATACAAGCCATTGCTAAAACAAGAATTTCTAATCCAGCTGAATTAATCAGTGTTAAACAGAACAGTCCACTTCAGTCTGCTATCTATGGTACTAATAATGATTTATTAATTCCGAATGTAATTTTTAGTACTGGACAATTAGATTGGATTTCTAAGAATATACCAAATCCATTCTCTGACCTAACTCAGGTAACACTTGTATTAGAGATGAACAGTAAAGTTCAGGTATCGATTACAGATATAAGTGGTAGGGTAGTAATGCAAGAAACAAACCTAGTCAATGCAGGCTCACATATAATTGAAGTTACTTCTGAGCAATTGGGAGAAGCAGGTATATATTATATGACGGTACAAACAGAAACTAAGACTGAAACCATCAAAATGGTTCTAGTTGACTAAGATATATTAAGATTTACTGTTTTTGGGATGGGGCCCCTCTCCAAGTAGTTGGAGGGGGTCTTTTTTATTTATTGAACCTATTTACTCCAGATTGCATTGTAATGCTATGCCAAGAATCTTAGCAATAGATTATGGGATTAAGAAATGTGGTTTGGCAGTAACTGATCCACTTCAGATAATCGTTAGTCCACTTAAGACAGTAAAGACTTCATCTCTTTTGTCCTACTTAAAGATGTATTTTTCAGATGAAGAGGTAGAGAAAGTTGTAATGGGCATGCCTTCCAATCTAGATGGTACTCCAACATATTTAGTCGATTACATAAATAAGTTTGTCAAAACTTTAAATAAGGAGTTTTCTGAATTAAGTGTAGATTACCAGAATGAAAATTTCTCCTCCTTACAAGCCAAAGAAATAATTCTTAAGAGCGGACTTACAAAAAAACAACGCCAAGACAAATCAAGACTGGATAAGATATCTGCAGTCATTATCTTGCAGCGCTATTTAAAGCATATTTAAGCTTATCTATGATTCTCCCTATATACGCATATGGGCACCCTGTGCTAAAAAAAGTATGTCAAGAAATTACATCTGAATTCGAAGACCTTAATCTTCTTATAGAAAACATGTGGGAGACCATGTACCATGCAAGTGGTATCGGCCTAGCTGCACCACAAATAGGTAAGAGCATTAGGATTTTCATGGTAGATACGATACAACTCGAGAATGAAGAAAAGGAACTAATTGGTATCAAGAAAATCTTCATCAATGCTGTGATAACAAATGAAGATGGTGAAGAAGAATCATTTGAGGAAGGATGTTTGAGTATTCCTGATGTAAGAGGCGATGTAATTCGAAAGCCAATTATCACTATAAAATATCAAGATGAAAAATTTGAACAGCATGAAGAAACCTATAAAGGTATCAATGCTCGAGTGATTCAGCATGAATATGATCATATAGAAGGGAGGCTTTTTACAGAGTTATTACAACCCCTACGTAAGCGAAGAGTAAAACGGAAATTGGAATCTATCAGAAAGGGCAATGTCAATGCGGATTATCGAATGAGATTTATGATTAAATAATCTCACTTTCTTCCAAAGTCTGCTGGTATTTCACCCCACTCCTTCGTATTCCACTTCACGATAGGTACTCTGAAAGTATTTTTCTTTAGCCATTCTAAAGCACGGTCTACAGTCCTAAAGAGTTCCTTATTATCAAAGGTCTTCACCAAAGTGGTTTTTAGTTTTTTGTTCCTTACCCAGGCTATTGCAGTTTTACTATCTGTGTATATTATTAACTTCGACTTATCCAATTTACTTAAGAATGCTAGGCCATGTACGATGGCAAGAAACTCGCCTATATTGTTTGTCCCTTGTTTGAAAGGACCTACTCTGAAGAGCTCCTCTCCTGTTTTTGTCACTACCCCTCTATACTCTAGATTCCCTGGATTACCACTACATGCAGCATCTACTGCAATACTTTGCATATTTATTTCAGGATGATCTTTTGTAGATTTAGCTTTTTGCTTTTTTGCTTCCTTACCTATATAATTGACAGAAGAATCTTTAAAAGCTGTTTCAGCTTCTGCTAAAGATTTGAATGCCTTATACTTTGCGCTGGGAAATCCTTTTATTTGAGCCTGACATTCTACCCAACTCGTGTAGATTCCAGGATTCATTCCAACCCAAACAACATAATATTTACCTTTACTCTTGGCCATAACTCTAAATTATAATTTCTAATCTGACCACTCATGTTTATTGATACCCATGCACACTTATATTTAGAACAATTCAATGAAGATCGATCATCCATTATCTCCAATGCACTTGATTCAGGAGTGAAAAAAATTTTTCTACCTAATATCGATAGTACCACAACTGAATCAATGTTAGAGTTGGTATCAGACTTTCCAAATGTTTGCTTTCCCATGATTGGACTTCATCCTTGCTCTGTAAAAAAAAATTATAAATCAGAAATTAAGCACATTACTGATCAGCTTTCTAGTAATAAATTTTATGGTATAGGAGAGACAGGTATAGATTTATATTGGGATAAAACATATATAGAGGAACAGACTAATGCATTTGAGGTTCAAATTCAAATTGCTAAGGATGCAAACCTTCCGATTATTATTCACTCACGAGAATCTTTAGACATTACAATCAAACAGATAGTCAAACACCAAGATGGAAATCTAAAAGGAATCTTTCATTGTTTTAATGGTACGTTAGAGCAGTGTCAGCAAATTCAAGATATAGGATTTATGATGGGATTAGGAGGAGTGATAACTTACAAGAAGGCAAACTTAGGACCTATGGTAGCCAGTATGTCACCCGATAATTTAGTCTTGGAAACTGATGCGCCTTACTTAAGTCCTGTACCATATAGAGGGAAGCGGAATGAAAGTAGACACATAGTTGCTATTGCAGAAAAGGTTAGTGAATTCAGAGAAGAATCCTTAGAGATGATTAAAAAAGTAACAACTGCTAATGCTAAAAAACTATTTACAATTTAATCTCCAGATGAACTATATATCCTACCTTTGAGATCTGTACAGGAGAATTGGCCGAGTGGCTTAAGGCGCACGCTTGGAAAGCGTGTATACTCCAAAAGGGTATCGGGGGTTCGAATCCCTCATTCTCCGCTCTAATGTTTTTATTACTCTGTACTAAGTATGCTTGCTTGTCTTTAAGCTTATTTAGCGACATAAAGACAAGAAAATTTCCTTCCGAATAGCGTCTATTCTATGGCGTTAGTGAATAATAAATACCGATGTCAAATTCAAAGAAAAGTATTAATCATTAGTTATCAATGGTGTATAGATATGCGTTTTATTACATATGACCTATGCACCATTACCTATGGATTTTTCATCTAATGTTTAAACCAAATTTATAGATTGAAATACTCAGAATCAGCAAACTAAAATTTGATAAGTAATGCCACCATTGCTGACAAATATTTCTATTTTAGTCTTTTGATATTTTAACTATCAGACTTACAATTTTAACAGAAAAGAAGAAATCATGCGAAAAATCGTTCTTAGTTGCCTACTGATTACAGGTGTTTGTTTTTTTGGATTTGCAGATTTAGCTGCACAAGACTCTGGTGACGGAGGCGGAATTTTCCAAGGTTTAAAGGAAAAATTTATTGAAGGTGATTGGAAGTTTATGAGCTTAGTGCTTGTGACTTTAATTCTTGGATTAGCATTTTGCATAGAGAGAATTATAACACTTAATATTGCTACAACAAATACTTCTAAACTTCTAAGTAATATCGATCAAAGATTAGCAGAAGGTGATTTGGAAGGGGCAAAAGAAGTAGCTCGTTCTACCTCTGGACCTACAGCAAGTGTTCTGTATGAAGGACTTAGAAATGCGCATAATGGACCTGAAGCAGTAGAGAAAGCTATAGTATCATATGGTTCTGTTCAGATGGGTCTTCTAGAAAAAGGCCTTGTTTGGATTTCACTTTTCATTGCCATTGCTCCGATGCTTGGTTTCATGGGTACAGTAATCGGTATGATTCAAGCCTTCGATAGAATTGAAGCAGTAGGTGATTTATCACCATCTGTTGTTGCAGGAGGTATCAAAGTAGCCTTACTTACAACTGTATTCGGACTTATTGCAGCGATTATACTACAAATATTCTACAACTACATCGTTTCAAAAATTGATGGAATAGTCAATAAAATGGAAGAATCTTCCATAGGACTTGTAGATGTGATGGCTAGAAATGGTGTTTTTAAGTAACCTCGAGATTTAAATCAATATGTATAAATTACTAACAAGCAGAGGTCAGCTTTTTGCTATTCTCTTAGGAGCTATCGCGTCAGCTATTGCCATTGGTTCAATAGTCTCAGGTGTTAATTCTAAGTACAGCTTGTCTGATGACCTTAATTATATATTAAAGAATAATGCTGACGCAACTTTTGACTTTTTCAATCCTGCAATTAATATAACGGTTGTACTTGTCGGAATTGCTGCTGTTGCAGTTGTATTCTTTATTATACTAAACCTATTTACAGACCTCAAAGGGTCTATGAAAATATTGTTTGCATTCTTGGCAGTAGGTCTTTTATTTCTGATTTTCTATTCTACATCAGATGTTGAGACTACAGGGAGAATAGCGATGCTTAGTGAAAAATTCAGTGTAGGTGATGGAGCCTCTAAATTGATAAGTGGAGGTGTGAAAACTGCTGTGATGAGTATCGCATTAGCCTTTGGCGCCGCTATTATTATGGAGATTTTGAATTTACTGAAGTAGCTCAATAAATTGCACAATTATGCCTAAGAAAAAAACGAGAGGAGCACCAGAAGTAAATGCGGGATCCATGGCGGATATTGCATTCTTGCTACTTATTTTCTTTTTGGTTACCACGACTATTGATGTGGATAAAGGAGTACTTGTAAAGTTACCGCCTTGGTCTGAAGAAGAACCAGAGACACTGAATATGAAGACAAGAAATGTCTACTCTGTTCTCGTAAATGCAGATGACCAATTATTAGTCAGAGGAGAGCCACAAAGTGTCAAGACGCTTAGATCCAATGCCAAAGAATTTATCGTGAACCCTAATCGTAGGGAAGATATGGCAGAGAACCCTAAGAAAGCGATTATCTCTATTAAAAACGATAGAGGAACGAGTTATAAGACTTACTTAGAAGTCTACAATGAATTGAAAGCGGCTTATAACGAATTAAGAGAAGAAGCAGCAAATAGACAGTATGGAAAAAGCTTTGAGTTTCTTCCGAAGGATATACAGAAAAAAATCAGATCAGAGATTCCTTTAGTAATTTCTGAAGCTGAGCCTACAAATTTTGGAGAAGAAAACTAATACAAGAAAAGATGGGTAAATTTTCAAAGAAAAGAGGGAACTCTACACCAGAAGTATCTACAGCCTCGCTTCCTGATATAATCTTTATGCTTCTCTTCTTTTTTATGGTAGTAACAGTACTAAGAGATGCAGAGCTAAAGGTTAATAATAATGTGCCTTATGCCACAGAATTGACCAAGTTGGAAAAGAAATCATTGGTTAACTACATTTACATAGGAAAGCCTGTGAAGAAATATCAAGCGCAGTACGGCACTAAACCAGCTATTCAGTTAGGAGATAAGTTTTCATCTATTAGTGATATTCCGCTATTCTTAGAAAAGCATAAGAGTACACTTCCTGAAAAGCAAAGACCAGGAATAAATACTTCTCTTAGAGTAGATGGCGATGTGACGATGGGAATTGTAACAGATGTGAAGCAAAAATTGCGTAAGTCTGGACAATTGAAAGTAAACTATTCTGCTAAGAAAAGACCAGAATAGGGTAGCTGAAGAAAACACTATATAAACAAGGGGAAAACAATTTGTTTTCCCCTTGTTTATTTATTCCTATTTCATTCTAGGGTTCTATCTTAATCTATCCATAGACTTGACTAGTTTTTCATCCTTACCTATAAATATACCCGCAATAAAAGCCAAAATGGAAGATGCAAATGGGATACCTATGCTGGCCTGTAGAGTTGCATTGTGGCCTGAATTTGAAAATAACCAGTAACCCAATCCTCCTAAGAGTAAGCCACACAATACGACTAACCAACTCAAGGATTTCTGTAAGTTTCTATTATTAAAAAGAAATATCGCAACCAAACTCACAAAAGCACCTGCAATACAGAGTACAAGAAGGGCTGTATGATCTTGAATAGTTAAGTTACCATCAGCATAGACCGAGTCTGCTTTAACTTGTGATGTGCCAGCAAGCGGAAGAGCAAAAAGACTCCAAAAACCACCCGATGCAAGTAGTAAGAATATAGATTGTATTCGTTGTAACATTTAGTAAAGTTATCTTGCAAATGTATTTATTTGTTACAATTACTTCCAAATACATCATATTATGCTCAGTTATTGGGAGAGAAAATTTTGGGATACACCTGTTGATTTCACAATAATAGGGGCTGGGATCGTAGGACTATTCTCTGCCTACTTCCTCAAAATAGAAAATCCAAACGCTACAGTTGCTGTAATAGAAAAAGGACTAGGGCCTTCTGGAGCCAGTACTAAGAACGCTGGATTTGCCTGTTATGGAACAGCTGGTGAAATCTTAGATGACTTAGAATCTATGCCTAAAGATGTAGTCATGGAGACGGTGAAATTAAGATGGAAAGGTCTTCAGCTTTTACAAAAGACGGTATCTGCTAAGGCATTAAATATGAGTAAGTTAGGTGGATATGAAGTATTTAGAACTGAGGACGTTTTCGAGTCCTGTTATTCTCAGCTATCTGATATTAATGACTTATTAGAAGCAGCTACTGGTGTAAGTGAAACCTTGGAGATCAAAGAAAGGCCTCTGGGTAGATTATATCATAAGACGCTATTTAACCCTCTAGAGGCACAACTTAATCCGATGCAGCTATGCCATGAAATGGTGAGACTTTGTAGGGAGATAGGTGTTAGATTTTATTTTGGATTGGAAATCAATAATCTCAGTGATGATTCAAATAAAGTTCACCTAGAAAGCGAAGCACTAAGCCTGTATAGTCATCAGGTCATCCTGGCAACTAATGCTTTTACTCCAGTACTACGACAAGATTTAGATATAGTACCAGTTAGAAATCAAGTTCTCCTATCATCTCCTATTCCAAACCTCTCAGTCAAAGGCACCTTCCATCTGGATAGAGGATATATATACTTTAGAAATGTCGATAATAGATTGCTTATCGGAGGTGCTCGACATATTCTGGATAGCGACCAAGAAAAAACGATGGCGCTAGGTTCTAACCCTTTAATTACAGATTATCTAAAACAACTTGCAGTCAATGAGCTTGGACTGAAGAATTTTACTGTTGCGCATAAATGGAGTGGTATTATAGCCACAGGCGCGACGAAGCAACCAATCATACGTACACTCTCTACTAATCTTGTTTGTGCGGTGAGGTTAGGCGGAATGGGAGTAGCTACAGGTTCTGCTGTGGCTAGAGAGGTTGTAAATAAAATAACAGGGACAAGCGATAAGACATATGATAAACATTGATTATTAGTAGAAAAAAAATATATTTTTTACCATTGGTTGAATCTTCTAAAGATGTAAAGTGAATTACATTTGTAAACACAAGATTCTTTCCCGCTTCTTGTATTCCCCCTTCTGATATTCTGAACACCTCCTTGCCATAAGTATGGTAAGGAACTCATTACTCATTTTATTAACCAAAACTTTATCCCATGGTGTATACCGATTTGATGGGTAAGGTCAGCATATTGTCCAGATGGATGATATGTTGCTCTTTTCTCATCCTAAATCTAGGAAACCAACTTAATGCGCAGACCCTTGTCTGTGATGGTCAGATTAACGTGTCTTTAGGGGAAGACTGTGAAACTGGATCTAGAATTACCCCAGAAATGATTTTGCAAGGAACGATTGGAAGTAATTGCGACTTCGAGATTCTTCTTGCAGGCCCCGGCCACAACGATGCTTCCAATGCAGCCGCTGGCAGATGCTATGCAGAACTATTTGTGCCAGGTCTGTACACAGTTACAGTAACTAATGGCGTAAACAGTTGTTGGGGAGAAATTGTAGCAGAAGACAAACTAGGACCTCGTATAGAGTGTACTTGTTCTGATGCTGCTAACCCTTGTGAATTACCTGCAATATGTACAGGTCTTGATTTGAGTTCTGTAGTGCCTCCGGTAGCTACAGATTGTGACGGTATTGCGTCTACCAATTTTACAGACCGAGTTACTGGCGGAGGATGTGGAGAAAGTACCTTACTTACCAGAATATGGAGTTTTGTGGACAATAGAGGCAATGTCTCTAGATGCACACAATACTTTGAGGCGCCACCATTCGAATTCCAACTGAATCCTGATGGTACTATCGCAGATTTACCTGATGACAATGCTGGATTAGAATGTCCGGAAGAAGAAGTAAATCTTCCTTGTGGTGCAGGAACAAGCCCAGATGAAGTATTCGAATATTTCTATAACCAATTCAGAGAGTTATTCCCTCCTGTTAGTGACCCTATCAGCGAAGAATATCTTCTTAATAACCAGATATTTGCGGTAAGACAAGCATATCCGTTTTTAGTGACGCTAGATGATATGGATCAGCTATCGGCGGTTTCTGCTATCAATGGTTCTGCCTGCAACTTATTTGCGACATTTAATGATACACCTCTAGGAATTTGCAATGCTGATCCTGCTTGTACAGGCAACACTAAAGTTGTCAGAGAATGGCAGATATTTGATTGGTGTACGCCTTCTGCAGAACCTTTCATTTGTAGACAAGTGATTGTGGCACAAGATACTGAAGGGCCTGAAATCGAGGCGTCAGATATTAATACATCTGTAGATCCATGGGGTTGTAGTGCGACAGTCTATTTTCCTAAGCCTTTTAGGTTAAGTGATGACTGTAGTCCTACAGTAGCATTAAACTATGTAGTATCTACTGGTTCCGGTACTATGGACATTTATGGTGTAGCAACAGGGAGTGGTACAGGATTACAAGGCATAACAATGGGCTTTGATTCCACTAGAGGTTATTTCGCATCCAATGTACCTGTAGGAGAGCATGAGTTTTTCTATAATGCTTGGGATTGTTGTGAGAACATATCTTCAGAGCCAGTAACCGTGACCGTTTCTGATGTGACACCACCTGTAGCTATAACTAAACAAGATATAGTTATCTCCTTAATTCCTAACCCTGGTAATCCAGATTTACCTGGCGTAACTAAAATCTTTGCTGAAAGTATCGACAATGGTTCATTTGATGGGTGTGGTAGAGTGAAATTGGAAATCAGAAGAGAGAATGACTCTTGTGGTTTTATAGGAAACACTACTTACAATAATGATGGCCACCTTTTCGATGATGAGATGGATCCAGATAATGGTGCTTTCGTACAGTTTTGCTGTAGCGATTTAGATGAGTTCGGAATTGACGCTAATGGTGATGGCATTAATGACTATGCACAATTGCAAGTGTGGCTAAGAGTTTGGGATGATGGTGATGCTGACGGCATCTTTGGGTCAGCAGGTGACAACTTCAGTGAAGTATGGTCATATGTTAGACTAGAAGATAAATCAAGAGCCACTATTCTTTGTCCAGTAGATATCACAATAGACTGTGATGGCGATCCATTCGCCACTAACATGGATCGTGCTCAGGCATTTAATTCTTGTGGTACCCTAGAGGTAGGAAGCATAGACATTAATAATGACTTGACAAGATGTAATTCTGGCACTATAGAAAGACAGTGGTTTGTAGTTGGCGAAGAATCTGTCAATTGTATTCAGCGTGTTACTATGCTCGGTGCTGAAGACATGGATATCGAGGTTACCTTCCCGAGAGATACAGTAATTACTTGTACTGAGATATTGATGGAGCAGCCTACAATAATTGCAGGGCCATGTGATGATATCGCTGTGAACGTTGAGAGAGATACATTCTTCTTTACCGATGGCGCTTGCTTCAAAGTACTCAATTACTGGACTGTAATTAACTGGTGTGAGTATGAACCAAACGACCCGCTTTCTGATGGAATTTGGTCACAAGTTCAAGTAGTGCGAATCATAGATGAAACAGCACCAACAATAACTTGCAGTAGCGAGGCACTTCCTGTGGGATCGGATTGTCAAGGTCCAGTCACACTTAGTGCTGTAGCTACAGATGATGGTATATGTTCTTCTAATAGATTAACATGGACAGCACAGGTAGATTTATTCGGAGATAAGAATATTGATTTTAATTTCTCGAGTACGATTAATCCTTCAAGTCCCTTCTATATCCCAGCCACTAGGCCTGGGGAAGAAGTTACTATAACATTGCCTGAAGGAGTCCCTGGAAGTACGGCGCAGCATAGTGTTTTATGGAGAGTATCTGATGGATGCGGAAACATAGCAACATGCGAGACGTTCTTCACTGTAGTCGATAACGTTCCCCCTACACCTTACTGTGTCAACCTGAGCAGTGCACTTACTGCAGAAGGTACTGTAGAACTTTGGGCTTGTGACTTCAATCTTGGAGCAGAAGACAACTGCACACCTTCAGATGATTTGAGATTTACTTTCTCTGACGTACAACCTGAGGACGATCCAGAATTTAGCATGATAGACAATTGTTCTTCTAGAACTTTTACGTGTAGTGATTTACTTAATCCAGCAGGATCTTTAGTGACACTAAATGTATATGTGTATGATAGCAATGGCAATTCAGACTTCTGTACAGTATTCTTGACCTTAGTGGATAACAGTAGGGTATGTGTGGATACAGGCGGCACACGTGACATTTCCGGAGAAATCTTTACAGAAGAAGGCATGATGGTAGAAGAAGTAGCGGTTCAGATATTAAGCGCACAACCGAGTTATCCATCCCAAGATATGACTGATGAAACTGGAAGCTTTGAGTTTGCAAATAATCCGATCTCTTATGATTACGAGATTTCAAACTCTAAGAATGATGACTATTCTAATGGTGTAAATACGATTGACCTTATAAGGATACAAAGACATATCCTTGGACTAGAATCATTGGATAGTCCTTACAAGCGTATTGCAGCTGATATTAATAATGATCAGCGAATCAATAGTGTGGATTTAGTCGAGTTGAGAAAACTGGTTCTTGGTATCTATAATGAGTTACCTCAGAATGATAGTTGGAGATTTGTAAATTCTGAGCAAAATATGGTGCCAGAATTACCTTGGCCACTCAATGAAATTCGAGCAATATTCGGTCTAGATCAAAATGAGATGGATCAAGACTTTATCGGTGTTAAGATTGGTGATGTTGATAATTCAGCCATACCTAATAAGGGAATTGGAAAAGTAGCTTTACCATCCAATGGTGTTGAATTGGATTTTGAAGATTCTAATTTCAAAAAAGGAGAGGTGGTTAGTATGACACTTAAAGCTAATGAACTGTCTGACATGACTGGAATCCAATTCACTTTACTTAGTGATGGGTTAGAGGTTGTAGATGTGACTTCTAATGGTCTTGAAATATCTGAGAGTAATTATGCAGTTCTTTCATCTGATAGAACTACATTCTCGTGGAATGATATTATTACTAGAAATGAAGAGGAATTATTTACAATTCATTTCAAAGCTCAAAAAGATGGAACACTTAGTGAAAATGTTTCCATTAATTCAGACATCACACCTGCACAAGTAGTTACAGGAAGTGATTTACATATCTTCCCCATTTCATTAGCCGGCCGAAATAATTCTGAACAAGAATTTGTTTTATATCAAAACAAGCCAAATCCTTTCAGCAACTCCACAGAGATTGCATTTAACTTGCCTAGTGCATCGAATGCAACATTGACTGTGATGGATGTTACTGGTAAAGTAATATTTGACCTGAGTGGAAGTTATAACAAAGGACAGAATAAGGTTTCTATTGACATAAGCCAGCTTAATGTTGGTGGTATCTTGTACTACAAGTTAGAAACAAGTTATCAGTCAGATACTAAGAAAATGATAGTTCTGAAATAAACTTCAGACTTTCTACGAATCAGATAGTAAGGCTGGCCCATTTTATGGGTCAGCCTTTTTTTATACATGTCCACAATAATCATCGTCTCTGGGAGTTTAATCATATTGCGATCTTGCATCTTTGCATTAATGTGTACAACTACGTATTCAATATAGCTTATGAAAAATTACTATCTACTCTGCTTACTTATTTCACTTTTATTATTTGGCAATTGTAAGGCAAAGAAAGTTACAGAAGGAGAATCTCCTTACTCATTCGATTTCGTCTCTACTAGCTCTATTGTAGATTTATCAGATCAAGCTATAGCATCGGACAAGCTCATATTTCTAGATGTATACGCTGATTGGTGTTTGCCTTGCAAAGTGATGGACGAAGATGTATTTACAGATAGAAAATTGGGTGATTTTTATAATAATCACTTTATATCATACAAAGCAGATGCAGAGAATGGGATAGGAGGAGAAATTGCTAATCTATTTAATGTAGCCGGCTTACCCACGCTATTATTCCTAGATGAAAATGGGAACTTATTAGTAGAAAATCAAGGATCTGCAGGAGTTAGAAAAATGTATGAACTCGCAGATGAAGCTATTGCAATTAGACTAGATGGTACTGAAGAATAAAAGTGACTTTATTTATTACTTTCAGAATTTAGATAGATAAAAAAAGCCGCTGAAGTGAATCAGCGACTTTTAGTTTTATTGTTTATGGCTTAATTTCTTTTTTCGCCTTTTCAAAATCCCCAGCTTTGACATAAACCATTTTTTTATGATCTATGTGCTTTTTCATTGCCATATTGACTTCTTTTAAAGACAGACCTCTAATTTTATCTTCTAGTTCTTGTGACCATTCCATTTTTCTATCTAGAATAAGATTATTGCCTAATTGGCCAGTTAATCTTCTGTCCTGTGATCTAGATACATTTTGAGATTGCAACCAACCATTTCTTGCTGCATCCAATTCTTCCTGCGTAAACCCATCCGTCATAACCTTTTCTATTTCCTCTTTAAAAGCCTCTTGTACTTTGAAAGTGTTTTCTGGAGCAGAAATGGCATAAGCACCAAAGTTTCCACTATCATCTTGTGAGCTGGCATTGAACCAAGACCCGACACCGTAACTAAGTCCTTCTTCTTGTCTGATTCTGGTTGCCAAACGAGAATTTAGAAAACCTCCTCCTAATATATAATTACCGATCATCAGTGAAGCGTAATCATCATGCTCATCATTTATCTGCAATGGCATGCCTGCAAAAAACATTGAGTTAGATTTATCTGGTGTTTCTATCTTTTCGTCTGAAGGCTTAACAGCAAGATATGGATTAGAGATTCTTTCATAATCAACATCATTTGCCCACTCGCCAAAGAGCATTTTTGATTTGGCCATTATCTTTTCTTCATCGAAATCTCCTACCACTGATAAAGTCCCATTCTGACCACCGTAAAATGTTTTGTGAAAATCTTTTACATCTTCTAGAGTGAGTTCTTTTATTTCACTAATACCTTCTTCTAACGTAGGTACATACCTGATGTTTGTTTTTGGATATGGAGACAGTAACCTACTGAATGCATTATTAGCAAGTCCTTGTGGGTCTGAAAGGCTTTCTTCCCTAAAGGATAACTGCTCTTCTTTTAACTTATTAAACTCTTCTTCTGACATGTCTGGATTTGTTAGCATGTCATTAGCTAAATCCATGACTGCTTCTAGATTATCATGGGTTGTCTCTATGTCAACCGTTGTGCCATATACGCCGCCATATATATTTACACGTGATTTAAGCGCATCCATCTTATCCTGTATTTGTTGTCTGCTCATAGATTCAGTACCCTTGTCCAGCATCATAGCAGTAAATCTAGCAGCAGTACTTTTACCATATAAGGACTTTTCATCGCCATATCGAATCCTAAGCATTGCACGTACAGCATCTCCTCTGTTCTCCTTACTTAAAATAGCATACTCTAGACCGTTAGGGAAAGTTCCTGTCTTAGTTCTGCTATCAACATTTGCAGGTGAAGGATCAAACTCTTCTCCCATACTGATTTCCTCTTTGCCTTTGTAATTGGCTACAAGCGAGGTCACATTAGGGGCATCTGGTATCTCTGCTCTTTGTGGTTCATTCTCTGGTATAAATACACCAATAGTTCTATTAGACGGGATGAAGTATTTCTTAGCAGCGTCCACGACATCATCCTTTGATACATTTTCTACTCTGTCTCTAAATAAGAAGAACAACCTCCAATCACCTGCAGCAATAGACTCACTCATACTTAGACCTACTCGGTCACTTGCATTATAAGATAGCTCCCAATTTTTCAGAATTCTTGACTTTGCTCTGTCTATTTCCTCCTGAGTCGGCGGGTTAGTTATGAGATTGTCCAATGTAGCCATCATTTGATCTTTTGCATCGTCCAAGCTATTTTCCTTTCTTACATCAGCATTTAAGTAAATAAATCCACCTTCTTTGAGACTTGGAGCAAAGCCCCATTGCGAAGAAGCTAATTTTGTCTCCACCAGTTCCTTATAAAGTCTGCCACTAGGCTCTCCAGTTAATAATTCTTCGATTACAGATATAGCAGCAAAATCAGAATGAGAACCAGGAGGTGTATGATAAACTACAGCAATAGATTGTACATCACCTACTCTCTTAAGTGATACCAATTTTTCCCCGTCCTGAGTTGGTTCTTTAGTGTAGGTTGGGATTAACTTTCTTTCTGGTCTTTCAATATCTCCAAAGTGAGTTTTGATTAAACCCAAAGTTTTTGAAACATCAATTTTACCTGCTACCGTCAGGACAGCATTGTCTGGCTGATAGTATTTTTTATAGAAAGCTTGTAGTCTATCTATTGGCACATTTTCCAAATCTGATCGTGCACCGATAGTCGTCTTGCCATAGTTATGCCATTGGAATGCGGCACTTAGTACTCTTTTCATTAAGACACTTGATGGAAAATTTTCACCACTCTCATACTCATTTCTCACCACTGTCATTTCTGAATCAAGGTCTTCTTTAGCTATAAAGGAATTTACCATTCTGTCTGACTCCAAGTCTAAAGCCCATTCCAGGTTCTCATCACTTGCAGTAAAAGTTTCATAGTAGTTAGTTCTGTCATACCAGGTAGTCCCGTTAGGCCTGGCACCATGTTCTGTAAGTTCTGCAGGAATGTCTGGATGGTCAGGTGAACCTTTAAATACCAAATGTTCTAAAAGGTGAGCCATGCCAGTTTCACCATAGCCCTCATGCCGAGAACCTACGAGGTAGGTGATATTCACTGTAATTGTAGGTTTAGATTGGTCTGGGAATAATAGGATTTTCATTCCATTATCCATTTCATATTCTGTAATGCCTTCGACCTGAGCATTCATTTTAATACCCTCAGGTAATGATGTCTGCTGACCATATATAGTCAAGGACGATAGAAACAGAATAACGCTTAGAATTACATTATAACTTTTCATTATAAAATTGAGTTTTAAAAAAGGTTGAGAAGAAATGATTTAAATAGAATTAGCATTTACAATAATGCCCTAAGAACAAAACGGCAGGATTCGTCTAATTAGTCTAAGTTAAATATTATTTGCCTATACATAAAGTGATAAATATTGATACTCAATTAGTTAGGCTAATCGGGCAACAATTGGGCAACAAAAGTCTGATAATCAAGAGAATACAAAGGTAAATAAAGACAAATAC
>CAZQDZ010000026.1:0-67191 GCA_964591455.1 uncultured Saprospiraceae bacterium
ATGATGGCGATGCTTGTACAGCAGGCGAAACTTATGATGCAAATTGTAATTGCTCAGGCGGTACTTTCCAAGATGCTGACAACGATGGTGTTTGTGATGCTAATGATATTTGCCCAGGTGGTGATGACAATATTGATGTAGATAGTGATGGCATTCCTGATGATTGTGACGATTGTACTCTTGCAGGTACTGCTTGTGACGATGGAGATGCGTGTACGACTGGTGAAACTTACGATGCCAATTGTGGTTGCTCAGGCGGTACTTTCCAAGATGCAGATAGCGATGGTGTGTGTGATGCTATGGACCAATGTCCAAGTGACCCATTTGATAATTGCAACATTGTAAATCCATGTACTTCATCAGCAAGTAATACTACATATGAACATATTGAAAGCATCAGCGTAGCTAATTTAACAAACGTCTCAGGCAATAATGGTGGATATGCAGATTATACGAATATGGAAGCTAATGTGGTTGTCGGGTCTACATATGATGTAACATTAATACCTGGATATTCTGGATCTACTTATACCGAATTTTGGAGAATTTGGATAGATACTAATAAGGATGGTCAATTCACAGACAATGAAATTTTCCTTGAGAGATCTAGCAACACTATTATTACAGATCAAATTACAATTGGGTCTTCAGTATCAGGTGGGACAACAGTCATGAGAA
This sequence comes from uncultured Saprospiraceae bacterium, assembly GCA_964591455.1. Taxonomy (GTDB): domain Bacteria; phylum Bacteroidota; class Bacteroidia; order Chitinophagales; family Saprospiraceae; genus RFSX01. The sequence goes on from CAZQDZ010000026.1 coordinate 679, forward strand.
TTGCAATGCAGTATAATTCAGCACCACCTTCATGTAATAACTTTACATATGGTGAAGTAGAAGATTATCAGATTATAATATCAGCTAACTGCATTGTAGGAGAACCTTGCGATGATGGCAACCTGTGCACAATAAATGATATTATAGACAATTCATGCAATTGCTTAGGCACACCAATTCAGGATACTGATGCAGATGGAATATGTGATGATCTTGATGTATGTCCTGGCTTAGATGATAACTTAATAGGCAGGCTTTGTGATGATGGTAATCCTTGTACAGTAGGTGAAACTTACGATGCCAACTGTGGTTGCACAGGAGGAACGATATCAGATGCAGACAATGATGGCGTTTGTGATGTTGAGGACCAATGTCCGAACTTAGATGATAATCTTATAGGTACTGCTTGTGATGACGGTGACGCATGTACGATTAATGACAGTTACACAGCCAACTGTCTATGTGCAGGTATACCTGAATCTGATACCGATGGTGATGGTATATGTGATGCAAATGACCTCTGTCCAAATTTTGATGATAATCTGATAGGAACACCATGTGACGATGGCGACCCTTGTACTACAGGCGAAACTTATGATACCAGCTGCGGATGCGCTGGAGGTATCACACAAGACGCTGACAATGATGGTATCTGTGATAACTTAGATCAATGTCCAGGTCATGATGATGCGATAGATAATGATGGAAATGGCATCCCAGATTCTTGTGAAGGATGTCCTTCTATTTCATTCAATAATTATCCTGTACTCAGCTATGACCCAGGTCAAGATTTAGGAAACTACGAATTACAAGATAACGGTCAGACACTCTATATGGATGGCAATTCATGGAAAGCAATAGAAATAGATTATGTGTTCACACAAAATACAGTAATCACTTTTGACTTCAAGAGTACTCAGGAAGGAGAGATACATGAAATAGCAGTGGATAATGATCTCTTCTTATCGCCACAGAATAGAATGGTACTCTATGGTACTCAAAACTATCCAGGTCAGCATCTTGTAGGCACCTATTCTGGAAGTGGTGATTGGGAGACTTTTACGATTCACCTTGGCAATTTCTTTGGAGGGAGTTACAAGTACTTTGTATTAACAGCAGATGATGACGCTAATGCAGCAGGGAATTCTTTCTATAGGAATATATCAATTTTTGAAGACATGAATGGCGACCTATCTTGTGATGAAAACTGCACAGCAGGTACAGCGTGTAATGACGGTGACCCTTGTACTTCCAATGACACATATGATAGTGCATGTGGATGTACAGGCATTCCAAGTCAGGATTCTGATGGTGATGGTATTTGTGATTTAATAGATCAATGTCCAGATTTCGATGATAATCTGATTGGTACAAGTTGTGAAGATGGAGATGCGTGTACGACAGGAGAGGCTTATGATACAGACTGTGGATGTACTGGGGGTATCCTTACAGATGCGGATGGTGACGGATTCTGTGTCGGCGAAGACCCTGATGATAGTAATGCCTGCGTACCAAATAATAGCAATTGCTCAGGATGTGAAACTTTCGATTTTAATGACTTTGAAACTTCATTCGGAATATGGAATGATGGTGGAGGTGATTGCTTCTTAAGTTCTAACTTCGATGTCTATGCTAATTCTGGAAGTGGTGCAGTAAGAATTAGAGATAATTCTGGATCATCATCTTCAATGTTTACAGATGTCCTTGACTTTGGAGGCATTGGTAGCATAGATTTCTCTTTTTCATTCGTACCAAATTCTATGGAGAATAATGAAGATTTTTTCTTAGAGGTATCTGGTGACGGAGGAAATTCATTCACTATAGTAGAGGAATGGAATTCAGGAATAGAGATGACCAATAATGTCCGACAAAATGTCACGGTGAATATTCCTGGCAATTTGCTTAGCACAAGCACGGTTCTAAGAATTAGATGTGATGCAAGTGCTAATAGTGACAGAGTCTATATAGATGATGTCCATATTGAAATCTGTGGTCAGACAGTAACAGAAAATAATAATAGTAAATTAAAATCAGCATTACCGTTAACTGGGATTATTACCAGCAATGGTATCAGCAATTCTACTATTCTCAATACCAGTTCTTTTGCTGTCTTCCCTAATCCTGCCATAGACTACTTGATTCTGTCTTTCAAAGATTACGCAGGCAGAACAATGACTAAGGTAGACATACTGACTAATCATGGGATGCTTATGGCATCACATCCTTTGGAAGGTCAAACCCAAGCTAGGATAGATATATCTAATTTAGATTATGGACAATCATATATTATCCTAATGGTAGCAGATGATGGTGAATATTTTATAGAAAAGATAGTGAAGCTATAATAAAATAAGCGGCTGCTATTTCTAAGCTTCCAGTAATAGAATGAGTAAAAAAAAGTGGTTGGGATTAATTTCCCAACCACTTTTTTTATCTAGTCTAGAACTTCTACTTTCATCATAATGTCAGTATTCGGTCTATCCTTGACATTCTTCCCTGTGGGCATTGCACATATAAGGTCTATAATTTCAATACCTTCTACAATTTCTCCAAACACAGTATAATTCATATCTAGGTGAGCCGCTCCTCCCTTTACCTGATAATAAGCTTTGGCTTCATCCATAAATTTGAAATTCTCTGTTTCCATCGATGTCAACTGCTGCGCTGTATGACGATATCCTTGGACCAGAAAAAATTGGCATCCACTGGATTGTTTGGTAGGATTGATACTATCTGGCAGTCTGGCTGCGGCTAAGGCACCCTTCTTATGAAAATTCTTGCGAGAAATCTCATTATCTAATTTAGGGCATCTATCTGCTCCTAATTGTTGGTTCACCGCTGATTCTACTGAATTAGGGTCGCCACCTTGGGCCATGAATCCGGGTATAACCCTGTGAAAAAGGGTACCATCGTACCACCCGTTCTTAGCATACTTAATAAAATTGTCTCTATGTCTAGGAGTATCATTGTAGAGTTCTGCGATCATATCGCCAAACATAGTTGTGATTTTCACACGTACAACTTTTACATCATCCTGCTGTGAAAAGCCAGTAGCACATACATTTAGAGCAATGAATGCTATGAGCAATATTCTCTTCATAACGTGAATATGTTTTTGGATTTAAAAATTTTGATTTAGATATCTCAAAATAGTAGAACAGCATGAAGTTTCAAAAATCGACATAAAGAAAGAAACAGCCGTAATCAACGCCAACAAAAAAGAACTTAAATATTGGTTAAATACTCTTAATGCCTAATGAAAGTCCTTTATTTTAAGCAACCGTAATAAACAAATCAACATATCTACAGTTACGTAGATGATATAAAAACTAAACTATGCAGATATTTATTAGCCAACTTTTGACCTTTACTTTAATATTCGGCCAGGGCTGCCAAACTAAACAAGATATAAATACCGATTCTGAGAATCTGACAGTCACAGAAACTACAACCGAAGAGATACAAGAGAAGGCAGGCCATGACACCTACCCTATTTCTGAATATACTGAAAATAATAAACTGGAGGCTTATTCTACTGCCATCTTTGCAGGGGGGTGCTTTTGGTGTACCGAAGCTGCATTCGAAAGAATAGAAGGTGTCGTAGATGTCCTAAGTGGATATTCAGGAGGTCATAAAGATTATCCAACTTACAGAGGTGTAGGTGCTGGAAATACAGGTCATACAGAAGCGATATATATATATTATGATAAAGACGTGGTCTCATATGAAACCCTCTTAGACGTCTTATTTGTAGCGCATGACCCTACTACACTGAACAGACAGGGGCCTGATGTAGGTGAAGAGTATCGCTCTGCTATATACTTTGAGACAGAATCTGAGCAAGAAATCATAGACCTAAAGATTAGGGCTCTGAATTCAAGTGGGACATTCAAAGACAAAATAGTAACTGAAGTAGCTGAATACGAGGAATTTTGGGTAGCTGAAGAATATCACCAAAATTTCTATGAACTGAACCCTAATCAAGGCTATGTGAGGCAAGTGTCAAGACCAAAAGTGGAGAAGGTAATAAAGACATTCCCTCATTTATTGAAGAAAAAATATAAGACCAAGTCTTAAAACCAAAGGGTATTAACTGATTTTTCAGTCACAAAATCCTGATAATCTGCTATTTATGGCTTTGTGACTGGAATTTTTGGTTAACATTACCACATATTTGTACTTAATTACGTTTAAATATTAAGTATTAGGCTTCCCCGTTTTTTTGGCCTAATGCAATTTATAACAGCAAATTATTATACCCATGAAAAAGTTAATCACATTGGCTTTTATAGCCGGCATTGTATTCACTTCCCAAAGTGTATTCTCTCAGAATATAGTTCTTATCAATGGTACACCCACTGAAGTTACTTTAGAAGGTGAACAAATAACAAAAATAGAAGCTAAAGATGTATCAAGTCATATGACTGGATATGAGAATGAGAAGGAAGCTCAGGATATATTTTCTAATGCTATTCTTAGAATGGCAAAAGCGAAAAAAGAAGTATCCATCAAGAGCAATCTTAAGAATTCGCCAGTAAAGTCAGTAGAAAAAGATCAGAGCATTCATGTTCTTATAGCTGATAGCAAGTTGGAGTAATCCAACTATAGTATCGAAAGTAGTTTTTTCATATAAGTTTCGTTAGTTAGATAGCTAACATAGTTGGTTTTAAGTGATCATGTTGCTGATTCCCCATATTCAAAACATTCAGTAGTAGTTGGTTTTTTCCTCTTTTGAAAAGAGAATAAGTAATATGGTCACTTTTTTTAGACAATGACATCCTCTTTCTCCTCACATAATTCTTCATCTAATCATTTATTAAGGATTAACTCATCTAAAACATTCTAGTCCAAAGATAAGTTAGGTTACTCTCGACTTCATTAAAGACAGAATATGAGAATAGCATTTTTAATAAGCGGATTAGCTGAGCTCATTGCGGCTATAATTTGCTATTCAGCACCAAATTTTATCTTCGAAAATAGCACGCCATATCTTCTCAAATTGTATGGGGTTAATGCTTTAGTCATGGGTATAATTAATTTATTACTGTTCCATTACTATGAGCCATCTGAACTGGTACGTAAAATCTGCTTGGCTATGATGTTCTTCCATGGGGCTGTAGCCATGATGACTTATGGATTCAAAAATTCAGAGCTGATCTATCCGCATGGGGCTGTCTTATTACACCTAGCACTCTTTATTGTATTTCTTATAATGTACATGCGTGATTTGAAACCGGATGGAAACCCTAGCGTCTGAATAAAGAATTCAGTCAACCTACGCTTTTACATCCATTACAAGCCTACAAATAATTAACTTGAGCGACTAATAAGACACTTTCATGTTCGGAGAATATCTAAAACTAGGCATAGAACACATTCTGGATGTTAACGGATTAGATCATGTTCTTTTCCTGATTGTGTTAGTCATTTTATATGACAGAAAATCTTGGAAGACTGTTCTAATTCTTGCCACGGCCTTCACACTCGGCCACAGCGTCACTCTGGCGCTTGCAGGTGTGGATATTATTTCAGTCAATAGTAGGCTTATAGAAATATTTATCGCTGTCTCCATTGCGGCCACAGCTCTTTATAATATAACCTCGGCTAATTCAAAGAAAACAAGATATCTGGCAGCACTCATCTTTGGGCTAATCCATGGGCTCGGCTTCTCAGGTTTTTTCAAGACTATTCTTGGAGGTGAAAGTATCATCCTCCCGCTTCTTGCATTTAATATAGGTGTAGAAATAGCACAAGCAATTTGTGTGCTACTTGTCCTATTAGCTAGCTATCTGCTCACTGAAATCATAGGCTTAAAAAAGAGACATCTAGTAGTAGGCACCTCAGTTATTATTCTGCTGTATTCGATTAAGTTAATCGTGGAGAGACTCTGAAAGTTCAAAAAACTAGCCTAATCAATACCAATAATTGACCTTTAAAATGAGCGCCCGATTATTAGTTTGAAGAGATCTGGCCGTAGGGAGTGTGTTCACTAAATCATAATTATCCACATATACAATGAATAAGTCTGACATCGGAGAAAACCGCCATTGTAAGCGACTATTTAATCCTACAAAGTCTGACTGATCCACATACTGGAACAAAGTAGTCCATAATAAATTTTTACTAAACCCAATTTCTACATTAGACACCAAGGCTGTAATCTTAGATTGGCCAAAAGGATCTGGAAATTCTAAATCATTCCATTGATACCCAATAGAAAAATTTCCCCACGGTTGTATTCTATAGTTTGCATTTACCTCAAAGGATGTCAATCGGCCATTATAGAACCCCCCTGTTCTAGCGGATAGGCCATAAGACAAGGCTTTACGTCCATCAGAATCATAAGATACTTCTCCGCTTAGTGCTCTGTATCTATCTCGAGGCAAGGGTGTCCCGCCAGTAAAACTAAAAGGATACCTAAGGTCAATATCACTATGAGATAATCTCAAGTCGAGATTTGACGTATTTGTGAATGTGGCGCCATAATGCAAATCTGTAGATGACTCATTAAAGCTCCAGTCTGTATTAAAGAAGGTTGTATTCCCGATATCAAATGTATGTCGCTGGAAAATGCCTTCTCGGGGACGCTTCTGATATTCTAAGTAGATGTTCTCAGAATTAAAGCCAGCTCTTATAATTGTATCTCTCTCAGCATCAAAATTATTGACACGAGCCGTAAAGCCTAGATCAGCGAAATAATTCTCTTGAAATAATGTAAAATCCCCCTGAAAAGTCCAATTAGCATTTCGAAAACGGGCTCCTGTGTTATACACCATGTTTTGATCACTGAAGCCTGCCTTTAAGGAGGCATGCGCAGCACCCCAAGCTTGTATTTCCCCATTATCAGACTGGTACAATCCTTCCAGACTTATATTCCTTCCGTAATCATCTTGGAGCGCCTCAATGTTGTTGTAAGCCTGTCTATTAAGGAACAAGCCTTGTACAAATGAACGACCGAACTGTCGCTTGACAGAAACCGCTGTCTGGTTTTGGCCGGCGGCATTATCGGTAGCTCTACTATGTATATTCATAACACCGATACGATTATTGGTATTGATATTGCCCGTAGCTCTCAGACCGTAAAGAATGGGTACTGGTTGAAGATTCTGATCTAAGCCTATTCTTCTTGAAAAAAATGGCCTGATGCCCCCTGTCCCAAAATCCGAAAATACATCCGCATTCTCGAGAAAGAAATTACGCTTCTCTGGAAGAGAGATATTAAATCTGGTCAAATTAGTCACTAATTCATCTACCTCAATCTGAGAGAAATCTGGATTTAAAGTAACATCCATGTTTATGGTAGATGTCAGTGCTACTTTTGCATCAAGACCTGCATCATACTGGAAGTCTGTGGGACTATCCTTGACTTTACTAACACCCCCACTGACATAAGGGATGAGATTAAAATTCCCCTTTTTCTTAGTTGGTGGGCTATCCCATATCAGTGCGCCTGCAAATGCAGGATTAGGAGGCCAGAAGCCCTCAGGCACAGCCGTCCAATTATGGAACTCATTGCAAAAAGGAAGATTGCGAACAAAGTTCATACCCCATTCTCCCAAAGTAGGGTCATACCTTAATATCTTAAATGGAATCGCAAATTCTGCAGACCAATATTCATCATTTATTTGTGTCTCTACATACCATTTGTTACTCCAGTCAGAAGAGACACCTGAAGTTGGAGAATTAGTGGCATCCCACTGCACACCTACGGCAGAAGTACCAAATAGAACGGCGTTTGTTTTTGTATTTAATGGATCTAAGACTATAGCAATGCCATCATTATCCCAGTAGACGTCTCTTTTAAGTGTCGTTATAGTTACTGGTGCGGTCTGAAAACATTTGGCTGCGACATAGAGATTTTTGTCATCGTACGCTAATCTTATTTCAGTTCTTGGGTCTGCACCAGAATCATAATAAGGTATCTTTTGCCAGAAATCTGACCCCACCTCTGCGGAGGCCCAAGTCTCCTCATCTAACACACCATCTATTGTCATTGTCTCAGTGGTAGATGTAAGCTTGTACTGGTATTCTTCTCTAAAATCTATTTCTGATTGCTGTCCATAGATGGAAGTATTCACCAGAAAAAGTAAAGCCAAAAAAAGTCTCATTGATACTCAATATCTGGCACAAAAATAAGGAATACCAAGCATCAACATTCGTCGCCTAATCTATAATTTAGAATTTACCCTATAAACCCAATAGGCATTGTGCCAGATGAGGTATTATAGAAATTACCAATATTAGGGAATATCGTACTCAAATCACTTGCAGATACTCCAAACCATAAGGCCAGCTCTGCAAAGTATTCATCTACAGATAAGGTAGGTATCAAGATACCAGTACTATTATCTGGCCTCAGGGACAAGTCAAGCTCACTTCCCAATTCCAATGTAGGATACTCCCCAAATATCTGACCACCTCTCACGGGTCCTCCCATTGCCATGACATTTCCTCCCCATGCATGATCTGTGCCTTCCCCATTAGTAGTCAGGGTACGGCCGAACTCTGAGCATGTAAATGTAGTCACACAATCATTCGCATCTATTCTTGTAAGTGCATCATTAAATTCTTTCATTCCATTAGACAACTCCTGTAATAATGCAGCATGTGAATTCAATAATTCTGTATGGTTATCCCACCCACCTAATTCAACAAAGAAAATTTGTCTTCTAGCACCCAGGTGTTCTCTTGAAGAAATCATTCTTGCGATCATCTGTAGTGAAGCTGAAAAATCTGTATCAGAAAATAGATCATCTAGAAACGGTGCTTGTGCCAAGCCCTCTGAGACAATTGAATTCGCTTCTGTGGAATTCTTGATAACGTCTATGAAGGTCTTTTGGAAAATGTCATCATACTGAGCATCTATAATATTAGTCAGCGCTCTATTTCTCAAGTCTAAATAGGCATTTGCATTAGGATCATCAAATCCTATGATTCCTACAGCACCATCTTCTCTATCCAAAACATACTCTGTCGCAGACTCTCCAGTTTGAAATATGTTGTTCCCATTTAGAGAGACATTCATACTTATACTAGGATTGGCATTTAAACTATTGAACATGTCAGCAATTCTCCCACCCCAGCCTATCGCTGTTCTATCATTGGGTACTGAAGTCTGCCATTGCTGCACTTGATCCGAATGAGAAAATAAGCCTAATGGCACTAAACTTTCATCTGTAAATAATTGAGGCCGAGTTACAGGTTCTATTAGCGTACCTATGTTAGATAGGAAGGACAACTGACTATTGTTATATAGTTCTTGAATGCCAGTCATCATTGGGTGCAACCCATAGTCAGACCCGTTAAGTGCAAGGATGTCCGCTTGAGGGATAGCCAAATTTGTTCGTGTATTGGCATATACATTATACTTATTTACCTCTTTGGGAATAAGCATATTAAAGGAGTCATTTCCACCCCGCAATAATACACAAACCATTGCTTTGTAATCATTACCACCGATGACAGTACTATTTGCCATCGAGGCAGCATTCATAAATTTTAGATTAGTCAATGTCGACAATAGTGTCGTAGAGGCAATTGCAGCACAGCTGGAATGTCTCAAAAATTTTCTTCTAGATATATGTGGAGGCATCTCTTATTATTATAATTAATTAATTGGATTAGGTTATTTGAGTATTGCATATTCAGGTGAAGAGAATATTAAAAACATCACGCCTGTAGTAATCAGATAATCATCTGCCCAGGCAGGCTGTTCACTTATAAATGCTCTGATATCATTTCTTAACCTATCTGGAAGTTTCCCTCTAGTAAACATTATATCCAAGAAATTAATAAGTTCTTCAGGGTCTCGCATGAATTTTTCTACAGACGTTTCAATACGGGTACCTAACCATCCTAGATCTTCGTTAATCTCATTATTCCAGGTAGAGCCGTAAAAATTCCATTGTGATGCAGAAAATACTAGATTTATATAATTTATAGAGGTACTAGAATCATGGATATTAAACTCTGGTGCCACTAGATCTTGCCTAGAAATCTCCCCTACTGGTTGGTGATCAGGCAGATAAAAATTGAATACCGTAGGCGCAGCAAGTGCGCCTTGCTTCAGTCCCTGAATCTGTGTAAACCCATTCAACCAAAACCTCTGATCATTACATTCAGTATAATCTTTTTCTCTGCCGGATGCGTCTATGTGAGTGATTGTGTCTTTGAGGCATTCCAATGTGAGTGCTTTCCCGATATGTGTGTATCTTAGTAGAGGCTCTTGCATTTTTCCATTTGCAGCCTCAGATGATGCTTCACAAGATCTTGCTTCTTCATCCATAAGTATTGCCTTGTATACAGCCGCCATATCTCCTCTTACGCCACGACCGTTATCATTAAAAGTGGATGCTACTCTAGCAATATATTGTGGTGATGGATTAGACGTCACCAATCTCTGAATCAATTGTCTTGATATGAATGGTCCTACATTGGGATGGTTAAAAAGGAAGTCCAAGGTCATCTCAATATCCAATAACGCATCTTGACCTGGAGGCAAGACCAACTCTCCCAAAATCACTTTCTCTCCACGATCGTGCCAAATTGGATACATTTCCATTGGGGTTACCTTATCTATCAAATAATAATTGAGCCCAAATGAAGGATCTTCTACAAAATCATTCTCCATAACATCACCGGCGCCTAATCCAGTAAATACTCTGGCTAGTTCTGTAATATCATTATTGTTATAGGTTGGAATATCTCTTCCTTCAGCATCTTTCTTTCTAGTACCATCGAGGTTTAGTTCAAATAATCCTATCGTAAAAAGCTGCATAATTTCCCTTGCATAGTTTTCATCAGGGTGCAAATTCTCTGAAGGTATTGCAAGGGGATTATTTAAGTGACTCAGGTAAAATCCCATGGAGGGGGATAAGGTAACTTCTTCTAATAAATCCCTGAAATTGCCAAAAGCATTACGAAGCAAAATATCATAATAACCGCATAAGGCATCTGCATGGCCTCCAAGGTCAGAAAACATGGATACAACAAATATCTGTGATAAGCTGTATGCCAAACGTTGTCTATAATTATCTTCTGATGCAAACGTATTTTGCCACCAGCTATAATTAAAGTGCAATGCCCAATCATCTGGTATCTCATCTCTTATGGCTTGCTCTACTTGGTCAGTGATAGGGGTGTTAGGATACTCCTCCATAAATGTTTTCAGCAAATACTCGTACCACCATCCAGCCTCTTGATCATAGATGGCTTCCATCTGAGGTAAAAGTTGGCTAGTAGGCATCGCTGTCTGCTCATCTATCCAGCCTTCCATTCCTAGCTCCATTACCCTGTCAACATCTGTTTCGTGATATCCCATAGTCGCTTGGGTCAAGAATCTGGAAATTTCCATTCTACGGGCATCTAATCCGGTTCCATTAATTGTGTTTTCTGGTCTGGTATCAAATGCATTGCTACTGGAGGTGACTACAATACCAGCATCATTACCTGCACCAAAAAATTCTTCTTGTCCTTCCATATTGAACGACAATAATAAAGCCACCCCACCAAATACAGTTGTAATTAAATTTTTCATATTGGATGATTTTATTTCTGAATTAATGTGAGTTTCGCCTGCTTCACTAATTGACCTTGCTGAAGACTTACAAAATATTGTCCTGACTGTATATGACTCGTATTGATTTTAAACTCAGATGCTTCGGCTATAGAGACTTCCTCCTCTATTACTATTCTTCCAGAAAGATCTATTAGTTGCATCTTGTAATTACCTGCAGGCAAATCAAGTATAGCTACATTAACTTCTGCACTTGCAGGATTAGGATAAACTGAAAATGAAGGCGATTGGGCTGACAAATCTACAGTGCTGGTTGCTTGCTCGATTTGGACTCTGATCTCTGAAAATCCAATACAGTCTGAATTACCTGAGTGGTTATTAAGCGCCGTCAGCAATACATATCTGGCCGTAACACCTCCGAAATCAAAACCTGGCACTCCTTGGTAAAATCCAGAAGGCTCTCCTATTGGCGCTTCCACGATAGCTAATTCTTCCCAGGTGATAGCATCTAAAGAAGTTGATATAGCAATCTGTCTGACACCAAATTCCACTACTTCTGGATTTGATAAATTCCAGAAATGTGAACTACCTAATCTTTTAGACTCACCAAGATCATATTGTATCCAATGGGAATCTCCTCTTAGTGGATTTGGATTGGGAGTTATCTCACAAGACAACCATCCAGATGATAAAGTTGTATTATGTCTGTCTAAATCACATTGACTTTGGGCTACGCCAAAGACAAGGAGACAGAGAATGACCAAACTTGCTCTCATGGTAAAATGGATTTTAAGGTTCAATAAAATATATAAAGAGGGTATTATTGGGTAAAAACATACTCTAAAACAGCCAATTATAATTCACGCAGATTTGACTGGGAATTAATCTGTAAGTTAAAGCTATAAATGTTAAAATATACTAGGGTTTTCTCTGAAAGAGAAACTATTAATGGTCTTAAGACAAATTATTGAAGACTTTAGCTAAGAAGTTCGCCGCTAAGAAAGGTACTTTCCTACTATCGGCAATCTTCTTCCCATGCCAAATGCTTTAGAAGAGATGCGTAATACAGGCGCTGTTTGATGTCTTTTAAATTCATTTCGATTCACCATTTTCAAAATTCTGGTGACCAAGGCTTCCTCAAATCCCAAATCTATAATTTCCTGTGGCCCCTTGCGCTCCTCTATATAATGATAAAGAATCTGATCTAGGATATCATAATCAGGCAGACTATCTGAATCCTTTTGGTCAGGTCTTAACTCTGCAGATGGGGGTTTAGTGATTGTATTCATAGGTATTATGACTCCATCTTTATTTATATACTCAGCCAATTTGTATACATCTCGCTTATAGACATCACCGAGCACAGATATTCCTCCTGCCAAATCGCCGTATAAGGTTCCATACCCCACTGCCATCTCACTCTTATTACTTGTATTCAATAAAATATTGCCAAACTTATTAGAGAAAGACATGAGAATGGTTCCTCTTACTCTGGCTTGTATATTCTCTTCGGTGACATTAAAAGGTAAGCCTTCAAAGTGAGTTCCCACTTTACTCATGAAAGCTTCATAGACATCCTTTATCTCTATAATATCATGTTGGATACCTAAATTTTCTGCCAGTGCCTGCGCATCCGCTATGGAATGAGATGAAGAAAACTGAGATGGCAATAACAATCCTCTCACATTTTCCTTTCCTAAGGCCCGTTGTGCCAGAGCCGCAGTAACTGCAGAATCTATACCTCCGGAAAGTCCTAATATTGCTTTACTGAATCCAAGCTTACCGAAATAATCTTTTATCCCAAGAACTATGGCATCATGAATTTCTGATATGTCATCTTTCGCTTGTTCAGATACCTTGGTTCCCGCTTTCACTTCATCTAAATCAAAAATCTCCATGCTCTCTACGAAATATGGCATCTCTCTAAATACCTTTCCATTGGCTGACATTACTACAGACCCTCCATCGAAAATAAGCTCCGTCTGCGCTCCTACATTATTACTATAAAACATAGGTACTTTATACCGTTCTACATTTGCTCTTACGATATCTAATCTTTCTTCAGCATGATTAAATGTAAATGGGGATGCAGATACATTTATGATGAAATCAGGAGACTCTTTTATAAGAATATCTAAGGGACATATCTTATATAATGGATTCTCATTACCGATATTCCATATATCCTCACATACTGACAGTGCTATCTTCTGCCCTTTATACTCCAGACATTGGAATTTGTGTCCTGGTTCAAAATATCTATACTCATCGAAAACATCATAGGTAGGAAGTAGCGCTTTGTGCTGAACGTGCACCGTCTCTCCGTCTGCAATAAAGTAAACTGAATTATATAAATCCTTGCCCTCAGGAACTGGATTTGTATGGGGCGACCCTATGACTATTGCAATACCCTGAGAAAATGACTCAATCTCTCCTATAGCTGCCTCAGCCTTAGATATAAAGTCACTAAATTCTAAAAAATCTCTTGGTGGATAACCACAGGTAGCCAGTTCGCCGAATATGATGATGTCTGCATTTTGCGACTTAGCTGTCTCTGTGAAAGCTCTAATCTTCGCAAGATTACCTGCAAAATCTCCTATCAAATAATTAAGCTGAGCTAAGGCAATTTTCATAATACTGATGATTAATTTATCCGTACAAATATACTTGGAATTGGATAAGGTCAGGACATATCCATATATTCCCAGCCAGAACTATAATGACCTACTTGCTCCACATGTTCAGCCAATTCATTAAAAAGTTTATTCTGTGAGAGGGTACTGAAATCACCAATGATAATTAGCTTCTGCCGAGCTCGTGTTAGTGCTACATTAAGCCGGCGCTCATCATCAAGAAAACCTATTTCTCCACTAGGATTAGACCTAACCAAGGATATATAAATAATATCATTCTCTTGTCCCTGAAATCCATCTATGCTATTTACTCTGATAGACATTTCACGATAGATTTCCTCTTTCTCAATCTTAGCAGAAATGTATTTGACTTGCTCCGAATATGGACTGATAATCCCTATCGAGAGGTGCTTATACTTTTCCTTATGCTGCAGATAGTGCTCTCTAAGGATAAAATACTCACCTTCATTATATCTGCTCAGTGTTTTTAAATTCTGAGTTTCTTCAAATCCACAGCCACTAGTATCTATAACCTCCAGAGGTCGCTCGTCTATCGACCTATTCGCTACTTCATCTGCTGAGATTAATTGCATTTCATAAAATTGGTGATTAGAGAATGATAGAATGGCATCATGCATACGATACTGTGTCCTAAGCAAGTAGGTATGGGACAATTTACTTGCAAGTCTGGATAGTAAGGTTATTCCTAGACCTAACTCTATAGCACTTTTGGACTTCACTGTTGGCGCCAATTGCAAGTGGTCTCCGGCAAGTATTATACGATCTGTTTTAAGCATTGCATTCCAGCATTCTGGTTCTAGCGCTTGAGATGCTTCATCTATGATGCCAGTTCTAAAATGCAGATGTGCTATACTTTTATGACTGACACCAATTAATGTAGAACAAATGGCTTGTGATTCGGCGATGATAGTATCAAGTAGTTTTTGTTCTAAATCTTTAGCCCAGTGTCTCAGATCTTTCGCTTCACGATACATGGCATTTCTCTGAGTCCGCTCTTTAGGCCCATAAGAGCGCTTGTGTTTGCCAGCCATTTTTATCGCCTTATTAGCTTCTATCTTCACCTTCTTGATATGCTGCCAATCTGCGTGGTGCCGTGCTTTCTCTGCCAATGTGAGGTGGCTAAGCCCATCTGAAATTCTGGTAACATTTCCTACTCTCAATGTGGTTATCCCTACAGCATCTAATTTGCTTGCAAGGAGATCCACTGCATTATTACTCGGGGCACAGATTAGTATTTTCTTTTCTTTCTTTAGTAATGCTTTGGCAATTTGCACAAGCGTGGTGGTCTTGCCAGTCCCAGGTGGTCCGTGAATTACAGAAATGCTGTCAGAACTGATGGCCCCTTGTAAGGCTTCATTCTGTGAATTATTGAGCTGAGGAATATTAAAATACGTTTCACTAGCATCAGCTATACGCTGTGAATCATTGGTTTCTTGTGATATAATCGTTTTATAGTTGGCCATGGCAGGCGTACTTGATTTCCTGACGAGTTTTACCGCTTCTTCCATGACTTTGAAGGGTCTGTCGTCGTATATCAATTCTAAGCCTAGATGACCTTTAAAGTTGTCCAAATCAGATTTTGAATGTACCTGCTCTCCGAGTATGAGAGACATCTTGTTCCTTCTTACCCCTGAGACTATCGCTCGTACTGAGTCTATCTCTGCAGAACCTTCAAGTCTAAACAGACGACACCCTACACCAGACTTGAACTTATGGGGCATATCAATGTACTTGGTCCGCTCTACAGTAAGTTCTATTTGTTCCGCCACTGTATAGACAGACTTTTCTATAGTTACCGGAAACCATACAATGCCTGACTCTAGTCTTTCTGCTATGGACTTACCTTGACTTAATTTTCTATAATAGAGCTCTTCTGCCTTCCTTTCTTCATCTATACCATCCAGTAATCGCTGATATCTATCTTCTTTCGACATATGGCAAAGGTATCTCTATGTCTGAAAAGTCAGTAAAGAGAATGTGGAGGAAAATGTAAAATAAGTGGAGGGGTTATCAGCTGAAATAAAAACGGAGGGCAAGAACATTTCCTTGGTGACAACAAAATGCCTAAACCCTCCTCTGCCGATTTCATCTTATGCGGACGAAAAGTAAAAATCTGAGAATACTACTCCAATTTCTACCTTCCTACAGTGCTTTAAATTTCTTATAGAAGAAGTCAATCTTTTGTTCTTCTGACTATTTATTTCTCGAGATTTAAAAAGGTCTCTAGATTTACATTTGGACTGCAAACTACAAGTTTCAAACGATAATAAAAATTTGAATCAATGAAAAGATTTCTAAATCTTACAATAATCTTGAATTGACAATAATTGGACAATTGGTTTCCCAATTACCATAATAAAATAGGGGTACAGCTATTACACTGAACCCCCAAATTCTTAATGTAGATTTTAAGTCTGCTGTCCTTCATTAAGATAGACAATATCCTTATGCGTCTACGTTTCTTTTGTGATTTACGTACATTATTGCTACTAGCAGAGCAAAAAATAGAACGATTCCGAAAAATATATTCATAACAATCCGATTTTGATTAAACCAAGATAAAATTAAAATTATTAAAATCAAATAATTAACTCTAATTATTTTGAATTTCGTACATTTCACCTATAATATTTTTGACATAATAGCCTAATGCAGTCATTTGTTTTGCACTATTAGGCTTTTGCCAGTCATATACTCTGATTTCGACACTCTCATCAAATCTAATATTGTGGGAGCTACATCTGCTAACTTCCCGTTACTTACACTAGATTCTATTCCACTGTCATTATCTATGACTATTATAGGTACCATGTTGGTGGTATGGGCTGTATGAGCCGTACCATCCTCATTTATCATTATATCTGAGTTGCCATGGTCAGCAATGATTACAATATTATATTTCTTAAGAAGCGCTTTGGTCACCAAAACTTCCATACAACTATCTACAACTTCTATTGCTTTTATAGCCGCAGACATACTTCCAGTATGCCCTACCATATCTGCATTAGCATAATTGAGAATAATTAAATCAGGCGCTTCCTGATATATTGCGTCTACAACCTTAGTCGTCACCTCATATGCACTCATTTCTGGTTGAAGATCATAGGTGGCTACTTTGGGAGAATTTATCACAATTCTCTTTTCTCCTTCTACTACAGCTTCCCTACCTCCTGAGAAAAAGAAGGATACATGTGGATACTTCTCTGTTTCAGCGATTCGTAATTGGGTTAGACCGTTGTCTGAAACCACATCCCCCAAGGTCTGAGGAATATTTTCTTTATTAAAGATTACATGAATACCCTCAAACGCTGCATCATATTCTGTTAAAGTCACAAAATGACACTTGATAGGAATAAGATTAGGCGCTTCTTGTCTCTGTGTCAGTACACTTGTTAGTTGGCGTGGTCTGTCTGTCCTAAAATTTGTAAAGAATACAATATCATCCTCTCTTATAATTCCTGTATCATTACTGCCTAGCTTGATAGGTTCTATAAATTCGTCGCTCAACCCATTGTCATATTGTGATTGTATAGCTTCTAGTGGGTCATCACTCAGGGTGCCCTCACCTTGGACTATTAAGTTATAAGCTTTTGCAATCCGTTCCCACCGATTGTCTCTGTCCATGGCATAATACCGTCCTATGATGGTACTTAGACTTGCTGAGGTGCCTTTTATAGCTGTCAGTAATTTTTGCATGTATACTTTACCAGCGTTAGGGCCCGTATCTCTACCATCCATAAAGGCATGGATTTGGACTTCGATACCTTGTCTGGTCATTAACTCGCTAAAGGCTATAAGGTGATCTATATGAGAATGCACGCCGCCATCTGAAAGTAATCCCATCAGGTGCACAGGCTTATTTTTCGTCTTTGCTTGTTGCATCATCTCTATGACAGTAGGATTCTTTTCTATCTCCTTATCTTCTATCGCTTTATTTATTTTTGCCAGTGCTTGATAGACGATTCTTCCTGCACCTATATTTAGATGTCCTACCTCTGAATTACCCATCTGTCCTTCAGGCAGACCTACTTCCTCGCCAAATGTCACTAACTCGGCGTTTGGCCAAACGGCATACAATGAGTCTATATATGAGGTGTCGGCCTGTGATATTGCACTAACTTCAGCTCTTTTGCCGTGTCCCCACCCGTCCAATATGACGAGCATTGCTTTTCTGACTTCTTTCAATTTATAAGATTTGTTTTGAGAGCATTAATTAAAGAAATTGGTTGAAAAGTGTCGCTATTATGTGCATATTACAAAAGTACATATATGATAGCACTATAAAATTTTAAGAGACTAAAAACAAACTTATCTCTAGCACAACTCGTTATTGCTATGCGAGAAGTTTTTTGTACAAAAAGCTAAATAATGAATCAGGTTACTAAGATATTGTCTCTACTTATAATGCTGTCAATCAGTCAATTAGGTACGTCTCAGATACGCATGGAAGCGTTCAAAGACAAGAATTTTTCCGAGATACAATCTATGTTACTATCCGATGTAACAATAAAAATTGATAGTGAAAAGAAGATTGAAGGAAATGAGCAGGCCATGACGGCTATTAAGAAAACACTTAACAACTTCGCTCCTATTAAGATGGAAATGAGGCATAAAGGAGCTTCTGCCAAGAACGAGGACAACTATATGATTGCCAAGTTTTTCAATGCTCAAAATGAGACATTAAGAGTGTTTATACATTTAGAGAATACATCTGGAGGCAAGAAAATTTGTGATCTGAAAATCAGGCATTCATAGCTCTCCTAATACGCCTACACCAAATAAAGCAAAGTCATACTTTACGGGATCGCTAGCATCTAATTGACTGAGATTTTGTGTTAGTTCTTCTACAGCTTGCCAGTCCCTTTGTTTTCTATTAATTAGTCCGAAATGTCTTGCTACCCGTTCTACATGTACATCCAAAGGAATCATAAGCTTAGACATACTGATGGACTTCCATAATCCAAAGTCTACTCCAGATTTATCTCTTCTCACCATCCATCTTAAAAACATATTGAGTCGCTTACAAGTGGATTTTCTGATAGGAGTAGCCACATGTTTAGTGGTTCTTTTAGGTGCCTCAGGCAAATGAAAAAAAAGCTCATGAAATCCTTCTAGTGCTTTCTTCATCGTACTTCCCTGAGCAAAAATCGACTCTAAACTTTCATGTTTATTATAATACCATTGCAAGAACTCTAGGAAGTATAGCGTATCAGTATATTGAAAAGTGCGGTGCTTGAAGTTTTCGAATCTTTGCCTGTCCTTTTCCTTATGATTTACAATAAAATCATAAGGGGCATTGTCCATGAGTCCAAAGAGCTCCTTTGACTTATTTATAATAGTGATTCTCTGCCCCCAGGATAACATAGCTGTCCAGAATGCAGATATTTCTATATCTTGTTTGTGGGTATAGCTATGTGGTATGAGAATGGGGTCATTGGGTATGAAGTCTGGCACATTTACTTCTCGGACTTTGGACTCCAGAAAATCTTTGAGTTCTTCCGAGTTAGACGGTTTCATACAGGTGTATTACTCCAGTGTACGCTTAGTTTCTATGATTTCGTAGGCTTCTATGACATCACCGACTTTAATATCGTTGTAGTTCTTAACGGATAATCCGCACTCCATTCCCGACTTGACTTCTTTGACATCATCTTTGTATCTCTTCAGGGACTTAAGTTCTCCTTTGACACCTTCTTTAGTAGGATATATAACTATACCATCTCTGACTAATCTAATCTTAGAATCACGGACAACTTTTCCTTCAGTTACGAAACATCCGGCGATGGTACCTATCTTACTAATCTTATAAATCTCCTTCACTTCTATGTTACCCATAACCTTTTCTTCCTTGATGGTATCAAGCATGCCTTCGATGGCTTTCTTGATCTCATCTATTACCTCATAGATAATTGAATAAGTCTTGACTTGGACGCCTTCTTTTTCTGCGAGATTTCTTGCACCACTAGATGGTCTTACTTGGAATCCAATAATAATGGCATCGGAAGCAGAAGCTAGGAGTACATCAGATTCTGCAATCTGTCCTACTGCTTTATGTATTACATTAACTTGGACGGTCTCCTGAGTAAGCTTAATTAGTGAGTCAGACAAGGCTTCTATAGACCCATCCACATCCCCCTTAACAATAAGGTTCAATTCCTTAAATGTGCCTAAGGCCAATCTTCTTCCTATCTCATCTAAGCTAATACGTTTGCTGGCTCTGTTTGTTTGCTCTCTTTGGATTTGTGATCTCTTACTTGCAAGTGCTTTAGCATCCTGCTCCTTATCCATCACTTTAAACTTCTCACCTGCTTGAGGTGCTCCATCTAGACCAAGTATAGCCACTGGGACAGTAGGGCCTGCTTCCTTTATTTTCTTACCCTGATCATTAAACATTGCTTTCACCTTACCCGCATAAGCACCAGCAACCATAGAATCTCCTATTCTCAATGTGCCTGCTTGGACGAGTAGTTTAGTGACATATCCACGTCCTTTATCCAATGACGCCTCTACCACAGTTCCTATGGCATTCTTATCCGGATTGGCTTTAAGCTCTAAGAGTTCAGCTTCTAACAATATTTTCTCCAACAATACATCTATGTTGGTCCCTGCTTTAGCTGAGATATCCTGAGACTGATACTTACCTCCCCACTCTTCTACGAGGATATTCATTTCAGAAAGACCTTGCTTTATTCTGGTAGGGTCAGCGCCGTCCTTATCTATCTTATTTATGGCAAAGACAATGGGTACTCCAGCTGCCTGAGCATGTGATATAGCCTCTTTTGTTTGAGGCATAATACGATCGTCTGCTGCGACAATCACGACGACAATATCAGTGACTTTCGCTCCTCTGGCTCTCATCGCAGTAAAGGCTTCGTGACCTGGTGTATCTAGAAATGTAATCTTCTGGTCTCCGACTGGCACTGAATAAGCCCCTACGTGCTGGGTGATACCTCCTGCCTCACCGCTCGCTACATTGGCTTCTCTTATATAATCCAGTAATGAAGTTTTACCGTGGTCGACATGACCCATCACAGTAACGATTGGTGCTCGCGGAACCAAATCTTTTGGATCATCTTCCTCTTCTACTTCTACATCTTCTTCTTGCTCTTCTACACCTATAAATTCTACTTCATGACCGAATTCACCAGCTACTAATTCTATAATCTCAGCATCCATCCTTTGGTTGATAGATATAATAACGCCGACATTCATACACTTCATGATTACATCAGCCACACTCACATCCATTAGAGATGCTAATTCTGATGCTGAAATAAATTCAGTCACCTTAAGCTTTGTATCCACCTTAGCCAGCTCTTGTGCTTCTTGCTTCTCTCTCTTATCAGCACGATTATCACGTCTGATTTTCTGTCTGGTTTTCTTTCCACCACCACCAGAAATTCTGGCCATGGTTGCTTTGATTTTTTCTTCTATCTCTTTTTTAGAGACTGTTTTAATCTCATCCTGTTTTCTAGTACCGCCTTTGTTTCCTCTATTATCACGGTTTCTTTTTAGAAAAGATTGGGCAGTAACTTTTTTACGAGTACGTTTTCTTTTGTTTTGCCCTTGTTTGTTTTGTCCTTGCTTGTTTTTCCCTTGTTGATTCTGGCCCTTATTAGGCTTACCAGTTGCAGCCTTGTCATCCTTTTTCTTCTCTGGCTTATCAAACTTGGCTATATCTATCTTTCCCTGAATCTTTAGGCCCTGAAGCTGAGGCGTTTCTGCCCTAACCATCTCTTGCTCTACAGGAGCAGGTTTCGCTTCCTTTTCTTTTACTATAGCCGGTGCTTTTTGTGCAGGTTCTACATCAGGCACCCTTTCTGTAGTTTCTTTCTTTTTCTTTGGTTTAGGCTTTGGCTTGGTGGCTTCTAAGTCTATTTTACCGACCACCTTGAGTTCTTTCTTCTCTACTTTGGCTCTAATTACTTCTTCTTTTACTTCTTCTACCTTAGGCTCCTCAGGTTTTACCACCAGTTCAGGCACTTCTTCTGGCTTAGGTGCAGGCTTTTCTTCTTCTTTAGAAACAGGAGCCGGAGCTGCCGGCGCAGGAGGAGGCGCTGCGGGGGCTGGTGCTTTCTCTTCTTGTCGAGTACCGATAATTAATTGGTCTGCTTTTTCTTTGACAGCCATTGAGGTTGAGAACTCCTTGAGGAGTGCATCATACATATCATCAGATACCTTTGAGGTAGGTTTATTTTCTATTTCAAACCCATTCTCATTCAGATAATCTACAATCGTAGACGTTCCGACATTCAGTTCTTTAGCAATTTTAATTAGGCGTTTTGCCATTTATATAGTGCGCTGTTTGTTTCTATTTGTGAAGGTGGTCTAATCTTTAGCGAATTCTGCCTCTAAGACTTTCAGCACTGAGCCTATTGTCTCCTCTTCTAAATCAGTTCTCCTGAGCAATTCATCCTTACTAAGATCTAGTACACTTCTGGCTGTATCGCATCCAATGGCCTTAAGTGCATCTATGACCCATTCTTCTATCTCATCTGTAAATTCATCTAAATCTACATCTTCCATACTCACATCATCATCTTCTCTATATACATCTATCTCATATCCTGTCAATTTAGAGGCCAGCTTAATATTAGATCCTCCTTTACCTATAGCCAGTGAAACCTGATCTGGCTTGAGGAATACGGCCGCAGTACCTTTCTCTGTATCTATATCTATATTAGATACTTTTGCTGGTGTCAGTGATCTCTGTATGAAAAGAGAAACATTCGTCGTATAATTTACGATGTCAATATTCTCATTTTTCAGCTCTCTCACTATACCATGGATACGAGATCCTTTCATTCCTACACAAGCCCCTACTGGATCTATCCTGTCATCATAAGATTCTACTGCTACTTTAGCTCTTTCGCCTGGTATCCTTACAATTTTCTTGACAGTAATCAGTCCATCTTCAATCTCTGGCACTTCTTGCTCCATGAGCTTTTCTAAGAATCGACTATCAGTACGTGACATAATCACTACTGGGTTATTATTCTTCATATCCACCCTTCTAATCACCCCTTTCACCATATCACCTTTTCTGAGAAAATCACCTCTAATCATCTCATTTCTCGGCATAATCAATTCGCTACCTGTAGCATCATCTAGGATAAGAAACTCTCGCTTGAGCACTTGTGCTACTTCACCTAAGACAATATCTCCAATCCTGTCAGAATACCTTTTGAAAATCTCATCTTTCTCTAACTCCATAATTCTGGAGATTAAAGTCTGACGAGCTGCCAAAATAGCTCTTCTTCCAAAATCTTCTAGACCAAGCTGCTCATAACACTCATCACCAACTTCATAATCATCATCTATTGACAATGCCTCAGAACTGGATATCTGACTCATCTCATCAGTAACCTCACCATCTGAGACTACTTCTCTTACCCTCCACATCTCTAGGTCACCATTCTGGTCATTAACAATAACATCGAAGTTATCGTCTGATCCATATTTCTTCTTGATAAGCGTTCTGAAGACATCCTCAAGGACTCTTACCATTGTGGGCCGATCTATATTCTTGCCCGCTTTAAATTCCGAAAACGATTCAACAAGATTCATCGTAAATCTTCTTTTTCATCTGTTAAAGAATTTCATTATGTGAAAATCAAATAATCTCTTTTAGACTATTTGTTATTTTTTCTTTTTGCTTTTTTTAAACGACACCAGCACAGTAGCAGATTTGACATCTTCAAATAAGACGTTTATCGTCTTGAACATCCCCTTCTTGGCACCTTGCACTTTCAACTCTAGCTTTTCTTCAGTTACAGAGAGCAGTGTCCCTTCCATTATGCTATCATCAGCAAGTATTAATTTGAGCTTTCGACCCACATTTCTAGGATACTGCCGATATAGATGTAATGGACTATCCACACCCGGTGAAGAAACTTCTAATGTGTATTCTTCTCCTAAGACAAGACTTTCATCCAAATACGCTTCTATTCCTCTGCTCAGTTTTTGGCATTGCCAAAACTTAATCCCTTCATCTGTATCTGCGAAAATCTCTACTTTTTTGTCTTTAATTATGATGTCAAGAATAAAGCCATCTGTCCATGATTCGGATTCAAATACTTTATCTGCTGCTTGCAGGATACTATCTTTTATATGCTGCATATTTCAACCTCTTTTGGCCTACAATCGTATAGAAAATAAAAAGAGGGAACATCTGCTCCCTCGTACGTTTCCTTTTCTGCTGCAAATATAGACTTTTTTATAATTCAAGTGTAATATATCTGCGATTCTCCATTGAGGGACTGAAAATACCTACCCTATTCGAAGTATTGCATCATAACAGAGGCAATAGAGAACTGAGACTATATCTTTGTAAAATGGAATTATATATGCGAGCACGAGAAGCGGCTCATTTTATAAAGGATTACTTCCAACTGGACGATGAACACTTGCCCACAGTAGGCTTAGTAACTGGATCTGGTGCAGACAGTCTTGGTGGTCATTTTGATATCGTAAGTCAAGTTTCCTATTCTGAGATTCCACATATGCCTGTGCCCACCTTCCACCTTGGCCAGCTCCTTCTGGCAAAAAACAAAAGTGGTACACCCATTATCATTTGCCTTGGAAGACTGCATTATTATGAAGGATACTCGGCGCTTGACGTCACCTTTCCTATCAGAATACTTCAACTTCTAGGCATCAAAAAGCTATATATGAGTAATGCCTCTGGAGGTCTCCATCCTGAGTATAAAGCAGGCGATGTCGTACTTGTTAAGGATCATATCAATATGCTGCCAGACAATCCACTAAGAGGAGCTAATGATGAGAAACTAGGTCTAAGATTTCCAGATATGCTCGATGCTTACAACTCACAAATGAGAACAGACATCAAGTCTTACTGGCAAACTGCCTTTAATGAAAAACTACATGAAGGTGTCTATGCTTGTTTCCAAGGACCAAGTCTCGAGACCTGTGCTGAGTATGATTTTCTGTATCGCAGTGGCGCCAACCTAGTCGGTATGTCAACGGTGCCAGAGGTCATAGTGGCTAGACATGCTCGTATAGACGTTGCTGTCTTTTCTATTGTAACAAATGAATGCTACCCTATAGATAAAATCACTACAACCACCGTGGAGGATGTTTTAAAAGTGGCGCAGGGTGCGACACCTAAGATTATGAAATGCATCTCGCAAATGATGGGTTGAAAGACTTATAGCCCTCTACCTAAAAAGAAAAGCTGACCCAAATTAATGAGCCAGCTTTTCTAATTATATATTATATATCTTATTAGTGAATAATCACCTTTTGTATCATAGTCTGATTGATGCTATTTACTGAAAGCAAATAAACACCTGCACTAAGTTCACTGACATCTAATCTCATTGTCTGACTGTCTTCAGCTACGCTAAATTGCTCTAATACCCTACCTGAAAAGTCTAAGATATTTCCTTGAGCTTGTGAAACGATAGGAAATCCAAATTCAATATTCAGATTAACATCTGATGGATTAGGATATATAGACATAGAGTTTACGAGTAATAAGTCATCAGAAAAAGCTGGACTTTCCTTAGGAGGTAATAATACAGCTCTTTGTGAGATGCCTCCACCACCGACGCCAGGATTTGTCGTAAATCTTTGTGACACAGACCAATCTGTAAAGCTACCTACAGTACATTCATGTCTCACCTGGAACTCATATTCTGTTCCCGCTGAAAGATTAGAAAGATATCTGTAGTATAATATAGAAACATCAGATTGAATCCAATCAGAAGAGGTCGTTGACTTATATCTAAATTCATTAGCTACTTGCCCAAAAGGCTGTGGCGTGTAGATGTATGCGTTACTAGCTGTTACTGAATTAAAGTATAATCTACCGCCATCAATATCATCACAGACTGCGCCCCCAGCAGTATTGAATGTATGTGAAAATGACCACTCTGACCACTGTGATGGACCACAATTATGTCTTACTTGGAATTCATATTCAGTCGCTGGCTCCAGATTTGAAATGAATCTATAATAGAGACTTGAAACATCAGTCAATGTCCAGTCATTAGAGCCTGTAGGTCTATATCTAAACTCATTATCAGTCCTCCCAAGTGGCTGAGAAGTGTATATGTAAGAGTAGGTTTCCGTCGTACTGCTCGTAAATAAATCGACATCTGTTCCCAGCTCACAATTCCCTACACCACCTTCTGTCGAGAAGAAAGATGAACTACCAAACTCACTCCATTCTGTATCGCTGCAGGCGTGCCTTACCTGATACTCATACTCTGTCCCAGGCTCTAGATTGTTCAAGAATCTTGCATGTCCTGTATTTACTGTAGAGAAAGTCCATAGGAAAGACCCTACAAATCTGTATCTAAATTGGTTATTGACAGTACCATATGGTCTGGAAGTATTAATCGTTGCAGAATTCTCAGTAATCGTCGTTGCCGACAAGCTGGATTCACGTAGTGATGAACAAGGATTAGCCATAACAGCCGGTGCACTTCTAAATGATAGTAGCTCTCCATAATCAGACCAATCGCCTGAGCAGCATTGCTTTCTCACCTGATACTCATATTCAGTATCTGCCTCCAAGCCTGGCACAAATCCATAGTAATTTGATGATGGGTTCGTTTCTCTCCATTCTGTAGTTCCTACTTCTCTAATTCTAAAATTGTATACATTGGTATATTCTGTAACGTAGTCTGTATTTAAATAAACACTTCTTGGTGTAATTTGAGATGTATATAGGGTCTTAGGTGCTCCACAGTTATTCTCTGCAGGGAAGATGTTATGGATAACATATCTCTGCCACCAAAATGTAATCTGATCATTACCAAAAGTGCCTGGAATAGGATTCCATGCCGCATTCTGTGTATCTAGAAACCATCCGTTATTATCTCCTCCCCAACCCCAGTTGAAGTGAAAATATTCATCTGGTTGGTCTCCGATTGGCTCTAAGAAAAATCCATATCCATCCGCAACCCATGTGTGAGCACCAGCGAATACATTGCCATTGTAAGCCTCTCCAGATAACATCAAGGGTCTTCCTTGATTCAAATCATTGATAGCCACTCTAGCAAAGTCATTATTAAAATCGAAAAACCAATCTGCCGCTTCATCATAATTAAAGAACTCCACTAAGGCATCTCTCATAAAACTGATGAATGTCGCAGTATACGTTATACTGAATTCTGAATTCGTCGCTGCACCTACGTGGTAGATAAACTCTGCTACATCATTATTAGGTGCTGTAAGAGAATCTGGCATGTTATCCCAGTTATAAGGACGACAAAAATCCGCAGAAATATCACCATATACTGGATCGACATAAGCATTAGAACCATGACCAGAAGCAGGGTAATTATGATACTTAATCAATTGTGCCATTGCGATAGGTGCACAGCCGCAGTAGGCACCACCTGCTATAGAAGTAGGGTCAGCATCTCTAGGCGTGAAGCCATTATAGAATTCTCCTTGATCCCATATTGTCGTTGTCAGTGGGGGTACTACTACACCTTCAGGATTACTTTTACCTATATATTCATTTACAGTAGAGTGATTCAATGTCTCCCATTCTCTAGCTATAGATGGTGTCGGTTTGATATCATGCGCTCTGTTATAAGCGATTCTTCTTTCGTGCTCTCCTAATGTAGCCATGGCTGCCCAGTTTGTGGATGGGTCATTTATCATGAACTGACTCTCATCAGAGAATGCCAAAACTGCATTATAATTAGATTCTGCTGAAACCACTACAAAGCCTTTTGGAGCCATATTGAAGATGTAGTATGCAGGCACATCCTCTGTCATCTGAGTATATTCCTCTACGACTTGAACCTCCTGAGAAGAACGAATCGCCAAATTAGACTTCATAGCATAAGTAACTCTAGCAATTTCTTTAGCTTTCTCCATAGGCACATGAGAGGCCTGAACTTGAGTTCCTATCACTAAAAAAGTGACAATCAGAAGAGAAAATAAATGGTTTGTGTACTGAGACATTACATTAGGTTTATAAAATGTGTGTTGTAAATAATCCAATTCGAACGTGGTTATTCACCATTTATCTAATTGGACTCAGTTCTTTATGTAATAGACTCGTAAATGGTCATCAGTCACTAACAATAAAATAATGTTAACATATGAGAACCATAAACCGAGAGATGTATAGCAAATATAAGTCCTAAATGAGCTCAAACGACCTTAAGACTGTCCGCCATAACTCATTATGTGGCATAAACATTCACATATATTTACACCTTTTGCACCAAAATCGACACTGTAACATCACCTGGCAAATCCACAGAAGTCCCAGTTGTAGCATCTCCTATAGTCAAAACATCCGCCAAAACCTCCGTCTTTATATAGTCACCAAACTGCGAGACAGCCGCCTGCACATCTGCTTGGTCTTGAATAGTGACTGTTATACGATCTGTGACTTCGAAGTCTGTATCCTTTCTAATATTCTGGATTCTATTGACCAAATCTCTTGCCATCCCTTCTGCTAATAACTCCTCTGTCAGGCTAATATCAAGCGCCACGGTGATGTCTCCATCTTGGGCAATCTGCCAGCCAGGAATCTCTTGGGCAGAGATATCAAAGTCATCATAGCTCAGCTCGTACTGCTGTCCATTGACTTCAAGAAGGTATGGCTGCGTTGGATTAGCTTCTATCTTCGCTATCTCTTCATCTCCAAATTGAGAAATAAGCCCAGCAGCAGCTTTCATATCCTTTCCCAACTTCTTACCCAGGGTCTTGAAATTCGGTTTGATCTTCTTCTTGATAACGCCACTAGCATCCTGTAGATACTCTAGCTCTTTTACATTCACTTCTGCTAGGATCAGGTCCTCTACTGCCTTGACTTGGTCCTCAAACTTTTTGTCGAGAATAGGAATCAGTACCTTGTTCAGTGGCTGCCTCACTCTTAACTTCTCAGCTTGTCGCAATGACAATACCAATGAGCAAATGCGTTGTGCATAATTCATTCGTTGTTCTAAGTCACTATCTATGGCTGCCGCTTCAGAAGAAGGATACATGGCCAGATGCACAGACTCGTGTGTAGATTTAGATGTCGCATGATTCAAATTTCTAAATAGCCAATCTGCATAAAACGGGGCAATTGGTGCCATCAACTTTGCGACAGTATCCAAGCAAGTATATAAAGTCTGGTAAGCCGCAATTTTATCATTTGTGTATTCTCCTTTCCAAAATCGACGTCTGCATAATCTGACATACCAGTTGCTTAAATGAGATTCTACAAACTCCTGAATTTTCCTTGCTGCTCTTGTAGGCTCATAGTCTGCATAATCGACTTCCACTTTGGCTACCAAAGTATTAAGGAAAGAAATCACCCAACGGTCTATTTCTTGTCGTTCGGCTAAGGGTACTTCTGGTTCACTGAAATCAAATCCATCAATGTTTGCATACAAGGCAAAGAAAGAGTAGGTATTATATAGCGTCCCAAAGAATTTACGTTTCACTTCTTCTATGCCAGCTATATCAAATTTGAGATTATCCCAAGGATTGGCATTAGCCATCATATACCATCTGGTAGCGTCAGCGCCATGTGTGGCCAAGGTCTCAAATGGATCTACAGCATTACCTAAGCGCTTAGACATCTTCTGACCATTCTTATCTAAGACAAGGCCATTAGAAACCACATTCTTAAAGGACACTTGGTCAAAAACCATGGTCGCTATCGCATGTAAAGTATAGAACCACCCTCTCGTTTGGTCTACCCCCTCTGCGATGAAGTCAGCCGGATAGTTTCTTTCGAAAATCTCTTTATTCTCAAAGGGGTAATGCCACTGCGCATAAGGCATAGACCCAGAATCAAACCAGACATCTATCAGATCGGACTCACGCTTCATCGCTTTACCAGAAGGACTGACCAGGGTCACATCATCTATGTATGGCTTGTGTAAATCATCAGGCGTCTTCTGAGAAAGACCTAGTTTTTCATTCGCTTTGGCAATCTCGTTAGTCAATTCTTCTATGGATGAAATGCAGATTTCTTCTTCTTTATCCTCCGTTCTCCATATCGGGAGTGGGATGCCCCAGAATCTTGATCTGGACAAGTTCCAATCCAATAGATTCTCTAACCATACTTGAAAACGACCAGTACCCGTATGTGCTGGCTTCCAATTAATCGTCTTATTAAGCTCAGCCATTCTATCTCTCATCTTAGAAGAGCTCACGAACCAACTGTCTAGCGGATAGTAGAGTATCGGCTTATCTGTTCTCCAGCAGTGAGGATAACTATGGTCATACTTCTCTACCTTGAATGCTTTGTTCTCTTTCTTTAGCTTAACAGCGATTCGCAGATCTGTAGATTCGAATCCTTCAGCTACTCTATCAGCATCGGAATAGTATTCTGCTCTCACATAGTCTCCTCCAAAATCGGTTACTTCTTCTACAAATTTTCCCTGAGCATCTACTAAGGGCACCATCTCCTTACCTCTTCTCACTAGTATAGAAGGCACATTGTTCTGCATACACACCCTGTAATCATCAGAACCGAACACAGAAGCGGTATGTACTATTCCTGTTCCATCTTCGGTAGAAACAAAATCTCCAAGGATGGCTCTGAAAGCATCTCCATTCTCAGGCTGTACATAAGACAGAAGTTGATGATAATGGATGCCTTCCAAGTCAGCACCCTTCATTGTCTTAATGACCTCCCATGGAATCAGCTTCCCAGATGGATCATAATCGGATAAGGCGACCTCTGCCCCTTCTTCCTTGAAGTATTTCTTGATGAGGTCAGTAGCCAAGATGACTGTAATGGGCTCTTTAGTGTAGGCATTGAAAGTTTGGATAAGAGAGTACTCTATCTTGGCACCTAGGGCAACTGCACAGTTAGATGGCAAGGTCCATGGGGTTGTTGTCCATGCTAGGAAATAAACCTTATTCGGATGCCCTTCGAATAGGAACGAAGAACTGCTGTCATTAATCACTTCAAACTGAGCCGTGACAGAAATGTCTTTGATATCCTGATAACAGCCTGGCATATTGAGCTCGTGTGAGCTGAGACCAGTACCTGCCGCTGGCGAATATGGCTGAACCGTATAGCCTTTATAGAGCAGGTCCTTTTTATATAGCTGACCTAAAAGCCACCATACAGACTCTATGTAATTATTATCGAAAGTGATGTACGGATTTTCCAGATCCACCCAGTAGCCCATCTTTTTGGTGATGTCATCCCACTGATCTTTGAATTGCATAACCGTCGTTCGACAGGCTTGATTATACTCTTCTACTGTGATTTTGGTGCCAATGTCTTCTTTAGTGATACCCAACGTCTTCTCTACATTGAGCTCGATGGGAAGGCCGTGGGTATCCCAGCCTCCCTTACGTTCTACTCGCTGGCCCTTCATCGTGTGGAATCTACAGAAGAGATCCTTTACCGTACGAGCCATCACATGGTGGATACCAGGCTTACCATTGGCAGATGGCGGGCCCTCATAAAACACATAAGTATTATCCTCTGGTCTCTGCGCTATACTCTTTTCGAATATATTCTCCTTCTCCCAATAAGCCAATATCTCCTTGTCTATTTCTGGAAGATTTAGTCTCTTGTATTCTCTATACTTCGCCATCCTAATTGTATTATTAATATTAGCTATCAAAAGTATGAAGCTTAAGTCAAAAAAGTGTTGCAATTCATCCAATTCACGATGTTTACACGTTTACCTATGCCCTATACCTAAGATAATTAGGTAAAGAATGAAAACTAATTTTATATTTATACCTAAGAATCTTAGGTAATGAATAAATTATACAGAGGCAGTCTAGAAACAATCATCCTAAAACTACTTGCTGACCGCAAGGAAATGTATGGATATGAGATTACGCATATCGTCAAGGAGATGACTGCCGGTGAGCTAAAACTAACGGAAGGTGCCCTCTATCCTGCCTTGCATAAGTTAGAGGCAAAGGGTATTCTAAGTACAGAAACCAAAAGCATCGGCAATCGGTATAGGAAGTATTATTCATTGACTAAAAAAGGAAAGACGGAAGTACCCAAAATTCTTGAAGAAATGGAAGGCTATCTCACAACCATCCAACTCATTCTGAATCCAAAACTAGCCAACTAATGAAAGAAAACTTCCAATTATCAAAAGCGCAAATAGACCACCTATTTGAATTCACTAGAAAAAAGTATGTCAAGTATGATGATGTCAGATTCGAAATAGTAGATCATCTTGCTAGTGACATAGAAAATCAGATGAATGAAAATTCAAATCTCAGTTTTAAATCAGCATTGTGGAATGCCTATAGCAAGTTTCCGATTACAGGTTTTGCTCAGTTCGTAGATGAGAAAGAAAAAGCTTTGTCAAAATATTGGCGCAGAAAAGTTTTTTCAGTTTTTATAAAATTTTTCACTATTCCTAAAATATTCCTTACGGCCCTCCTTGCCTGTGCTATGTATAATATACATATGTCAGGAAAATTTTCTTTTAATCTATGGGTCTACTTGGGGTTAGTAATTACATATGAGATAATTCAAAAAATAAATTCTATAGGTAAATTGGATGGAAAGAATCTGCTATTTGTAATTATGTACAGAAGAATAATTGGCACAATTCTCTGTGTTAGTATCTGGATATTATGGATGTGGAAAGATACAACCCCTTCATATGGCATCATGTCATTTTTGTTTGTGGGGTTGCTCACCCTAGTAGCTGTATTCTTTTTTGCTTTATTCGCAGGCTCATTCAAAAACTTGCTTATCGAAGAATTTGAAAGTAAGTACTCTCATCTTAATCTAAAGTTGCATGATTACAATTTGAATTCTTTAAAGAATAATTAAACCCCTAGAAAACCAGAATTATGAATCAACCTACCACACTATCGAAATCTCAAATAGATCAGCTCTTTGAATTTACAAAGAAGAAGTATGTCAGACATGAAGATGTGAAATTCGAAATTGTAGATCATCTAGCGTCTGATATAGAGGCTCAGATGAGTGAGAATCCTGATATTGATTTCAATACAGCTCTGAAAATAACTTATAGCAAATTTCCTATTACAGGATTCTATCGGTACGTACAAGAAAAATCTAGTGCTTTGCAAAGGTATTGGAGGAGGAAGTTTTTCTTTATGTTTCTTGGATACTTTAAATTGCCTAAGTTGATCTTGACGATATTGATTGCAGTGTCTTTTTACTTTCTGAAAAGCAATTTTCCTTCACTTGCAATTCACTACGTCACTGGTGGTTTGCTTTTAATATATATGGTATATCTTCTGAGAGAATTTAGAAAGGATTATAATTTAAATCAGTACTTATTTTTTGATACCTATAGAAATTATGTTTTAGCGATTCTTTATTGGGCTATTATTTACAACTTTTACTATGGAGATAAGTTCGTGTCAAGTAAATTGTACCTAGATACCATTTTATTTACGCTGTCCATTATAATTCTAATTGCTGTTTCATCTGGTGAGACAAGACAAGTTTTGGAAGATGAGATAGAAAATAAGTATAAGCATTTAGGGATAGCAGAGATTGGATAATTCTCATTCCTTCTCTTTTTCCCATCAAATTCAGTCTTTCCATTCACAATTTGACAATTCGGGGATGGAAACCAACATTTTCAAAGTTTCAATAATTATTGAAACTTTGAAAATTATGTTATATATTTGAACTATGAAGTTGCAAGAGGCACAGATGGAATTTATACAAACATGGGGATCTGTAGGGTCTTCATGGGGAATTCCGCGCTCAATGGCGCAAATACATGCTCTATTGCTGGCCAATGCGGAGGGGATGAGCACAGAGGAAGTCATGGAAGCAATCAAGCTATCCAGGGGAAATGTGAATATTAATCTAAGAGAGTTGATTAATTGGGGACTGATTTCTAAACAGAATAAGCTAGGAGATAGAAAGGAGTATTTTAAGGCTGAGCATGAGATATGGACTGTAGCTAAGCGAATCATAGAAGAGCGGAAAAAGCGGGAGTTTGTGCCTATACAAAATTTACTTAGTGAGCTAAAAGCCACTAAAATAGAAGGCCCTAAGGCGAAAGTGGCTCATTTTAACTCGCTGGTGAATGAGCTTGATGCCTTCCTATCTCAAATGGATCAGTTATCAGACTTACTAGTAAAGATGAAAGACAATAGATTTTTTAACCAGTTTATAAAGTTTCTGAAATAGATAGGCAAAGCCCTATTTTTTTGATATAAACTTTCATTTTTTTCTAAAACTTTAAAATATATAGAATCATGGCAATATTTCTACTGCTCATTTTCGAGATAATCCTTGGTGCTGTACACATTCTAGCAGCCATCTGGAAATACTCAAAGAAAGAAAAACCAGCAGCTTACTATGGAGACTTGGAGAAGTATGGCGCTATGGTTGTGGGCTACTTTGGCATATGGTGGGTAGCAAGCATGCTGCCTGTGGATTGGATGAGTAATGATTGGGGTATTCTCTGGATCATCCCCTTTTTCTTCATCGTCCCTTTTTAATAGGAGCCTACTTCTGGTATATTTCAAATAAAGAAAACTATGAAGAAATCGAAAAGCTGGTATTCTGACTATTTTTTTTGATATGAACTTTCAATATTTTCTAAAACTTTTAAATAATGAACATGAACTACCTACTTACAACCTATCTGCTTTACATCGCCATCAGTATGATGATGACTATTTGGGTGGGAAGAACACTCTTTGTGAGTGGCAAAGTATTCTTGATGGAAATATTCAAGAATGATGAACTGCTAGTCAATTCAATCAACAAATTATTACTCATAGGATTCTATCTCATCAATCTTGGCTACCTCTTACAAAATGTCACAGGCAGAAGTAAAATTTTGACAGCAGTTGATAGTATAGAAATGCTCAGTGAGAAGATTGGCGTTATGGCAGTAGTACTTGGAATAGTTCACTTTGTAAATCTTTTTATTCTTTTCCAACTACGATCCAGATCCAAGAAGAATCATACAATCAGCGAACCTATTACGACCAACTCTTAATCTAAATTCTTAGTTATGCTCACAAATCACAGACTACTAATAGACCAGGACTGCCCCTTGTGCCGATTCTATAGTAACGCCTTTGTCAGATTAGCATGGACGGATGCAGCCTGTGCTATCCCCTATCAGAGCGAAGAAGCTATGCAATTCAAGACCATAGATCAAGAAAGAGCACGGAATGAAATAGCGTTGTTAGACTTAGAAACTGGCAAGACTACCTATGGCGTCTCATCTCTTATAAAAATTCTAACTCATGATAAAAATTGGTTAAATTACTTATTGCACTTTCCACCTGTATACTTTCTTCTTACTATACTCTACAAATTCATCTCATATAACAGAAAGGTTATAGCCCCTTACGCCTGCCAGACTTCTAGTCGCTCATGCAATCCAGATTTTAATCTAAGTTACAGATGGGCATATATCATTTTCGTCGCACTAGCCACTGCCATCATAGTCAACAACTTCACAA
Organism: uncultured Saprospiraceae bacterium; assembly: GCA_964591455.1. Taxonomy (GTDB): domain Bacteria; phylum Bacteroidota; class Bacteroidia; order Chitinophagales; family Saprospiraceae; genus RFSX01. The sequence continues at coordinate 36,238 of CAZQDZ010000026.1, forward strand.
GCTTTCTATTTCCTCACTTTGGTTGGCCTCACAATCTTACTACAGAGATGATTATCTGTTTTGGTCAAATGACCTGGCAGAGCATAGCAGCTTATTTTATCACGAATAGAAACAAAGTTACTTATCTGGGAAATATGTCTACTGTATCCATGCTAGGGGCCTTGCTACTGCTGCCATCTATCCTACTAATGAATGTGGTCGATTTATCAGTCTACATTAAACTGGTCATGTTTTTCTCTGTAATCGGATTTATGTTTTTCGAGCATATAAGGCGATGTCATCTGCTTGGAATCAGCTCATGGATGACAGTCTCATGGGTCGCGTATAGAGTATCTGCCTTGTCTATTCTGATCTACTTAATTCACTATAAGATAATATGAGGATGAGCAAAAAAATAGTCATAGCAGGTGGCTCAGGATTTCTGGGTCAGGCGTTAGAAAATCACTTCAAAAGTCTAGGATGGACGGTAAGCATACTTACACGTAATCCAAAGCAGAAGAATCACATAGCCTGGAATGGGCAAGAGTTAGGTTCATGGTCCAAGTATCTTAATGGCAGCGACGTACTTATCAATCTCTGTGGTCAATCAGTAGACTGTAGGTATACAGCTGAAAATAAAAAAAGGATTCTGGATTCTAGAATTATTCCCACCCACTTACTAAACCAAGCAATGCGCCAATGCTCAAATCCGCCTACACTATTTCTCAATGCCAGTAGCTCTACAGTATACATACATTCTGAACACTCACCCATGACCGAAAAAGAAGGCGTAATAGGTCTAGACTTTTCCATGTCAATTGTCAGAGCCTGGGAAGACGCCTTCTTCCAGGAGGAAATAGAAGGCATTAGAAAAGTCTCTCTAAGAACCAGCATAGTCCTAGGCAAAAACGGAGGTGCTTGGCCTAAACTCAAGAAGATTATCAAGCTAGGACTAGGCGGAAAACAAGGCAACGGCACACAAATGGTATCATGGATAAGTGAAAGTGATTTCTGCAGATCTATAGAGCATATCATCAACACCAAATATCTAGAAGGACCAATCAATATCACTAGCCCATCTGCAATTTCCAATCAGAAATTCATGAGAATATTAAGTGAACACTTGAAACCACTTCTAAGAATCCCTCAACCTAAATGGCTATTAGAATTGGGTGCTGTACTCATGAGGACTGAAGCAGAATTATTACTGAAGAGCCGCTATGTTATGCCAGAGAGACTTATGAAATCAAACTTTGAATTTGAGCATGTAAATGTGGAGGATTTATTTCCTGCCAATTGAACTACACTAAGTCATAATTCAATGAAATCTCCATAAGGTCAATTTGATAAATACAACAGTTATGAAATTTCTAAAGAATCATCCCTTCTCCGTAAGCGCCTTTTTTGACAGGTCAACTGTATTGGCTTTTGCTGTGGATAAAGCACAAATCCAGCCTTTAATTCCAGATTGCCTTGAGCTGGACACATGGCAAGAAAAATGGGCTTTTATCGCAGTAGCTCTTGTCCAAACCAAAAATCTCAGACCTAAAGGGACACCTAAATTATTAGGTAATGATTTTTTCTTGATTGGTTATAGAATATTTGTAAGATATAAAACTACCTATGGTAAACGCCTACGTGGATTGTATATCATAAAATCAGAAACTGACAAAAAGAAAATGGCCTTTTGGGGCAACATATTTACCCATTATAATTATACGACAACAGATATAAGTATACTAGAAAACAATGATTCGAGTACATATACTTCCACAAAATCAAATTTTCATTTTGCAATAAATAAACACAGCACAGAAGCCACTTTACCCTCACAATCTCCATTTACACAATGGAAAGAAGCACGAAGATTTTCAGGACCACTGCCCTTCACCTTTACTTATAATGAAGATGAAAATTCAGTTCTTATTATTGAAGGAGTTCGGACAAACTGGAAACCAAAACCCATAGAAGTAATGAATTACAATTTCGAATTTTTAGATAATCTAAATCTTAAAAATATGGTTCTTGCTAATGCCTTTGAAATAACGAACATTCCCTATCTCTGGAAAAAAGGAATAAGAGACAAATGGATATAAATAGAAAACCCCTCCAAGGTGTTCTCAATATTTTGGATTTTAATAGGCACTTTTATTATTATGGAATTACTGCATTGGCCTTTCTACTGTTGATTACTAATATAATTAATCTACCTAGTGTCATTAGTGTTTTGCTAGTCATCGGATTTGCCTATGGCCTGCTAATGCCCCTTATTGTTTCAGCCTACGTCTACGATTTATCTGGATACTATTCACTTGGGTGGATGGATGACTTGATAGACAATAAATCAGAATCATTTAATCTTGTAAATATCAATGCTGGTTTTGACGAAACAAGTTATCTGGTTAAGCATAAATTTCCAAATGCCGACTTACAAGTATATGACTTCTACAATGAATGCATACATACAGAACCTGCCATCATTCGGGCAAGAAAAGTAAGTCTGGTCTATCCTAATACAATAGCAATAAAATCTAATCATATTCCAAATAATGATGATTCCGTAGATATAATATTTCTCCTTTCTTCTGTCCATGAAATCAGAGAATTCGAAGAGAAAGTTGACTTTCTAAAGGAATGTAAACGTATATGTAAACCTGACGGAAAAGTTATAATGGTAGAGCACCTACGTGACGTGCCTAATTTTTTAGCATTCACAATCGGATTCAATCATTTCTTTTCTAGAAAGGTATGGAAGGATTCTTGTACTCAAGCTGGATTTGCTTCTGTAGTAGAGAAGAAATTTACACCATTCATGTCAATATTCGAATGCAGGTAATAATCTCACACATTAGTGCATTATAAGCATCACTAAGACTGTACTCAGTAACACTTTGTTTCCATCTTTGTTAGAATATTCTTAAAACTCATTTTCCTAACTTTAATCTATTAACTTTATGAAGATAGCCTCATTAATTCATCTTAATAACTAAATCATTTTATTATGAAAACTTCTATTTCAATTTTCATTTTCGTGCTATTCGTAACAAGTCTCACTGCACAAAGAGGAGATAATCATATCAAGCTTTCTCACAACATCACTAGTCAAACCAAAGACGTTTCTGACTTCTCAAAACTAGATATTAGTGAGGATTTTAAGGTATTCCTGCAATTCTCTGAAACAAAAGAAGAAGTTGTCATAGAGGCGAATGAAAATTTGCATGAATTGATTAATGTGGAAAAAAATGGCAAAACCCTAAAGATTAGTACTAACTCTTATTCTTATAGCTATGATAGTCGTAATGATAAAAATGGAAGTGCTAAAGAAAAATTAGTCGCTTATATAACGGTAAAAGAACTGACCAAAGTGAAAGCTGACGAAGACGTGATTATAGAAATGCAAGGGAAGTTATATTCAGATAATTTGACGATTTCCTTAAATGAAGATTCAGAAATGAGTGGAGATTTAGAAGTCCAAAATTTAATTGTGGATTTAGATGAGGATTCCATCCTAGACATCAAAGGCAGTGCTGAACAGATGGATGTGAAAGCGACAGAGGATAGTATTATCAAGAGTTATGATTTTGTAGTTGGTGACTTGAAGATATATCTAGATGAAGATTCTAAAGCAAAACTAACCGTCAACGGAGAAATAGACCTTCGAGCTAAAGAGGACAGTTATTTTAAGCACAAAGGAAACGGGAAATTTATAAGAAAAAAACTCACTGGAGACTCCAAGATTAAGTCTTGGTAATTTTCATTTTCTTTTCTTAGATCAAAGGTGTATAGTCTCTAACAAATGTACACTTTGGACACCATTATTTCTTTAACCCTATCTCTCTCAATCTCTCATCCAGATACTCTCCTGCAGTAATTGGGTCATAGCCCAATGGACGTTCGTCAGTAATACAATTGTCAAGACAATTTAGTTGCATTTCGCTTCTTGGATGCAAGAAAAAAGGAATACTCAGTCTAGGCACGTGCCACTGATGCTTAGGTGGATTAACCACTCTATGAGTTGTGGATTTGAGATAATTGTTGGTCAGTCTTTGAAGCATATCGCCAACATTTATGACAATCTCGTTCTCTTCTGGAGTGATATCTAGCCATTCATTGTCTGCATTGAGCAATTGTAGTCCTCCTGCTGAGGCACCCACAAGTAACGTAATCAGATTGATGTCTTCATGCTGCTCTGCTCTAATGGCCGACTTAGGCTCATGCGTAATTGGCGGATAATGTATGGTCCTAAGTATGGAATTGCCCTCTACGATGTATTTATCAAAATATCCTTCTTCTAGCTCTAGATAAATAGCGATGGCTCTCAATAGATGAGATCCTGAGGTCTCAAAAGCTTTATAAAGCTGCTCAGATAGCTCACTGAATTCAGGCACATCATCCACCCATACATTGTCAGGGTATTCAGTTTTTCTTGGATGTTCGGCAGCTACATATTGGCCGATTTGGAAAAATTCCTTCAAATCAGCGACTTTAGACTGTTTAGCATGCTCGGTACCAAAAGCTGTATATCCTCTCTGGCCAGCCAATCCTTGTAGCAAATAACCTCTTTTCTTATCCACTGGTAAGGAGAAAAATCTCTTAGAAGCTGCATAAAAGTCCTCTACCAAGCTTTTTGGAACACCATGATTGGTTACGCCTACAAAGCCAACCTCATGAAAAGCCAATCCCAGCTTAGTTATGAACGCTTTTCGCTGTGCATCATCCCCGTTTATAAACAAGGATAAATCGACTACAGGTATGTTTCTTTTACTCATAAGACTTAGATTCAAGTAATTCATCCATTTCATGACAATTTTAAGGCCATTTTGTAACCTAAAACCCAAAAAATTAGCAATGATTCATACAAATAAGGTTTAAATTACGATTTTAAGCTAAATAATGTCCTTAGGAATAGGGGTTAGAAGCTTTTAAAATGTCCTTATTGTCAGAGGGTTTATAACAATTTAGACCATAGCTCAGAAAAAAGAATGCCTGCACCCCTTAATCTAAAACTCTATCTCATTGGTGTATACCTATTTACATCTTTAGGGCAAGCATTTGGTCAAACTCAACCCATTTCCTTTACAGACAATACCGATTTACTTAGAACAGACAACTTCAGCGGTGTTTGCATGGCTATTTCCGATATGGATGGAGATGGCAAAGATGACATCATCCGATATAATATTGGTCGTGTTCTTAATGTAGAATTTCAGAGAGGACAAAATCAAGACTTTGAACATCGAAATTTCGGTCCAATATCTACCTTCCCTGAGTGGGCTACCACAATAGCTGATGTGGACAAAGATGGATATAACGATATTTTGGTCGGTGGGGCTTATGACAACATTAAACTCCTTTACAATTCTAATGGAACCTCGATTAGCAGCACCAACATCGCCAATTCTAACATTTTCGTGCAAGGAACAAACTTCGTAGACATAGATAATGATGGCTGGGTAGACATCTTCGCCTGCGATGATGATGCAGAAAGCAGAAAGTATACTAATGATGGGTCTGGCAGCTTCGATTTCAACTCCAGATTAATAGATACGAGAACGACGCCTGCAAGTGACAATTCGGGTAATTATGCAAGCGCTTGGATAGATTATGATAATGACGATGATTTGGATTTGTACATTTCCAAATGTAGAATGTCAGCTAACAGTCCAACTGACCCGCGACGCGTCAATCAATTATTCAGAAATAATGGAAATGGCAGTTATACCAATGTGGCCGCTCAGGCTCGAATGGATATAGGTGCTCAGACTTGGCTTACAGAATTTGCAGACATAGATAATGACGGAGACTTAGATGCCTTTGTGGCTAACCACTTCGAGGCGTCACAACTTATGATTAATGATGGCAATGGTCGCTTTACTGATGCTACCTCAGACAGTGGCCTACTACCTACCTTGGGTGGCAACATCACTATCATTCAGGCAGTGTTCGAGGATTTCAATAACGATGGTTATGTGGATTTGCTCGTATCAGGGACCAACCATTTCCTTTTCTACAATGATGGAGACGGAACCTTCAGTAGGACTAATCCACTGGGCTCTCAGCAGATTGAGTCATTTGCAGTAGGAGATTTAAATAGTGATGGATTTATAGACATCTATGCTGGCTACGCCGACCTGTTCACTGATCCCAGCAATATACCAGATGCCATGTTTACCAATGATGGCAATAACAACAACTATCTAGCAGTAAGGCTAGAAGGGCGAGTTAGTAATATCAATGGTATAGGCGCAAAAATTAAGATAACTGGCTCATTCGGTGAGCAAATGAGAAATGTACAAGCTGGACAAGGTTATGGTGTACATCATTCCTTTACTAAACATTTTGGATTAGGCTCTTCAAATGCAGTTTCTAGAATAGAGGTCACTTGGCCCAGCGGAATCCAGCAGACAATTAATAATCCACAGATAAATCAAAGCTTAGTCATTATAGAAGAATTGCCTTGTACTGGGGATGCGTGCAATGATGGGAACGACTGTACGATTAATGACAGGATGGATGACAATTGCGATTGTGTGGGGACACCAGTAGATGCGGATAACGATGGTGTATGTGATTCTGAAGATGTATGTCCGGGCTCAGATGACAGATTTGATGCTGATAACGATGGTATACCTAATGGATGTGATTCTTGTCCTGGCCTGGATAATAGTCTGCTAGGCCAACCCTGCGACGATGGCGACCCTTGCACTACTGGAGAAAGATATGACCAAACATGTAATTGTACAGGTGGACAATTGCTGGATTCTGATAATGATGGGGTGTGTAACCTCTCAGATGTATGCCCAGGTGAAGATGACAGACTAGATGATGACAATGACAATATCCCAGATGGTTGTGACAGTTGTCCTTCATTAGATAATAGATTAATCGGTAGACCATGTGATGATGGCGATGATTGCACTACAGGAGAAACGTATGACAGCAATTGTGGATGCAATGGAGGCATATCTGTAGATGCTGATAACGATGGCATCTGCGCAACCTTAGATGCAGATGACACTGATGCCTGTATACCAAATTCAGCTAATTGTACAGTAACACCTCCGCCACCACCTCCCCCACCTACGACAAATCCAGGGGGTTGTAGCTTGATTGATTCTACAAGTTTTGAAAATAGCAATCTAGGTATCTGGATTGATGGCGGCGCGAATGCCCGTGTATTTGTGGATGGATCTGTAGCTGCTACCGGAACTCACAGTTATTATATTCATGACGATAATGGAGCAATCTCTTCCCTAACCACGCTACCGTTGCAGGCTTTAGGAAGTGATTTTATAAGTTTATCATTCTCTTTATTCCCATTTGCGGTAGAAACTGGTGATAGATTCCATTTAGAAATTACCACAGATGGTGTTAATTATCAGCTGATCCAAACTTATACGGAAGGAAATCAGCTCCGAGATAGAGTTAGATTTAATGAGACGACAACGATTAGTGGATTCACATTCACTAATTCCACAAGACTAAGATTAAGAAGTGAAACAGATAATACTGAAGACTATTTCATGTTTGATGATGTAGCGATTAGACTCTGTTCAGGTGGTGGTGTAACTAATTGCACACCAGGAGCGCTATGTAATGATAATAATGCCTGTACGACCGGAGAGCGATTTGATGCTAACTGCAACTGCACAGGCGGCCAACTCCAAGACTCAGATAATGATGGAATATGCGACGCTTTTGACAATTGTCCTAATTTCGATAATAGCCTCATAGGTACACCTTGTAATGATGGGGATCCTTGTACCGTAGGTGAAAGATATACCGCGAACTGCGGCTGTTCCGGTGGTGTGACTACAGATCAGGATAATGATGGCATCTGTGCCACACAGGATCCAGATGATCAGAATGCCTGCATCCCAAATCCTGCCAACGCAAATTGCCAATCTTCTAATACAAATGGGTGTACTCTCATCAATCTTACAAGCTTCGAAAACGATGACTTAGGTATATGGACAGACGGAGGTGAATCTGCACAAATTTTCGATTTCCCTAATAACGCCAATACTGGTGTTTCAGTATTCTTTATAAGAGATAACAATGGTAGCGCTTCTAGCTTGATTTCTAGACCCCAAAATTTCGTGAATGTGGATCGTGCTGTTCTCAAGGCAAGTATCCTTCCATTCCAAACCGAAAATGGAGACAGATTCGTGGTAGAGAGTTCTCCTAATGGAAATACATTTACAATCCACAGAACCTTTACCACAGGTGTGAACTTTGTAGATGAGCAGAGATTCCAAATGGAGGTCAGCATAGACAATGCTGGTTTCTCTGCACAAACAATATTTAGAATTAGAGCCATTACTTCCAATATCAATGACTTCTTTCTTATAGATGATTTGAGTCTGGAGTCTTGCAGCTTGGTTTGTAACGTCGGAGATGTATGTGATGATGGCAATGACTGTACGGTCGGGGAGAGATTAGATGCCAATTGTGATTGTACAGGTGGTACTATAGTGGATTCTGACAATGATGGGATTTGTGATTCTGAGGATAACTGCCCTAACATTAATAACAATCTTATCGGGCAGCCATGTGATGATGGCGACCCTTGTACTACAGGTGAGGTGATAGATAATAATTGTGGTTGCAGTGGTGGAACTGTAGTGGATAATGATGGAGATGGCATATGTAGTATCTTAGATTCTAATGACAACGACCCATGTATACCTCTTACGAACAATTCTAACTGTATAACCCCTACTGGAACTCAATTGAGCTGCATACAGGTAAACGATACTGGTTTCGAAAACGGCGATATGGGAATATGGCTTGATGGTGGGATTTCTGCTAGACTGTTGAGGAGTGCAGGATTTGCTAATACAGGAGAATATAGTTTTTACATTCAAGATAATAATGATGCAGGATCTAGTTTGTTATCACAACCACAAGATTTATCTGCGTATGATGCAGTAAGACTATCATTCCACTTTTTTGCTTTTTCTGTAGAAACAGGAGATAGGTTTGTAGTAGAGATTAATAATGGTACAAATGCATATTTTCCTGTGGCTACTTATATCCATGGCAGAGACTTCGTAAATGAAGACAGAATTAATATCACTTTACAGATTGATAATATCAACTTTAGCAATAATGTTTCTATCCGATTTAGGTCCATTTGTGATAGTGCTGCTGACTACATAGTACTTGATGACATTACCTTAGAAGGATGTACTAGAGGTGGATTTACGTCTTGTAACATTGGCGCACTTTGCGATGACAATGATCCATGCACACAAGGTTCTACCTTGAATGCCAATTGCAATTGTACTGGTGGTACTGTTGTAGATAATGATGGAGATGGTGTATGTCAGGTATTTGACCCTAACGACAATGACCCTTGTGTACCTGATGCCTCTAGTGCGAATTGTACAGGAGGTAATGGACCTTCTAACTGTGACATTGCATCTATTACTGGTTTTGAGAATGGGAATCTAGGAATATGGAATGATGGTGGTATCTCTGCTAAACTTCTTAATAGTTCTCAGTTTGCCTCCACTGGTGATTACAGTTATTATATACATGGCAACAACGGCTCTCAGTCTTCAATATTTACCGACAATCTGGATTTAGCAAACTACCAAGCTATTGTATTAAGTTTCAACTACTACCCTTATGATATGGAGAGTGGAGACCGCTTTCATCTGGAGTATAGTCTTAATGGTAGTCCTTTCCAATTATTGCAGACCTTTGTATCTGGAGTAGATTTCACAAATGCCGTTATTCACTCTGAATCCTTGGCTATCTCAGGGGCATTATCATCATCTACAGTGCTAAGATTTAGGGCTGAAAATAATGCCACTGATGATTATATCATGCTAGACGATATCACTTTAGAAGTATGTGATCCTAGAACGCTGAAAGGTGAAAGCCCGACTTCTAGATTGCGTTCATTTACGCTTGCTGATAAGTATACTGATGAGGAAGCTGCAACAGTCTCAGACATAATCATTGATAATAATGATACTGAGATTGCGGTCTATCCAAATCCAGCGAATGATTATATCTATGTAAATCTAGGAAATGAAGATGCGTCTTCTGTAATGACGATATATGATGTTAGTGGAAGAGTCATCAATCAAATAAATCTTCATGCTGGCCTTAATGAGATAAACATAGATTATCTAGACGGAGGTCAACTATATTTACTTAAAATCAATACTTCCCAAGGCTCGGTTACAAAAAAGTTGTACAAAATCTAGCGCCTACTAGGTCTGTATTTCGACTGCTCCAGTAATCGCTGCGCATCTTTAAAAGCCAATAAGTCCTTCAAGGTAAAATCAGGATGCTTAGCCATATATGCTTCTATAATTTTGTAGCCTGAATACACTGCTGTTCTACCGGGCGCTATGTCAGGCATACCTTTAGAGGTAGGCGCTGGCTCTAGGTAATTAGCAATCTCTATGTGATTTGTTTCGTACAACAATTCTTTCTCTAAAAAGAAACTCCATATCTGCAACTCATTTTCTACTACCCAATCCATCTCTGGCTGAGTATACTCCCATAGAAGCGTATCTGGTGTAGATGGAAAAAGCTGAGTCAATATGTAAGCCTTCTTTCCTTGATATATCATTTTATCTATGAACCGCTTACCTGTAGGACTACCCAGAAGGTCGACGGTATACATTTCCATAGCCTTCTTTGCTATATATTCTGGTGTGTAGTTTCTGGATAGATAATTACTGAAAACAGGATTGCCTGGATCTATCTTTTTATATTCAAAATCATTACCTAAAAAGAAATCAAGGCCTATGCCTATAGCATCTCTTCCTTCCTCTCCTTCGAATATGAAATTCTGATACCCAAACTCTGACATAAGGGTATAAAACTGTGGTGTATTTTTTTCTGGAAAGTAGTACTTCAAATATTTGAGGGGTTGCTCCAGATTTTCTGCTATTTCTTTATCGTCATATGGAAAGACATATTTTATAGTGTCTAATAAGGATGCTATACGGGGTTCTCTCCTGAATTCAGAAATATTATTATAAAAAGTAGTTTTATCTGGAGAATATATTCTTATCAATTCTTTGAAATATAGGTCCGTCATCTTAGGGTAAGACCCAAGTAGCTGCATATAACTTGCTTCAGGTTTATCAGGATTAATGCTAGCCAGACCTGCATCATATCTTATAAGGTCTACCGTCACATCGATATCTGACACATCGGGTGCAGGCCTTATTAATTTATCTTGGCAAGAGACCAATAGAACGCTAGCTATAAAAATGATATATATTGATTTATTAAATTTCATGTCTGGAGAATTAGCTTTAACCACATTTAGTGGTACAAACATATCATCTCAAGTTATTATTGTGAAATGAAAAGGCAGTCTAGATGTTTTTACTACTTAAGAATCGCTTAAAATCAGTGTATCAGTTAATCTAAAGTGAATGTGCGAATCCAAAAACATGAAGCATCAAGATCTTAATCTAAAATTTGTCGATAATTTTATTTCAACATTGAGTGCCGATCCCATTACTGATAATACCAGACGGCAAGTACATGGGGCTGCCTATTCCTGGGTATCTCCTACCCCATCCGCGTTCCCTTCTATTCTAGCCGTAAGTCCAGATGTGGCTACCTTAATAGGTCTTGAAGACAACTTAAGTACAGATAACTTTTTTAGAGATGTCTTTACGGGCAATACTTCTTTTGCCTCCGCCAGGCCCTACGCCATGTGTTATGGTGGACATCAGTTTGGTCACTGGGCAGGACAACTAGGAGATGGAAGAGCCATCAATATTGCAGAAGTGACCCATAATGGCCTCAGGTGGGTCTTACAGCTCAAGGGCGCCGGCCCTACGCCTTACAGCCGATCAGCAGATGGATTAGCAGTCCTGCGTTCTTCTATAAGGGAATATCTGTGTAGCGAGGCCATGCACTTTTTAGGTGTGCCCAGTACTAGAGCGCTGTCTATTGGATTAACAGGAGATGAAGTGCTGAGAGATATTATGTATGATGGACATGCCGCTTATGAGAAAGGGGCTGTTGTCTGTAGAGTGGCGCAGTCATTTATTCGTTTCGGCAATTTTGAAATATTCGCATCAAGGAAGGACATAAGTAACCTCAAAAAACTTGCTGACTATACGATTACCACACATTACCCAAAAATAAAAGAGGAGGGAAAACAAAAGTACGTTGCTTTTTTTCAGGCTGTAGCTAATAGAACATTAGAAATGGTACTTGAATGGCAGCGGGTAGGCTTTGTCCATGGCGTAATGAATACTGATAATATGTCTATCCTAGGCCAAACCATAGATTATGGGCCGTATGGATGGCTAGAGAGCTATGACCATAACTGGACTCCTAATACCACCGATAGAACGCATAGAAGATACCGATATGGTTACCAGCCTAGAATCTGCCTCTGGAATCTGATGCAGTTAGCCAATGCATTGTACCCGCTGATAGAGGATGGCGAACCATTGGAAAAGATATTAGAGAACTACCAAAAACAATACCCTTTGCATGAGCTTAATATGATGCGTGCTAAGATGGGCTTCCAACAAAAATATGAGGAGGACACACAAATCATGGAACAGTGGAAAAAGATTATGCATCTCACAGAAGTGGATTTCACCATCTTCTTCCGAGAATTGTCTGGATTAGGTGCAGAAGATTTAGATCACTCAAAGGGACTTCCTATACAGCTACTGGATGCCTTTTATAATAGTGAACACTATGAAGGAGACATCAAAATACAATGGGATGCCTGGTGGAGCGGATATATTAGTAGACTCATTAAAGAACCAACTGCAATCCTAACTAGACAAAAGAAAATGAAGCTGGTCAATCCTAAGTATGTCCTGAGAAACTATCTGGCTCAGCTATGTATAGACAAAGCTGACAATCAAGATTATAGTATGCTTCATGAGTTGGCCGTTATGTTAAAGGCACCCTATACTGATAATCCAAAATATGATAAGTGGTATGCTAAAAGACCCGAATGGGCAAGAAATAAGGTGGGTTGCTCTATGTTGTCTTGCAGTTCATAGTGGGGTATAAAAAAAAGTAGTGCCAACCAATAACACTACTTTTCTAATTCAAAAACCAACTAATCATTAACAAAAAAATTCTCAAATCTTCTTTTAAATCGGCATTTCTTGAGAATCCGATTGCATTAGCGTTTCATTCTCATTGCATTATAGAGACAAGTAATTGACATTCCACCCCTACTGAAAAGTTGTCATCGTGTCAATATTAACTTATTAAAAAAGATAATATATGAAGAGCCTATATATATAGTGGCGAAATATTCCTTAACTACTTCTGAATATTATAGTGCTTCCATTTGTACATTTAGCTAATGGAGACACAAGATGGATGGATGAAAGCGGTACTCGAACTGCCATCAGGAAAAAACATAGAAGCGGTTACCATACATTCAAAGTCTAGATATCCTTATTATATTGACGAACTATCGTCCGCCATCTGCAGGATACTATAGTGTATAGAAATGATGGAGGACTTATCGTAAACAATTACAGAATCAAACAATAGTGCTAAATAATAAATACGCATTTGAGTTAATGTGGTGGATGGTAACAGCTATTATCCTAGTCATAGTGTTATTACCTATCCACTCAGCTATAGGTGAAGATTATTTTTTCTACAGACAGAATATATTAATCATCATCCTTGCCATCACCTTAATCAGATACATATTTCTTCTTAAACATCACTGGATTTCAAGTTCGAAATGGTTTAAGGCCATTTTTATTTTCGTTCCGATTCCAATCTTCTTTTTCTTGATAGGTGCATTTTCCGATTTTCAAGCCTTCAGTGATGAGAAAGGTATCAATACCATCCTCACTAAATTACCGTATAAAAATCAAAGGGCATTGGCTACTTTTATTAGATCAGAAATTGTTCTGTTCTGGTCTGCCGCTTTTCTAGCGAATTTATTTATGCCTTTCCGAATGCTTATCTCTATATGGCGGGAAATAAATAAAGGCACACACTAGATGCTAACTATCATTACTTCTTAGTTAGACGAAATATTACTTTTGACAAAAAATAAGTTAGATAATAATGAATAAAGTAGAAGCATTCAATGCGTACAGAAAAAAGATGAATGACCGCATTCTCTCAGAGGATAATAAAGTGCTTAAGCGGTTTTTTTCTCTTGACAATCAGACCTATACCGCGGGAGCCCTGGATCTCAAGACTAAGGAACTATTGGGTTTAGTTGCTTCTATGGTGCTGCGCTGTGATGATTGCATAGCTTACCACCTAGGTACTGCACATGACTTAGGCGTGACTACCGAAGAAGTGTTTGAAGTATTTTCTATCGCTAATCTGATTGGAGGTAGTATCTGTATACCTCACACAAGAAGAGCTGTCGAATACTGGGATGCATTGGATGACATGAAAAACAAAGCTTAGATGTTCTTAAGAATTATTGTCTTTTTTAGTCTTACACAATTACTTACTAACAAGCCAATGGATGCACAGATAGATACACTGAGGATTCATGAAGGATGGCAATTTCGTCAAGGCACTTCTGCAGAATGGATGAAGGCTGAAGTGCCTGGTACTGTGCAGGAGGATCTACTGCGAATGAATAGGATGCCTCACCCTTACTTCAATACCAACGAAGATAGTATCACTTGGGTAGAAGAAGCAGATTGGGTATATGAGACATCGTTTTCTATGCATCATTCTCAATTAAACAAAGCGCATCACTTAATTTCATTTAAAGGACTGGACACCTATGCTCAGGTGTACCTCAATGGGGAACAAATTCTTTATGCAGATAATATGCACAGACAATGGGAGGTAGATGTGCATGATAAGTTAGTGAAGAATAATACATTGAAAATAATATTCCACTCCCCTATCAAAATAGGATCTTCCTACATGGAAAAACTTCCCTGCGAATTACCTGCTGAGAATGACAGCGGAGAAATTAAGGTGATGCCCGTAGTAAGAAAAGCAGCTTTTCATTTTGGATGGGACTGGGGTCCGAGAATAGTCACAATGGGAATTTGGCGCCCTATAGAACTACTGTCATTTGATGGACCTAGGATATCAAAACTGAGGTATATAGACTTTAATCAGACTGAAGATGGAAAGTCTGCTACAGTATTAGCTGAGGTGGGAATATCTCCTGAGTATGCTGGAGAGGATACCAAAATCAAATTGTCTTGCACAGACATGAATGACAATATTATAAATACCAGCACTTTTGATGCCGCCTCTCCGCTCACCCAACTCGAGTTTGATATAGATAATCCCCATCTCTGGTGGCCCCGAGGGCATGGAGAACAACCGCTCTACAATCTTAATGTCTCAGTCCTTTATAGAGGGCAAGTCACTTCCAGTAAACAACTAACTATTGGACTGAGGAAAACTGAACTGATACGAGAGCCAGACAGTATAGGGACCTCATTCTACTTTAAGGTTAATGGCCAACCCATCTTCGCAAAAGGCGCAAATTACATTCCCCAAAGTCACTTTGTAAATAGTCTAACAGAGGCAGATTATTATAGAGTAATAGATGACGCAGTCAGAGCCAATATGAATATGATTAGAGTATGGGGCGGAGGTATATATGAAGAAGATATCTTTTACAATCTATGTGATAGTCTTGGTATCATGGTATGGCAGGATATGATGTTTGCTAATACTATGTTTCCTGTGGACACTGAATTTGTAGATAATATGCTGGATGAAGTGGCAGACAATGTGATGAGACTACACCATCACCCTAGCATCATCCAGTGGTGTGGCAACAATGAGATAGAGGTAGCCTGGTATAATTGGAGTTGGCAGAAAAAATTCAACATACCAAAGAGCTACCAAACCGCTCTCAAGAACCAGTATGACGAGGTCTTTATGGTGAAGATTCCAGAGATAATAAGTCAGATAGTACCTAATCCAAATTTTACGCATACTTCTCCCCTCAGCAACTGGGGTAAATCAGAGAATTTTAATCATCATTCCATGCACTACTGGGGAGTTTTCCATGGTGAGGACCCATTCGAAGATTATGCTGTCAATGTTGGCCGATTCAATTCAGAATATGGATTTCAATCTTTTCCTAATATTTCTCTGATACAGAAGTACTTCAATCCTAATGTCTTTGACCTAAAGAATCCACTGCTCACTCATCGCCAAAAAAGTTATAAAGGCAACCGACTTATCTACAAACATATAAAGGACTATTACACTCAGCCTAAGGACATACTTTCCCTCAGTTATATTTCACAACTAACACAAGCAAAGGGAATCGGCTATGCTATACAAAGTCATCGTATCCAGGCTGACAGATGTATGGGAACTATATACTGGCAGCTAAATGATTGCTGGCCAGCTATCTCATGGAGCAGTGTGGATGTGGACGGCACTTGGCGAGCACTTCAGTACGCCGCTAGAGATGCCTTCGAAGAGACAACCATTTTTGTAGAAACGACTGATAAGGATAAAACGCTATATGTCATCAATGATACGCCATCAGCTTTCCAAGCGACATGGAAGATGACTGTATATAAGAATCATAAGATCATCTTAGAGAAAAAAGGTCCTGTAGATCTTCCCGCATACTCCAATCTTCATTATGACCTCACCCATCTAGACGAGGTCCTAGAACAGGGAGAATATGTTAAAGTAGAATTAGTGAATGAGCATCTGCACATCCGCAAAACGCATATGCTGATATTACCTAGAGATTTAGAATTAGAATATCCTCAAATTAGCATGGAATGGGAAGCGATACCAGAGGGGATAATCCTTAAGTTAAAGTCAGAAATCTTTATAAAAAACTTGTATTTATACTCCAGTTCAGAAGGGAGAATAGAAGACAATTTTTTTGATCTATACCCACAGCAAGAGAAAGATGTCATTATAAAGACAAGCATAGAGCCAATCAAGTATTTTAAGACACTGAAGTACTACTCTCTCAATCAAATGCTAAAGGAAAACCCTGATTAATAGTTAATTTATATATTAAAAAAACTTTTTATATGTAATTCTAATATCTTTGGCTACTAAAATAATTTAGTCTAGATATGAAACTCATTACTACCATAATTTTTACCCTTGGTTTTTCTATGTCTCTGATGGCTCAAGGAGCATTGGAAATAGAACTTAACCACAATATCAATGAAGCAACAGGAGATGACTTCGAAGTAGAATTGTCGGTGTCCAACTTCTCTGATCTTGTTTCATTCCAGCTGTTTCTCAACTGGGATGAACGTATATATAGAATAAATGAAGTGTTACTTGCCAATGAGGACTTACCCTTCTTTGATAGTAGTATCATCTTGCCATCAGAAGATGTTTCTATTCCAGACCCTGGAAAAGTAAGAATAATCTGGGCAGATTTTGCTCCAGTAACCTTACCAGATGAGACACTGCTTGTCAGATTTTCATTCACTGCCTTAGGTCAAAGTTGTGAAATCAGTGACTTCACACTAGAGAATATAGGGGATGAAGAAAGTGAAGAGCTGCTTGTGCTAGCAAATGATCTATCAGAAAGAGACATAGATTTCAACTCTGTCGGCATTCAAGTACCGGGTTTATCTTGTACGTCAAATACAGCAGATTTGTTAGAGATGATAGACGTTCAGACATTTCCTAATCCAGTAACACAAGACTGGAATATATCCTTTAGCCAAATAGGATCTCCAAAGCAACTTTATATCTATGACAATTTGGGTAAAATGGTATTCTCAGAATTACTGTCTGCTAACAACCAAACAATAAATCTGGGCACCTTAATCGAAGGCATCTATTTGTACAAAATTGTAGATAATGATGCACTCATAAGTCATGGTAAGATAAATAAGATAAGGTAGTTTATCGCCTTATAAGATAAATCGAAACCCTTTTCACAATAGAAGAGGGTTTTTTTTATACTTGTACATTCCATTGCAAATCATAGGCAAAAACTATTATAGCGTACAATTTTTATTGAAATTCACCTATATTATTGCATAAATATATAGTCGGATGTATCGTTGTATTCTAATTAGTTTTCTATTCATATCAGTTAATAGTTTTACACAGGACGTCATTAGTTATGTGGATCCATTTATTGGGACAGGAGGACATGGACATACCTTTCCTGGGGCCACAGTGCCATATGGTATGATGCAACTCAGTCCCGATACCAGATTGACTGGATGGGATGGTTGTAGTGGTTATCACTATACAGATACTATTGTCTATGGATTCAGTCATACGCATCTCAGTGGTACAGGTGTCTCTGATTATGGTGACTTACTTCTTATGCCTTATACTGGTGATACAAACTATGACAATGGATATCCTGGAACAGATGGCTACGGCTCCATCTTTTCAAAAGAAAATGAGACGGCCTCGCCAGGTTACTACAGTACTAGATTAGAGAAGTATGGTATCAATGTGGCACTAACAGCTACGAGCAGAGCTGGGATGCATGAGTATACCTACCTTAAAAAAGAAGCCAGAAAGATCCTAATAGATTTAGAGCATCGAGATAAGGTGGTCGATAGCCAACTGACTTTTGTAAGTAAGACAGAAATAGAAGGCTATAGGCATTCCGATGCCTGGGCAAGTGAACAGCGATTTTACTTCGTTATCCAGTTCAATCAACCTATAAAAGCACATGAGATCCTATCTGATGGAGTAGCCAATAACAGTTTCACATCAGCTAAGGGTACCTCAATTAAAGCAGCACTTGATTTCGGTAATAGCTCAAACACAATCAAAGTTCGCGTAGGTATCTCTTCAGTAGATATCGCAGGAGCTCGTAAGAATCTAGAAAAAGAAATTAACCATTGGGATTTCGATCAGACCCTCTCAGAAGCAGAACAACTGTGGGCTAAAGAATTATCTAAGATCAAAGTAACAGATAACAGTAGAGAAAAGAAGACCATCTTTTATACAGCCTTGTATCACACCATGATAGCACCAAATATCTTTTCAGATGTAGATGGAAGATATCTAGGTACAGATTTGAAAATACATCAGTCTGAAGATTATGATCACTATACCATTTTTTCGCTTTGGGATACTTATAGGGCTTTACATCCTCTGGCTACCATTATAGATCAGAAAAGGACCAATGACTTTATAAAAACTTTTATGAGTCAGTACCAGCAAGGCGGACAGCTGCCGATGTGGGAACTCTCAGCCAATTATACTGGCTGTATGATTGGTTATCATGCTGCACCAGTAATCTCAGATGCTTACCTAAAAGGCATTACAAACTATGATGTAGATATGGCATTAGAGGCGATGGTACACAGTTCTACTGCCGATAGACTTGGCATACCAGAATACATAGAAAATGGGTTCTTGTCTACCGCGTATGAAGCTGAAAGTGTCTCCAAAAGTTTGGAATATGCCTACGATGACTGGACAATAGCCAAGATGGCTGAAAAAATGGGTAAAAACAAAATCGCCTCAGAATACTATCGTCGAGCTCAGTATTATAAGAATCTACTTGATCCTGAGACGCAGCACATGAGAGCCAGAAGTAATAACAGATGGTTTTATCCTTTTGACCCCACAGAGGTCAACTTTAATTATACGGAAGCCAATTCATGGCAATACAGCTTTAGCACAGTACAGGACATCGAGGGATGGACTAAGCTCCTAGGTGGAGAACAAATAGTGATTGATAAGTTGGATGCGCTGTTCACAGCACCGCAAGAGACCTCTGGTCGTCATCAGGCAGATATCACAGGACTGATAGGACAGTATGCTCATGGTAATGAACCTAGTCATCATATAGCCTATCTATACAATTATCTAGGACAGCCTTACAAAACCCAAAAATATGTACGTCAGATTATGGGTGACTTATATGCAGCCTCCCCAGATGGATTATCTGGTAATGAAGATTGTGGTCAAATGAGTGCCTGGTTGGTTTTTAGTGCTATGGGATTCTACCCCGTTGCGCCTGCAAGTAATGAATATATTATAGGCTCACCTTGGTTCGATGAAGTAGAGATATTTCTCGAAAATGGGCGCTCTATCTTGATTCAAACAGAGAATAATTCTGATGAGAATATTTACATAAATGAAGCTTATGAAGGTGAAGGTCACTATGACAAAACCTACCTCACACATGAACTCCTTATGGAGGGACCCAGTCTTTATTTTGTTATGAGTGATCAGCCTAATGAAGATTATGGGCATACTAAGGCTAATAGACCTATGAGTAGAATTGCAGATAACGAATTGGTGCCCGTCCCAGTAATCACGAGGGGAGATAGATCATTTAGAAATGAGACTGAGATAGAAATCCAATCTGCAACTGAGGGATCCAACATATACTACAGTCTGAATCAAGCTGAACCCAAACTATATACCGAACCCATAAAAATAAAATCTAACGCTAGTCTCACAACTTGGGCTGAAAAAGAAGGGGCCTACCCTAGCCAAAAGGCAACCAGCTACTACACTAAAATGGATACCGACAAACAAATAGAATTAGAAAATGCTTATGCGTCACAATATGCAGCAGGTGGAGACAATGCATTAATAGATCAGATAAGGGGAGGTCAAGATTTTAGAAATGGTACTTGGCAAGGCTATGAAGGTGTAGATGCTGTGGCTATTATAGATTTAGGAAAAAAGTCCTCATTCTCAGAGGTAAGAATGGGGTTTTTGCAAGATGAAAACTCATGGATATTTATGCCTACCGACATGGAGGTTTACATAGGTCAACCAGGAAAATGGACTCTCTTAGAGACTATTCACAATAATGTTATCAAAACAACTGACAAAGGTTCCATAGTCAAGGATTTTGTTATTCGTCAGCCTGGGCAGTCTAGATATGTCAAAGTAGTGGCAAAAACACAAGGTGTATGTCCGCCACATCACAAGGGTGCTGGCCACAAATGCTGGGTCTTTACCGATGAAGTCATAATTAAGTAGAACACATATAGATTGTCTTTATCCATATTCGTGTGCCAATCAATGGTATGTGTCGGACTAGCTACAACTCTACAATTTGATTAAGATTTCTTGATCCAATTTGTCATTTGATAAGTTATAAATTAACTAATTTAAGTGCTTAGTTAATCACCTCAATAGCCTATCACATGAGAATCTATACAACCTTTTTCTTTTTTCTAATGTGTTCTGTTCTTTTCGGACAACTATCCAACGAAGTACAATTAAGAAGCGGTAGTGTATTACTGAGTGAGAATCTGGATGAATTTATATCAGAAGTTTCTCTCAGCAAGAATGATATTGCCCATGGAAGGTACTACAAGTTAGTCCAATTCCAATCCATTCCCTCGAAATCGGAAATAGCGGCGATGGAAAGTGAGGGTATCCAACTTTTAGAATACATCCCACACAAAGCTTACTACGTATCATTTCCAGAGTCATTCAGACCGGATAGATTGAAACGCATGAACGTGAGACATGTATCTGACATGCGAATGGATTTAATAATTTCTGATCGTATCCAAGCCAATGATATTCCAGACTGGGCTTATGTCGCCAATGATTTCATAGAGGTGTCACTGGCTGCTGATAAGAGCATAGACCATAAGACCTTATTGAGAAGCTTTGCCTATGATGATGTAGATATTACTTCGTCTAATGGATTCAATAATTATTTTATGGCGCAGATTCCTCTAGAAGATATAGAAAGAGTGGCGGCCTTGCCATACATCTTTAGTTTAGAATTAGGCCCAGGGCCTTCTATTGCTGACGAGATTCCTGGCAGAGCACTAGTAAGAGCAAACACCATAGATACTCAGACGCCGCTCGGTAGAAATTACAATGGAGAAGGTGTTGCTGTATTATGCAGAGATGATGGAAGGATTTTTGACCACGTAGATTTTCATGGTAGATTATTCCAAGATAATGATGACGCTTTTCCTGATAGAGGAACGCATGGAGATGGTGTTTCCGGTATTATGGCTGGATCAGGAAATAGAGACCCTAGGAATAGAGGTATGGCTGCAGGAGCGGATTTATATGCCGTAGATTATATTCCTAATTTTTTGGATGCTATAACGATGCAACTCCACCGTAACAATGGTGTTTTGGTTACTAATTCCTCATACAGTAACGGCTGCAATGGTGGATATACAATTACCGCAAGTACTGTAGATGATCAGTGTTATGATAATCCAACACTGATGCATGTATTCTCTGCTGGAAATAGTAATAACAATGAGTGTGGATTTGGTGCAGGTGAACAATGGGGAAATATAACTGGTGGACATAAGCAAGGAAAGAATGTAATTGCAGTAGCCAACACTAATAAAGTGGGTGTGATAGAGAATACCAGCTCTAGAGGGCCAGCCGCAGATGGAAGAATAAAGCCAGATTTGGCTTCTAATGGAGCTTTACATGTATCTACCTCTACCAATCATAACTACCAGAATTTTGGAGGCACATCTGGTGCTGCACCTGGTATAGCTGGCGTCATGGCTATGCTACATCAAGCACATAGAGATAATAATAATGGTGAGACAGCAGATGCCGCGCTACTCAAAGCGATAATGATGAATACGGCTGATGATTTGGGTAACCCAGGTCCAGATTTCACTTTTGGATGGGGTACGGCTAATGCACTTAGAGCGGCTATAGCCATAGAAGATAGAACTTATGAAGCTGGCACGCTGACAAGAGATGAAAGAACACAATTCACGGTATCAGTTCCTGATGGTGCCAGAGAACTAAGAATCATGACTTACTGGGCTGATAGACCTGGTAGTTCTGCAAGTAACAAAGCGCTGTTAAATGATATAGATACTAGATTAACGACGCCTGATGGTATGGAACATCTACCATTGGTTCTGAATTCTTCACCAGTCCCTGCCTTACTAAGCCAGCCAGCAGTAGAAGATGAAGATCACCTTAATAACCAAGAGCAGTTATTTGTAGAAAATCCTGATGCAGGTGAGTATGTGGTTGATTTACATGGTCTGGAAGTTCCATTCGGAGATGTGGAGTATTACATTACTTGGGAAGTAAGAATGGATGAAGTAACACTTATCTATCCTTTCGGTGGTGAGCAATTAGTCGCCTCTACAGGTGAAACTGTGTATTGGGAAGCTGAACCAAATGGCTCAAGATTTACTATCAGTATCTCTGATGATAATGGTAATTCATGGAATGAGTTAGGGTCTGCTAATGCTAATGCCCAAAGCCTGAATGTTTTTATCCCAGCATATACTTCTAATGAGGTACTCTTATCTATTACAAGAGGAAATGAGACTGTGATTAGCGAACCTATGACAGTAACCAGAGTCCCAAGAAATTTTGAAATCTTAGAAGTCTGTGGTAATGATATGTTATTTAGTTGGGATCCAGTTCCGGGTGCAGAAAGCTATGATGTATATAGATTAGGATCAAAATATATGGAGGTGTTCACAACGGTAACTGAGAATATGACCAGAATGCCTATTTCTAATCCTTTCGAAACACAATGGTTTGCTGCTTCAGCGAACTTCCCGAATGGCATCAAAGGACGCCGAAGTGTATCTGGTAATACAGAAGAAGGACTCCTTAATTGTAGATTGGATTTCGACTTGACGATGAGAGATGTCATGGTACCAGAAATGACAAGCTTTATCACTTGTGCTGGTTCTTTGGAAGAAACTGTTTCTGTAGTCGTTGTTAATTCAGGTAATAACCCACTGAATAATATCGAAATATCCTATCAAGTGAATGATGAGCCCGTTGTCACTGAACTTTTTACTGGAACCTTACAGACAGAGGACACAATCCTGTACACTTTTGCAGATCCATTTACGATTACAGGCGATGGTGAATTCAATCTAAAAACATGGATTTCACATCCGAATGAAACACTGAATTTCAATGACACCATCAACTTGATTGGACCTCTTTATCTGAGTGGTGGAGAAGATTATCCTGTGTTCGAATCATTCAGTGAGACTAATCTACCTGACTTCTGGGTCGTAGATAGCCCTGTGGATGATGTGACTTGGGTGACATCTTTTGCTTTAAGTTTACTAGGTAATCAAAGTTCTATGTTGACAATGCCATTTAGTGATGTCAACAGAAATAATACAGATGATTACTTATCTATGGTGCCAGTAGACTTATCACCTGCTGGTGATGATGCGCTAATTCTATCGTTTGAAATGGCATATTTCCATAATCAGGAAGACGATGATGCCTTACTTATAGATGTTAGTACTGATTGTGGCGCTACATTCTCTGACACTATCTATCAGAAGAGAGGTGCAGAGCTAAATACAACAAACATACCTTTTGAGATGCCAGATAGTCCGATAAACTGGGCGAAGCAGGAAGTTGATATTTCCCAATTCAGAGGTAATGATCAAGTTATATTTAGAATAATCGGCGATAGTGATAGAGGTACAGATTTATTCATAGATAACGTGAATATTACTGAAAGAGCTATTCAGTTACCGGCAGCTAACTTAGATGTTCCAAATATTACGTACTGCCAATTAGAACCTGTAAGGGTAAGTGCTATAACCTCAGGAGTGCTTCTAGACTTTGATTGGAATTTTGGTGCATTTGCTTTGCCACCAACTTCAGATCAGTCAGGTCCTCATCAGATAGCTTATTTCTTGCCTGGTGAAAAAACAATCACACTTAATCTATCCAATGAAGCTGGAACGATTACCGAAACAGCGGTGATACAGGTGATAGATGTACCTGGTGGTGGCTTTAGCGTGGACGAAGTTGGCGCTGGGACATTCCAATTCAACGGTAACTTTACTGATGTGACTTCTATCTTCTGGGAATTTGGAGATGGCCAATTCAGTACGCAGCAGAACCCACAACATACCTTCAATCAACAAGGCACTTATGATGTCATCGTTACTGTAACCAATAGATGTGGGACAAGAGTATTGACGACAACGGTTGTCGTAGAGACTACCAGTACGAATGAGTTGGAAGGACTATTGGAGGTAGGTATAGCGCCTAATCCTAATCAAGGATCATTTGTACTTTCTATAGAATCAGGAAACCAAGAAAACCTGAATATGAGTATAGTCAATGCAACTGGTCAAAAGGTGCATACTCAGAACATAACCTTACAGAGTGGTCGTCAGCATATTCAAATAGATAATGATGAGATGGTACCTGGTCTATACTGGGTTAACTTATCAAACGAAAAAGGTGTTAAAACAATCCGTATGGTTATCATTGAATGATATCCAGCATTTTTGATATAATTATAGTAGGTATCCTTAATTGGTTACCTACTTTTTTTTGCGCCTTTCTCATATACTTCTGACTCAAATATCATGCATTGAACTACTTGCCAAACCCAATGAGAGGAGTTATTGCCCAGCGCTGAACAGAAGATTGCACCGATGAACAATACGAAAAACAGGTTTGTTAGGATAAAAGCTAACCTTCAATTATGAAAACCCTTCCACCTGGCCAAAAAGAAACAAATCTCTTCCCTCGTTTTGGACTGCCACAGTATGCAAATCGTTTTCCTAAAGAAGTAGATAAAATCAGGATTTTCATAGGTGGCGATTTAGAGGAGTTTGTTATAGACGAAGATTTGAGGTCACTCCCAAGAATGTCTCAAGTTTCAGACTTTCACTGTGTAACCACGTGGAGTAAATTAAATCTCAATTGGAGCGGCTACCGCTTCAGTGATTTTTATAAGACATTCATATTACCGAAAGTTTCAGATAAAATCACTTTTGTTGTTCTAAAGGCACAGGATGGATATAAAACAAGTTTGTCTTTAAAAGACTTGATGCAGCAAAATGTTATGTTGGCAGACAAACTTGATAATAAGCCTCTCTCCTTAGAGCATGGCGCACCGATTAGGATAGTTGCTCCCGACCATTACGGCTACAAAAATCTAAAACACATAAAGTGTATAGAGTTTTATGTTGAAAGACAAGAAGTAAAACAAGGATATCTCAGCTTTATGGATCATCCAAGAGCAAGAGTTGCTAAAGAAGAGAGGGCGAGCAAAGGATCTGGTATTCTATATAGGTGGCTGTACAAATTTGGCATTAATAGTACGATTAGAGATTTTGAAAAGGCCACTGCCGAGTACAGAGCGAAATTGCAAGCCAAAGAATGAGGAACTACTGCAATTAACCCTTACAACTAACCAAAAAAGCCACCTCTTGAGGTGGCTTTTTTTATTGTTATATCGTCAATCTCTCTAATTAGATCTTTCTCATTCTCAGACTCTCTGGCGTTACTTCCAGATACTCATCCTCTTTGATATATTCCATCGCTTCTTCTAAGGAATGGACAATCTTAGGCGCCAACTTAGCAGCATCATCTGCACCTGCACTTCGCATATTCGTCAGCTTTTTCCCTTTTATAACATTGACCTCTAGATCATTAGCTTTGGTGTTCTCTCCTATTACTAGCCCTTTATACACTTTATCTCCAGGCTCTATAAAAAACTTACCTCTGTCTTGTAACCTGTCTAGTGCAAATGCCAAAGCTTGCCCCTCTACGCCAGACACGATAGATCCTTTAATTCTTCCTGGGATATCCCCTTTATAGGGTTCGTAGCTTATAAATCTATGGGTCATAATCGCCTGACCAGAAGTCGCCGTCAGCATATTATTTCTAAGACCAATGAGTCCCCTTGAGGGCACTTCAAATTCTAAATGCTGCAAATCACCCTTAGGCTCCATGCTTTTTAGAATACCTTTACGCTGAGTGACCAGCTCTATCGCCTTTCCAGAAAAATTCTCTGGAACATCTATTACAAGCAATTCTACAGGTTCACATCTCTTGCCGTCTATCTCTTTGAAAATCACAACAGGCTTACCGACTTGTAATTCATATCCCTCCCTTCTCATCGTCTCTATAAGCACGGACAAATGGAGTACCCCACGGCCGTATACATTAAACTTATCCTCTGTATCAGTATCTTCTACTCTCAGCGCCAGATTCTTCTCTGTCTCCTTGTATAGTCTATCTCTCAGGTGTCTGGAGGTAACAAATTTGCCTTCCTTGCCGAAGAAAGGAGAGTTATTAATCGTGAAGAGCATACTCATCGTCGGCTCATCTACCTTAAGATGTGGCATCGCTTCTGGATTCTCCAAGTCTGTTAATGTGTCTCCTATATCGAAATCTTCGATACCGACTATCGCACATATATCACCACTTCTAGCCGTATCCACTTTTTTCTTACCTAATCCTTCAAAGACAAAGAGCTCTTTAATCCGCACCTTCTTCTGCACACCATCACGTTTGCATAACATCAAGTCCTGACCAGCTTTCAGGTCCCCTCTGAATATCCTACCTATGGCTATTCGCCCTGTAAACTTGGAGAAGTCCAATGAGGTGATTTGCATCTGAGGGGTACCTTCTCTATAAGGTGCCTCAGGAATCTCATCTACCACTGCCTGTAAGAGTGGCACGATATCCTTGGTCTTCTTCTCCCAATCGTGACTCATCCAGCCAAACTTAGATGACCCGAAGATGGTCACAAAATCCATCTGCTCCTCAGTCGCATTCAGGTTAAACATCAGGTCAAAGACATCACCCTGCACATCCTCTGGCTTACAATTCTCCTTATCTACCTTATTGACGACTACAATGGGCTTAAGGCCTAACTCTATGGCTTTACCCAGTACAAATCTTGTCTGAGGCATCGGTCCTTCGAAGGCATCAACCAATAGCAATACACCATCAGCCATCTTGAGTACCCGCTCTACTTCACCACCAAAGTCTGCGTGACCAGGCGTATCTATAATGTTAATCTTAACACCATTGAAGTGGGCAGCCACATTCTTAGATACAATGGTGATGCCTCTTTCCCGTTCCTGATCGTTATTATCCAAGATAAGTTCGCCCTTATCTTCTCGATCGCCAAGGACATTACACTCATGTATAATCTTGTCTACCAGCGTCGTCTTTCCGTGATCTACGTGGGCTATGATGGCTATATTTCTGATGGATTCCATAATTTCTAAGCGCTTTTGTCTTAAGAAGGCGCAAAGATGTAATAAATATGGAGAAGGTGCTTTTTAAAGTGGGACTTTATGAAAAGTGGATAGCAGCTTGAGGAATGCAATTATTCTGTCAGTCTACCTAACCCTACTCTCTCCCACGCTTCTTTGCCCCCTTAGACACCAGCCAATCATAGAGTGCCTTCCCTTCTGTATAGTTTTCATCCTTCCAGTAGGTCAATTTACTCTCAAGGTTATCCAGAACAGTTTTACCATACCGGCTTTCATTGATATCATATCCTTGACTAAGAATGTGGTCCGTAAGTTGGATATTTCGAAAGACGATAGATGAATGCAAATACTGAGAAGAATTGCTTACAAAATGCTTATAGATTTCGAAAGCAAACTCAGGATTCTGATACTGAAAAGCCGTCTCAATTATCCAATTAGAAAATGGTGAGACAGGTGATGACAACTCTCTGCGTTCGAACATCTGTCTTATGGTTTCTATATCTCCTTGCTTTATGAGAGGTAATACAATTTCTTTTGCTGATTGGGCATCAAGTGAAAGCAATCTTTCTTTAATCAAATGTAGCTTAGCACTATCCTCTTCACTTTTATTTCTGCTCAAGCTATACTCCGTTCTGTCCAATAAGGTTTTCTCAAAGGACATGTAATTCGGTGAAAGCCCTTTAGATAGCAAATAATTGAGCAGTTCTAAATTTTTACTACTTATAGCCACAGAAGGCAAGTCGCGAGAATAGGGACTATTATAGAAATAATCTGCTATCTCTTTTTGGTCATATTCTAAAGCAAGAGAAAGATACCTTGATAACCGACCTTGATAAAAAGCTTGAATCGGACTATAGTTAATTATAGAATCTAGCTGCCCTGCTCTTATGAACCTTTCGACAATGGCATCCATATCGCTAGCCCCTTTTGACTTTAGCCAATTAACATAGCTATCACTGTAGGCAGTTGAATCTCTCTCTACTTTATGCATGAGCTCTTCGAAAGGGGTCACCCAAAATGAGCTGTAGTTAATATCAATACCTTGATCTAATAGATATGTTACTAGCTCCTGACTACCCGACAAAATAGCTAATTTCATTCTGGCACTATTCAGATTAGGCAGGTCAAGGAAGTACTTAGCAAGGTCGATTTTATCCCTCTCAATACTCTTTTCTATAAGCACAGACAAATCTGCATGCTTCCTATTTCTTTCAATATGCAAAGCCAGACTATCTTTAATTACTTCATCACTATTGTCGAATACTTCATTAATTAATTGGTCATAAGTTTTTGCACCTTGAGAGATGAGATAAGACTCTAATTCTTTAAGCTTATTTAATCTATCTTTTCTCCCTCGTTCTATTTTCTCTTGAACTTCATCCAAGATAGTCCTTCTAAAATAGGGTCGGCTGCTAGAGTAAGACTTGTAGAATTCAGCGTCTTGCTCTAGACAATATTCTACTAATAACTTATCCTCTAAATCGACAGCCTTTCTCAGCCAAGATCTCTTGTATGAGCTACGACAGTGCAATTGCTTAAAAAGGAAAATGGCCATTTCTTCATCTCCTGACTTTTGATTTTCCTTCAGCAGCTCACTAAGCCTTTTATTGAGTGGTGACCTTGAAGATGACTTAAGAAATAATTCCAGTTCTTTATAGTTTCTATTCTCGTAATAACTATCAAACAATTCCAAAGAAGTTATTGCGCCTTTACTTCTTAGCCAATCCACGAATACTTCTTTCTCTTCTTCCTGAGCAGTAATAAAACTTGCTTTGTACTTGCGGTAGTTTGGAATCACCTGGTCTAATACCAATCCATGACTTCGTGATAGCGCATTGAGATCAGCCCCGTTTGCTAGCAGCAACTCTACGAATTCACGATTATAGTTTTTAGCTGCACTACCCAATGCGTTTCTCAAATCGAGTGGCTGGCGAGCATTATCCAGAAAATATTGTACTAATTCCTTTTGGTTAAAATGAACAGCAATAGATAGTAAGTCTTTTACGGAGTATTGGCTTATAGAATCTTGTATGTTAATCGCATTCTGTTGATGTAATAATTGTACTTCCTCTATGTGTCCATATGAAATTAATTTATTGACATATAGTTGATTCTCGCAGACCTCCGTTGGTTTTAATTTTCCATACTTAGGATGAGGCGTTATTAGTTTAGGTTTGGGTTCTATTTTAGTGCCATATTGCTTAATCGCTTTTAAGCTATCATAACGACTGAGTAATTCGTATCCCAAATCTGCTTCTATGGGTCCAGTCTCTGTGGCAACAAAACTCACATCCGCTTCCAGAATTCTTTTCTTATGAAACAAAAAGCCGAATCCTTCATCTGCCTCCCATACACAATACCCTTCTATACCAAAGTAGGCATACCCATCTTTATGTACAGAATGAATATATAATTCCTCTGGACTCATTAGATTCTTCATATTCAGAGGTTCCAAGTTTTCTAACTCCCTATTGGTCAAGTATTCGCCACCAATAATTTCGTAGAGATAGTCTTGGAAATCGTACACTGAGGTATCCAAGAGAACGGACCTTATATAATCTTGATTGTCACAGATAAATTGAAGTGTTGCCATCTGCTCAGGAGATGGATCAGGGCCGCCATCAAGTTGGTCTTCGATGATTACCTTAATATCCCCTTTGGATACGCCATCTTCGTTATAGTTGTAATACCTATTATAGGCTGTAGTAAATCCCTCGAATGCCTCGAACTTATGGTCAAAAGACCAATCACCATTAAAGTAAATTTTACAATTGTCTTGTGCAGTCAGTTGCACAGACATTATTAATATAGAAAGCAGGAGGAAGTAGACTCTCATAATCTTGTTTTATAAAATAATGATTGCCTTCTTGGTGATGCTTCTCCTTATATGATTAACTATAATGAGATAGGCTTTGTGTGGAGTTGAATAAAGATAATGAATAGATATTGAATGGGAGAGTAATTTGAAGAAGGAGTCTTGAATAAGCTCTTCTAGGGATTTTGATTGTAAATTTTCAGTCTGAATAGACCATTTAGGCTACACGATTCTTATTGATGGATAGTTGATTGGACGGCCTTTAGCCATTTTAGTTAAGGAGGTTTT